>CAYRRM010000022.1:0-51034 GCA_964426675.1 uncultured Lentisphaera sp.
CACTAAAACATTCTCTCTCATTATGGGATAAGAAAAATTCAGAGGCAATAATCGCTCAAAATGCTATAAAAATTCTCCTTCCAAAGGCTATCAATGAAGCAAATGGAGAACAAAAATCTATCCTCGCGAAAATAGCAGAATTATCCGACTATTTCGTAGATAAAAGCATATGGTGTATTGGGGGCGATGGCTGGGCATATGATATCGGATTCGGCGGGCTTGACCACGTCGTGGCAATGAATAAAAATATTAAAATCCTCGTCCTGGATACCGAAGTATATTCAAATACTGGCGGACAAGCTTCAAAATCTACTCCTATCGCAGCAGTTGCGAAATTCGCAAATTCCGGGATGCGACTCACTAAAAAGAATCTCGGCTTTATGTGTATGACTTATGGATATGTCTACGTAGCATCTGTAGCAATGGGAGCAAATAGAGTCCAAACAATAAATGCATTCCGCGAAGCTGAAGAATACAATGGCCCCTCAATAATCATCGCATATGCGCCTTGTATTGCACACGGTATAGATATGATGAAGAGCCAGACAGAAGAAAAACGCGCAGTAGAAGCTGGCTATTGGCCTCTCTACAGGTATAATCCTGCGAAGATTCTAAAAGGTGAATCCCCATTTATATGGGATAGCAAAGACGCTCAAATCTCATATCAAGAATTCATCAAAGGAGAAAGAAGATATACAGCACTTCTCAAAACAGCTCCACAGGAAGCTGAAAAACTCTTCCAGGAAGCTGAAAACGACGCTAAAAGAAGAATGGAATTCTTCAAAAAGCTCGGAAGCATAATGTAGAAAAAGCAAAATAGAAAAAATATACGGGTTGTTGTGGAATTTCTCCCTCAACCCGTTTTTTCTAAAAATCAAATTTAAAAATTATCCTTGCATATTTTACGAAGTCAGTGCGATGTAGAAGAGAAATATGAAAAAAAAACATATAGTACCTACTGCAGATTTTGAAAATAACAAAGCTGGACACGATGCCTTCGCTCTATGCGGAGGTGAAAATGCAAAAAAATAAAATATTTCAGATTGCGATTTTTTATAAAATATATAAAGAAATTTAAAATTTTTAATTTAATGATGAAAAGTATTGTATCTTGTAATGTAAAACGCAGTTCTAAAAACCCATTAATAACTTTTGATTCTTCAGATATTCTGGGAAATAATATTAACGGACCTTCTGTTATTCGTGTCCCAGAATGGATACGCAATCCTTTTGGCAAATATTACATGTATTTTGGACATCACACAGGAACTTTTATTCGTCTGGCTTATTCAGATAATATCGAAGGTCCATGGAAGATTTATACCCCAGGTGTCCTCCATATTGAAAACACCCCTTTTGATGGGCATATCGCTTCGCCTGATATTTATATAGATAATCAAAACCGAGAAATAAGAATGTATTTTCATTCCGCTGCAATAAAAGGAACTATAAATCAAAAAGGGCAATTTACCTCTTTTGCAACTTCAAAAGATGGTTTAAACTTTAGCTGCTCTCAACAAATACTTGGACCTTACTACTTCAGAGTATTCCACTGGAAAGGTTATTACTATGCAATAGCAAAAAAAGGAAATTCAGGTTGGGGAGAATTACTTCGCTCAAAAGATGGAGTATCCCCTTTTGAAAGTAGGGGAAATTTCATCAGAATGATGAGACATTGTGCTGTTTTGTTAAAAAATGATTTTTTATTGATTTTTTATTCGAGAGTAAATGATGAGCCCGAAAGGATACTACTTTCCACTGTGGAACTCAAAGATAATTGGCATTTATGGAAGGAATCTTTACCGATTGAAATCATGCGTCCCGAAACTGAATATGAAGGAATAAATTATCCTTTAAAAAAATCTTCATACGGACCAGGAATAAATCTTTGTGAACTTCGTGATCCATTTGTAATAGAAGATAATGGAAGAATTTTCCTATTTTATACTATCGCTGGAGAAATGGGAATTGCCGTGGCAGAATTAAAACTATTTTGGAAATAAGTACTGATAATAAAAAACTCTCTCAGCAATATAACTATTGCCCTCCCAACAAAAGAACCTAAAATACTCAAGTAATGATTGGTTCTTTATGAAATTCAGTGAGATTTTGAAAACCGTTATTTCTTACAACAATTAAGTCTTCAATCCTTACACCACCAAAATCAGGATAGTATAGGCCCGGCTCTATGGTTATCACATTCCCAACCTCAAGAGGTAATGTATTTTTAGGTGATATAACAGGACTTTCATGAATATCAAGTCCAACTCCATGTCCGAGACTATGAAAGAATCCGCAATTCTTACCATTCATTTTTCCTGTCTTAAAACCTTGTGATTTAATGTAGTCAAAAGCTATCTGATATATATCAGAAGCCTTAACTCCAGATTTTATATTTTCTATTGCCTTAAGTCCTGCAATACGAACGGTATTAAATATTTTCATAAACTTACTATCCGCTTTCCACTTTATAAACGTCCTTGTAATATCTCCCCAGTAACCGGAACTTGCCTGTGGAAAAATATCAATTATTATTGGCTGACAAGCCTTGATTGCTCCTGAACCTGTATTATGTGGTTCAGACGAACCTTTGCCACATGAAACTATTGTTTCTCTTGCTATTGCATCATATTTACATAATTCGAGATTAATAATTTTTTTCATAATTTCAGAGCTTAATATTTCCCCATTCCACTTTAAGATATTATTTTTCATTACTTTTGCTTCATTGATCACCTGCTCAGCTCTTTGCATAGCCTTTTCAGTAATTTTTAAGGCTTCTGCGATTTTCGCAATTTCATGTTTTGTCTTCCTTTTTCGCTCAGGAAAAAATGGTTTTTCCCCTATAATAACTTTCAATCCCCATTTCTGTAATTCAAAGAGTAGACCAGAAGGGAAAAAATAGGGAACTGAAATTTGATTGATACTATTTTCCTTACAGAAAGAATAAATTAATTCTGAAACTTCCTTATTGTATGTTTCAATAATCTTAATGTCTTTGGCACATTCCTTTTTGGCTCTGTCAAATTCAAGAGGTGATACAAATAGGAATTTTGATTTCTTTGTTTCTATATAAAGAATTGGATCAGGTGCGTAAAATCTCGTTGCATAGAAGAGATCCGAAGATTTTTCTGGACTATCAAAAATAACTCTGGCTGACATTTCTAATTGCATAGACCAATAACTATAAAATAATAAAACGCCGGAGGAAATACTCCGCCCGGCGTCATTCTTTCAAATGGAATTTATTCCATAGAAATAGCTTCTACTGGACACTCACTAACACACGCACCACAGTCAATGCATTCATCACCGACTTTTGCTTTTCCTCCATCCATTTTAATCGCTTCTACTGGGCAAGTGTTAACGCATGCTTCGCAACCAGTGCATTTTTCAGTGTCAACTTTTGCTGCCATCTTTTTCTCCTTGGTTAAATTAAAAAAATTAATTTGTATAATATACTTTCTTAATAATAAAAAGTCAAAATTTAATTATAAAAATAATTGTCTTATTTTAGCTATATTTGAGCTCTAAATAAAATTTTACAATCAATTAAGTAAATTTAACTTAATTTACTTAATATCAATATATTATGGCCTAATCTTCGCTTCAAAAATTTGGATAATTTTATTCAGGTTTTACCATTTTATCACGACAGATATAGTTACAATAAATTTACATATAGATTAACTCGTAAAAGAAATACAACAAAGACAAATGGTAGTAATATAATGCTTTTTTCGCATATTAGCCCTGACGATATTTAATATATCACAAATGGGATTCGACAAATTAGATGCATAAAATTCAAATAATTTTTATGTAAAATCTGAACAGACTTGCCTTGTTATTTTTACCCATTCATGAATTCGTTGTGGTTCATTTCTGACTGTGTGAGTGTCCTTCATTATTATTTCAGTAATACAACCTTTTGTTCTTTCACAAAAAGATTTAATTTGCTCTTTGACAAATTCCGGATTGAAGGATTCTCCTGCAAGAATTGTCGGATTTGGCTTCCATGAAAATACGTAATTATTCTGGAGTATTTCAGCAGACTTTTCAATATTTGCCCATGGGGAAATTGATATTCGGCGAAGACGTGGAATATGTTTTATAATGATTTCAAGTTTATTGTGTAAGGGCTCACAACAACCATAACAGTTAAGTCCAAAAAGACTGAGAAATTTTTTTTCGTGTTGAATAGCAAACTCCTCGTGCATTTCTGGAGAAACTTCAGAGAACATTTGAGCAGTGGCAAAACCCCAAAGATCAATAGTTCTCACATGTTTTCCATCATATCCTATGTATGGCAAATCGTTTGTATAAGAATTTCCACCAGAACCTACATACTCATTCCTGATACGAAGAGTGAGAGCATTTTGACGCTCGAGTTCCTTAATGGTATGTATACGAGCCTCAACATAGCGTTTGCAGTATTCATGAACTAATTCAGGAGCATCTATTATATCATAATAGAGCTGGTCAAGTCCACGCAATTTTGCATACTCATCAATGGGGGAACACCACCACTCGTAATGTCCTACGAGTCTAACATTAAGAATATCTCCAAATAAGTTTTGAAAGAATTCCAATTTTTTATATGAGTCCTCCCAATCCACCTGAACTTCTGGCAAGTGCATTTTCTCAATATCCTCAATTCCTCTTATGACCTGTTCAAAATGTTCAGCGCCATCAGATTGACTACTTTTAGTGACAACCGGATAAAGTCCATATCCGCTATTTTTTACTGTAATAGGAACATCAAAATTGTTTTCTATCGGGTTTTCATCGCGAAGAAATCTATCATAATATATAATTTTACGGAGTTCTCTCTCGATATTGCGCGCAAATACTGACTCAGATTCAAGTTCTGATTCAGGAAGCAATTCACGCCATGAGCCTTCCGGAAAAACGAGCACCATAGGACGTGTTATTTTAAGGTCGTTATGGAGAGTCCATAGTCTGGCAAATTCAGATTGATGATCTTTGCTTGCAATTTCTGCAATTTCACTGGCAAGCAAACGGATAATGTTTTTTTCTTTCTCAGAAAGTTTTAGTGTATTATTTTTCATTGCAACATATAAAAAAATATGTATAAGTTAATGGTTAATAACATCTTCTTTAGAGTATTTTGATTTTTGAGTAAAGAGAGTAATTTTAGGTCGGAATAACAGTTCAAGTGAGCGCATTTCTCCATTTCTATTTTTCGCTACTATTAGTTCAGCATCAAGGCCATTTTCAATTTCTTCAGGGCTTGCGTTTTGTTGTTTTTGTATGTCTCTGTGAAGGAGAATAACAACGTCGGCATCCTGTTCAATAGAACCCGATTCACGAAGATTGCTTGCTCTTGGTTTTCCTTCTCTTTGCAATTCAGCTTGTCTATTTAATTGAGCCAGGACAATAACGGGTATATTCAATTCTTTTGCGATTGCCTTGATACCGCCGGATATCAGAGAAACCTCTATTTGCCTGCTTTCTGCGGAGCTTTCGTCATCTGCATGCATTAATTGGAGGTAATCTATTGCGATTACTTTTACATTATGTTTTCTGACCAGATTTTTCGCTCTAACTTTGAGATCTACAATTTTTAATGCGGGCGTAGGATCAATAAAAAAATTTACGTTTTTAAATTTACTTGCTGCTCCAGTAATCTCCACCTGAAGCTTTTTTCTTCTCTCAGAACTCAATGTGGGATCGAGTATATCTTTTTTTGAAACTTTTGCTATAGAATAAAGGAGTCTTTTTGCTATTTCAACGGCAGTCATTTCCATACTGAAAAGAGCAACTGGAATTTTTGGCTGATTAAGAGCCATATTACACAAAATATTAAGGGCAAATGATGTTTTTCCAACGCCCGGTCTGGCAGCAATAACATACATTTCTCCTGGTATCAATCCTCCTCCAAGTACATCGTCTAAATCAGAAAAACCGGTCTCTATAACATCTTCAGGATGGATTTTTTTTAGAATTTTTTCTATATAAGGGAAAGCCTCAGATTTAATTATTTCTTCCATTTTTCTGATGGGATCTTTGGAGCCAAAATTCTGGGCGTTTAATATTTCTTCTTCTACTGTTCCTATTACTGAAGAGGCCTTTTGTTCTGGATCGTAGCACTTTTCAATCCCAATTGAAAGTGCTTTGATAATTTTTCTCATCAGAGCCTTCTCTCTGAGAGTATTACACCAGCTTTCAATATTAGCTGTACTTGCTATGGAATGTTGCAGTTGAACTATGTATTCGATACCACCGACTTCATCATATATGCCCTTATCGCGCAAGAGCTTAGTAATATTTACTACATCTATCGGTATATTATTCTTTACAAGTTCTGTTATTATATCATATATTTTCTGATTTTTTGGATAATAGAAAACGGGTTCTTGTCCAAATATTTCTGAAGATATATAATAAGTTTCTGGTTCAGTGATAATAGCGCTTAATACAGCGCGCTCAGATATCTCATCGTTTGGAAGCGTTTTGTTGTCAGCATTAGATACAAAAACAACTTCTTTTTCCTTTTTGCTTCCGTAGTTTTTTCTTCTGGAAGCCATTTTAGTATCAGGTTTTTTGAACTTTTACTTTTAACTCAGGAATAAAGTCCTTATGAAGTTTTATTTTTATCTTGTATTCGCCAATTTCTTTTATTGGATGTTCAAGCATAATTCTCCTGTGCTCAATATCAACCCCTAATTTAGCGAGTTCTGATGCTATATTTACTGCGGATATGGAACCATAAAGTTGTTTATCATCACTTGCCTGAGCAGAAATTGTGAGTTCTATCGACTGTATTTTTTCAGCTAGAGTAGCAGCTTTTGCTATTTCTGCTTTTCTCTGCTCTTCAATTTTTTCCCGTCTTGCCTCAAGTTGTCTGAGGGCTGATTTGGACTCTTTTATAGCAAGCCCTTTTGGTAATAAGTAATTTCTTGCATAGCCTTCGGAAACGTTTACGATTTCTCCTGCATTTCCGAGGTCTTCAATATCTTGAAGTAGGATTAATTTAGGCATAATATTTTCTCCATTTTTTTACGGAATTTGCATTTAAAGAATAAGAGCCAATTCTCTTGCTTTTTTTATTTCTTCGGTAAGTTTTTTTTGATGAATCATACAATTTCCAGTTAGTCTGCGCGGTAATATTTTCCCCTTTTCCGTCTGAAATTTTTTTAATAACTCGACTTCTTTGAAATCGATTAACTCCTGAGGATTATTGCAAAATCTGCAATTTCTTTTTGATTGTTTTGTTTTTTTTCGATTTATGTTTCTTTCAGATTTCATATATTTTCTCTCCAATTATTATATTTTAAAAAGGAATTTTTTCAGCACCGTCATCATCATCGGATGCCCCTTCTTTATATTCGGGTTCTGGTGGAGGGGGGATTTCTTCCGTCCCGGTTTTTCCCTGAGATTGTCGGTTCATTTGTTTATCTTGATAATTAGGTCGCTGGGCTCTGTTTTTTTCATCGCTACCATTCTCATTTTCTTCTTCCTCGTACTCTTCCAGATCTTCCCTTGGCGGGAGAGCGATAAAATTAACTTTTTCAGCTACAACCACAATCCTAGAGCGTTTTCTGCCTGTTTCTCTTTCTTCCCATTGGTCAGTCTTTAATCTGCCTTCAATCATTACGAGGGACCCTTTCTGGAGTCTATTTTTACAGATTTCAGCCTGCCTTTGCCAAACATTTATTTCAACAAATGTTGTTTCCTCTTTTCGAATACCGTTTGACATAAATCTTCTATTTACAGCTATGCCAAATTCGCAAATAGCAACCCCATTGGGTGTATATCTAAGTTCAGGTGAACGAGTTAAATTTCCCATAAGAAAGACTTTGTTTACTGAAGGCATAATATTCTCCCGTTTTTTTATTTGATTAGATAAGTCCTCAACCTTAAAACTCTATTGTCAAGTTTATATTTGTCCTTTGGCAGAGATGCTTTATCTGACGAAATCTCATACTTGAAATCCAGATATGTCCCGGCTTTTTTTTTCTTTATTGGATAGGAAAATTGTCTTTTTCCCATTGAGATTATTTCAGTGACATTACCACCGTTTGAGTTGATGAGTTCCTTAAACTCCTTCTGGAATTCTGCTCCATCATTTTCCCCGGCAATTTCATCGAGGATTACAACTGTTTCATACTTTTTCAAATGCTACCTCCGTTAATTATTTATCTTTGTTATTTTATTATATTATTATTTGAGTCATTATGTAGAGGGTTCTCCCTCTAATATTCTTTTTCCATTATACTTATTCATAGCTTGTTCTATTCCATGAAATATAGAGAATTTCAATGCAGAGGCAGAATATTCTACTACTTTTTGAAATATTCCTTGTTCCTGTTCAGAAAATTTAGAGAGGACAAAATCAGCCCCGTTCATTTTACTTTCTCGTCCAATTCCTATTCTTAATCTTGCAAAATTTGCTCCGACAAGATCTATAATAGACTGAACTCCCTTATGTCCCGCCGAACCAGCAGCAAAAGAGAACCTTATTTTTCCGAGTTCAATATCCATATCATCATGTAAAACAATCATCTGGTTAACACTTAAATTCTTTTTTTTTATAAATACATTTACAGGTTCGCCGCTTAGATTCATATATTCCATAGGTTTCAATATATAGATCTCTTTTTCATTTATTTGAAATTTTCTTAAAGAGGCTCCTTTTATTTGAAACTCATTCGAAATTCCAGGCATATTTATAGCAAAAAAATCTGCGACAATAAATCCTGCATTATGTCTTGTATTTTCATATTTTTGCCCCGGGTTGCCAAGAGCAACAATTAGCTCGAAAAATACATTGTTTCGGGGCATCTGTCAAACCTATTTTTTCTCCTTCGAACTTTCTTTGGTTGTTTTTGCAGAATCTGCCTCTGCATCTTGCTCTTCTGTCTTTCCTTTTCCTCCAACCAATTCTGGCTCGGCAGCGGCAGCGGCTTCGCCCTCTGTAGCAGCAGGGGCAATTTCTTCTTCTGCTTTTGGTACAAGTACATGGAATACAACCTGATGAGCATCTGTCACAGCCTTTACACCTTCAGGCATCTTAATCTCAGATACGTGGATAGCTTTATCCAATTCAAGACCACTTATATCAACCTCAATAGCCGCAGGAATATTCGCAGGTAATGCTTCAATTGTAATATAGTGCAGTACCTGTTCGAGGAAGCCTCCTTGAGAAAGTCCGATAGGGGTTCCTACGCCATGAACGGGAACTTTCGCTTCTATCAATTGATCCATTCTTACTTCCTGAAAATCGATATGAAGAGTTGAGTTTCTGAGGTAGTCAAATTGAACATCTTTAACCAGGGCATTTATCTTACCCTCAGGGGCATCAAGTTCTACTAGATGCACATCTGAAACTGGAATTTCTTTCCATACCTTATCTTCCACATAAAACTGTTTAGACTCTTTACCTGCACTATAAACAACACAAGGAATCTTTCCTGCTCTTCTTGCCTTCCTTGAAGCAGAAGTGCCAAGTTCAGACCTCGAAAGAACTTTTATTACTGTCGATTTCAATGCCATATTTATTATCCTTTTTTTTAATTTTTTACATTATTGTTATTATCAACTATCTTAAATAGTGATGAAACAGATGCGCCTTCATGAATTCTAACTATAGCTTCTCCTAAGAGTCTTGCAATACTGATTATCTTTATTTTTGATGGTAAATTAGGATCAACTGGAACAGCATCCGTTGTTATCAACTGATCTATTGGGCTTTCCTCAATTCTCTTCTTGCCAATATCAGTGAGAAGACAATGAGAAACTGCTGCATAAATTTTAGCTGCTCCTTCTTTTTTAAGCAAATTAGCTGCTGCAGTAAGCGTCCCTGCAGTAGTTGTAATATCATCTGTTATTAAACATACTCTACCTGCAACATCTCCAACAAGGTGAGATGATTCAACTGAGCTAGCATCAATTCTACGCTTTGCCACAACGGCCAATCCAGCATTAAGCATATCTGAATATGACTGAGCTAATTTTACGCTTCCAGAATCAGGAGAAACCACAATTGCTCCATCTCCAAGAACTTTTTTCAAATAAGGCACCAAAACAGGCATAGCATAGAGATGATCAACTGGAATATCAAAAAATCCCTGTATTTGCTGGGAATGTAAGTCCATCGTAAGAACTCTCGAAGCCCCTGCTGCAGTAATAAGATTAGCAATTAGCTTTGCTGTGATAGGCACCCTTGGTTGATCTTTCCTATCCTGCCTGGCATATCCGAAAAATGGGATGACCGCAGTAACCCTCGCTGCCGATGCTCTCTTAGCAGCATCAAGCATAATCAAGAGTTCCATTATAGTTTCATTGGGGGGATAGCACGTCGGTTGTATAAGAAAAACGTCAGCCCCCCTTATATTTGAATGGAACTTTACAAAAATCTCTCCATCAGGAAATTTGCTGATATCTACATCACCAAGCTGTATTCCCATTTCTAGTGAAATCTTTTCAGATAATGCCCTATTGGCATTACCAGAAAAAATACATATTCTTTCACCCCATTTTAACATAAGTTAGTGAATCCTTAAAAAAAGCTTTTGTATAATTATATTTCCGAAAAAGCGCTTTAATCTAATGTATTGTCCATATTTTTCAAATTTAAATGGCAAAAATAATTAAATTTGTTCAAAAAGTAAATATAAGATAAAAATTAGTCTATCATTCTGATATGTATGCCCTCTCTGAAAAGATATTCTTTCACATCATTTACTGTATACTTTCCAAAATGAAAAATACTTGCGGCAAGAACAGCGTCAGCTTTTCCATTAATGAGAACATCAGCCATATGATGAAGCTCTCCAGCCCCACCTGATGCAATTACCGGTACATTAACAGATTCTGCTACTCTCCTTGTAAGTTCAATATCATATCCATTCTTTGTCCCATCACAATCCATACTTGTAAGAAGTATTTCTCCAGCGCCGAGTTTAACTGCCATTTGTGCCCATAAAATAGCATCTAACCTTGTTTTTTTTCTCCCTCCATGAGTGTAAACACTCCATGACTTTGATTCAGCATCTCTCTTAGCATCTATAGCAACAACTATACATTGACTTCCGAAAACGTCAGCTCCCCTGGTAATCAATTCAGGATCAGCTATTGCAGCGGTATTAAGAGAAACCTTATCTGCACCAGCATTGAGGATTTTTCTCATATCTTCAATAGTCCTTATTCCTCCTCCTACAGTAAGTGGTATAAAGACCTCTGATGCGGTTCGTTCAATAATATCTACCATTGTGTTTCTGTCATCACTACTTGCTGTAATATCAAGGAAAACTAATTCGTCAGCTCCCTGAAGATCATAGCATTTTGCAGCCTCTACAGGATTTCCTGCATCAATCAGATTGACAAAATTAACGCCTTTTACAACTCTACCTCCTGTTACATCTAAACACGGAATAATTCTTTTTGTGATCATAAGAGGAACTCTATTGTTTTTTATTCGTTTTTTAGAGGTTAGTTTTCCTTCGAATATCTTTGCATTGCTATCTTCTGCCCTTCACCAAATGCTCTCAAATTTAAGTCAAGTATATGCTCTTTGTTCGCAAAAGCTTTCCTTATCGCTTTTAGAAAAGAATTTCTTGATATTTCCTTTATAAAATGAGAAGTTGCTCCAAGCATTAGCGTATTTGCAATTCTCGAATCACCAAGATTTTTAGCAATTTCCGAAGCATTAAAATTGAAAATACGATAATTATCCGGTTCATCTTTGAGAGTATTCACATTATTTTCATCATAAATTAAAATCCCATTATTTTCCATATCATTTTTAAATTTATCCATTGCGAGTTGGCTAAAAATTATCATTACATCTGCCTTTTCAATTATAGGAGAAGATATTTTTTTTGATGATATTACAACGGAACAGTTCGCCGTTCCACCTCTCATTTCAGGACCATACGAAGGTAACCACGTTACTTGAAATCCCTGCTGATGTGCCGCTTCAGCTATAATCATACCGAGACTTAATATACCTTGCCCGCCAAAGCCCGCGCATTTTATTTTTATAGTGAAATCCTTTTTTTCTGATATTTTCTCGATATCATTGAAGTTATCTTCCTGCGGATAAAGTAAGTCTCTTACTATATCCGAATCATACACTGGTTTCATATTTTTTTTAGGCTGTCTCTCTGCTCCTATATCCTTAAACTTTGAAAGAGGGAAATAAGAAATCATTTTTTCACTTATCCATTTATCACTTTCTGGCGGAGACATTTTTAAATTTACAGGACATGAAGAGAGAAATTCCACAAGAGAGAATCCTTTTTTATCTCTCATATAAGTGAAAGCTTTCCTTAAAGCAGATTTTGCCTTGCGTATGTTTGCAGGATTATTAAGAGCGACACGTTCTACATATACTGGAGAATCAAGAGCAGCAACCATTTCGCATATCTTCATAGGAAAACCCTCATTCTCCACACTCCTCCCATATGGAGATGTTTGGGTCTTTTGCCCAGGCAGAGTCGTGGGCGCCATTTGACCTCCAGTCATACCGTAAATCGCATTGTTGACAAATAAAACTGTTATGTTTTCCCCTCTATTTGCCGCCTGCAAAAGTTCATTCAATCCAATCGCTCCAAGATCCCCATCACCCTGATAGCAAACAACATTAAAATCAGGTCTTGAACGAACTATCCCTGTAGCTACTGCCGGTGCCCTACCATGAGGAACAGAAATCCCGGGGACCTTAAAATAATAATAACCAAAAACAGAACACCCCACCGGCCACACCATTATAGTATCATCGAACATATTTAGCTCAGATATTGCCTCAGCGATAAGTTTATGCAAAACCCCATGCCCACAACCCGGACAATAATGCATATTGGTCTTTATTTGTCCAGGACGCCTCTCAAAAATCTCAAAAAATGCGTTGGGCTTTTTGAATATTGCTTCAGTCATCTACTTGTTTCCTTTCCATTAAGAATGTTCTTACAACATTTTTCTATCTCAAGTTCAGAAGGAATATTTCCTCCCATTCTGGCGCATAAATAAACTGGTTTTGAACACGATATTGCGAGCTTTATATCATCAATCATTTGTCCATTACTCAACTCCACACTTACAAAAAAGGACGCGATCTTCGACTTCTCAACAAATTCATTTTGTGGAAAAGGGAAAAGTGTAATAGGTCTTATAAGCCCGGCCTTTATCCCTTTCTTTCTCATATTGTGAACAGCGTTTTTTGCGATTCTCGCAGATATACCATATGCAGACAAAATAATTTCGGCATCGTCTGTCATATATAACTCAACTCTCTGTTCCTTCTTTGATATTTCTTCATACTTTTTTTGTAATTTCACATTAACTTCTTCAAGTTCATCATGTTCAAGAAAAATTGAAGTAATATAATTTGATTTTCCTTTTTGAGTTAAAGACCAGTCTGAATTCTTCCGCTGTAATTTTCGTGGAGGAGGTAAGATGACAGACTCAAGCATCAGCCCTATAACTCCATCGGATAAGACATAAACTGGAGTTCTATATTTATCGGCAAGTTCAAACGCCAGATAAGTCAAATCACACATCTCCTGCGGAGAATCCGGTGCAAGGACAATACACTTATAGCTACCATGCCCACCACCTTTCACCACCTGATTATAATCAGCCTGTTCAGGCCCAATATTCCCAAGACCAGGTCCACCTCTCATTATATCAACTATAACTCCAGGCATTTCACAAGTTGCCATATAGGAAACACATTCTTGCTTAAGACTTATACCCAATCCAGAAGAGGCCGTCATAGCTGTCTTTCCAGCAGCTGCTGCACCAAAAACCATATTTATTGCTGCTATTTCTGATTCTGCTTGTAGAAAAACTCTTCCTAATTTCGGAAACAATAATGCGGCAGTATGAGCTATCTCACTTGCTGGAGTAATTGGATATCCGAAAAAACAATCGCAACCTGCAAGTAAGGCTCCATAAATTGCAGCATCATTTCCCTTTAGCAGAATTCGAACTTCTCTTGCGTTTCTCATTAGTATTCTTGCTCTTTTCAGTTTTTAACTTGTCATTGCGATATTCGTCGTCATTTTTATAAATTGTAATTGCACCGGGCTCAGGGCAACTGTAAAAACAATTCCCACAACCAATACACAAAGATTCATCCACACAAAATACATATTTAAAACCATAACTATTAATTTTGTTGCCTTTTAGCAGGATCTTTTTAGGACAGGCAACGATGCACTTCCCGCATGCTTTACATTCTTCAGAGCTAATCAAAACAGAAAAATGAGGTAATTTTAATTTATCTTTCAAATTCAAAAGCAAAAAATTTTTTTATTAAGTTCTAAAAATAAAAAACAACAATTAATCCTTAAGTTTAGTCTTCTTTCTGAAAGAAAGACAAAAATCCAACATCCCGACCTTCTTTCTCCGATCTCATCTTCCTTAGGGCAGTAGTTTTTGTGACTTGAAAAGTCGCTTCTTCGAGCAATGAATCATATTTATGCTGTTGATGCTGCTTACCTGTATCAGTAGATGATACAAAAGGTTTATCGCTAACAAGCAAAACAGTTTGTCCAAGCCTGATATGATCACCTGCTTTCACTTCCACACGACCAGTCACCTGATCATTATTTAGTTTTGTTCCGTTTGTACTGCCATTGTCTTCAAGGAAGATTTTTCCGCCATCAAAAAATATTTTGCAGTGGAGACGTGATGCCTTCTTATCAAAAATACATATTTTACAGCTATCACTTCTGCCAATTGTGTTTTCACCTTCCTCGATGGGAAATTCTTCCCCTTTATTCATTCCGCTAAGGCAAACTAATTTTGGCATATTGACAAACTCCGTGTTTTTTTTACTTTTCTCTTCATAATATGGCTTCTCCTACAAAGAAAGTCAAACAAAATGAATATTTTTTTTTAAAAGATTGTTTTTTTTTAATTTGCAAATATTTTAAATGTCTTCTTAATTAAAAAAAATGAAAACAAAAATGGAGCAAAAGAAAATAAGAGTTTTCAATTTCAGTGCAGGTCCTTCAATGTTACCAACAGCCGTAATGGAAAAAGCACAAAAAGAATTCTGTGATTACTCTAATACCGGTTGCGGTATTATGGAACTCTCACACAGAGGAGCAGAATTCACTGCTGTGATAGAAAAAGCCGAAAAAAATATCCGCGAAATTATGCGAATTCCAGATGACTATTCGGTCTGCTTTATTCAGGGTGGAGCAAGCCTTCAATTCGCAATGATACCAATGAATTTTCTAAAAACAGGTTCATTCGCTGAATACGCAGATACTGGCAGCTGGTCAAGCGCAGCAATAAAACAATCTCAATTCTTCGGTGAAACAAGAATTGTATGCTCAAGCAAGGAGACAAAATACGATAGAATCCCTCCTTTCAACACATGGAAAACATCTTCTGATGCAGCATATCTACATATAACAAGCAATAACACAATATATGGAACTCAATACAAAACATTCCCTCAAACTAATGTTCCTCTTCTCGCTGACATGTCCAGTGATATAATGTCAAGACAAATTGATGTAAGTAAATTTTCATTAATATATGCCGGCGCACAAAAAAATCTCGGTCCAGCAGGAGTTGCTGTAGTAATCATAAAAAATGATTTCGCAGCAAAAGCAATAGAAAAAGTCCCAACTATGCTGAAATACTCAACTTATATAGAAAAAAAATCCTTATATAATACTCCACCAACGTTTGCTATATACATGATAGGACTTGTAACTGATTGGATAAAAGAAAATGGTGGACTCTCTGAAATTGAAAAAATTAACGAAAAAAAAGCAAAACTAATCTATGACAAACTCGACAGTAGCAAATTCTACAAAACACCTGTCCAAAAAGATAGCAGATCAAATATGAATGTAGTATTTACTCTTCCAAATGAAGAACTTGAAACAAAATTTCTGAAAGAAGCAAAAAACCGTAAACTCATCGGATTGAAAGGACATCGCTCTGTCGGAGGAATGAGAGCCAGCATCTACAATGCAATGCCTCTGGAAGGAGTAGAAAAACTCGTCGAATTAATGGATGACTTCGAAAAAACAAATGCATAAAATCGAAGCAAAATGGTACAAAAAAGAGTCTGCAGGAAAGGTAATCTGCAGACTCTGCCCAAGAATGTGTATCATCGCCCCTGAAAATCATGGTTTTTGCGGAGTTCGCAAAAATATTGATGGAACCCTTTATGCTCTTTCTTATGGGCACCCTGTTGCCATTCACATAGACCCTATTGAGAAAAAACCATTGAAAAAATTTTTACCAGGTACAAGAACTTTTTCAATAGGATGTTATGGCTGTAACCTATCCTGCGTGTTCTGTCAAAACTATCATCTTTCAAGAGCATTCTATTCTGAAGATGAGCTATGCGAATTTATAATGCCAGAACAACTCGTAAACACAGCATTGAAACAAAATTGTGCATCAATAGCTTTTACTTACAATGAGCCTATTACGTGGGCCGAATATATGATAGATATTGCGAAATTCGCAAAAAAATCAAACCTTGCCACGGTGATGGTTTCCAATGGATATCTAACAGAAGAAGCTGCAAAAGAAATATTCCGTCTAATAGATGCGGCAAATATAGATATGAAAGGTTTCTCTGAAGATTTCTATCATAGACTTACCTCTGCCTCATTGGAGCCAGTCTTGAACGCAATGAAATTATTTTTCTCAATGGGAAAACACCTCGAAATAACCAATCTCGTAATCCCTGGCGAAAATGATAGTAAAAGTATGATCGAAAATTTCTTAGATTGGACTGCCAAAAATCTCTCGATGAAAGTCCCCATACATTTCACTGCATATCATCCAGACTATAAATACAATTCCGCCCCCCCTACCCCTTCAGAAACGCTGCATTCAATAAAAAGTCTTGCTGAAAAAAAAGGCTTCAAAAATATATTTTTAGGGAATATTTTCTGACCAGCATTCCACCACAGTATAGTAAAAAATAACTACTGCTTATACAATAAAGCAAAATGAAATTCACATACAAGCCAATATTACTTCACTGTAAGTAATAAGACAATTCCAAATGCCATTGTGAAAATTGCGACTGTCTCAATGATTCCAAGAACCATAAGATAATTAGCAAATCCTTTTTCTGTTTCAGCAAAGGCATCAGCAGCTCCTGCTCCAGCTACACCTTGCAACCATGCAGAAATTCCAAGAGCTATACCACCAAAAATTCCAAGCATAAGAAAAAGTGGATAATTATTGAAAATCTCTGCTGTTGTTGCCGAATTCACTTTAAGATTTATTAACATCATAAGAATAAACCCATAAATCGTCTGGGAAAGTGGCGCTCCCGCAAATGCAAGAAGCAAAAAAGGCGCCTGTTTATTTTGTCCATAACATTTTTTCCACGCTCCGATTGCAGAACTACCAGCAGCACCGGAACCAAGCCCTGACCCCATAGCAGCAAAAGCAACGGCAGCAAAAGCACCTCCCTGACATAAAGCGCGAATGAGTGTTTCGTTCATTTTCTTCTCCTTTTATTGTTAGTTATTATTTTCTATTTTTATTTTAAGTGGATTATATTTAATTCCCTTCCATTGAAGTTCCATATGATTTGAGAATTCAAGAGCATTGAGCCTAACTCCATGTACGAGTACTCCGAGGAGGCAAAGGACGATATTCAAGGAATGTCCAAGAAATATTATTAATATTCCGAAAATAAAAGAAAGCACAGAAATAAACGGAGACTGCTGAACATCCAAGAGCATACCACCTATCTGATTTACATTCAAAGCCAGATAATAACTTGCCAGCCCTACTGCATAAAGCCTGATGTATGAAAGAACATCAGAAAAACTCCCGATTAAGGAGAATGGAAAATTAAAAATATCTCCAATATTTTTCCAATCTACGTAAAATAACAACAGCAATATGAAAGAAAAAATAAATAATGGTATAACCAATGAGAAATTTACATTTCCGCCATCAACCAGAAGGCCCTTTATAAGAAAAAAATTCATCCATATCATTGCAAACCAACCGATTTGACCAAGGGATTTCCTTCCGGCAATAATAAAAGCTCGCCACAATCTACCTACCGATAAATGAAGGGCGGCAAGAATAAAACAAAAAGTTTGAATTGTTTTATCCCTTATAGAAGAATCAGAAAGGCTCTTTAAACCCCTTAATGGCTCTGGCAAATACTTTGAATCAATACTAAACCAACTTCCACACAAGGCCCCCCAGATAATTGTACAAATACTTAAATGTATAAAAAGATTTATAGGCAATGAAAGTTCTTTTATCCCTTTAAACCTCATCTTTGCGAAAATCGCAAAAAGTAGAAATAAAACCCCATATCCAGCATCTCCTATAATCATAGCGAAAAATATTGAAAAGAAAAAGAAAAAACACACTGAAACATCAACTTCATCATAACCTGGCTCTATTCCAATAAACTCAAATACAGGTCTAATAATGCGGAAAATTTTGGGAACTTCTATCTTTGTAGGAACATTTTTATCATCAGGAGATACATCTTCAATTATAATTCCCCATCCATTTAATGCTGCCGCATCACTAATTTTACCGAGTTCTGGAGAGGGAATATAACCCGTTATTGCAGATAATATCCCATGTTCTTTCATTGCATCAATAGCTTCACATAAAGAGTATTTTTCTTTTAAGGTGAGAATTTCTTTTTTAAGAGAGTCTTTTGCACTTGCGAAATTCGCAAGTTTAGAATTCATTTCTGATATTTTTTTTTGAAGAGCATCTTTCTTGTTGATTAAATTTGAGAGGGAAGTTGTAAGATCAATATCAGAAAGAGGAAGTTTTGATTCATCCAACTTTGTTAATGACACCAAAAGAAAATAGTATCTGTTTTTTGTTTCAGCAATATTAAAAATGAAAGTATTTTCCGATTTTGTGACAATTTGATTTTTATTTTGCTCACAAAAATAGATGTAGATAGATTTCTTTTGAAGTTCATTAACAGTTTCAGGATCAAAATCACCCCATATTGAATTTTTTTCTATTTTTGCATTTAGAGCAGATAATTCTTTTGTGTAATTCGCAATTTGTTCACTAATTGCGATGATTTCTTCTGCAATTTCAGATGCTGTTTTTTTAGAATAAATAGATGAGTTTTCTTGCTGGTTCTTTATTTTTAATGATGATATTATTGAAAATGCCTTCTGGATTATCTCTATTCTTTTATGCACTTCTGCCCTATCTGGAGAATCCTTCAATTCTGCAGAAGAGATATGCATAAGTCCGAGTTTTGCAAGTTCTTCAATAGTATTCTTATTATTATTTGCAAGTGATATTATTGTAATTTTTTTCATTGGAACTATCATCTCTCAAGCAACCTCCATCATTTTTCTTTTTGCAATTTTGGAACGGCCTACCGCGGCTGTGTCTTCATCCCCAAGATATATCTGGATTTTACGTATATTTTCCTTTGCTTCGGGGATTTTAACTTTTTCAAAAAGATTTACTCTCTGAGATGTTATTCGCAGTTCATTTGATATTAATTCAATTTGTCTTCTCATTATCATCTCTTCTATCTTAAGCTGAATCGTTTTTTTTACCGCATCTATTGCATCGTCCAGAGATGGCATCGTATAAAATAAATCATACGGAAGTTCTTCAAAAACGACATTTTCCAGAACTGGAACGTCGAGTCCGGCAATATTATGTCTATTGGTTTGAATTTCCTTAATTGAGACTATACTCTGAATGGTGTCAAATATTTCTTTAAGAGAGAAAAGTCCTATCCATTTTTTGAGGAAATTGTTATGTGCTTCTTCTTTCTTTTTGACTTCCTCAATTTTTGCCTGACATTTTTGTATTTCGAGTTGAAGTTGCTGTTTTTTTAATTGTAAAGTAGGTAAAAAATGCAGGTATTGCTTAAGCGCATCACGCTGGTGTTTAAGTTCGCTTTTTGTGAATTTTATCTTAGCCAAGGTAACTTTTCTCCGTATTTTTTATCGCATAATAAATCATTTTTTATCATCAATTTTTTGTTTTTTCTTCCAAAATTCATCCAGTAAAGAACTTTTTATTCCTGTTTCATTTTTTTCAAAGCACTCTGCAAGTATTTCCCAACCGAGATCAAGGGCTTCTTCAAGTGGAATATTAACGGAAAGGTCCATCATCTTGCCTTCAAAAAGCTTCCCATATTTGAGCAATTTCTTATCCCAGTTGCTCATCTGAAAACCCATTGACTGTTTTTCCAGAGTTTCTCGATATTCTGCATATAACCTTATCATAGTATCCATAATGGCACGATGATCAGGGCGTGTTTTATCATTAACAAGCTGTTTTAAGCGGCTTAGTGAGCCAAAGGGTTCAATCCTACCATTCCTGAGATAGAACTGACCTTCAGTGATATACCCGGTATTGTCCGGGATAGGGTGAGTCACATCATCTCCTGGCATTGTAGTAACAGCAAGGATAGTAATTGAACCAGCTCCATCAAAGTCAACTGCTTTTTCATAACGCGAGGCAAGCTGGCTATAGAGGTCTCCTGGATATCCTCTATTTGAAGGAATTTGTTCCATAGTAATTGCAATTTCCTTTAAGGCATTACTAAAGTTAGACATATCTGTTAGGAGTACGAGAATCCTCTTTCCTTCAAGTGCATATTTTTCTGCAAGGGCAAGAGCCATATCAGGGACGAGAAGACATTCCACTACAGGATCTGCTGCTGTATGAATAAACATTACAGAGCGTGAAAGTGCGCCATGCTTATCAAGAGTATCCCTGAAATAAAGGTAATCATCATATTTTAGCCCCATTCCTCCAAGAATAATTATATCAACTTCCGCCTGCATTGCGATTCTCGCAAGGAGTGGATTATAAGGTTCCCCTGCAACTGAAAATATAGGAAGTTTTTGAGATTCAACGAGTGTATTGAACACATCTATCATAGGAATTCCTGTTCGTATCATATTTCTTGGAATAATTCTTTTTGCGGGATTTACTGAAGGGCCTCCTATTTCAATCAGATCTTCTTTTATTGATGGTCTTCCGTCACGTGGTTCTCCAGCTCCATTGAAAATTCTTCCGAGTAAATTTGCAGATCCTGAAACCATCATTGGCTTACTTAGAAAGCGAACCTCATCTCCGGTACAAATTCCTCTGCTACCAGCAAATACCTGTAAATAAACTTTTTTTTCAAGCATCCTGATTACCTGGGCAAGTGAAATCCCTCTTCGAGATCTAACTTCAGCGAGTTCACCGTAAGAAACATCTTCAGCTTCCACAGTAATTACATTTCCGGCTATTTGAATGATTCTATTATATACTTTGCGCATTGTCAGCTTTCTCCTTTATCTTCGAATCAATTTTCTTTTCCATTTCTGTGAACTTTTCATCATCCATCGCTATGTAATTCCAATCTATAAATAACTGTCTCAACTCCTGGAAAAATTTACGCGCTTCATCTTTTTCAGAAAATTTATAGTCCTTCTTCAAAGTATTAACAACTTTGGAGAAAACTCTTTTCTGACGTTTTTCATCATTTGCTCCATCAATTTCATCAAAAGTATTTTGTTGTAGATAAACATAATCGAGAAATTCACTTTTTAGATAAATCTGAAAATCATTTATATTTGTTCCTTCTTCTCCAACTACTTTCATCATTTGATGAACTTCATTTCCGCGACGTAAAATAAATCTTGCGTAATTAAGTTCATCTTCTGAAACAATACTCTGATATTTACTCCAACTATCCAGTGGATGAATCGCCGGAAAACGCCTTGCATTTGCCCTGTCTCGTGAAAGGCCAAGGAAACAACCCACAACTTTGAGTGTAGATTGAGTAACTGGTTCTTCAAAATTTCCTCCTGCTGGACTTACCGCCCCACCTATGGTAACTGATGCTATTGTTCCATCATTGAGTTTTACACAACCAGCTCTTTCATAGAATCCAGAGATTAATGACTCAAGATAAGCAGGAAAAGCTTCTTCTCCAGGAATTTCTTCCAAACGCCCTGACATTTCACGTAATGCCTGAGCCCAACGCGAGGTTGAATCAGCCAGGAGGAGAACGTGTAGCCCCATCTGCCTATAATACTCTGCCAGTGTAATCGCTGTGTAAACAGAAGCTTCGCGCGCAGCCACAGGCATAGAGCTTGTGTTGCATATTATGATAGACCTATCCATAAGAGTTTTTCCTGTTCTCGGATCCTCAAGATGCGGGTATTCGCGAAGAATCTCAACAACTTCTCCTGCACGTTCTCCACACGCAGCTATTATTACGACATCAGCCTGAGCATATCTGCTGAGAGCATGCTGCAGTACCGTTTTTCCAGCGCCAAATGGCCCAGGCGTACAAAAAGTCCCTCCCTTTGCGACAGGAAAAAAAGTATCAATTATTCTCTGTTGTGTTATGAGAGTTTCTGTTGGAAAAATCTTCTCTTTGTATGCTTTGATAGGGATTTTTACTGGCCATTTTTGTGTCATATTAACTTCACGGTCCTCACCTTTTTCATTTTTTACAATGGCAATTTTTTCTTTTATAGTGTATTCGCCTTTCTGAGCTATCTCTATCAATTCCCACGTACCTGAAAATGAAAATGGAAGCATTATTCTATGTGAAAAAATTCCTTCAGGCACAGTCCCAATACAATCACCAGCTTTTAATTTATCTCCAATTTTCAGCTTTGGAGTAAATTCCCACTTTAGATTGACATCAAGAGGCTCTGCATAAACTCCCCTTTGCAGAAAGAAACCCGTCTTCTCAGCAAGAACATTTAAGGGATTCTGAAGTCCATCATACACTCTGGCAAGCAAGCCGGGACCAAGTTCAGCACTCAACAATTCATCCGTAAACTCAATGTCTCCTCCAACTTTCAAACCTCTAGTATCTTCAAAAACCTGCAAATCCGCCAGATTCCCCCTTACCCTTATAACTTCAGCCTTAAGTCTCTTTTCTCCTATTACTGCATAAGCCATTTCATTTTGAGTAACCTGCGTATCAAAACGCACAGTTAACATGTTGCCGTTCACACCAACTATTTTCCCTTTATTATTGTCAAACATTTTTCAAAACTCCTGCTTTTTCAAAATATCATCACAGATTTTATTAAAATTTTCATTTGCTCTTTTTGCATCAATAAGAGCGTATTTGCAAAGAATCTCAAGTTTGAGTTTGTAAGATACTAAAGCGTAGAAATCAAATAGATGCAGGGAAAAGAAATCTTCAATTGCCTTCCATCTAGCAAAATCGAGATTTTTTTCCTTTTCTAATGGATTTTCAAACTGCATTGCAGTTTGAACAATTTTTTCAATTTCAGAGTAATAAGCTCTTTCCATTGGTAAATTTTCTAAAGATGTTTTTTTGCTCTTTACTCTTAACGAAAAAATTTTTTTTCTTAGAGAAATTTCCCAATCGAGCCACTTTCCTGCAGGTGATAATTCATAAAATTCCGACGGAGGAACTATGGATATTTTTTCCAGTCTTAAATAATCCTTCTCTGAAAGATAAGGTCTTACAATCTTAAGAAAGTTTTCTACTGTGAAGGGAGGAGTTCCTTCCCATTTCAAAGCAGGCAAAGAGGATATAAGATAATAGAAATTTTTCATCACTTTATTTCTTTTTCTTTCAATATTGCTGCAATTCTGGGACCTGCATAAGCGCAAATTATATCGGTAAATGCTTCGGAACTGAAATCAAGCAGAACGTCCTCTCCCTTAAATGAGATTTTAAAACCCGAATTAAATTCACTGTCTGCCAAAATCACAGGATTATTTTTCAAATCTTTTGAAAGAAGCTTAAGCAGTTGAGCTTCAAGTTCCTTAAGTTTTTTCTCAGGCAAAATAATTTTCAAGTCATCAGTATTCTTTCCGCTTTTTACAATTTCAACGATAATTTCCTTCATAAATTCAGGGGTCATTGTCTCTGAAATATTTTGCATCATAATCTTACGCAATCTTTCAGTAAGTTCATTTTGAAGGGAAATAACTATATCCCGCGCCGCTTGTTTTATAGCTTCTATGGACCTTCTCGATGATAATTCAGACTCAATTTTAGCTTTCTTTAATATTTCTTCAGCTTCTTGTTTCGCATCATTTACAATTTTTGAAGCCTTTTCTTTCGCATCAGAAAGTATTTTTTTCTTCTCTTCTTCGGCTTTCCAAACTGCTTCTTTTTGAATTTTATCCAGCAAATTTTTGATCTCTTCCATCTATCATCTCCTCGAAGATTATATTATAAAAATAAAAGCCCAATTGGTGAGCCTTGAAATCTACTTTTCGTAAGGAAATTTTCAAGAAAATTCTATTTTTTTTTGATAGAAAGTTAAAAAAAGTTTTTTTTAATTTGCATTTAATAGAATGCAGTTTAACTTAAAACTTCTATGCACTCGTGTGCATATACTAAAAATTATGAAATCTCCAACAAGAAATGATGTAGCAAAAATAGCAAAGGTGTCTCCAACCACCGTCTCAAGAGCTTTATCTGGCTCGCCTCTTATTCCTGAAAAAACCGCTGCCAGAATAAGAAAAATAGCTCTTCAACTCGGCTACTCTCCAAATATCCTTGCAAGTCGTTTCGCATTAAAACGCAGCTTTCAGATTGCTTTCGCAATAGAATTTAATGGAGGCCGCGTTCGCAAAGGCCCCATTCAACTCGGCTACTACTCTGGAATACTTGATGGAATTATATCCTCAGCTTATCCAGAAAAATATTCAGTCCTAATAAAACCTTATAAAGAAGAGTCTGAAATTGAAGCTTTAAATCTTATAAAATCGTGGTTATCAAGAGAAATCGATGGTATAATTTTCGCATCTCTCGAGAGAAATAGTGTTATGATACCCGTATTAACGAAAAGCAAAATGCCTTTTGTAATAATAGGTTCTCTCTATAAAAACCTCCCTTCTCTGACAATTGATTTTTATGAACCATATCTTAGCATTATGAAATTAATAAAATCTAAACATAAACAAAGTTTTATTTTCCTGGCAGGTGATAAACGTTATGAATATGCTATCAGACAGGAAAAATCCTTAAAACAAGCAGCAAAAAAAATGAAGCTAAAGATATCTGCCATATTAGAGGGAGATTACTCCTGGAAATGCGGCTATTCTCTCGCCCCTGAAATAATAAAAAAAGAAGGAAAAAACGGCGTTGCGATTTTCGCAAACGACCGAATGGCTGCTGGATTTTACAGATATTGCTATGAACAAAATATAAAGATTCCCTACGACATTTCCGTTGTAGGAGCAGATAAAGACCCAGTTGCAGATGGACTCTACCCATCACTGACTACAATAGTTCAACCACGGCTTAAAATGGGAAAAGAAGCCTTTTTTTTATTAAAAGAGTGCATTGAAAATAAGGAGCAGCAAAATCGAAAAAATCTAATCATCTCTCAGGAAGTTCTTCTGAGAGAATCATTATAAAAAAATAAGGAGAAAAAAATGAATAAAAAATTCAATGTAGGATTAGTAGGCTGCGGAAATATCAGCGGAGCCTATCTTAAAGCCGCTCAAACTTTTAAAGATTTAATTGAAATCTCTGTATGTAGCGACATAAATATGAAAGCCGCCGAAATGAAAGCAAAGGAATTCAACCTCAAAGCAGTCCCACCAAAAGAACTATATTCAGATAAAAGTATCGACATTATCCTGAACCTCACACTCCCTGCATCACACTCAGAAGTCAATAAAATCGCCTTAGAATCAGGAAAACATGTGCATTGCGAAAAACCATTCGCATTAAATATCACAGATGCAAACGATGTTCTCAATACTGCAAAGAAAAAAAATCTACGCGTCGGTTCTGCTCCGGATACCTTTTTAGGGGGAGGACTTCAAACCTGCAGAAAAATTATCGATGACGGATGGATAGGAAAACCGATAGCCGGAACCGCTTTTATGATGTGCCATGGACATGAAAGCTGGCATCCAAACGCGGGTTTTTATTATTTAAAAGGAGGTGGTCCAATGCTCGATATGGGACCTTATTATCTTACCGCACTCGTACATCTTCTTGGACCTATTCAGAGTATAATGGCCTTTACAGAAATGACTTTCAAGGAAAGAGTTGCAATATGTAAAGAGTTATACGGGAGAAAATTACCTGTGGAAGTCCAGACTCATCAAGCAGGTGTGATAAAATTCCTTAATGGCGCCATTATAAATATAATTATGAGCTTCGATGTATGGAAACACAGTCATAACCCAATTGAAATTTATGGTACTGAAGGAAGTATTCAGATTCCAGATCCCAACACTTTTGGTGGACAACCTAAATTATCCGTAAAAAACGGGGAATGGAAAGATATACCTCTATCTCACGGTTATACAGAAAATATGAGAATTATTGGACTCGCTGATATGGCTGCCGCAATAATTCAAAACCGCCAACACAGATGCAATGGCACGATGGCAACTCATGTTCTTGAAGCAATGCTTGCATTTGAAGAATCTTCAAAGAATATGAAAGCTGTTACATTAAAAAGTACTTGTCAACAACCAGCGCCTTTACCAATCGGTCTCTTCAATGGAGAACTCGATTAAAAATATAAAAAAATAATAATAAAATTAAGGAAATGAATTATGAAAAAAGCATTAATTACCTGGGGTGGATGGGATGGGCACGAACCCGAACAATGTGCAAAAATTTTTAAAGACGTTCTTGAAAAAGAAGGATTTTATGTGGATTTCTATAATTCACTTGAACCTCTGGCTGATAAGGAAAAATTGAAGTCCTTTGATTTGATTATCCCGGTATGGACAATGGCTGAAATCACAAAAGAACAATCAGAAGGCCTCCTCGATGCGGTAAAAAATGGAAGCGGAATCGCTGGATGGCATGGGGGAATGGGCGATTCATTCCGCACAAATACTGAATACCAATTTATGGTAGGAGGGCAATGGGTGGCTCATCCAGGAGGAATAATAGATTATGACGTAAAAATAAAGAAGAAGACAGACCCTATAGTAAAGGGTTTAAAAGATTTTAAAATGCATTCTGAACAATACTATATGCATGTTGACCCCGGAGTAGAAGTCCTTGCCACAACAAAATTTTCAGGAGAGCATTGCGAATGGATTGATGGAGTTATAATGCCTGTCGCATGGAAAAAGAAATACGGACAGGGAAGAGTATTTTATTCCTCTCTTGGACATCTTGCAAAGGATTTCGAAGTTTTCGAAGCCAAAGAAATTATGCGCAGAGGAATGCTCTGGGCAGCAAAATCATTAAATTAAATTTTAATTATGAATAAAAAAAATAAGGAGATTGTACCTTGAATAAAAAATTCAAAAACGCTTCCGATATAAAAGTTGGTGTAGTAGGTTATGGCGGCGCTTTCAACATGGGAAAAGTTCATCTCGATGAAATGAAAAAAGCCGGAATGACACCTTACGCAGTTGCAGAAATAGATGAAACGCGTCTAAAAGTAGCTGAAAATGATTTCCCTGGAATAGAAACATATAACTCTGTAGATAAACTCCTCAAAAATTCAGACGTTGATATCCTTGCAATCATCACTCCACACAATACCCATGCAGAAATCGCAATAAAATGTCTGCGCGCAGGAAAAGGTGTAATATGTGAAAAACCATTCGCCATAAATACTTCAGAATGTGACTCTATGATAAAAGAAGCAAGAAAAAGACGATTACTACTCAGTACATATCATAATAGACATTGGGATGGTTGCATAGTTCACGCATTAAAAGTAATTAACAGTGGAGTTTTGGGAGATGTAATTCGTATAGAAGCCCATATGGGCTCATGGTCGTGTCCCGGTAATTGGTGGCGCTCAAGTAAGACTATTTCAGGTGGAATTCTTTATGATTGGGGGGTTCATCTCCTTGAATATTCCCTCCAAATTTTGGAAAATGCAAAAATCACAGAAATTTCTGGTTTTGCTCATAAAGGTTTCTGGGCCGAAAAAACAAAATGGAAAAGTGACACAAATGAAGATGAAGCTTTTGCTGTCGTACGATTTGATACAGGGCAATGGTTAACTCTTATGATTTCAAGTATAGATTCAAAACCCAAAGAGGGATGGTTAGAAATTACTGGAACAAAAGGTAGTTATGTAATGGATGGAGGCACATGGAAGCTCATTACACATAAAGAAGATATCACTGTAATTGAAACAGGAAAGAATCCTCCAAATGAAGGATGGAAATTATATCAAAATATAGCCAATCACCTTGTAAAAGGAGAAAAACTCATCATAACTCCAGAATGGGCGAGACGACCAATACATATCATCGAGTTAGCTTGTATCAGCGCAGAAAAGAATAAAACCATCAAAGCAAAATATGAATAAATTTTATATTAACATCCCCTATGCTAAACACAAAAAAAAGCAAATGTAAAACTTTAAATTAAATTTAATAAAAAAACACATTCCAATCTAAAATACTTTTAGACCGTTCCAAAAATAAAATATAAAAAAAAAGTTGAATTTATTTCGAGCGATATTAGTTTAAAGCAAAGAAAAAAAATAGGAGATTTTTATCTATGAAAAAAATTATTACAGCAGCGATTACTCTGGTAGTGGCATTTTCAATCATGGCAGCGGATTATATCTGGATTGAGGGAGAATCCGCAACAAAAACTAATCTAACTGCCAACATCTGGTTAAAAGGAGACAATCCAAAACTTCTTAGTGCAGGAGATGCCTTCGCTTGCCTGAATACAAAAGCAGATCTACCAAGTCCTGGTTTCGTATTATGGAAATTCAATGCTCCAAAGGCCGGAACTTATCACGTATACTTCAGGCATGCTTATAAGGGGCATTTAGGGAAAATGAGATATCGTTTTGTAAAATTAGGTCCAGATGGAAGCCCAATAGCAAAACCCGGACCAGAAGAGGGCTGGATAGATTTCGATCTCGATGCAAAAGTTATGGACCAAATTCCAATTGGACAATGGAGAACAGTTGAATGGACAAGACAAGCCCCTGCAAATCTGGAAGAAGGCTCATATTTAATGGATCTTCAGGTTTTAGATGTTCATCCATCAAAAATTGAAGAAGGAGGCAAAGCCCCAATCTGGACAATGATTGATGTAATCTGTCTTACGCCAGAACCGTTTACCCCTGCTGGTGCAACAAAACCCGGTGAAACACCAACTACAGGTGGTGGTACAACCGGCGGAGCTGACTATTATTGATTAAAACACCCTCTCATCAGCGCTGCGAACTTCTCCCCCATCATCTGGAGTAAATTCGCAGCGCATTTTTGAAAGTTAAACATAGTAAACTAAAGGAAGATTCTTATGAAAATCTGTTTATCACTCGCTTTTTCCCTACTCCTATCGTTAATTGCTAAAGCTGATTTTACCCCAATTCCCCTCGAAAAATTCTGCAACAGAGAATTGGTGGATAATACCCCAGAAGGAGATGGAAAAGGAGGATGGACAGACCAGGGAAAAGATAATTCACTTACAGGATTTCCAACTGGAAAAGTTGAATTTAAAGGGATTCCTTTCATCATACCATCAAGCGGAAATGCTGCAATCATGTTTGCCGGAAATAAACTCAGACATTTGAATTTGCTTTCTGAAATATCAATTGATATACCGGCAAATACTAAAGGAAATAATATTTATCTTTTGGCTGTTTCTGCATGGGGAGCACCTGCAGATAAAGAAGCCGCAAAATTAATTGCGAAATTCACAAATGGAGAAAGTGAAGAATTCCCAATAATCTATCAACAACATGTGTCAAATTTCTGGTGGGATGGAAAAGATTTACAAAAATCAGTAGTAGCATGGAAAGGAAAAAACGGCCTCGGAGTAGATATTTGCGCCTATCTAATACCTCTCAGCCCAAAGTATGTAACTAACGACGCTACAATTTCGAAAATCACAATCAAAGCAGATACATCTCTTGATCCTTCTCTGGCTATCCTTGGACTTACAATAGGGACAAAGACGGCAAAGGAAATTTTACCTCCTCCTATGTCATGGAAAGCTTGGGAAGACAATAATACTGATGGTTGGTTCACTATATCAAATAAATACGACGATGCTTCCACCCCGGCTTTCTGGGAAGAAGCCTTTGATTTTTTTAAGAATCCTGCAGGTTCCCTGGGATGGACTGTCGCAAAAGGAGAAAATTTTGAATTTGAAAAAGCACCAGGAAAACCTGTAAAATTTAAAGGTATAACTATATGCGGAGCAGGCTTTTATCCATTCAAAACCCAAACCGAACAATACGCTAAAATCCTCAGAAAATTCGGTTTTAATCAAGTCCGATATCATTCAATATTTGATGTTTTACTGGAAGAAAAAGGAGGATTTAAAATTCCCGAGTATAATAAATCAAGACTTGATAAGTTTGACAAATATTTTGCAGATTTGAAAAAAGCCGGAATCTATGTCAGGGCATCGGCTTTATTTGGAACGCGATGGGCGCCCGAAACAGGAGTAAAAGATGCAGATAAAATACCTTCTTTAAATAATGTGCAATACATCTTTGATGAAAAACACCAGGAACTTTATCTGAAAGCATTAAGGGCATTTTTTGAACACAAAAATCCATATACGGGATTGCGTTACGCAGATGACCCGGCTTTTCATATGTTTAAGATAGTTAACGAATCAAGTTTATTCTTTAACTCTACTTCAGGATTACCAGGATATTATGCAGTAAAATTTCAGGATAAATATAACGATTGGTTAAAGAAAAAATATAAAAATGATATAAAACTCCTGGATGCATGGCAAGTAAAAGGAGAAAGTACCCCATTAAGCTCTTCTGAATCATTGTCAAAAGGAACAATAGCACTAATTGGTACACATGACCTGGCAAGACTTCCAGCAAAGTTTAAATTTCGTGCTATGGATCAAACAAAATTCTATTACGAAATGGAACTTGCATGGTTCAAAAAAGTTCGTGATACCATTAGGAGCACCGGAAGCAAGGCACTCGTTCAGGGATCTTCATGGGGAGGACCAGGTTATTTGCAGGAAATTCAATCAGCTGTAAATGCAAATCTTGATTATCACGGTAAACACACATATTGGCTACATCCACATGGAGGATGGTCTCCTCAGGAGGCGCTCTTCCCAAATAGACCTATAGTAGAACATCCCTTTGACCATTTGCTTCTTTGTGCTTATCAACATGTCGCCGGAATTCCTTTTGTAATAACAGAATGGAACTTTTGCTATCCCAATGATTACATACTCGATGCCGCTCCTTTCATGGCTATCTACGGCGCATTGCAAAACATCGCAGCAAATAATAGATTTGTAGCTGATTTACCAGAAATAGGCGCTAGAAAAACAGACTTTTTCTCTATCTTTAACACTCCTACAGGGCTAGCCGTAGAACCCATATCTTATAACATATACGTTCGTGGAGATGTAAAAGAAGCTCCAATAATATATGTCAAAAGCATTGCAGGAGAAAAACTTCACGATCCTGATAGGGAAAAAGACTCTACAAGAGAAGAAAGTGAGAATAGATTTTATATGAAATTCAGCGGACAGAATGTACCTAACGCAACCATGCTTGTTGGAGGAGTAAGATTAACTCTCGATGAAAAAAAATTCCCTCCAATCTGGAAAAAAGATATATTCGAACAAAATTTTGATGAAAAAAATAAAATTATCAAATCAGCAACCGGTGAAGTAGAATGGGATTATGGAAAAAGACAGATCCTGGTAAATACTCCTAAAACAAAATTAATTCTTGGATTTCTGGGAACAGAAAATCAACTCGGCTCCTTGAATATGAAAAGTAGTAAGGCATACGGCGTAATAGGTATGACAAGCATTGATAATCAACCCCTTGAAAATTCAAAAAAAATTCTCATCACAATCACAGGAAGAGACAGACATACTGGACAGGAATTACAATATCTTCAAAGAAACGGAGAAATCATAGATAAATATGAATCTTTCTGTATGAAAAAAGTTGGAGGTCCACCACTAATCTATGAACCAGTTGAGCTAAATTTTTCAATGAAAAATTCAAACGATGGAGAATGGAAACTCATTCCTCTCGACCTATCAGGAAGACCTCGCACGGAGAAAATTAAAACTATTAAATCAGAAGCAAATAATATATCTGCAAAAATTACAAATAAAGAATATGAATCTCTGAATTTTATCCTTGAAAAAACAAAATGAATTTTGCTTTTTAACCAGAGGGGAGATAAAAAATGAAAGCAAAAAATTCATTTACTCTCATTGAACTATTGGTAGTCGTTGCCATCCTAACAATTCTCATCGCTCTATTCTTACCAGCCCTTTCAAAAGCCAGAGAAACTGCAAGAGCTATTTACTGCGCAAATAACTTAAAACAAAGCAGTCTTATCTGGAATATGTATGCAAATGACTACAAAGGATGGTGGCCGGCTCCATGGGATGTGCACTTTCCAACCCCCTACGCCTTCCGCTACTATTGGCAATGGTCATATCTTATGGGATTCCTTTATGGCGCACCATACACTCTTCCCGACCCCCTCCCTGAGTGGCCTAGTGGACCGCCTACATCACCAACTCGAACACCCACTCTTTTCTGTCCGACAATTTTAAAAATGAGCTCCATCAGTGCTCCCTTTACCAGTTACTCATATGCCATAATGGCTCGTGATAATGTATGGGGATCATATAGTATAGCTGGCCATCCCTATCTTTACAGAATGAAAAATCCCGCTATGATTTTTCATCTCGCTGACTGGGCTGGTATCCCAAGTGAAATACCAAATGGAAATATGTGGTTTGCCTATGGAGGAGTAAGAACAGCCCCACATAAACGTAGGACAAATATGCTTTTCTGTGATGGTCATGTTCTGAGTATCACTCAAACAGAAGAAAAACCTGAAAATTTCAAAAGCGAAGATTAAGTTGTACTCTTATGACGACAAAAGCTATCGAAGAGGTCTGAATCTGGAAGGCGGTGAACCAAAAAATTTCTTAAATTCCCTGCTGAGATGATATTGATTAGAATAAGATAGTCTCTCAGAAATTTCAGAAAGCTTCATATCTGTATTCCTGAGCCAATACATTGCTTTAGACATTCGTATATTAGTATAATATTCCTTGGGAGACATAGAAAATTTTGCCTTAAAAATCTGTCGCATCCTTGATTCACTCAAGGCCACTTCCTTTGAAAGGCTCGCTATTCTCAATTTTAGGCTCAAGTGCAAAAATTTTAATCGGGTATATCGATATTCCTTGCAGTTCAGACCATTTTGCTGGCGGGATTATACTACATAACTAATTACTTGTAAAATGTTTATATAATATTTTTTGAAATTTTCAGTAAAGCCAACTTAAATAAATCGTCGAAATGAGTTGAACAAAAAAGACATATTTTATTGTGAAAAATTGCCGAAAACACGGCAAACGGAAATTTTAAGGAATTTAAACAATAAAAACGATGGATAGCCACGTGTTCAACTCAAATTCAGACGGAATTTTGCAATCAGCGTGAGCTTGCTTATGGTATATACTGATGGAAAATCAAATTTTAAGTCGATTAGCTTCCACCTTCCTTTTAACCCACTCCGTCTCCTGATAATGTTCGTCATCGAAGTCCCAGACAATGCCATCTTTTGAAAGGCAAAAATCGGCTATAATCAAGTCTTGAACGTCTTTTCTCCGGCGAAACTTCCTTCCCATGAGCACAATGGATTTCCTGCTTATATTGTTGAATGCCACCCTTCCCCTCGGAACATCTTCATATTCCTCTCCCACCCAGGCAGGATTCATAGCCTGGACTTCCCTCCACTGCTCATAGTGGGAGCCTGTATGGATTTTGAAGCATCCGTAAGTCTCCGCCTTTTCTAAGGGGGTCTTAATGGAATAGATTTTCGGAGCTCTACTGTTTTTTGTGTCAATCCAGAATATACCCACGAAAATTGATTGATCAGATGTCTTTCTTTTCATAGATAATCTCCTTTATTCTTAAGTTCCTGTTCCGATGTTTTCGGAATCTAGTCTCCTGATTTTGCTGAGACGACTGCTGTCTCCAGTTGTTCTGGCTCTGAATTGAAGGATTTCTTTGTCTCCACAGCCACCGAAGGCTCCGAAGTTCCGCAAAACAAGCCCGAGTCCGAAAATCAGAAATGTAATATCACTCAGCGAAGATGTCTATAAGCTTGCCCGGTTTTAGGCCTTTCGGACCGTCGGAATTCCAGGATACCGCAAAAGCCAACCTTACAAGTAGAGATATACAAACGGCAACAAAGCAGAGAGGAATGCGAGAATACTCATCCATTTTCCTCACCCTACCTGCCACTACCCCTCTTTTTTTCTATACTTTTATGCTTACGAGGTAAGAGGCAATCCTTAATATAACTTACTAAAATAGACTGGAATCTTTAAAAGTCAAGCGCGGATTAAAAAAATCAAAAAATCTTTTCAAAAACTTTAGAGGAATTCAAACAATAAAAACGATGAATAGCCGCGTGTTTAATCAAAATTGATTTATGGACTGAAAATTTTTCTGTACCATACGGTTGAATTAAGAAGCCAGATTGGCGTACCATCCTTGCGCGGCTTTTAGAAAATTCTACGGCAAAATGTAGCCTCCCCAGCACCAGAGAGAGCAACAAGATTCTACTCTTGCTTTCAACTTAAATACCAACTGCTTCTTTTTGGTTTATGACGACAAAAGCTATCGAAGAGGTCTGAATCTGGAAGGCGGTGAACCAAAAAATTTCTTAAATTCCCTGCTGAGATGATATTGATTAGAATAAGATAGTCTCTCAGAAATTTCAGAAAGCTTCATATCTGTATTCCTGAGCCAATACATTGCTTTAGACATTCGTATATTAGTATAATATTCCTTGGGAGACATAGAAAATTTTGCCTTAAAAATCTGTCGCATCCTTGATTCACTCAAAGCCACTTCCTTTGAAAGGCTGACTATTCTCAGTGGATGAGCACTTTTAGAGATTAACATTGCAATCTTTCTTGCTATCGAATTTTCCCTCTTTTCTATTGTCCTATCAAATTTAACCCTGGATATCCAATCAAGAATAAGACCACAGAGCTTATTTTCTGCCAGCACTTCAGATAACTCTTCCCTGCCAATCAAAGCAAGTCCATTTGAGAGATTTGCTATCTCGTCTTCTATTAACGGTAGAGGAAAAATCATTGAATGTGGTATCTCAAAAAGGTGTTTCTCGTTAATCTCTATCCAGATAAAAGACCACAATGCTTGAACTGTCTTATACGAATTAATCGTTGATGGCTCGAGTAATAAAAAACTCTGAGCAGGAATGTGAATCCTCCTTCCTTTATTTAACTTAATCTCCCCTGCTCCAGAGAATGTTCTCAAAATAATTAATCCGCTATGTGGATAGTTAGCCGTCCATTTCACATCATAAGAAGAATCTGCTCGAACTTCCCAAATTCTTCTCATAGTAAGGTATCCTGACTTTCTTTTTGGAAGTAAATTATACAATTTGTTATGCATAATCGAAAAGTATATCTAAATTATCATTATGTCAATCGAAAAATAAATACTTTAATTATATATTTATAAGAAAAAATTAAGGTGATTTTATGCAAAGTCCAAAAGAGAATCTTCTAAGCACGCTGAAAAGAAGGGGGTTTGATTATGTCCCAATAGACCCAAATGCATTTTCTCCTTCACAACTCGAGGCATTTAAAAAACGCTTCGGACACGATGATTATTATTATTTCTTCAATAGCCCGGTAAGAATGATTTCATCTTCTTTTGAACAAAATTTTACCGCATGGCAGGAAAAATATTATAGATATGAAACGCTCCCGAAAAATGTATCTTTTGACGCATTTGGCGTTGGACACTCAAAGCAACCTGATTGCTTCCATATGACACGCATGCATCATCCACTCAAAGGTGATGATATTTCAAAAAAAGACATCGAAGATTATCCCATTCCAGAACTTAATAAAACGTCTCTTGAATCAGCACAGAAAAAAATCGAAAATTTACATAATAATGGGCTCGCAGCAATGTTTTGTATGGCATGCACTATCTGGGAAAAATCATGGTATATACGCTCAATGGAAGACCTTATGACAGATATGATGACCGATGATTCAAGAGCAGAATGTCTCCTTGACAGAATAACTGATTTTTCAATAAAGCAGGGAAAAGCTGCTGCAATGATTGGTTCTGATATAATCCAGCTCGGAGATGATATAGGAATGCAATCTACGATTATGATGAGTATTGAACTATGGAGAAAATGGCTGAAACCACGCCTCGCAAGAGTAATTTGCGAAATTCGCAAAGTTAAACCTGATACTCTAATCTTTTACCACTCTTGCGGATATGTTTTACCTTTTTTAGAAGAATTTGCTGAAATCGGTATTGACATCCTTAATCCAGTTCAACCTGAATCTATGGACTTTGAGGAAGTTCACAAAAAAATCGGAAATAAAATGTCATTCTGGGGAACAATTGGCACCCAAAGTGTATTGCCATTTGGAAAACCAGAAGATGTTCGTAAGCAGGTCATCCGAAATTTAGAAATTTGTGGAGATAAAGGAGGGATTGTAATAGGGCCAACTCACATGGTAGAACCTGAAGTTCCATGGGAAAATCTGCTCGCAATGAAGGAAGCTGTTGAATCATATGGAAAATGAAAATCTTTTTTACAAAAAAGTCTTTATTGCATTTAAGCCCTGATCATGAACAAAACGATTTTTTTGCGAAATTCGCAGAAATTATTTTTATAATTTTTTGAGCTATTTCTTTTTTGCTTTTTCGGGGAATCTTTATGCTATGTCCGTTTTTTGATAGGATAAACACTTCATTATAATCATTATCAAACGCAATATCATTTCTTGAAACATCATTTGCTATTATGAAATCAAGATTTTTTGCCAATAACTTCTTCTTAGCGTTTTGAATAAGATTTTGAGTTTCAGCCGCAAAACCAACAAGTATCTGCTCTTTCCTTTTCGTCTTTGCTAATGATGAAAGAATATCTTCTGTCTTTTCAAGTTCAATAATAAGCTTGTCCGCTCCTTTCTTTATTTTTTGCTTTGATATATGCTTTGGACGATAATCTGCAACTGCAGCAGCCATAATAATAATATCTGCGATTTTCGCATATTTTTTCATTTGTCGAGACATTTCTTTTGCTGATTCAATGCAAATTAATTTTACTCCATCTGGAGGAGGAATATTTACAACCCCGCTAACTAAAATGACCTCATTACCAGCTTTTAAAGCGGCTTCTGCTAATGCATACCCCATTTTTCCGCTTGAACGGTTAGAGATAAAGCGGATGGGGTCAATCTTTTCTCTGGTAGGTCCTGCGCTAATAAGAACTTTCATTTCTTTGGCGGTTCGATTTCCGATAAGGTTCCTGTCGGATAAGTTACCAATAATTTATACATAATCTTATCTGTCTCCTCTGGACTAAGTATTTGTTCACTGATAACCTGAGGAGAACTTTGTATAGGCGCAGTCTTTGGAGGTATTTTCTTTTTGGAAAAATAAAAGAAAGTCGTAATTGTAATAATTATTACAGTAGTGAGTCCAGCAATAAGGCTTATTTGAAAGATTTTAAGACGCTTCTGTTTCTCCAGATTAATCTGTTTTCCTTTTTCTATGTCCAATAAAACATCATCAGGAACAATATATTCCGAATTTTTATGCCTTTTTAATGCTTTTAATGCCGATTCTTCTTCAATACCATACTCTTGACATAATCTTCTAATGTAAGCTTTTACATAAACCATTGAGGGAAGATTCTCAAAATCATCTCTCTCTAAGGCTTCTATATAAGATTTTTTTATTTTTGTTTGAATTGCCACTTGATCCTGGCTTAAACCAAGAGTTGAACGGGCTTCTTGAAGAATGTGGCCTATTGATGCGCCATCTGGAGAAATGTGTAGGTTCTTTTTGACTGTTTGATTTGAAGTAAATCGTGGAACCGATGAAATGCGTTTATTATCAGAACTCACAGTTCCTGTATTTTTAGATTTCTGGATAGGGATTTCGGTATCTTTCTGAATATCTGTTTTACTATCCTTAAGGAGTATTGGGGTTTTCTTTTCTTTCACTTTTTGTTCAATTTTTTCTTCTTTATTTACATTTTCTTCTTTTTCTTTTGTATTATCAGAATCTCTCCGTATTTTTGCATTTTCTTTCAATTCGTGAAGAGTTTTGAGATGTTTTACTTGATCTTTTCCTTCATTGTCGTGAGGAATAAGATTCTTTTTTTCTTCCATTTTTTCATCTGTTTTTCCACTTGCATCCACGATAATATTTTTTGAGGGACTTTTTTCTTCTTCCTGATTTTTCGCAGATTCATTAGTTACAGATTCTTGCTTTAAAGGGACTGATTCCATATTTTCTTTGCGCACTAACTTTTTGACATTGCTTTTTTTGAGCTCACCTTTCTTTACTGCATTTTCAGGCGGCAATTCTGAAAAATCAAACTCAAGATCTGCATCAGAAAGGCTTGATTCCTCTGTTTCAAGCTTTTTATGCCTCTTCTTCTGGGAAAATAAATCTTGATCTTCAAAGTCTTTCATATTAAAAAGGTTTTTAACAATATATCATAGAAACAAAAGCTTGCAAAAGCTAATTTCAAAATTCAATTTTTCAATCGTCAAAAGAAATAAAAGATTCCGACTTTTTAAATCTCCTTTGATATGGATTTTGGAAATGCCTGGCTGTTCTGTTATAAAATCGAGTTTGTAGAGAATATTGAAAGTTCTCAATTAACTCTTCCGGGATTGCTTCCAGAAAAATCGAGGGTTTCTGATGAGACAATTCCCCACGCTTCATTCTGAAATTAGTATATGTTATATAGAGATAGCATTTTGCTCTTGTTAGTGCCACATAGCAAAGCCTGCGTTCTTCGTCTAATCCTCGCTCATCTATTGAACGTTCATGTGGAAATACTCCGTTTTCCATCCCAACAATAAAAACAACTTTAAATTCGAGACCTTTTGCAGAATGAACGGTCATCAGCGTAACGGCTGGTTTCATATCCGCATTATCTTCCACTTTATCGCTATCATCATTTAATGAATATCTCTCTATAAAATCAATGAGAGAACTATCTTTTTCATTCTCTGATTTTTCGAATGCAGCCATTGCATTTATCAATTCAAATACGTTTTCCTGTCTTTTTAATGCCTCGTCGCGATCTTTATACATTTGCAATAAACCATCAAGATAACCGACTTCTTTTAGATAAAGTTCAGCTTTTCTTGCAAGCTTCCCAGGATTTTGTATCTCCTGCTGCCATTTTGCAATTACTTTTCCCAATTCAGAGGCCGATTTTGCAGCTTTAGAGCCAAGCTCAGCACACACTGAGTCATCCTGAATTAGCTCACAAAAACCTCTTGAATTTTTACTTTTTTCCTTTCGTAAAATTTCAATTGCTTTATTTCCAAGTCCACGCGGAGGAGATGCAATAATTCTTGAGAAACTCTGGTCGTCCCTGGGGTTAACTAAAAGCCTTAAATAGGCAATCGCATCCTTTACTTCTCTACGTTCATAAAAGGAATGTGCCCCAACTATACGATAAGGAATTTGAGCTCCTTTAAGCGACTCCTCAATAGTTCTCGATTGATAGTTAGACCTATAGAGAATAACAATATCATCATAGGATATTCTATCGTTTTTATATTTTATCTCTTCTATTTTTTGTGCAATAAAAGCAGCTTCTGAATATTCATCATCGGTAGCACAAAGAATGATTTTTTCGCCATCATCAGCATTTGTCCACAATTCCTTTGGATGCCTTTCTTCATTCTCTGAAATAACAGCATTTGCCGCTTCCAATACGGTTCTTGTAGAGCGATAATTTTGCTCTAACTTGAATATTCGTGTTCCCGGGAAATGACTTGAAAAATCGAGAATATTTCTGACCTCAGCACCACGCCAACCATAAATAGATTGATCATCATCTCCTACCACACAGATGTTCATACTATCCCCGGCAAGTATTTTTATCAGTCTAAACTGAAGAAAATTTGTGTCTTGATACTCATCCACCAAAAGATATTTATGAAGTGTCCTGTAATAAGAAAGTCTTTCAGGGTATTTTTCAAAAATTTTTACAGTGAGTAAAAGGAGATCATCGAAATCAAGCATATTCTGCATAAAAAGCATAGAATTATATTTTTCATAAACAGCAGCAAGATTCATCATCATATGAGACCCGGAAGGAAACTCTTCTGGCGTCTGCATTTTAGACTTACAAGAACTTATAAATCTGAGAGTTTCTCCCGGATTCAGTTCTTCCTTCAAATCTAATTCTGCTATTGCTTGTTTTACAATTGATAATTGATCAGAATCATCAGCAATTGTAAAATCTTTTCTCCAGCCAAGCAACTCTATTTCTTTCCTGAGGAGTCGCGCGCAATAAGAATGAAATGTCCCTAAAAACACATCCTTTGCATCCTTTTGCGGTATCAAAGTAAAAAGCCTTTCTCTCATCTCTTTTGCTGCTTTATTCGTAAAAGTCATTGCTGCAATATTTAAAGGATTTATCCCTTTGTAAATCATAAAGGCAATTCGATGAGTTATAACTCTTGTTTTGCCAGTTCCAGCGCCAGCAAAAACCAATACAGGGCCATTAATAGTTTTGACAGCTTTTTCCTGTTCCGGGTTTAAATTTCTTAAAATCTTATCAATATTCATTTATTTTATCCATATTTAGAGTAAAGATAAATTCCAGTTTAGTTAATTTTTTTTCTCTTCTATATTTGTTATTATACAATAATACTTAAACTTTGCAGTTATTTTTTTATTCGCCTGTTATAATTTTTTCTGCGAGAGAATTCCACAACAATAAACCTCTTTCTGTTGATAATACTTCATCTCCTTTATATTTTATCAAAGACTCTGAATCAAGTTTCAATAAAATATCCTCAAAATCCTTTAAGGAAAAAGAAGTCCTTTCAAAAAACTTCTCTTCCGACCATGGTTTCACTGTTCTAAAAGCAAATGCGAGTATTTCAGCTGCTCTTTTTTTGGGAGATATGACATCTAATTCTGGAGGCTTTCCATTAAGCCAGTTTGTGAAATCCGAAACTTCAACCCATCTTTTCTCCCCATCGAATGACGCAGATGCAGGGCCAAATCCAAGATATTTATCTCCAAACCATATTTCAAGATTGTGTTTGCACTCAAAGCCTTCTCGAGCAAAATTTGATATTTCATATCTCCTCATAGCATTTTCAGAGAGAACTTTATCATTCAATTCCCATATTTCCATCTCAAGTTCAAGATTATTTTCAAGTTGTTTCCCTAATAATTTTGAACCCTCTTCAATAGTTAAGGAATAAGAGGATAAATGAGTTATTCCGCACTTCAATGCCATAGAAAGATCCTCTTCATACATCTGCAAGGTCTGCCCTGGAATCGAATTTATCAGGTCAATTGAAAAATTTTTAATCTCTTCATTGTGAATCAGGTCTATAGCTTTTAAAACCTCTTTCCGTTTTGCCCTTCTCCCCAATATTTCAAGTAGTGAATCATTGAAACTCTGAACGCCAAGACTGATACGATTTGCGAAATTCGCAATTAAAGCGATTTTTGTTCTATCAAGGTCCTCCGGATTTAATTCGATACTTATCTCACATTCACCAGGGATTTTAAAATTTTTTTCTATGGCATTAAACAAAAATTCAAGCCCTTTTGCCGTCAAAGCAGAAGGCGACCCTCCACCGATATAAAAACTCAACAATTCACCACAAGAAGAACTTGCATTTATAAAATCATCCTTTAACTTCTTTAAAAATGCAATTTCTGCATCTTCCGTCCATTTCTCGGAATAAAAAGTACAATAATCGCACTTTTTGCCGGAACAAAAAGGAATATGTATGTATATACGCTTTATCATTTCCAGTCACGATAAAAGTTAAATGTAGATATTTTGTCAGTCTCTCTTGCTAATCCATAATAATTTACATATTCGAAGCAACCCATTACTGATGGGATTTTAAATATTTCCGGTGAGAATAAAGTTGTTATCCCTTCGTCTTCCTTTTTTAATGGAATTTTTGTTCCACGAATTTCGCAAAAATTACCATCAATTTTTCCTCTTGTAAAGAATATGGGAATACGTCCTTCCCTGAAGATTTCAATCTGAACAGGACTTTTCTGCAATAAAAATTCAAGCTCACGCTTTTCAAGCTCCACCCACGCTTGAACTATCCGCGCACCAAGTTTGCGAATTTCGCAAGCAGCAAGCGAATTTGCGCATTGCAAAGGAAATGATGCTATAATCAAAATATCTTTATACTTTTTTAAAATCTCAAAATGAGCAAGTGAAGTAGCGCGAAAAATTCGATACGATTTATCATAAGCTGATTGTATTTTCAGTATTAACTTATTAATATGTTTTTCAGAGCAAAAAAATGGGATTTCAAATTGTTTATTCCCATAACGTTTTAATTCGCTGTCGAGGAGGAAAAAATTCTCTTTATATTCATCTTCTTTTTTAAGTTTGTCATAAAATTCTAAAAATTTTTGTAATCCGATAGAACACTTTTCCCTATTTTTTGCCGTTGGATCAATATTTTCATTTGCCCAATTCCAGAATTCTCTTCTGATTTGCTTTAAATGACTTAACGGGGCAAATAAATTTCCTCTTAGATAGACTTCCATATCAGGAGAAGAAAACTTCTTCGAGGCAGTATCTGAAAAAATTTCTCTTATTTTCTGCTCCGTCAGAATCTGATTCCTGGCCATCTGGAAATGATACTCTTTTTTCCAAATTAAATTTTCAGTTCTTACTTCAATAAAATCTTTTTCAATATTTATTTTTAGAAATAATTTGAACGTAGAATTTATAGGTAATCTTGCGATTTTCGCAGAATTTTCATATATACTCTCCCCTATTTTGAATATTGAAGATAAATTTCTTACCTTTCTATCAGTAGGTATGAATACAATTTCCCCATGATGTGCAGACTTTAATTCTTTTTGAGCAGAAAACATCTTTTTTATCGTTAAAGATACAGCATAAGAACCGTTTTCATCCTGAATTCTGATTTTATCTCCAAGATGGAGTTTTGTATAGACAAAAGCATAAAAACCATTATCTGCAATTTTTTTTACCTCAGCACATTTTATTCCACTCGTTCCTGATATAAGAGGATTTATGAGAGTATTAAAGTTTTTCTTGAAGCCTGGAGTGTAATCACGCCCATAAGAAAATTTCATAATCTTTTTCGCTTCTTTTAGCGCGGATTCTTTGTCATTGTCATTTGCATCTAAAAGTATCCTGTAAGCAGACACAAGATTTGCTATATAATCCGCCGAACGCAAACGTCCTTCAATTTTGAATGAAACAAGATTTTTTATTTTTTTTAACTCAAATATATCATCAACTACCGCAAGATCCCTTGTAGAAAGAGGATAGTAAGAATCCCTTAAAAAAGAGGGAAAACGACATGCTTGTTTGCACTTGCCTCGATTTCCACTGCATCCGCCAAACCATGAAGATAAAAGACATTGTCCTGATAACGAACAGCAAAGTGCACCATGAATAAAGACCTCTGTTTCAACAGGTGAATTTTCTGAAATTTGCCTTATTTCATCGAGAGTTAATTGTCTTTCAAGAATAACCCTGCTTATTCCGAGTTCTTTTGCGATTTTCGCAGAAAAGCTATTATGTATCGCCATTTGAGTAGATGCGTGAATATTCAGTGAAGGAAAGAAGTCTCTAATAATTTTTAACACACCTAAATCTTGAACAATCACAGCATCAGGAGACAATTCTGCGATTTTCGCAATATTAATTGCAGCTTCAGGGATTTCGGATTCCTTGATGAGAATATTAAATGCAATATATACTTTTTTAGAATGTTCGTGAGCAAAGGTTATAATGCGCGCAAGTTCTTCAAAAGAAAAATTTTCTGCCCTATCACGGGCATTAAATTTCTTAAGCCCACAATACACAGCATCGGCACCGAATTTAAAAGCAATTATTCCTGATTGTAAATTTCCAGCAGGAGCAAGAAGTTCAATTTTTTTTCCTCTTTCATTCATTTTTATTTTTTTTTACTGAAAATAGACTTTTTGATGATTTTTTCAAATTCGTTTGAAAGGAGCATTTAATAATTTATATTTTACCTTAACAGAGAGATTGTATGCGCAAGTTAATGAGCAATTTAAATTTATTGAAGCTTGAAATATACCGGGCATTACTCGAATCAAACGGTATAAAAAGTTACATAAAAAATGAAAACATATCAAATCTAAAATACCTCTTGCCATACAATGAGATTATTCCTGAACTCTGGATAATAAATGACGAGGATTTTTCAAAAGCAATTAACTTAATATCATCAAAACCAATTTCAATGAAACCAAATTTACCATTAATCTTTATCGGAACAAAAAATAAAAACAAAATAAAAGAAATCGGAGCAATTTTAGAAAAGCACCATGGAAAAGTAATTATAATGAACGACTCTGACCAGTTACCAGAAGTAGAAGAAGATGGGCATACTTTTGAAGAAAATGCCAGTAAAAAAGCTGTTGAATTTGCGAAATTCGCAAATAAGCAATTTGGAGATTCAAACACAGGAGAAATATTAGCTATTGCAGACGATTCTGGACTCGAAGTAGAAGCACTATTCGGAGCACCTGGCGTTCATTCGGCAAGATATGCATCAGACGATATGCGCCGAATAGCAAAGTTATTAACTGAAATTGAAAGAGCGAATAAGAGAAATAATGAAAATAATAGAAAGGCAAGATTTGTCTGCGTAATAGCACTTGCAAATTCATTCGGTATAATAAAAACTTTTCGAGGAGAAGTTTATGGTAATATAATAAATGAACCTCGCGGTAGTAATGGTTTTGGATATGACCCTGTTTTTGTTCCAGATGGTTATGAGCTTACATATGCCGAATTATCATCTACAGATAAAAATAAAATAAGTCATCGAGCAAAAGCTTTGAAAAAATTTGAAGAATATATAACTAAATATTATGAATAAACTCAAATTACTTTTTTTATTATTTCCTTTCTTCTGCAATTTAATTGGAGAGGAAATTAATTTTATCAGAAAACATAAACCGGGAACTTCATTTAATGCAAAAATTTCAACGCAATATGAAGTAAATTGCAGATCAATAAAGAAAGAAAAAATAGAAAAAAAAGTCGAAGAAAAAAAATATTTTTATTTTGACGGAGTTATTGATATAATTGAATGTAATTCAAATTCAATTCCAATAAAAATACACCTGAAACCTCAAAAAATTGAGGGAACATTAACTTCTAAAAATATAAATTTATTTAAAAATGGATATGAAGATTTCTCAATAATATGGAATGATAATAAAATGGAAGTCAAATTATCAAAAAATATAGAAGCAACAAAAGAGGAAATCGAATTACTTCAGACTGCTTTCCGTTCACCATCTCATCAATGCAGGCTTGATGAACTTCTTGGAGAAAAAGCAAATCTTGTACCTGGCTATACATGGAAGCTCTCAGATAGTTATCTTAAAAAGATTTTCAGTGAAAAAGGTATTTTCTTAGAAAATAATGATATACAGTCCACCGCCAATTTAGCGGAAATTCTAACAATTGACAATATAAACTGCGCAAGAATAGAAGTTGGGATAAAGATGCAAGCGCATGAGAATTTTGATTTCGAATACAGTGCCAGAATAATTTTACCTATTGAAAACGAATTATTGCCACTAAAGACGACTGCAATTTCAACAGAGAAAATAAAAATCAACGCGATTAAAAAGCAAAGCGAAGATTTGCTTTCTGACTTTGATAAGATGGAAATTCAGATTCTTTACAAAGCTGATTCAGAACTGAAAATAAGAGAAAAAAAATAAATCCCAATTTTTAATGAAATTATTGGCTACCCCGCATGGATTTGAACCATGACTAAGTGGACCAAAACCACTTGTGCTACCATTACACCACGGGGTAATTTGGAGAATTAGAAAAAAGAACAAAACAAAAATTTTTTAGAGGCGCTTAATATATATTCTAAAATTTTTGATTCAAGCTCTCGGATGAAATTTTTTATGAGCAGAAATAAGTCTACTCTGGTCTACATGAGTGTAGATTTGAGTTGTTCCAATATCTGAATGACCAAGAAGTTCTTGAATAATTCTTAAATCTGCGCCGTTTTCCAGGAGATGACTGGCGAAAGAGTGCCTTAGCGTATGAGGGTGAATATTTTTTGAAATTCCTGCGATTTTCGCAGCTTCCTTTACTATAGCCCATATACGTTCTCTATTAAGTACCTTTCCACTGCGGGACAGGAAAACCTTTGCATTCTGACTTAAATCTGAGGAAAATTTTGAACGAACCTCAAATATGTATTTCTTCAATAATCTTGCAGTATAAGGCGCCATTGGTACGATTCTCTCCTTACTGCCTTTACCAAAAATTCTCAAAATCCCTTCATCAAAATAAATAAAACCTATCTGAAGATTTGCTGTTTCAGATACGCGCAAACCACACGCATACATAGTCTCAAGAATAACCCTATTCCTGAACAGAAGCGGATCATCAACTTTCTCTGGATATGCCTTCAATAGGCTATCCATTTCCTGAAAATTAAGCATATCTGGTAAAAGTCGCCACAGTTTAGGAGAATCCATAACATCTGTAACATCCTGATTTACAAAATGCTCCGCAAAAAGAAATCTAAAAAAAACTTTTATTGATACGAGACGACGTGCCAGAGTGGATGATTCCATCCCTTTTTCCTTGCATGTAGAGAGATAATCCATAATATTTTCTCGTGTAACAGTGTCAGGACTAACATTATTGCCAAGATAATTCCAGAAGTCCTTTATATCAGAACAGTAGGATAAGACAGTGTTCTGACTGAGCCCCTTTTCTACTGAAATATATGTTTTAAAGAGTTCAAGAATATTATTATCCATAAAAATATTTGAAATTTATAAAAAATCAGTCTATTTTTAGATGATAATAAATCTACAACCTATAAACAGAATTTCAAAAATGGAGCCTCTGTAAATGAACTCAAAGGAGATAATAAGAGAAAGTATTAAGGAAAACTCAAATAAACTATCTGAATTGTCTAAAAAAATTCATTCAAATCCTGAACTTGGCTTCGAAGAGAAGAAAGCATGTAAATGGCAATTGGAAATTCTGAAAGAATTAGGGTTTAAGATAGAAAATCCATTTTGTGGCCTGGATACAGCTTACAAGGCAACAAAAGGCAAAGGAAAACCAAATATAGCATTTCTAGCCGAATATGATGCATTACCAGATATCGGACACGCCTGCGGTCATAATCTCATCGCTCCGTGTTCAATTGCAGCTGCAGAGGCTTTATATAAAGCTCTTGAAAAAAGTAAAATAGATGGGACCGTTACGCTTTTTGGAACTCCTGCAGAAGAAGGAAAAGGCGGAAAGGTGAAAATTGCAGAAAAACAAGGCTTCAAAGATATTGAACTTTTTCTGATGGCGCACCCATCTTATGTTACATCAGAATACTCAGGATTTCTTGCAATAAGGAGATTTTTTGTGGAGTTTTTCGGAAAATCTTCTCATGCCTCAGCTTCTCCAGAGGAAGGTCTAAATGCGCTTGATGCAGTAACTCTACTATTTGCTGGGATAAATGCAATGCGCCAACATTTCAAAGATAAAACAAGAATTCACGGAATAATAAACAGTGGAGGTTCTGCTCCAAATATCATACCAGACTACACATCTGCTACATTTTACCTTCGCTCTCCAACAGAAAAATACTTGAAGGTAATGATACAAAAATTTAGGAAAATAGTTGAAGGAGCAGCCTTAATGACAGGAGTAAAATCCAAAATTACCGAGGGAAAAAAAGATTCTTATAAGGCAGGATTAGTCGTAAATGCTTTAAATCGGGATTACATTGAACTAGCCAGGGAAATTGGACTTGAAAAAATAACTGATAAAAAGGATGAACTTGGCTCAAGTGATTTCGGGAACGTCTCGCAAATAGCACCAGGTCTTCACGCATACTTTTGCGCATGTAGAGAAAACTACCCATTACACTCTAAAAAATTTAGAGATAATGCAGTAAAAGTTTTTGCCATTGAATCAATGTTTAAAGCTGCTGAAGCTATAGCTAATATTGGTTTAAAATTTTGTATTGATAAAAAATACAGAGAAGAAATACGAACTGAATTTGAAAAGAACAAGAAAAATATGTGTTAAAATTTGAATCTTATACTTTTAAAAATATATTACCCCACAAAAAATATGGAGAAACTATTATGTCAAGGCACTCTTCACTGAAATCAAGTGGCAAAATAAAAGTAAAAAGAAATGTTTTAAAACGCTATGAAAGAATAGATATTTTAAAAAAAACAGGAAAATTGAAAGATGGCGATAGCCCATTCGGCCTTCCTAAAACTAAACCGGAAGCCTAATTATTAAAAGTCCTGTATTGCCTTCTATATCAATATTTTGCCTACGTGATTTTATCTTGCAATTTCCTATACGGCATAGCTGCAATATCATAATAGCATTATAATAAACCTAAAAAACAGTTGAAAATTGTTTTTATTTTTATGTATATGAAAATAAGTTTGTTATAGATTATGCTTTGTCAAGCTTTTAGGTTGACGATTTTTTAGGATTTTCAATTCGCGATGGGTTGCCCGTATTTATCGTATCTACTTCGTTAGCTTCGACCTGCAGTAGTTACTACGTCTTCGTCTCACTGTCTGGTATCTACGGCAAATGCGCCTAACTGCTTAATTTAATTTGAATTCATCTTGAATCTTAGTTCTCTCATCAGTGCCAAAAATCTCTCTTTCAATGGCATCAAACCAACTCGCAAGTTTAACCTCATTCTCTCTGCAGTACTTGGAATATGCTGGGGATTCGTTTATTGCAATCAGCCTCAGTAAGATAGATAATCATTCTTCTAATCAACCAGTTTTGTCAGATAATTGAGATTAAACATCGCCGACAATTCCATATCAAAGTTCTCGTATTTCATGTGAATTCTCTTTGAACTCTTTATTAACTCTTTATTGGATTTCACACAGCTTCATTAAAAACACAAACTTCTATTCCTTAATCGAATCCAACTATCCTTCAAAAACGATATCTACGTGGAATTATACTGCGCGTCGCGTCAATAGTGCGTTCAAAGAGTCTATCCTTCAATGCTCTAAGAAGCAACTCAGATCCAGGCAATCCTATAATGTTTTTTGTTTCCATCGGATCCTTCTCCAAATCGTATAATACTTCGTCACCATTTGCGTAGCGAATAAGCTTGTGCGTGGAAGTTCTAAGCATCATATGACCTGGACCATGAAAGGCGTAGACATCCAACTTGCCGTCTGGTTCATATCCCTCTTTGAGAGCCTGTGAGTAGTTTTTCCCAGCCATGATTCCCGGAACTGTTACGCCTGAAAGACCAAGAAGAGTAGGAAGCACATCCACCATTTCAACAAACCCTGAAATCCGTTTCCCTGATCTTCCAAAAGCTGCCGGCCAATACAGTAACAGTGGCAAACGCATAAGTTCTTCATAGAAACTGTGCTGTTTCAGAAGCATCCTGTGATTTCCGCACATGTCCCCATGATCTGAACTAAAAACAATCAAAGTGTCATCAAGCATCCCTTTAGTATCCAAAAACTCGATGATATGTCCAATCGCCATATCAACACCTGTGACCATGGCATAAAAATGTCTCCTGTATTCGACAAAACGGCTCTTTTCCCACCCTCTGCGATCAAGCAGCATCCTTGCAAGGATATCAGGTTTGTCTGATGCCTCATTTTCAGGATAGTCAGGTATCGCTATTCTTAAATCCTTGTAGGGAGCAAACATCTCCCAGGTCGGGTTGAGAGGAGGATGAGGTGCATAAAAACCAAGATGAATAAAAAGCTTTTCAGATCTATTGCCAGCTTTTAGACAACGAACCGCCTGTTCGGCAACCCATCCACTGAAACTCGCCTGCCACGGCGCATCAAGAACCTTACCATCTATCTCGGTATCCCTGCTTGGAGAGCTCGAGCGTGGCACGCGGAACATATCAACGTATTCAGGATATTCAGTCCTGAGCCAAGTCACATATGCATCTTCATACGATCCCGGCTCCTCTGCCTGCCAGAATATATCAAACCCGTAATCATGGCGCGAACGCGGATCAAGATCGTTGTCCTCATGCGACTGAAAATGCAACTTCCCGATGTGGGCAGTTACATAGCCTCCTGCCTTGAATACCCTTGCAACTGTATACGGAAAGTCTGCAGGAAGATCCTGACCGTTGTCAACAACTCCAGTCTGTTGCGGATATAATCCTGTCATGAAGGAGGCTCGACTCGGCATGCAAAGAGGATTTTGCGCATAGCATCTGTCGAAGGAAAGACCTTCCCTGACTATACGGTCAAGATTCGGCGTATGCATCACAGAATTGCCATGGGCTCCTATGCAATCGTAGCGCATATGGTCAGTACTTATCCATATGACCCTTTTTGGGACAGGGAAATTCATCATTTTATAGAATCCCAATTCATATTTTTTATAATATCCCTTAATGCAACCATAGCATCACACAAAGAATCAATTATTTAAAATTAACTTTTATCTTAATTATTATAATGTATAATATGCCAGAACAAGCTTGTCAAGAGAAAAATACAAAATTTTTGACTTTTCCGCATAAATTAAGACATCTTTCTTCCCCAGTAGAAGACGGAGGCTTACATCATTATACGCTAAAGGAAAACTTTCCCACCTCAGGATCTATCAGTATAGCACAAAATGGACAATTTTTATGAGCTCCAATGCAATTCACACCATATTTAGGCTTTACTGAAAAATTCAAAAAATATTATATAATTATTTGGCAAGTAAATATTTATGTAGTATAATGTTCTCAAAAAAATGGTTTAAATTGCAAGGAATATCAAGAAGTCCCCTCAAAAACCTTGCAGTTGAGCCGTCAAATTGGAGGACATTTAGATGTATAGAAAAAAGGATAGGCATACCGGAGATCTGTTCCAGGATATTTTTCCTTTTGGTGGCGGTCTGGATCCGGATAACAGGTGGATGAAGATGTCCGGGATTGTTCCGTGGGATGAGCTTGAGCGTGAATACGCCTCGAAGCTTTCCAGGCTTGGGCGTCCTGCGCTGGATGCGCGGTTGGTGCTTGGACTTCTCATTCTGAAGCATGTGACTAATTTCAGTG
>CAYRRM010000023.1:0-5802 GCA_964426675.1 uncultured Lentisphaera sp.
CCGCAGCATTTGCAGCACAAATGGCTGCAGAAGAAGCCGGCGGCGACCTGGCAAAATGGGGAACAGTAGTTGGAACAAGTCTATATAAATATATTTTCAACACAGCAGACACAAGATCCTGGCAAACTTTACCAAAAAAATATATGATAACACACTTCCCAAAACCAGAGGATGGCATTCTGAAAATATCCTGGGGAGCAAATAGTAAAACCATCACGCTAAAGCCAACAACAACTTTTGCTATAATCTATATCAGAGCACAATCTGCAAATTTCTTTAACATACAAACTCTCGAATTTTGAGTTTTGTCAGAAAATTAGTTTAATTAAACCCTGACCTCTTTGCTTTTGCTATTCTTCTTCCTCAAAACAAATCTCCACACTTTAACATTAAACTCAACCAATAAAAATTTTTGACTGGCAATTTCTTCTCAAATGTTTATTTTACAATAAAAAATATCTACGAAAAAAATACATGAACTCAATTGAAGAAAAATTAAAAAATTGCGATGCCGAAATTATTGTGTATGAACCAACAAATGAAATTAAAGAAAAATTAAAGAAAGAGAGTGTAAAATTGACTGACGCCAGAGCGCTTATGCTTTATGTATTTTATGAATTAGTAAAACAAGGAGAATACGTTTCAGAATTTTCAGCCGAAAAAATTTGTTATTTTCTGCAAAAATTTGGAGCAGAAAAATACTTTAAATTAAAATTTGAACCTAAATTTTATGGCCCATACTCAGGGAAAGTTAGACATGTGCTTAATTATTTAAACGGTAGTTATATTTTAGGATACAGCAACTTAAGTAAAAAACCTTTTGATCCTTTATTATTAGTGGCTAACGGCTATGAGGAAGTAAAACAATATATAAACTCTAAACCTGAACTTAAACAAATTGCTGAAAAAACTACTAATTTTCTTAATGGTTTTTATTCTGACTTTGGACTTGAATTATTATCTACAGTTGATTGGATTATGAATGAGAAAAGAACAGATGATGTAGATGTAATTAAAAAAGAACTTAAATCGTGGAGTAATAGAAAGCAAAGTATGTTTTCAGAGGATAGATATATTGAAATTGCTGTGGAACATATAAAAAACTGTAGTGAGACTTAAAAGCGTGCGAAATTAAAATATAGGTTAAAAAGGAGTATTATATGGAATCAAAAGAACAATCACTTCGATTTTTAACTTTGGAAGGGAAAATTATTATCCCATTTTTTCAAAGAACTTATGTTTGGAATGAAGAAAATTGGGAAGAACTTTTTGAAGAACTATCTAATAATGGCGAAAAAACTAAATTCTTAGGTGCTATTATTTTAAAGCAACTTCAAACTAATACAGGTGAACCAAAAAAATTAGAAGTTATTGATGGACAACAACGACTTACAACTATTTCTATACTAATAAAAACATTATTTGATAATTTACAAGAGGATGATAAAAAACAAATTGAAAATGATATAAAACAAATTTTATTCTTTAAGAGAGATGCTTTTGGAAAGGAGGAAATTAGAATTGATCATTCTAATGTTGACAAAGTTGCATTTGAAAGCGTATTAAATGGTGTTTCTATTGAAAATATTAATGAAAAAAGCCATAGAATACTTAAATGTTATAAATATTTCTTTGAAAAGATTAACAGTATAGAAAGACAAGAGGATAGGAATCAATTAATTAAAAATTTACTAAATACACTATTGAATACTGAGAATAAAATGTTAGTTGTGATTGACTTAAAAGAAAATGACGATGAACAAAAAATATTCGATACTCTAAATACTGCAGGTGTGACATTAACTTCCGCTGAAATAATTAAAAATGCACTATTTAAGAAATACATAGAGTTAATAGATAAAGAAAAAGCAATCAGCTTTTACAAAAATACTTGGGAAAATACTTTTCTAATAAATAAAGACACTACTGAATACTGGGAAACAGAAAGATTAACGGGTAGGCTAAAAAGAGATAATATTGAAATCTTATTACATTCTATTGGTGTGATAAAAGGGTTCTTTGATCCAGATCAACATGTTCTTTCTGAATTATCTAAACTCTACAAGAAGAAAATTCACGAATTTAATGATATTGAAGAATTAAAATCTTTTATTGAAGAAATAATTGGTTATGCTAAAATATATAAAGAAAATATGATTAATTTTGATAATGATGTTTCTCTTTCATTTGATGATAATTTAAATCGTTTATTGCATATACTAGATGTTTTAGAAATTTCTACTTTCCATCCTTTTATCTTGTATGTTTTAAAAAAAAATCAAAAGCAAGGACAAAAAACTTTATTATTAAACCTCGAAAAGTTTATAATTAGAAATCTATTGTCAAATAAATATCCAACAAAAAATTATAACAAACTATGTAAACAATTTATCAATGATAATAATGAGTTAAACAAAAAATTAGAAGAGCTAACCATTGATAACTGCATTAATGGTTTAAAACATATTAATAATAAATATGCAACATTGATATTATTTTGGATAGAACTATATAGAAGAAATAATGATAGTAAATATGATATAAAAGAATTAAAATATGATTATTCTTTAGAACATATCATGCCTCAAAGTTGGGAAGATAATTGGTCTTTTGATAAAGTGCCGCATCCTAATACTTCAATTTCTGGTGAAAATTCTGTTGAAAAAAAACTTAACGATAGAAAAGAAAAAATAGATTGGATTGGTAATATGACGCTACTGAGAAGTAAGTTAAATTCATCATTAAAAAATTCAGATTTTGAAAAGAAAATGAATGGTGAAAATAGAAAAAAGGGAATTATCGCATATGCAGATTTAAGTATTACAAAAGATGATATTGTAACCCCTTTTAATAATGGAGATAAAATTTGGAATGAAGATAAGATTGAAAAAAGAACAAATTCCCTCTTTAATGAAATTAAAAAAATTTGGGGATAATTTTTTATGAAACTCACCTTTGAACCTAATTTAGATTACCAGCTTCAAGCCATAAGCTCGGTGGTCAATATCTTTGAAGGACACCCCAAAGATGATGAAGGACTGAGTTTTTCAATTATTGACAAAAATGAAACACAATTATTTAGGGAAATAAATGGCGTTGGAAATAAATTGATTATTTCAAACGATGAAATCTATAAAAATCTCTCTGAAATACAAAAAGCAAATGAACTTCCAATAACGAGTAAAGAAGAATTTGAAAAGAACAGACTCAACTTCACTGTTGAAATGGAAACAGGCACAGGTAAAACCTTTATCTGCGAACTATTGATAAATTAAGAGGACACGAGCCCATCAAGTTTATTCAAGCAGTTAATCCTATCGTTATTGTGGATGAGCCGCAAAACGTTAGGCGTAAAAACTTGTAGAATAAAAGAAAGAATCTTGAAAATAAGAATCATTTAAAAAAAACTATCAATTCTCCCCTCCTTCCATTTATCTCCTCGCCTGAGCAATCATCGTCTATCAAACAGAATTGCGCGTAGCTAAAATTCTTATAGCAAAATTATTCAGACAAAATTTCAGCCGAAACAAAAAAAAGTATCATAAAAATAAGAATTTTATCTATAAAAAACAAGAATTTTTTATTTTTTTTAAAATTTTTCTTGACTTTTTATTTATATACTGGTATAATACTAATATACAAATTAGAAATTAAGGAGATTTTATGATAAAAATCACCTATAAAATAATTATGTTGGCATTTTTCTCTCTTCTTTTCTCGTTTAATATTACTTTCCAATTAAAAGGTGAGGAAATACTTACTTCTTTGGAATTAAAGAAAGGCGATATTCCACTTAATCCTTCAAAAGTAGAACTTAAAAAGGATCCAAATGGAAATTGGCGATTATATGTAAATGGCGATGTTTTTCCTATTTGTGGTGCTGGAGGCGCATCAAAAGCAGGTCTTCTCGAACAGTTAAAAATAGCTGGAGGAAATTGTGTTCGCACATGGGGAATTGGAACATTAGAAGATAAAGTTTCTGATGGGGAACGTTTCATAGATCGCGCCTGGCGTTTAGGAATAATGGTAGTTCCGGGTATATGGGTACAACATGAACGGCATGGTTTTAATTATTCAGATTCCTCTTCTATAGAAAAACAGCGCAAAGAAGTTATTGAAGCAGTTAAAAAATATAAAAATCATCCTGCTGTTCTAATGTGGGGGCTCGGAAATGAAATGGAGGGAGTTACATCTAAAGATGCCAGTGAAATAGTTTTGAAAGAGGTAAATCATCTTGCCAAACTAATAAAAGCTGAAGATCCTTTTCATCCTGTAATGACTGTTATAGCTTTTAATCCACATAAGGCAACTCAGGTAAAGAAGTTATGTCCTGATATCGATGTTCTTGGAGTAAATACTTATGGAGCTGCAGCTGGTGCTGGAACTGCCCTTAAAAATGTTGGTTGGGATAAACCATTTGCCGTTACTGAATTTGGGGTAAAAGGCTTCTGGGAAGTACAAACAACAGAATGGGGTGCCCCTTATGAACAAACAAGTCAGGAAAAAGCAGCCAACTATTACTCTGCACACAAACTTGTCTTTGAAGAAAATGATGGAAAAGAATTATGTCTTGGGACTTTTGCCTTCTTATGGGGATGGAAGCAAGAAAGAACTTCTACATGGTTTGGAATGTTCCTTCCTACACTTGAAAAACTTCCACAGGTTGATGCCATGACAAAAGCATGGACCGGAAATTGGCCAAAAAATAGATGTCCTGTAATAAAAGGTTTATCTTCTCAAGCATACGGTAAAGTTGTAAAACCAAACATTAATATAACTGCAACTATTAATGCAATTGATCCAGACGGCGATAAATTATCATATAATTGGAGTCTTCTCTCAGAAGCTACAGACTTAAGAGTCGGAGGAGAAGCTGAAACTGCGCCACCAGTACATAATGATTTGATTATTGAAAATAATAAACCAGAATGCACTTTCAAAACACCTTCAACTGAAGGTAATTACAGGCTTTTTATTGTAATTAGTGATGGGAAAGGCTCTGCCGCTACAGCGAATTTTCCTTTCAAAGTAAAAAAATAACCTTTTTAAAATAAGGAGAAAAAAATGAAAACAAAAGAATTCGTAAAAAAAATCACAAGAACCCTAATTGGAGCTTTTGCAATCGGTATTCTAACTCTTCCACTGCTTGCCGAACCAGATTATGGAGACCACAGTTCCTCAACTTTAACAACAAAGGCATGGAATGCCATGGCTCAACAACAGTATGATGACGCTCTTGCCTACATAGCAAAATGTGAAGAACTTTACGGCGCAGAGGCAAAAAAAATGCAGGCATCACTGACCAATTACGCTCCAAATGATCCAAAAGAAGAAACTACAAAACTATGGGCACTCAATGACGTTGGAACTTGCATGTTTATAAAAGGTGAAGTTCTTCTAAAAAAAGGCGACAAAAAAGGAGCTCTTGAGGCTTTCAATAAACTGGTAAAAGAATATAAATACGCTCAATGCTGGGACCCAAAAGGATGGTTCTGGAAGCCAGCAGAAGCTGCAAAACAAAAAATAGTTGAACTCCAATTCGAAAATGAATAAAATAAAGTAAAACAAAATAAGGAGCTGTCATATGAAAAATATTATTTCAAAAGAAATTATCAAAGAATCAAATCTTATGCCGGCTCCTCAAATTCAAAAAAAATTAGAGGAGAACGGTTATTCCAAGAAAAAATTCACCTTAATTGAGTTACTTGTTGTTATCGCAATAATTGCTATTCTTGCAGCCATTCTCCTACCAGCATTACAGAGAGCAAGAGAAACTGCTAAATCCACACTTTGCCTTGGAAA
>CAYRRM010000023.1:5902-48592 GCA_964426675.1 uncultured Lentisphaera sp.
GTAAACTGGTATGATATGACAGCTCCATTTGATAGGCCTGCAGGCGTTTATCCGTCAGGTTTCCCTCTTCTTGAATGGGCACCTTATTTTCATCACCTAAAATTTAAAAGATGCAATTTTTCGATGGTTGACGGACACGCCCAAAGTCTTGCTCCTGCTGAAATAATGGGAACTCATATTCACAATCTCCCTTAAGATGAATAAAAAAACAACAGAAATCTCTGATAAAAGGAGCGATTTCCGCTATAAGGAAATTTACAATCACCTACGTTCTAAAATTTCTTTAGGTGAATTTCCTGCCGGCTCCAGACTTCCTTCAGCCGATAGTCTCGCCAATACCTTTTCAGCAAATAGACTTACTGTTAGAAAAGCAATTTCACACCTCATCGCAGAAGGACTTATCTATACTAAACCAGCTCAGGGAACTTATGTCGTAGAAGACCTTGACTTTGTCCTAAAAACATTACAAAAAAAATCCATCTTAAACACATCTTCTGTCTTAAACGTCGGAATTGTATCTAAGGTAATCATCGCCGACAATGTCGGCTTTTACCATTCCGATATCCTCGCAGGAATTCACAAAGGACTAATTGAAAACAAAGCCAATATGACCTTACTTCCTTTCCATCACGGTGAGAGTGAAACAGTTCTCTTTTCTCACCTCTCTAAAAGCAAATTTGACGCAGTAGTATATTTAGGACCTTTTGATACAACAAAATTAAAAACAATGATCCAAAATGGACCACCATCTGTAATTATTGATTTCAGCGTTAAAAACTCAGGAACAGATTGTATTACTATCGACAATTTAAACGGAGCAAAAATGGCAATTGAATATCTCATAAAACTCGGACATAAAAAAATAACAATTGTAAGCGGACCAGATGAGCAACCTGCAACAAAAGAACGTTTAGACGGAATATTCGAAGCAATAAAAGAAAATAATTTGAACCAGGGCATGATACATATTTATAAAGGAGACTTTTCTCTCCAAAGTGGCTATAATATTACAAAAGACATTTTATCTAAAAATGAATATCCAACAGCAATTTTCTATATGAACGATGAAATGGCTCACGGAGGAATAAACGCAATAAAAGATTTCTCTTCTTTAAATATACCTGAAGACTTATCGATAATCGGATTTGACAACAGCGCCCATGCAATCATGACAACACCTCAATTAACCACAATAAATGTCCCTGCAATGCAAATGGGAAAATTCGCTATCCAACGCCTTTTTGCAAAAATGCGAAATGGAGGAGATTACTCAACAACTATGATACAAATGGATACTAAATTAGTTATAAGAGAATCAACAGCACCACCAAAAAAAGCTTCGTAAAAAAAAAAATATGAAAAATAAGACTATAAAAGCTTTTACTCTAATTGAACTTCTAGTAGTAATTGCTATAATCGCAATTCTCGCAGCTCTTTTACTACCAGCGCTTGGAAATGCAAGAGAAATTGCAAAAACAACAAATTGTATAAGCAACCAAAAACAACTCGCCCTTGCCATGTATTCATATGCTATGGATTATGATAACATACTATTATACGCAGGAGATCAACCAGGACGTAGAAACGATTGGTATAATAGGGAAGTTATGGGGGAATTTCTCGGTTCCGACGCCAATGGCAGGTCACCTCTATTTACTTGCCCATCTGAAACCAAACGCAACTTCTCTTCGCAGGCAAAACATCCACGACATTATGGATTCAATGGCTATCTCCTTTATAATCAACCTCCCATATCGATAACACGTATAAAAAGACCCCCTTATCTTTTTATATTTACAGACAATCATCCGTGGATTAGAGGTACTACGGGAGATAGTTGGCCTATGGTAAACCTTTGTGATGGACAGGATGGTTGGCATCCATCTCATACATGGCCTTCAGCTGAATCATCAATGCCTATTTTGACATTTTCAAAATTTAGTTCCGATATAAATTATACTCGCTTCCCTTATTATCGGCATATGCGAAATAGAAACTTCGTCTTTAGTTTCGTTGACGGCAGTGGAAGAAGTATGAAATATAATGAATTGCAAGCTAAAAATATATGGAACTCTCAAGCCATCTGGGGAAATTGGTAATCTCTTAACTCTAATAAAAAAACATGAAAAATCAAGTAACTCACGAAAAATACCACACTATAAGAAATTTCAGTTCATTACAACCTTTTTTTATGACACTCTCTTCCCCTCTTGATCATTGGCTTTTTATATCTTCATCAGGAGGACTTACTGCAGGCCGCATTTCCCCTGAAAATGCAATATTCCCATACGAAACTGTAGATAAAATCCATGAAAACTGGCGTTATACAGGACCCAAAACAATTATCCTTGCAAATTCTGGAAATAATAAAATATTCTGGCAACCTTTTAATCACGATTTTCCAGAAGACAAAAATATAGTACGGAATTTATATAAAAGCTTCATTAACGATGAAATTATATTCGAAGAAATCAACAAAAAACTTAACCTATCATTTAAATATTCCTGGAGATTTTCTAAAAAATTTGGCTTCATCAGAAAATCCTGCTTAAAAAATTTCTCAAAACAAAACATTACAATAAAAATACTCGATGGTATCTGTAACATCTTGCCAGCAAATACAAATAAAACATTACAAACAGAAAGTAGTTGCTTGCTCGACGCATATAAAAAAGCCGAATTGTTGGAAGACTCTAATCTCGCAATCTATTACTATAGCTCAATCCCTACAGACCGCGCAGAAGCAATAGAATCTTTAAAGGCAACTATCGCGTGGAGTATCGGAATAAAAAAAATTAAGATCCTATTATCAACATCTCAAATTGCAAATTTCGCAAAACTTTCAAAAATTAGAAGAGAACAAGAAACGCGTGGAACTAAAGGCGCATATTTCCTTACTGCAGACTTGCAATTAAAAGGTAACAGTTCTAATTCCTGGGATATAGTAGTTGATACGAATAAAGATATTCGCCATATTACCGAAATCCAAAAACTTTTTAGAAACAATAAACTCGAAGACGCTTTATATAAGGATATCGAAGAAACAAGAACCGAACTTATACAAATATTAACTTCTACAGACGCATTTCAGAATACCGGAGATAAAAAAGCATCTCTCCACCACATATCTAATGTATTATTCAACATTATGCGCGGCGGTTACATTTACGAAACAAAAAATGTGATAATTTCAGATTTCCTTAACTTCCTCAAATCCCATAATATAAATTCCTTCAAAAAGGCTGAAAAAATATTCGCTGAATATCAAGATAATATCCAGTTTGATAAATTCGAAGATATTATCAGAACAACAGCAGATAAAAATCTCAAAAGACTATCTATGGAATATTTGCCACTAACTTTCAGTAGAAGACATGGAGATCCAAGCAGACCATGGAATAATTTCGCAATAAATGTAATTGATGAAAGAGGAAATAGAATTCTTGCATACCAAGGTAACTGGAGAGATTTATTTCAGAATTGGGAAGCCTTAGCATTTTCATATCCAAAGTTCATTTTCTCATTTATCGCAAAATTTCTAAATGCAAGCTCAGCTGAAGGATATAATCCATATCGTATCATGAGAGAGGGTTTTGAATGGGAAGAACCGGAAAAAGGAAATCCATGGGCAAATATCGGTTATTGGGGTGATCACCAGATAATATACCTCTTAAGATTACTCGAATTTGCAGAAAAAACTTATACCGAAAAATTTCATAAGCTCCTAAATGAAAAATTATTTTCTTATTCATTAATACCATACAAAATAAAAAAATATTCCGAAATCTGTGTCAATCCAAGAAAAACCATAGATTTTGATGACGAATTGAACCAACAGTTAAAAGATAAAACAAGAATTATTGGAAACGACGGGAAATTGTTACATAGTTCCGATGGAAACATCATCCATGTCTCAATGCTCGAAAAAATGCTCGTCCCATTATTGTCCAAAATATCCAATTTCGTCCCGGATGGCGGCATATGGTTAAATACACAACGCCCTGAGTGGAACGATGCAAACAATGCTCTTGCCGGCTATGGTCTATCTATGGTTACTGTATATCATACTTACCGCTATCTATCATTTTTCAAAAAAATCCTTGAAGAGACAAAAGAAAGCAGTTTTGATATTTCCAATGAAATATACGAATTTATGCTCTCATTAATGAAAACATTAATCATAAATGCAAAACTACTGAAATCAAAAAAAATTAGCAGTATTGATAGAAAAAAAATAATGGATAATCTCGGAAATTTAGCGTCTAATTTCAGAACCAATTTATACAAAAATGGGCTAACTGGAAATTTCTCAAAAGTCTCAAAGAACGAAGTTCTCGAATTTATTAAAATATTATCCAAATACCTCGCCAACTCTATTAAAAAAAATCAAAGAAGTGATGGTTTATTTCATTCTTACAACATTCTCTCCATCGATAAACAAACTAATAAAGCTGAAATTAAACATTTATATGAAATGCTTGAAGGACAAGTGGCTGTATTGTCCGCTAATTACCTTAGCACAAAGGAAAGTATAGAAGTTCTGAAAGCCCTAAAAAAAAGTAAAATGTTCAGAAAAGACCAATATTCTTATATGTTATATCCAGATAAAAAACTAAAAGATTTTATGAAAAAAAGTTTTATACCATACTCTATCCAAAAAAAATATCCTGTTATCAAGCAAATCTTTAATTCAACTCCTGATAATATTATTTTTGTAAAAGACGCTTTTGAAAAAATCTATTTTCATCCCAATATAAAAAATGAATATGATCTCGATAATGCACTAAAAAATACCCCTAATTTGGCTGAAAATGAAAAATTTTCCATAAAGGAACTATATGAAGAAATATTTAAACATTCTGAGTTCACTGGAAGATCTGGAACATTCTTCGCATATGAAGGTCTTGGTTCCATTTATTGGCATATGGTTTCAAAACTACTCCTTGCAACTCAGGAAAATTATTTCAATGCAATATCAAAAAATGCCCCAAAAACAGAGTTAAAATCGTTATTTGATGCCTATTACGATATCAGAAAAGGACTCGGTTTTAATAAGACAGCAAAAAAATATGGGGCCTTCCCAACAGATCCTTATTCCCACACTCCAAAACATACCGGAGCAAGTCAACCAGGAATGACAGGACAGGTAAAAGAAGAAATTATAACAAGATTCGGAGAACTCGGAGTATTCTTCTTAAATGGAAAAGTCCTATTCAACACATCACTTATCAAAAAAGAAGAATTTAAAAACTCTTCAAATAATTCTAAAAATAAAAAACAAAATAATACTTTATCTTTCTCCATATGTGGAACTCCAGTAAAGTATAACCTATCATCAGAAAGTATGATTGCTATTTACTATCAAGATGGAAAAACAAAAACAATACCAGGAAAAAGCCTCGACCATAATTCAAGCATCTCCCTTTTTGAGAGAAAATCTGAAATTAAAAATATCGTAGTTAACATAGATAAAAGAAGTCTCTGGAACTTAAAATGAAAAAAATCTTTACAATAATATCATTAGCTCTTTTCTTTCTGCATCAAATTTTCTCTGCTGAACCAATACCTTGCGGTAAAGGCTCTTATGCAAGTGAACCACCAGAAGAAAAAGAAATAAAAAAACTATATTCCTTCCTCCCTGAACTCGAACCTGATATAGCAAAATATCCCGTTCCAACTAATGATTGGTGGACAACCCAGTTGACAAACAAATTTCCAGGTAAAATGTGGGCTCTTCCAACTGTAATAAGTGCAAATTCGGAATCCATTCTCATATGGTACCCAATCGAATGGCAAAATAATGGAACTGAAATGGATCTTGGACCTGCACTCAAACTCCTTCCACAGGATAATGAAAAATCTTCAGATCCTACACCCGATATCATCATTTGTGATTTTGAATCAGAAAATTGGCCTCCAGGATGGTCCGTCTCAGGAAATGCCTGGGGTAAAGGCCCAGTAAATAATAATACCGCCAGAAATAAAGCAAATGGAATAAATGGAAATAGATATGCTAATTCGTATCTAAATGCCGGCGATCAAGGACAGGGCACCATAATAAGCCAACCGTTCACAATACAACGCGATTACATGCGTCTCCTGGTAGGCGGAGGAAGCGATGGAGGAAAAGCAAAAGTATCCCTTGAAATAGAGGGGAAAGAAATCTATTCTGTCTCAGGCAAAAATTCATGGGAACATTTTCCAGTAATCTGGGACCTAAAAAAATTCAAAAATAAAAAGGCAATTATAAAACTTGTAGACCAAACCGGTGGTGGATGGGGATGGATTTCAGTAGACCAGATCGTACAAACTAATTACCCGGAAAAAAGTTCAGGAATTTTTTCAAAATGTTCGACGAAAGATTTTAGCGACTGGATGCAGGTAATGAGATTGCGAAAATCGCAAGATAAATTCATAGACATTACTTATGGCCAGGGTTTTCCATTCATTTGGATTGAATTAAAAAAACTCGATCTTACAATACCTCTCGATACTGAAGACAAAATACTCGATACTGAAAATAGAAAAATCAAATCTGATTTCAATGGAAGTGCTCTGATAATTACAAGAGATAAGAGAAGCTTTGTTGTATTCTCTCCAGAAAACACTAATTTTCAGCTCTCGCCAGAAATACTCAAAATAAACTTTAAATCTGAAAAAAAATATCTTATCATCGCATTGGCTCCAGATGCGAAAATCGCAAAAACATTCCAAAAATACGCATACTCTATCCCAAGAAAAACAATAATGTCATACAATTATAATCCAACCAAGGGCTTAATATCCACTAAATGGGAAATAAAAACAGAACAATTAAATAATGATACTTCAAATAATTCCTTTCTTCAGGGCTGGCTCCCACATCATTACAGGACTACGAAAAATAATCTTTCCTTCACTGATATTAGCTATAATACAAATAGAGGCAAATTACGAATTGCTAAAGGAAATTCATTTGAAATAAACTGGAACTTCAATGGAATTTTACCAGTCCTCCCAAAACCAACACATAACGAAAAAGACTATCCTTACGACGAAAAAAGAATGGAAAACTACGTAAAAAAATGGACAGATGATCAGTGCTCAAAACCCTATACAGGTCAGGATACATATTGGGGAGCAAAAGACATCTTGCGAATTTCGCAGATAATGATGATTGCCAGACAACTCAATATGCCAGAAGCCGATAAATTACGCAATAAATTAAGAGAAATTCTTTCTGATTGGCTCACATATACTCCAGGTGAAAATTCCCGCTATTTTGCAAAATATCCTCCTCCATGGAGTGGACTTGTAGGTATAAAGCCAAGTTATGGTTCAGAAAATTTCACTGATCATCACTTTCACTACGGCTACTTTACTCTTTCTGGAGCATTGCTTGCATTGGAAGATACACAGTGGGCATCAGAATTTGCCCCAATGTTGAAGTTAATCGCTAAACAATATGCTAACTGGGATAGAAACGACCCTATCTTCCCTTATTTTAGAACATTCAATTTCTGGAGGGGACACAGTTACGCAGGAGGTATTTCAAATCCAAATGATGGAAATAATCAAGAGTCTTCCTCTGAATCAATGCAAGCATGGACCGGTTTATTCCTATTGGGAAACGCATTACACGATGATGATATGATCTCTGCAGGAGCAATGGGCTGGGCAATAGAATCAGAAGCAATCCTCGAATACTGGAATGATTATTACGCATGGAAACTCGGTCAGGAACATTCAAACTATTCAGCTAACTACAAAAACAAATACAGTATCATAAGCGTTTTGAGAGATCGCGATATCGGATATTGGACATGGTTTAGTGGGGAAGCTATTCATATTTATGGTATTCAATGGTTACCTTTATGGACATCTTTGCAATATCTTGGGAAAGATCCACAGTTTTCAGAGAGGCAATTTGAAAATATGCTCAATAAACAGGGAAAAGGACAAAATTTCCCCATCGTAAAGCTTGGAGACGATTGGGGCAACATTGCACTCACGCCACTTATATTTGGAAATCCAAGACGAGCCGCAAAAATATTGGATGAAGCATACGAAGAAAAGAATAAATTCGCAGATTTTAAGCACGCCACTCTTACTTATTATTTTTCACATAGTATGCTTTCGTTAGGTCAGATAGAATGGAATTATCATACATCAATTCCGACAAGTACGGTTTTCAAAAATTCAAATGGGGAAATTACTGCCGTAATCTATAATCCAGGCCAAAATGAAATAAGTGCAGATATTTTCAGCGGAAATGCGAAAATCGCAACTACTAAAGTAAGCCCAAAAGTCATTTCAAAATATAAATTTAATTCAATACAAAAATAGGAGACAAAAAATGAGCATCTTTAGAAAAAAAATCGCCTTAATTTCAATCCTCTGCTTTATTCTATATCCTCTTTTCCTCAATTCAGAAGAACAAACGCGAAGTTCTAAACGGGGAATTTGCTTTAATAAGTTAACTCCAGAACAAGCTCAAATGCTTTCAAAAGGTGTATCATGGTGCTATAACTGGCATTTTACGGCAGATGAATTCCTTATTAAAGAAGATTCTCCTATCGAATTCTATCCCATGGTATGGGGTGCTCATCAAGGACAACTTGATGGATTAAAGGAATTCTTTGAAAAAGGATTCAAGGCTAAATATGTTCTTGCTATCAACGAACCAAACTTGAAAGACCAGGCTTTTATCACACCCGAAATGTGTGCAAAATGGTACATCAATATTAAGGACCTTGCCGAAAAATACGGAGTTGAAACTATTGGACCTCATATGGCAATAGGCTCGTCTATCGAAGCCAGTATAAAAGCTTTCGACCCAATTGAAAAAAAAGAACTTACCTATACCTATATGGTTCCATATCTAAATGCCTTTTACCATTTTATAGGGGAAAATCAAAAAATAAGAGCAATTGCTGTTCATAGCTATGGCAATATCGGGGAATTACGCTGGGTCGTAGATGAACTCCACAAAAAATATAACAAAGCTATTTGGGTTACTGAATTCGCATGGTGGGGGGCTAAAAATGAAAAAGAACTTTTGCAATATATGAAAGAGGCTGTAATTTTTTTTGAACTCTCCCCTTATGTTGAAAAATATGCATGGTTCAAAGCCGATTTTGGAGATAATAAAATGTCTCTAATAAGCAAAGATGGAAAAACTTTGACAAAGCTCGGCGAGTTGTATATAAAATTACCTGTTATAAAAGACAGTCCATAAATATGCACCTTAAAAAGAAAAATTTTGAAAGTTTTTCAAAGTTTGAACCTCTATTTTTTATTTCATTAATTGCTATTTCAATTTTCTCGGCACTTACATACTTATCGCTTAAAAAAGCAAGAACAGAGGAAATAACTCCAGACGGAAAAATAATTGTAAACTATTGGGAAAAGTGGACAGGATTTGAACGAGACGCTCTGGTAGATGTAATTAATGATTTCAACAATAGCCAAAATAAAATTTTTGTAAGGCTTCTTACTGTTAGTACAATAGACCAAAAATTAATGCTGGCAACTGCTGGCGGAAATCCACCAGACATTGCTGGGCTATGGGCCAGTAATGTAAATGTTTTTGCAGAAAAAGGCGCCCTGATGCCATTAAATAAAGCTCTTGAAAAAGCAGGTATAAAAAAAGAAGACTATATCCCGTGTTATTGGGATATTTGCGAGAGAAAAGGATTTATATGGGCTTTACCATCAACCCCTGCAACACTCGCTCTACACTGGAATAAAAGATTATTTCGAGAAGCAGGATTAGACCCTGAAAAACCACCAAAAAGTCGTGAAGAATTAGACAAAATGAATGAACTATTGACAATAGTATCAATAGAAAGAAATGGGAAAAAAGAAAAAGTCAAATTCTGTGAACTTAGCGAGAATGAAAGAGAAGAAAAAAAATTTGAAATTATCCAGCTCGGCTATACACCAACAGAACCAGGATGGTGGAATTCTATGTGGTGTTACTGGTTCAATGGAAAATTATGGGATGGTGATAAGAAAGTTACAGCTGACAGCTCCGAAAATATAGAAGCATTAAAATGGTTTTGCTCTTTCGCAAAAAAATTTGGTGTCCATAATCTCAGAAACTTTGGTGCTTCATTTGGCAATTTTGCTTCACCTCAAAATCCTTTTCTATCTGAAAAAATAGCTATAGTCCTTCAGGGGGTATGGATGTATAACTTTATCGAAAAATACTCCCCTCAACTCGAATGGGGAGCAGCTCCATTCCCATCGCTCGGAAAAAATTCAGAAACACCATTCGTTTCAATAGCAGATTGCGATGTACTCGTCATCCCAAAAGGAGCTCCTCATCCACGTGAAGCATTCGAATTCATCAAATATATGAATTCACAGCCCGCAATGGAAAAGCTCGCTATGGGGCAACGAAAATTTAGCCCATTAAAAAGAATCAGTAAGGATTTCATTTCTTCTCATCCAAATAAATATATTTCAGTATTTATCGACTTAGCAAAATCTGATGGGATAAAATCTATTCCTAAAATTCCTGTATGGAATGAATATGGAAATGAACTTGCCGTCGCTTATGATCAGGCATTTTCTGGAATTTTATCACCTGAAAAAGCCCTCGCTATAGCAAGAGAAAGAACTCAATGGAAATTTGACAAAATACTAAAACGCTGGGAACTTATAAAGAATGAGAGATTAAAAGAATGGAGTTCAATAAATGACAGCTGGTGAAAAAATTAAACTCAAAACAGGGCTTCTATTCATAAGTCCCTGGATAGCAGGTTTTATTATATTTACAGTTTATACGGTCTGCGCGTCATTTTATTATTCATTTTGTGATTATGATGTCTTTTCAAAACCAATATTTATTGGCTTTACGAATTATAGTGATTTAGCTCAGGATAGTGTATTCTGGAAAGCTCTTTATAACACCGTAATATTTGCGATTTTCGCAATTCCTCTCGGCCTGATAGTTTCTATTTCAATTGCAATACTTTTGAACATGCCAGTATCAGGGCGACCATTTTTTAGAACATTATTTTTTCTCCCTTCACTGGTTCCTCTCGTTGCCACAGCTATGATATGGTTATGGATTTTCAATGGAAAATACGGTTTATTGAATTACTTTTTATCATTACTTGGTCTCCCTGGACCCGAATGGCTTACAGATGAGAAATATACAAAACCAGCCCTTATACTAACCGTTATATGGGGTGTTGGACATTCAGTTGTAATTTATCTTGCAGCACTTCAGGACGTACCAATTCAGTTATATGAATCCGCCGAGATAGATGGGGCTGGTTTCCTAAGAAAAGTATGGCATATAACAATTCCTTCAATATCTCCAGTAATATACTTTAACTTAATTATGGGTATTATTGGTTGTTTACAAGTTTTTTCACAACCTTATATAATGTTTGGAGGAGGAAATGGAGGTCCGAACAGATCCGCTTTATTTTATGCTGTTTATCTTTATGAAAATGCGTTTTCATACAATCAGATGGGATATGCATGTGCAATGGCATGGATTTTATTTGTAATTATTGTTTCCTTAACTTTTATAGCGACAAAACTAAGCCGAAAACATGTTCATTATGGAGAATAAACTATGATAAGATTGTCACCTTTTGGAAAAATTCTCGTATTTTTGATACTTTGTATTGGCTCTCTAATCTTTAGCACCCCTCTTATATGGATGCTCTCCACCGCATTAAAGCCAATTGAGCAAACTATGAGTATGCCACCTACATGGTTACCATATCGTTATTATTGCTTTTTAAATAAAAAAATTGTTTATCTTATTCCAAAACAAAAAATCGAAATGCCATCAATTGTATTGAAATCAAAGGCAGATAATAATATTATTATTATCCCAAAAAATGAGCTTGATCAACAGAAAATTGAATTAGATAAGTTTGAACTAATATCTGAAGTGACAGCGACGAAATCAAACCCATATATTGCTGTTACTCCTGAAAATGAAAAAGAAATTCAAGCCACAATCCATTTCATCGAGCTAAAAAATTTAAAGAGAAAAATATACCCTCGTTGGGAAAATTTTAGGGGTGCTATAAAAGCGATGAAATATTTCTGGCTCTATCTCAAAAACACACTTATATTATGTTTTCTTAACGTGTTAGGCACAGTAATTTCAAGCGCATTCGCCGCATATGGTTTTTCTCGAATAGACTGGAAAGGTAGAGATAAAATATTCCTCCTGGCCCTTGCAACTATGATGGTTCCTTTCCCGGTTATAATGGTGCCTTTATATTCTCTATATCGAAAAATGCAATTAATAGGTACTCCTCATCCCCTCTGGATAGGTTCATTTTTTGCAGGAGCATTTAATGTATTTCTACTAAGACAGTTCTTTTTAACTATTCCAAATTCAATTTCAGAAGCAGCAAGAATTGATGGTTGCAGTGAATTTCAGATTTTTACAAATATTATTTTACCTATGTCTAAACCGGCGCTACTCGTAGTAGCCCTCTTTCAATTCATGGGCACATGGAATGATTTCATCGGACCGCTCCTCTTCCTCACCAATCAGGAAGATTTCACGCTTGCACTTGGGCTACAATTCTTTCAAAGCCAACACGGAGGAACAGAATGGAACTATTTAATGGCGGCAAGCCTTATCGTTGTAGCACCTGTAATCGTCCTCTTCCTATTCACACAAAAAGCATTTATAGAAGGAATAGCCACAAGTGGAATAAAAGGATAATATTTTTTTTACTCCACTTCCTGGAAATAAACTCTTTTATTCTTTTTTCATTTCTGGCCGCAGAAAACTATGCCATATTTCATTTCTATCTGGCGCAGCGCGCAAAAGCAAAGCCATGAATGAGGACAGCGTAGTAATTTCTCAGGGTTTTTCTCCATAAGCATATCTACCACCATAACCAAACACTTACGGATTCAATAATTCAAAGATTAGAAAAAAAATGAACTATGTGGAAATTCACAACATTTTTACGCAATATTTATAATCTCTTATCAGCTTGAACTGAAAATTTAGGCTAAAATATTATCTCAAAACATCAAAAAATCTTATTGAATTAAAGAAATTAAATGCTAAAAGTAACATTGTAAAATCAAAATTACCCGGAGGCAAAAAAATTATGAGCGAAAATCAAAAGACAACCACAGCAATAAAAGATAAAGAAAAAGATAAAAATCTTTCTCTGGCTATATCACAGATAGAAAAAGAATTTGGTAAAGGTTCTATAATGAGAATGGGAGATGAGAAACTTCATTTTGACGTCCCAGTTATTTCAACAGGTTCATTTTCCCTTGATATTGCATTAGGGATAGGAGGAGTTCCAAGAGGTAGAATTGTTGAAATATATGGCCCTGAATCTTCGGGAAAAACAACTCTATGCCTTCACGTTATCGCAAATGCACAGAAAAATGGTGGTGTAGGTGCTCTCATTGATGCAGAACACGCATTTGATCCTGTATATGCAAAGAAAATAGGTGTTGACCTTGATTCTCTGCTGATTTCTCAGCCAGATTGCGGAGAAGATGCCCTCAATATTACTGATACTCTTGTCCGAAGCAATGCTGTAGATGTAGTTGTAATAGATTCTGTTGCAGCACTTGTCCCTCGGGCTGAAATAGAAGGACAGATGGGAGATTCTTTCATCGGAGTTCAGGCTCGATTGATGTCGCAGGCTTTAAGAAAATTAACCGGTGCAGTAAGCCGTAGTAAAACATGTTGTATATTTACAAATCAGATAAGGGAAAAAATAGGAGTAATGTTTGGTAATCCTGAAACTACTACTGGAGGAAATGCGCTTAAATTTTACAGTTCAATTCGCCTTGATATTCGTAAAACAGCCCCTATAAAGGATTCCAATGGCAACGTTATTGGTAATAGAACTAAAGTTAAAGTAGTAAAAAATAAACTTGCTCCGCCGTTTCGTCAAGCTGAGTTCGATATAAATTATTCGGAGGGGATTTCGTATGCTGCTTCTATAATTGATGTGGCAATAGAAATGCAAATCATTGAAAAACGCGGCTCATGGTTTTCATTTGAAGGTGAACAACTTGGACAGGGCAAGGAAAGTCTTAAAGATATCCTCCAACGAAGTCCACAATTGCAAGAAAAAATAATATCAAAAGTAAAAGAAACTGTGCTCAGTAAAAAAAATGAGTAAATTGTTGTGAATGAATATATCAACAATGATTTTGATTTTCATATCATAGGCGCCTCATTCGCTGGTTCTTCAATAGCGCGCGAACTGCTAAAAAAAAACAAAAGTGTTCTTTTAATTGACTACTCAGAGCCTGGTTCAAGACTTAAATGCGCCGGAGGAATAGAAATGCATGCCTTTCAGCATGCAAATCTTGATATACCATTCGAAAAATGCATGAGAGGTATTCTTTCTCTCGATGGAGAACTTTTTGAAAAAAAAATTGATTATGCTGTCGTTGATAGGCGCACTCTTGATAAGGCTTCCTGTGATAAGGCAATATCAGAAGGTGCGAAATTCGCAAAAGCAAAATATTTATCTCATAATGAAGCAGGAAAAACATTAGAAATATTAATTGAAGGAAAAAAAGAGAAAGTAAAATTCAATAACCTCATACTTGCTAACGGATTCTCTCATACAAAAAAAAATATCTTCCTCGAACCTTATTCCATCGCAAAAGTAGAAATAGTAAAGGGGGTATCTCCCCAACCAGGCTCCCTGATGTTCATATTTGAAAGCGGAGAGATGAATGGGTACTATTGGATTTTTCCTTTACCAGATGGAAAACTAAACATTGGAGCTGGTTCTGTAACAGATTTTAAACACATTGACAGTAAATTTCAGGAATTTAAGAAAAAATTTTTGCTAAACGGCGAGATTATTGCAAGAGGAGGAGGAATTATTCCACTGTATCCATCTCTTTTTCCACAAAACGAGAACGGCTCTGTAACAAAATTTGGAAACGCAGCAGGAATGGTTCAACCTCTAACTGGCGAAGGTCTAAAATATATATCACGAATTTCTCAAATTTTTGCTGATTCTATGGCTAAAGGAGATCCTATTAACCTGAAGTGGTTATTATCAGAACCGTTTTTCAAAATTATGCTGGGAACTCTTCTCCTTCGACTTTGTTTTTGCGGGGGAAATTCAGGTATGAGACTTTACGTTTCTCTTGCGAAATTCGCAACGCATTTTAGTGACTGGAAAAAAATAATACAAAATGACTCTTTAAGAAAACTGTAGTAAAGATGCTACCATATTTCAAAAATTAAAGTCGAAGTTCTCGGGTTTCTTTTCTGCTGGAGAGTGTGTATTTCCCGTATTTTCACCATTTACATTCCATATCCCATGTCCACCTTTTACAGCCTCAGTAATTTGAAAAATCCCTGTTGCAAGAACCTTATTGTTACATATAATATCAACTTTATATTCGCCAACGGGCCACATGTTATTTTCAGGTACAGCCAAACTAAAATCCATATAGTTTACATTCTGTGGAGGAGCTTGCTTTGATAACTCATATATCTTTACGTATTCTTTGGACTTTTTTTTCATCCATACTGATGAAATCGTTTGATCAGGCGATGCTCCATTAATATTAAACCATACATGAATTTTTCTGGTATTACATGGAAAACTTTTTGAAATTCCTGAGGGCCTATCATTTTCTATCGAATCAGCAAAACATAAATTCGATACAACAGGTGCAGAGAGTTCTTCAATAACATCAACGACTTTGTTTAATTCTTTCCAGAAATCGGCAAAAATTGAAACTGATAAAAAAACTGATAAAAATAAAATAATAATACCCAAAAATTTTTTTCTATTTTTTTTCATACTACATATTATAAGTTAAGCAAATCTTCTTTTCCTATAGAACACACATTAAAACCAATTTTAAATAGAGCTTCTCTGTCAATTACATTCCTGCCATCAAAAATAAAAGCAGGTTTATTCATTATACCATATATCATTTTATAATCATATTCTGCAAATTCTTTCCAATCAGTGAGTATTAAAATTGCATGAGCATCTCTGACGCAATCAATGTAATTAGAGAAAAAACTAACTTTTTTCTTGTATTCAGCAAGGTCAGTTTTCGCATTTTCAATTGCTTTCGGATCAAAAATACTTACTATCGCATTTTCTTCAATAAGTTTCTTTGCTACATAAATTGCAGGAGACTCACGGGTATCTCCTGTGTCAGCTTTAAATGCAAAACCAAATATAGCAATTTTTTTTCCTGAAATTGTATTAAACATCTTATCTATGACATTTAAAACAAAACGATGCTGCTGATATTCATTTATCTCAACAACTTTTTGCCAATAATCTGCCACTTCATTAAGTCCATAATGACGACATAAATAAACGAGATTCAAAATGTCTTTTTTGAAACACGACCCCCCGAAACCAACTCCTGCACGGAGAAATTTAGGTCCAATTCGACTATCCATTCCAACAGCTTTTGCAACCTCATCAATGTCGGCGTTAGTTTTTTCGCAAAGGGCGGAAATGCTATTAATTGAAGAAATTCTTTGAGCAAGCATTGCATTTGCGACCAATTTTGAAAGCTCACTACTCCAGACATTGGTAAGAAGTATTTTTTCCTTTGGAACCCAGTGTTCATAAATTTCCGCTATTTTTCTGGCTGCATTCCTTGCACTTTCCGTATTCATTGAACCTATCAAAACGCGATCCGGATTCTCGAGATCATTTATCGCTGTACCTTCTGCAAGAAACTCAGGATTTGAAATTATCTCGAAATTTAAACCTTTCTTATTTGACTGTAAGATACGATACATTGCTTCTGCTGTTCTCACCGGCAAAGTGCTCTTCTCTACTACGATTTTGTCGTCATCAGAATAGTCAATAATTGAACGTGCTGTTTTTTCCCAATATTGAAGATCTGCAGCCATACCCGCCCCTTCTCCAAAAGTCTTTGTAGGCGTATTAACACTTACAAAAATTATTGATGATTCCTTTATTCCTTTTTCCAGATCAGTAGAAAAGAAAAGATTTTTTCCCCTCACTTTTTTTACTACTTCATATAATCCTGATTCATAGATAGGAAGATTTTCTGAATTCCAATCAGAAATACGTTTCTCATTTATATCAACGACTGTAACTTTATATTCCGGGCAATGCATAGCAATAACAGCCATAGTAGGACCACCAACGTATCCAGCCCCAATGCAAAGAATATTTTTATCTTTAGAGTTTTTTTTATTCATCAACCAAAATCTCCCGTATTTTTGTAATTAGCAAAATAATTCTATACTTTTATTTTTCAAGAACTTCGTAATTTTTATTGTAAAAAAAGACTAAATCACTTTATTTTCTCAAAAAGTGGTGTAAATTTATAGTTCCCTATACTTTTACGTCATAAATAAATAAAGGAGAAAATATGAACTTTAAAAAGAAAACTGTAAGAGATGTGAACTTGAAAGGGAAAAGAGTCGTAATGAGAGTAGATTTCAATGTCCCTGTAAAAGAAGGAAAAGTCAAAGATGATACCAGAATAAAGGCCGCTTTACCTACAATTAAATATATCCTTGACCAGGGCGCTTCTCTCGTGCTCTTAAGTCATCTTGGCCGTCCAGAAGGAAAACCTGCCCCTGAATTTAGTTTAAAACCAACTGTTGAAGTCCTCAGTAAATTACTTGGAAAACCTGTCCAATTTGCGGAAGATTGTATTGGGGAAGCCACTGTCAAAAAGGCTATAGCTTTAAAACCAGGCGAAGTCATGATCTGCGAAAATACCCGTTTTCATAAAGAAGAAGATATGAAAACAAAAACTGATGATGATAAAGCGAAAGCTGAGGCTTTTGCAAAAGAACTTGCCAAACTTGGCGAAATTTACGTAAATGACGCTTTTGGAACTGCACATCGTTCACACGGTTCAACCGCTAAAATATGCAAATTTATCCCAATATCTGTTGCTGGATTCTTGATGGAAAAAGAAATTGAATACCTTGGAGGAGCAATTGAAAATCCAAAAAGACCTTTCGTTGCTATCATAGGCGGGGCAAAGGTATCAGATAAACTCGCTGTCTTAAAAGCACTAATACAAAAAGTTGACGTTCTAATCATTGGTGGTGGAATGGCTTATACATTCCTCAAGGCAATGGGACACCAAATTGGTAAATCCCTTTGCGAAGAAGAACTCCTTCAAACAGCCAGAGAAATAATGGACGAAGCAAAGGCTAAAAATGTAAAATTATTACTCCCCTGTGATAATGTAATAGCAGATAAATTTGATAATAATGCAAATATCCAGACAGTCGGAATGGATATTCCAGAGGGATGGATGGCCCTGGATATTGGACCAAAATCAGTAGCAGAATTTTCTAAAGAAATATCTCAAGCTAAAACAGTTGTATGGAATGGGCCTATGGGTTGTTTTGAAATGCCAAATTTTGCAAAAGGTACTCTTGGCATTTGTAAATCCGTTGCAGATTCAGGTGCAATAAGCATAATTGGCGGTGGAGACTCTGTAAGAGCAGTAAATGAAAGCGGTCTTGCAGAAAAAATGACACATATCTCAACAGGAGGAGGAGCATCCCTCGAACTCCTCGAAGGGAAAGAACTTCCCGGTGTAAAAGCCCTAAATGATTAATTTCTAACTTTTTTTTATAAAATCAAAGAAAAAAGCGGAGCCTTTTTGCTTCGCTTTTTTTTTGCATAAGCCATCCTGAATTTGAACGTTGAAGAAGTACCCCTTTCGGGAGATGCGCCATTCCTGACGCAGGCTTCAAATGCTGGATGAAATTCTCAGCGATTGGGGAATCCAAAAAAATTCCTCATGAATTCTGGATTCGATGATATTTCCCATCGAGAGGACGATTATAGTGTCTGCTGGAAAAAGATTTTCGTGTTTTTGGGCAAAAAGTTTTTCTGCACATCCCCTATCTATTCTGAAAATTTTTCTGACTCCGCCGTATTTTTTTCTCGCTTCTCCCAGTTTTAGGCTCTCGATACCATCGTTTTCAGGTTCATTTCGAGAAGTCCCAACCGTTTTTTTGAGAACATTATACTACATAAATACCTACTTGTCAAGTGATTATATAATATTTTTTGAATTTTTCAGTGAAGCCTATGTATCGTGCAAGGAGGATATCGGAATATCATCGTCCCACTAATAATTGAACAAGCCTCCGCAAACTCTTATCTTGTGTTTGAATTTTCCTGCCAAAAGCGTATTTTTCAATGTTGCGCTCATGCTGTATCCTCCTTTGTTTACTAGTTTCTTAAAAGGACAGCTTAGCACGGAACAAAAAAATCTCCAGTCCAAAAAGCAATTTGGTGAGTACTCAATTTTCTACATCTTCTTATTATTAAGGGTATTATGATGTAGCAGCAATTCCAACTGCGCTGTATAGAATAAATCTATGCAAATGCGTTTTTTTTATAATTTATTATAATTTATGACCTCATAAAGATATAAATGTATTGTTAACACAATAAATTTTTGTTACAAAAAATATCTTTAGGTTATATAATAATAGAAATGAAAAACTCAGAAGAGTTAGAAAAGATAATCTATGATCATGCAAGGGCATTGAAGTCTTACCTGATATGTTTGGGTGTTGGTTATTCAATTGCCGATGATATTATTCAGGAGGTTTTTGTGTGTTTTTGGAAACAACAAGAAACAAAACCGGAAAATGTTGAACTAATAGCTTGGCTAAAAGGTATAGCTAAAAATATAGCTATGAATTATTTTAGAGGTGAGAAGCGCAGGCAAATCCGACACAGAGAGGCCATTGCTAATATTATTGGTTCAAATTCAAATGAAATTGATGATGAAACATATCTTTCAGAGAGATTAAGAGCCCTTGATATCTGCCTTGAAAAATTACCCGAAAAAAGCAAAAGCCTTTTACAATTAAGATATAAAGACAGAAAGTCATTCAAACAAATAGCAACTAATTTTACATTCAGTAGTGAATCAGCTATTAGAATGACTATGATGAGAATAAGAAACTCTCTCAAGTTATGCATTGAAGAAGAAATATTAAAGAAATAAAAAGTAATATAAAAAAATGAACTTTGAAGAACTTATGTCGAAATACATTGATGGAGAGGAATTAAAAGATGCGGAGTTAATTTTTATCCATCAAAAGTTAGTCGATGAACCATCATTAATTGAATTTTTCAAAGGACATGTCAAAATCGAAACATTGTTATCAACTCCACTAACTTGGGAAAAGCAGATTTTTTTGATAGTAAAATCAAAATTACAGAGACCAATAATCAAATCAGAAACAAGGAAAGTACAGAAGACAAAAGGGGCATTTTTTATTCTTAAATGGGGTTGGGCTATCGCAGCATCTTTATTACTTGTCTTATTCTTACCGTTTTTATGGCAAAATACCGATAATTCACTTGTATTATCAGTGAAATCATCAAAAAGCGATATTATTATAAATGATAAACTGTACAAGGAAAATCTTTTTAAAGGAGCAAAGATCAAGACGCCGTCAAAGATAATCACCCCTAAAGGGGGAAATTTGCTGATCGAATATTCTGATAAGACACGCTTGGAACTTGGTGAAGACTCAGAGATTAACACCATTTTTAGAGAAAATAGTCGAAAAATAATCTTTCTAAAAAATGGTTTTCTAAAAGTGGATTCCACTCCTCAAAAAAAATCAATGTTAATCTCAACTCCTAACACAGATATTGAAGTTATTGGAACTTCTTTTGAAATCCGGTCTAGTGAGGAAAAAACATGTGTGGACTTGATAAAAGGTAGACTCTCTGTCACTAACAATGTAAGTGGGGAAAAAGTTGTCTTAAATAAAGGAGAATCCATAATCAGTTATTCTTCAGGCAATATAACCAAAACTGAAGATAATGATTCTCTACTATGGAAAGCCGAAAATGGAGGCATTGTTTCCTTTAGAGAAGAAAACGGAGACAATATAATAACTTTAAGTACTGGTGAAAAGGACTTGAAAGATGCAAAAATTGTAAGGCATATCAACTTCATAACAGAGAAAGAGATAAAAATCAATTTCCAAGTCAAAGCCATTGGTCTTGAGAGTTGTGGTTCAATACTTATTTTCAAAAATGCAAAATTTGAAAATGTCCATCTTAGGAATATCCTTGAATACACTTCTCCACCTCCACGCGATTGGACAAAAGTGGAAAAGATTATTACAGTACCAGAGAATATGGTTTCGGCATTATGCGTCGTTTACATTAATGGTAATGGCGAGTTGCAATTGAAGAATTTTAAGATTTCATTCTCAGAATGAGAGAGAACTTCCCATTCTGTTACTTTGCATCTGTTTCAGGGTATATTTTTATCAGTCCAGATCAATTGCAAAATACCGCATAACTATGTGGAATTTTGCAGTTACTCATTAATGAATTGAGTTTCGCGAAAACTTTCGCGATTGTTATAAAGATATTAAAAAAAGATAATGAGGTATTTTATGAAAATTCAACACATTATTATTGGGCTGATTATTTGGGAAGTTTTTGCAGTTTTCGCAGATGAGGAGATGAAAAATGGAATTACCCATCCGGAAGATGGCGCTACTGTTGTCGAACTTTATCCAGCAACACCAGACATAGTCGCCATTAGAATACAAGAAATGGAAGTTATAAAAGAGGGACAAAAGAAATACGTAGCAGAGGAAAAAGATGAAATAAAAGCGGGTGGAGAATTAGTCCCAGTATGGACAAAAAATGGTGTATCCAGAGAAAAGATCAACAGAGATCTTTATAGAAATGGTCAACGCTATGCCCATTATTTTGAACCCTATGGCACATGGCAACCAATGATATGGAGGGAATATATAAGAGGAACTCCGCTTAAAAAGAATCTGATAGATTCTCCATCGGCGTATAGGATCTATAGTGATAATATAGAAGCAATGAGAAATGGCATTGAGCCCTTAACCGTCTATCGTAAGAGCAAACCTATTGATCAGGATCTGGTTAACGGAAAGAAATCTGTTCAGCACATCATATATCTCAAATTGCCGGAAAAACTTGTTGAAGGAGCTAAATATAAAATTGAATTTAAAGCTATTAATACTCGTGAAACTTCCGTTGAATTCAAATTTAATTCACGTGAAAATCGCAGTGAATCAATTCATGTTAACCAGATTGGCTACAGACCTGATGATACATTTAAGAGGGCTTATTTGTCTCTTTGGCTCGGCAATGGAGGCGCATATAAATATGAGATTGATTCCTTTGAAATAATTGACGATAATAGCAAAAAGACCGTTTACAGCGGGAAAATTATAGAAGGGTTTCCCGTTTCCAGACCTGAAAAACTGAAAGAGGATAAAAACTTCGTATTCACGAATGTTTATTATATGGATTTCAATGATTTTCAAATGATAGGAAAATTCAGGATACACGTACCTGGAGTTGGCGTAAGTTATCCTTTTGAGATTTCAAATGAAAGAAGTTGGCTTTCTGCGTTTTCCATTTCAATGAAAGGGTTACTAGCGCATAGAAGCGGTATTGAGCTTGGGCCTCCTTTTAGTGAATACAGGAGACCAAGAAACATGCACCCAGCAGATGGTTTCAAAATATTTGAGCTCGAACATACAAGATTGGAGGGAGAAATCGCTATAGTTAGAAAGGAACTAGATCAGAAAATTGGTAATCCTGCGAATATCTCAAAACTCAAGATAAATTCCAATGCCTGGGGTGGATACATGGACGCTGGAGACTGGGATAGGAGGGCCAACCATCTTGATGTAAGCTACGATTTGCTTGAGTTGTATCAGATTAATCCAACTTTTTTCGCTAAAGTAAAGTTATCTCTGCCACCTGGTGAGACTAAGGATAATATTCCAGATTTGGTCAATGAGTGCCTATGGAACATTGATTGCTATGCAAGAATGCAGGAAAGCGATGGTGGCGTGAGAGGGGGAATCGAATCCACTAAGCATCCTCGTCAGGGTGAAGCAAGTTGGCAAGAAACGCTTTTAATTGGAACTTTTGGACCAGACCCTATAACAAGCTACTCTTTTGCTGCATGCTCTGCAAAATCCGCGAGAATATTATCTGAAATTGACTCACACAAAGCAGATTTTTATCGCAAAAAGGCAATACTTGCATGGAACTGGTCTGAAGAAAGTGCTCAAAAAGTTTTCGATGAAATAAAGAAAAGAAGTCCTTCATTTGACCTAAATCAAGCAATAAAAAGCTTAAATGCGGAGAAATTAAGGGCAGCATCGGAATTATATTCACTCACTAATGATGCAAAATATCACAATGCTTTTAAGGATTTACTGGGAAAAATTGACCCATATGATGTCAGTGAAATTGAAATAGGTGCTATGTTTAATTACGCAATGCTATCCAATGAAAAAAGTGACCCGAAGTTTAGAAATATTTGCGTTGAACTAATAAAACGCTTCGCCGATGTGGCTATTGACTTCGGAAAAAATAATGCCTTTAACATTCATACAAGAGTGCCTGGCCTCCCAATGATGGGATGGGTAGCTTACTATTCAGTTCCAGAAATGATAGTAGGGCCTGTCCTACCAAGAGCATATATTCTCACCAATGATCGAAAATATCTTGATGCTGCAATTGCTGCTGCTCATTTTTCATCAGGAGCTAATCCTCTCAACATTACTTTCACTGTCGGTGTTGGATCGGATTATCCGCGAAATCCACTTCACATAGATAGTAGAGTATCGGCGCAAAAAGCCCCTGAAGGCATTACTGTCTATGGCCCTATGGATGCACAAGCAGAATGGGGGTTCAATAGTTGGGTTCATACCTGGCATTTGGGAGATATGTTTCCAAACAGTCATTCATGGCCAGCAGCGGAATGGTATGTTGATATATTCCTATGGCCAGCCATGTGCGAATATACCGTTCACCAGACGTTTCGTCCTACTGCATATTATTGGGGATTTTTAGCTGCAAGAGATAAAAAATAAGTTAATTGCTTGATTTTTATTAAAATAGAAAAATATTTACTTTTATCATTTAAAGTTATGTTATGATAAAATTTAATCCAGAAGAAGTTCCCTTTAGTATTTTCGGTTCATATATGTGTTTTTCTGTTCTTCCTAAGGAATGGGGATATAATGGTTTAGTTATGAGAACAATGAGAAACGCTCCAGGTATGAGGGAACTATTGCATATTTTTCTAATCAAGAATGGACTCCGGATTGATTATCGTGTAGATGCCAGGCCATGGGTGTGCTCACTTGTCACTAACGACGGACAATTAAAAATAACTTTTGCTAATAAAAACTGTGTTCGAATTAGGGGAGAGTCGCTTTCTCTGAAATTTGAATCGGTTCCTCTTCGTGGACAATACGCATTTGCAGTATCAGAATGCTCATGGATTCTTAATTCCCCACCTACAGCAACTCAATATTTAATAACTCTCCTTAGAGGACAAACTGAAATAAATTGTAATCTTGAGATTGATGACCTTAAACGCGATGGGAAAAAACATAAGTTAGTTGAACGTAAGGTGGCGTTCACTTTCGCCCCGGATGAATTTGGAATATTTGAACTTGCGTTAGAAGAGTTTATCACTACTCCTAATAAAACTGGATTAAAAGAAAATTTTCAAAAGATTGAACAGAGTGCTAAATTCGAATGGATGAGATGGCTCGATACCATGCCTGCAGTATCTAAGAGATATCTCAAGACCGCGGAATTGGCGATGTATGTGAACTATGAATCAGTGGTGGCGCCGTATGGAAACTTATCCCGCAATACCTTGCTGATGAGCAAAAATTGGATGACATCATGTTGGAGTTGGGATCATTGTTTCAATGCAATAGCTCTTGCATATAAAAATCCAGATCTCGCATGGGATCAGTTAAACATTTTTTTTGATTTGCAGGATGATTTCGGTTGTCTACCGGATGCAGTTAGTGCCACGTCAATAATCTGGAATTTCTCTAAGCCACCTATATATGGTTGGACATTTTCACGAATGATGGAAATAAATAAAAAGTTTAAAGAAAAAAAGTTTATATCATACATTTTCCCAAAACTTGCCAAATGGACAATTTGGTGGCTTAAAAATAGAGATTTCAACAGTGATGGACTATGTGAATATCATCATGGCAACGATTCAGGTTGGGATAATGCAAGTGTTTTTGACTTGGGTTTTCCAGTAACAGCACCTGATCTTGCCACCTACTTAATCATACAAATGGAACTCTTGTCGAAATTAGCCATTATTTTAGGTAAGAAATCTGAGTCAAAAAAGTGGCAAATAAACTCTGATAAAATGTTAAAGAAAATGATTGAAAAACTCTGGGACGGAAATCAATTTCAAACGAAAAATGCCTCAACCGGAGAGATATCCGCAAGAGGTGATAGCCTAATTAATTATGTTCCAATATTAATTGGGGACAAACTACCAGCACAAATCCGGAATAAAATCGCTTCAGAACTGAAAATTGGAGGAAGATTTGTAACTAAATTTGGTCCTGCAACGGAAAATCCACGGAGTAAGTGCTACGTAGATAACGGGTATTGGAGAGGCCCAGTCTGGGCACCTATTGTATTATTGATTACAGATGGACTTAGACGTTCAGGTTTTCAAAATCAGGCCAAGGTTATAGCTAAAAATTTCTGTGAAATGTGCAGAACAAAAATGACTTTTGCTGAAAACTACGATCCCTTAAATGGAAAACCTCTTTGTGATAAAGCATATACATGGTCATCAAGCGTCTTCCTTATACTTGCTCACGAGTTAAATCAGTAATAGAAAGTCTGTCAAGATAGTTGCTAAGTTGCCTTGTTTTCACTAAATGCTTAACTATTGGATTATTTGATTCGAATATCTTTGATTTTTGCCGAACTCATATTGAGTTTACTTAACTCTCGTTCAGTCTTGAGATTTGATGTTGATGTATCATCTTCATATAGTACAATTTCTTCTTTTTATATATAGGTATGAGTATGTATAAGACGAGTTAAATTCGTTGATTCGTCGCACCTTGGTTTTGAATCGTCCATCTGGTCACAATGATGCAGACTGTCTGTCGATTATCTTATATCTTGTAATTTGCTTATCACGTTACAAAGATAAAATCAATAGGAATATATATATATTTATATATGTATTATCAACTTATCAACTCTAAGTTCTTTTCTGGCATTGGTAAGAAGTATATGTTAGTTACAACAAGCAAACACATACGTGTTTAATTAGGCAAAAACTTGAAAAAATGAATCGAGAGTAATTTCATAACATTTTTATGATAATATCTATTTCCTGATTAAACCACAAAATTTAGTTTCCAACTCAGACAAAACAAACAAATAAATTTTCTATAATAATGCAATAAAAAAAACTGAATTTTTTTTATTGCTTGGCTCTGAAAAGCCATGGATTACCAGTGCCGATAAGTTCATTACGGGCACGTTGAACAATTTCTCTATTGGAAAGATAATTTACATGGCCATCTACATACACAAAATTCGCCCCCTGGTTCATATGACGAAATTTGTCAATATCATAGTCATCAAAATTTTGTGCTTGCCAATAAGTACCCAAGTCGCTGTTGCCGGCTTTACTATCACCCACGAGTATGCGATAACTGGGATCATGAACTAATCTCAAGTTGCCGTGACTACGGTATTGTGCTACCCAATCAGCATCATCAAAGTCACGAGGCGGCAAGCGTCGATTCTTACCATAACCGCCATTGAATCTAGCAATTAGACGACCATTCCATGGCGCATTGGTAATAGGCGCCCGGTTCTTAAAATCCGGACAAACAAGAATATTACTGTTCCACTGATCGGCAATACCCCACGAGTCATTAGGCCCACCAGGATAGTAATTAGCTAGTCGCGGCACACCAATATATGTGCCAAGGAAAAAAAACCAATGGCAGTCATTCTCTCTGGGACCATAATCTCCCCACGCATTAGTCGGCATCACCCACTGATCGTTGTCTGACGCATACATACTTATACCTAAACCGATTTGTCGGAGTTGAGATGCGCACTGTATTTGTCTAGCGTAGGCTTTTGATTTCTGAAGAGACGGTAACAATAGTGCAGCAAGGATTGCAATTATAGCAATAACAACAAGCAATTCAATTAATGTAAAATTAACATTACTATTTTTTAGTCTGAGCATCATTTACTCTCATTGTCTTATTAATGGGCAAATTTTCTCTCCATTACAATATACCCAGATAATCTCTTTTGTAACAAAATATTTCGCGAAAACTGTAAAAAATTCTTATTCCTTACATTCTTTTTTCGATTGCTAGTCCCTAAAAATATATTTTGGGTACAATTTTTTGATATAATCCGTTAATGGAAAATTTGTTAAGTAAAAAATAAACTATAAGAATAGTATGGGACAAAAACTCCAATTACTTCCTTGGCTAAGTATATTTACTACAATAACCAAAGTATTTGCAAGCTCAATCTTTTAAAAAAGTTATATCTATATTTTCATGAATCACCATCGTTTTACATTAATAATCATATAAATTTAATTGATAAAATCACAAAATGCAGATTTATTTAAGCTTGTTTTCAATTTTTTTTATTATTTTTCTATTTTTTTACTTGAAATTTCTATTTTAAATAATATAATTATTAGAAAAATGATATTTTATTTAAATTATGAAATCAGAAATTATAGTCAGAGAATTAAGGCAACAAATCGTTAAAGGTAATTTAAAACCAGGAGAAAGAATTCCACATAGAAGTGAACTCGTTTCAAATTATAAGGTAAGTTTAGGAACGATTCAACGTGCAATAAACATTCTAATTAATGATGGGTTTCTTATATCAAAAGGCGCTTTTGGTACGCAAGTTTCAGAGACGCCCCCTCACCTTCACTGCTATGGTCTTGCAATCCCCCAGGCAATACCTGAAAACTGTGACAGTTTTTGGTTGACAATGGCTGCTACGGCTGAGAAGTTTAATTCTGAAGGGAGAATAAAATTCAATGTGTACCGTGGTGTTGTTAATGATGATAAAAATAGTGATTATCAAAGACTCATATATGACATCAGTTCTAATTGCATTTCGGGGCTTATATTACTCGGTGCAGGAAATATAAGAAACAGGGTTTTTATTGAAAATCCATCTATTCCGATAGTGCTTTTCGAAGAGACTTTATATGATCCTGGTCTTTCTTCGGTCTGTTGTGATATGTATTCTTTTATTGATAAGTCTATCGAAAAACTTGCTCTTTGCGGTAGAAAAAATATTGCCATTTTATCAGGAGTACATTTATCTTCCGAGCATCTAAGCCATTTTTACAAGAAGTTAAAAGAGGCTGGTTTATCATCGAAACCTCAATTGTCACAAGCAATTGGAATAGATAGATATTCCCTTCCGTGGGTAAAAAATCTTGTACATTTGATGATGCAAGGTGTTAATGGAGAGAGACCGGATGGACTGATTATAGCAAATGAAAATCATCTTCCATTTGCGGCTGAAGGTATTGCAATGTCTGGACTTTTAATAGGAAATGACATAGATGTTATAGCTCACGCCAATTTCCCGCTTTCTCAGCCTTCTCCAGTAGGTGTTTTAAGAATAGGATTTGATTGCAGAACTCTTCTTCATACATGTATTAAGAATATCACTGAAATTAAGAATGGAAAAAGACCTGGATTTGTGAGAAAGGTTGCAGCAGTGGAAGAAAAGGATATAAAATGATTTATAAAAAATTATTTAAAAGAAGTTTTTTTTTGGGTGGATTAATATTGTTTTTCACTCCATTAGATGCACAAAACGATATCAAGCTAAATCAGTATGATTCCGCCATAGAAGCCGCCTCAAAAATAGAATTTAAAATTCCCGTTCAAGCACGTGAATGGCACATATGGTGGGGAGCGCCTCTCGGCTTAAATCCATCAGTGCCAACATGGGAACATTGGAAAGGATTAAAAAGATTTGGAAAATTTGATCCTACTACCACAATTGAAGAAACAGTTCCTGGATCTGCATGGCGACGCTATTTAAACTGTGTAGGTTACCCTTTGATTGGTCCTTATGACTCAGGACAGGAAGATATTATCCGATGGCAATTGGAAACTGCAAAGAATGCTGGACTCGATTGTCTTCATATTCACCTCTGGCCTTCACTCTGGGACGAAGGAACTGATTTTACCCCATTACCAATATTCGATAAGGCTCTTTCTATCGCAGAAAAAATGAATTATCCTATTGCCGTTCATGATGAAATAATGTTTCGTAAATCAAATAATCCAAAATCTCAAGAATTGAAGAATGTTATATCCAGAACAGCCTCTCTTATAAAAATTTATGGTTCTCATCCTGGATGGAAAAAAATAGACGGATTACCAGTATATTATTTTCAGAACTCAAATAAATGGATGACTGCAAATGACATGTTTACTTATATGACAACAGTGGAAAAAATTGCAGGACCTATTTACTGGATTGTTGAAATGGGAGCTGAAGATGAGTATTTAAAAATTCCTCAAATAAAGATGCTTTTGGGTCCCAATAATAGCTGGTTTCTTCATACCACTCCCTATGGAGTAGGACCTCATCCGTGGGACGACCTGAGGAAGGATTTATTAAGAACAAAAACAATGACAAAAAAATTTGGAAAAAAATTTGGCATCCTGGTATATGCAAAATTTAATAATAACAATGATAGGGGACAACCAGGCAGAGGCCAAATAGATGCTGAAGATGGAATGTTCTATGTCAAAGGCTTGAAAATGGCCAAAGAACTAAATCCTGATCTCGTAATTGTAACTCAATGGAATGATTTCGAAGAAGGAGGCTTCATTGAACCAGCATGGGACTATGATGGCTTTAATGGCGATCCCTTTAAGTACTGTCGTATAACCGCTGCATCTATAGGAAAATCGTTTACCCCTGCACCACTTCCCAAACGCGAACAAATTGATCCCTTAATTCGTCATAAACTTTTTGGAAACACCATCATTGGCGATTGCGGTCCCATATTTCAATCATCTAAAATCAATGGAAAAAATCTTGAATGGAGATGGTGTGAGGGATCAGGAGAACCTATAGAAATGAGATTAATACAGTCAAAATTATTGAGGTGGACACCTTCATCTCCTGTAACGGGACCAATAAAAATAAGTAATATTTCACAACTTGATCAGAAAGGAACATTAAAGGAAAAAATGGAATTCAGATTTTATGTCACCGGAGTAATATGTGAAAAAGCAAAGAACCTGTGGATTGGCATTCGAACATCTTCAGAAGCCAGTATAAAAATCACATACCTTTCTGAAATGGAAAATTATCGCGTCGATTCACGTTGGGAAAGACGTCGTATTGAAACTGAAAAGAATGCATTTATTACAACTAAAAATTCTGAAAAAATCTACTGGATACCTATGAGAGGAACGAAATTTACCGGTTGGGAAGGTGATATGACAGCATCTTCTGCTAATGGTCAATCTTGCGAACTACGAGAAATTATTATTTGGGACCCTGATATGCAAGAAATTTCAGTTCCTGTTTCATGGAGCATTCAGAATACAGAAATTTCCAAATATCTTGACATCCAAAAACCATTCGTCGCGTGTGCGTATGACAAAATCGGCAATCCTGGAATTCCTCGTCTCTTCTATAATGCCAATACAACTCCTTCACCTACAAAAGATCCAATGGATTTATTAAAAAAGTAAGGTAATATGAAGATTATAAATAAAAAACTTATAAAACAATATTTAGAATATAATTATCATCGCCTCTTCACTCTGATTGAATTATTAGTGGTAGTGGCAATTATCGCAATTCTCGCATCAATACTCCTGCCATCTCTAAATTCAGCAAAAGAGGTTGCAAAAATCCATTATTGTGCCAATCAATTACACCAATCTGATCTATTGTGTTCTTTATATGAAAGCGACAATGATAATTGGCCTCCTTCCGCAAAAAGTGGTTATTTCTGGCCATCTCTCCTTTATCGTGAAGGCTACCTATCCCTAAAACAAACCGATATTTTTATATGTCCTTCTGCAAAAAACTATTTCCGCACTGGAACATGGCAAGCTCCAACATTAGCTGACACGTGGTGGAATATACATTATGGAATGAACCTTTTTTTCGGAGGAGATTCAGGATTAAGGGGTAATCCAACTCCTCCTTATGGAGCTACAAAAAGAGAACCATGTACGAATCCTGCTCTAACAATTTTCTTGGCCGACTCTGCCAAAGCAGAATCCTCATATTTATTCAGTCCAGGACTCCCTGATATACCACTAACAGGTGTTTCAACTCTTTCAAGATCAAAGAATTCACTGGGTTTCCCTTATATTATAATGAGTCGGCATAAAAAATCTGCAAATATAACATTTTGCGATGGACATATTTCATTAGAAAAAGATGCTTTTAATAAATTTCAATATTTGCCTGATGTTCCTACACCGGGAAAATATTTTGACCCTAAATTTAATTATTAAAATATAGGAGGTCCTATGATTTCATTAAGGGTAAGGCTGCTGTTTCTTATTTCTATCATTATTTCTCAAAATCTATTTGCTGGAAAGATAATTTTTGAATATGATTTTGGAGATTCAAAGATTTTTAAGCAAATCGTAAACAAAGAGTTCGTGAGCGGTTCAATCCCGGATGGCTGGCACGATGAATCTTCGTGGGCTAAAGCAAATTGTGTATATTCCTTCGAGATTGAAAGCTCTGTCGGCTTCATGAGAGTTCTATGTCCTGGTAAAGGTAAAATCCAGTTCTTCCATAAAATGGAAGCCTTCGATGAAAGAAAAGCTTTCAAAGTATCTATAAGAGCCAAAAGCCTTTCAAAAGCACCAGTAAAGTTTCTAATTCAGGCAATGGGTACTCCTCGATCTTTTGCATCAGCGGATATCCAGACTACAGAGCAATGGAAGGATTACAGCGCAACACTTGCAGGTGGACCGACAGATGTAAAAAATGTCGGTTTCATCATCTATGCGCCGGGCCCTAATACTCTCGACATTTCCTCAATAAAACTAGAAGAAATTTCTCTGTCAGAATATACTCCAGAAACAATGATTCCCATTCCAAGACCTGATAATTGGTGGTTGCCTCGACATAATAGAATGGTTGAAATAATGAAAAAGGAAAAGCCGGATTTCATAATAATGGGAGATTCTATAACTGCGGCGTGGGAAGCTGAAGGAAAAGATGCATGGCTAAAAAATTTTGCAGACCTCAAATCATGTTCTTTTGGAAATGGAGGAGATAGAGTTGAACACCTCCTTTGGAGAGTATTGCATTCAGGCATTGGAAATGATTTTCAACCTAAACTCGTAGCAATTTTGATTGGCGTGAATAACTTGTTTAACTCCGATGCTACAGATATCGCTATGGGAACTAAAAATTTGATTGATACCATAATAAAAATGTCTCCACAAACAAAAATTCTGCTTATCGGAATATTCCCCGTAGGAGAAAAACCCGAAGATATCAGACGTCAAATGATAAAAAATATAAATGCACAATATGCAAAACTCGCAAATAATAAAGATATTTTTTATATCGATTTTGGGAATGAGTTTCTTGAAGCTGATGGCTCAATATCCACAAAATTAATAAGAAATGATTACGTCCATTTGACAGCTAAAGGATATGAAAAATACGCAGAAAAACTCCTGCCAAAAGTAAAAGAAATCTTAAAAAAATAATCCTCTACCGTTAAAATAAAATGATGGCACGCCCGTAGGGATTTGAACCCCAAACCTTCTGGTCCGTAGCCAGACGCTCTATCCAGTTGAGCTACGGGCGCAAATCAATGGACAAAAATGATGTATAAATTAATATACATCAGCAAAAGTCATTTTCAATTTTTCCTTATGGAAAATAATGAAAATAGTAGAACAGGAGAAAATATAAATATGAAGTAAAATTTCCATATTCCAAGAAGAAAAAAGAAAGATAATTCAAATCTTACATTCCATTTCCAAATACCCATTTTTACACCAATTAATTCGGATAAAAAAGGAAAAAAAACACTCACTAAAAAAAGGAAAAAAAACTGAAAATAATTCTTTTTAAAAAATTTAGCAATCCTTTCAGTAAAAAAAAATGTCCAGACCGAAATAATTGCGCCTAAAGGGATTATAAAAAGTGGCAATTTCGTTCCAGGAAACATAAAAAAAGAATTATTGTATATTGTAGTTGAATTTTTCATATTTATAAATTCTCCTGCTGATACCGTGAATAATGAAATAATAAAAAGTAAAAAATACTTTTTGCGATTTTCACAATAGGAGAAAAAAGAGATTGAAATTAGGACTATAGCGATGGCGAAAATTTCAAAAAAGCGCATTATATAGTCCAATAATTGTTAAAATTAAAGCTGAAATTATAAGGATAAGCCTGTATTTCTTCGTTCGTCTGTCAGGCAAAATATATCCTGATATCTGTTTAAACCCTCCTTCGGCAGATTTTAGATAGTGGGCCATCTTTTTTCTTCTTTCAGCGTGTTTGCTGTAATCAGTGCCTGTAAAAACTCTTTTTTTCATAATTTTAATGCAATAATATAGGCAATTGAGATAATTAACGCGGAAATTATAATTGTTATAATCACAGGCAAGGTAATAAATAATCCTATCTTCAAGCCCTGTTTTAAAGAGATTGATGAAAGTTCATGAATTAAAAGTGATGAAGATGTTGAATTTTGCTCATTTTCCGCAGCAAAACTTTCTCTTTGTAACGTGGAAAGCCTTCCGCAAATTCTGATATATTCTAATCTTGCATTTTCTGCTTTTCTGCAGGCTCTTCCTATTTCCGAATGAGGGGTATTTTCATCCCAGTTATTTTCATCTATTGCTTTTAATTCGTCTATTATGGACGCAAATCTTTCAATAGCATTTTTTAATTCTTCTGTTCTTCTTTCTGTTATTTTTATATCCTCCGGAAATTCAGACAATTTTTCTGTCATTTTTTCACAAATATCTCTCTTTAGCAATCTGAATTCTTCTTTTCTCCTCATTAAAGCGATTTTCATCTCATCTTTTAATGAAGGATTTTTAAGTTTTTCCGAAGGGAGTGCTGATGATGTAGATACATCTTCTTCTTGTAATTCTTTAATAGGAAAATGTTTCGACTTACTTTCGTTTTCTTCTAATTTTTCAGAAGGTATGTCCACTTTTTTATTACCACCTGCTTCTGCCAGTTTATCTTTAATCTTAATCAGATTGTGATCTATAAAACCTCGTTTTTGAAACATTTTTTCACCTCCCTTTCAAGTAAAAATTCAGGACTTACAATTGATAATCTTTTTAAAGTCAGCTTCAGATATGCCGGTTAATTCAAGCACTTTTATCCTCGATTTCAAGCCATTTACAATATTTATTGACGATTGCGAAATTCGCAACTTCTTACTTAAAAAAGAGAGTAGTTCTTCATTTGCCTTACCACTTTCGGGTGGTGAATTAAGAAAAATCTTTATTTTCCCCTCATCATCTGCGGTTATCTTTTGCCTCGATGATTTAGGTTTTACAGTAACAGCTATCCTAAAGAAGTTTTGGGTTAAATTTATTTTTTTTTCTGACATTTTTTTTACATTGCTTCGGGCACTTGAATACCCAATATTGCAAGTCCTTCTTTGAGAATATCCCTAACAGTAAGCGCAAGGGAAATTCTTGCGTTTCTGAGTGAGTCATTTTCCGCATTAAGTATAGAGTGTTCTCTATAAAACCTACTGAATTTTTTTGCCAGATCAAGCAAGTAAGATGAAAGTATTGAAGGATCAAGTTTCTCTATCGCAAAATAAAGACTGGAAAAGTAGAGAGAACAAAACACTGAAAGTTCTCGTTCTTCCTTCGATGACATTAACGCAAAATTAGTAGATTCCGGATTATATTCAAATCCACTTTCAGAACATTTTTTTAAGATAGAATTTATCCTTGCGCAAGCATACTGAACATATGGTCCGGTATCTCCTTCAAATTTCACCGAAGCCTGAGGGTCAAACGTAATTGTGGTTTTTGGATTAAATTTAAGTAACATAAACTTAAGAGCTCCCATTGCTATTAATTCGGCTCTTTCATTTATATCTTCGGGGATTTCTGAATCTATACGTTTGAGAGTCGCGTTTTTTGCAAGGTTGAATAATTCTTCAAAGAGGTCATCAGCATCGACTACTGTTCCTTCACGGCTTTTCATTTTTCCTGAAGGCAAATTTACCATACCATATGAAAGATGAGTGAGACGTTCCGCCCACGAATAACCAAGTTCTTTCATTATTGCAAATAAAGTCTGAAAATGCCTGATTTGTTCATCTCCAACAACCCATATTTGCTGGTCTGGAGAAAATTCTTCCTGTTTTATTAAGGTTGTGCCTATATCCTGGGTAATATATACACTTGTGCCATCTGGACGTAAGAGAACTTTTTCTCCAAGTGAATATTTTTCGAGATTTGCGAAAATCGCAGCATCCTGTCTTTTTGAAAAAATACCTTTTTGCAGTCCTTCTTCTACAATTTTTTTCCCATACAAATATGTATTGCTTTCAAAGTAATACTTATCGAAAAAAACTCCCATCCGCTGGTAAGTCTCTTTAAATCCTTCCATTACCCAGGAATTCATTTTTTTCCATAAGTTGCGAACTTCGCAATCTCCCTCCTCCCATTTTTTGAGCATCTCCTGAGCTTCACTACCAATTGGAGTTTTCAGAAAAAGTTCTTCTTCTCCAAGTTCTCGTAGTTCCGGATTTGTCTTTTTTAATTCCTCAATCTGTTTCTTTAGTTCCTGATCAAATTTAACATAAAAATCACCAACAAGATGATCTCCTTTTTTTCCTGCCTCTTTCGGTGTTATGTTATTGCCAAAGAGTTTATATGCCAGCATTGATTTACAAATATGAATTCCTCTGTCATTTATCAAATTTACTTTTATTACCGTGTGGCCTGCTTTTTTTAACAATTCAGCAACTGAATTTCCTATTGCATTATTACGAAGATGACCGAGATGAAGAGGCTTATTAGTATTTGGAGAAGAAAACTCTATCAAAATTCGCATATGCTTATCAGGGGCTAAAATTGAATTTACAATTGTATTGCGAGCAGATTCTACACATTCCTGATGAAGAACTTCGGGTTTTAAATTTACATTAACAAACGCTTTTATTCTCTGAACTCCTCCTACCTGAGGCATTGTCTTCAATATTTCTTCCACATTCTCAGCAATAAGCTCAGGTTTTACCTTCAAAAAACTAACAAGACGAAAACAATTTATAGTGATATCAGCGTCGATATTATGCGGAGGTATTTCTGGAAAAATAAAAAATTCATTGGAAGGCACTTTGAAGTTCTCAGCCAGTCTTGTGGAGAGATTTTGTAAGAAAGCAGGATTCATTTATTTTGCCAGAAGAATTGTGCCAAGGACTAAAAGTATATACTCCAGGAGAATTCCAACCAGACCAACTGTTTTCCCGGTAATTATTCTGAATTTTTTCGCCCAATATTTCATAAACCTATCGTAAAATAACCAACTTATAATAAATGCAAGAATTACAGCAGGAATAAAGGCAATTCCTGCCACAAGACAAACTATAAACGTTATTATCCATGCATTTCTCATTACATCTGAGTTGGCTGGCAAAATGGAGGATTCAACAATGGAAGCCGGTGCACCTGCAACTAATCCCTGAATCAAATAAGCCAGAGACATCATTACTACAAGCCACAAAGAATTTCCAGTATATATCAAAATTCCAATGCAAATTATTTTAACGAGGAATAAAGAGAAAAGCAAAACTAGATCTGATATACCACAAGCTGCACTTCCCTCCTTTTCCTCTATCATCATCAACATTTCATCATTATCAGCTTTCTTCGCAAGCGCTTTCAAAAAATTCATTAATACGGCTAAATCTTTTCCAAGAGTTAAAATTTCAAGAGCAAGTGCTATAAGAACAGCAGAGAGTATTGCGGCAAATGGTTTTACTCCCATAATTCTTTCAAGTAGCCATGCTCCACAATAGGCAAGAAAACCAATAAAAGCTCCAACAAGTGGAAAGTAAGCAATTACATCTTCGGGAATCTCTTCTGATAATTCACCTTTTTTTTCCGAATCTTCAGGAAATTTAAAGTATGAAAGCAAGTTCCATGCTTTTTTAAAGGAATCATAATTGAGTGACAAATCCATAACGCCTCACAAATAATTTTTTATCCATAGAATTGTTATTATACACCATTTTTTATAAGTTCGCAAGTTTTTATTACTGGAACTTTTCTTAAAAGAGACTAAAATATTCCTGGATAAAATCAGAAGGACGTTAAAAACATGATAGAGAATATTCGTAATATAGGTATTATTGCTCATATAGATGCTGGAAAAACAAGTACCTCCGAAAGGTTCCTATACTACTCAGGAAAAACACATAAATTAGGAGAAGTTGACGCAGGTAATACCATAATGGATTATCTGGATGAAGAACGACAAAGAGGAATTACAATCGTATCAGCCTGCGCATCCTTTAACTGGAAGTTAAATTCTCAAGAAGCCCTAATTCACCTCATAGATACGCCTGGACATATTGATTTTACCGCTGAAGTTGAAAGGTCCTTACGCGTAATTGATGGAGCAATAGTTATTTTCAGCGCTGTCGAAGGAGTAGAGGCGCAAAGCGAAAAAGTCTGGAGGCAATCAGATAAATATAACCTTCCAAGAATCGCCTTTATAAATAAACTTGATCGATTTGGGGCATCTTTTAAAAGGACACTTGAACAGATGAAGAAAAAATTCCCGAATAAAGTAATGATACCTATTCAAATTCCAGATGGAGAGGAAAATAATTTTAATGGAATTATCGATTTAATACGTAAAAAAAATATTAAATTTTTAGAGGAGGATGGTTCTAAATTACTAGAAACAGATCTTTCAATCGAAGAGGCTAACTTTAAAAAAGCCTTTGATGATATGTTATCAGCCTTATCTGATTTCTCAGATAAAATTGCAGAAGAATTTTTAAGTACCGGGGACGTTAATGAAAAACTGCTTTTTTGCGAAATTCGCAAACTTGTAATCGAAGGTAAAATCGTTCCTGTACTATGCGGATCCGCAAAAAAAAATATCGGCATTCAACCTCTTCTCGATGCTATAGTACGCTACCTCCCAAGCCCTGAAGATAGGCCTGTTTTTCAAGCATATACCTTAAAAGAAAACAAACTAATCGAATGTTCATATAAGGATAATGAGTTCAGGGGGTTAGTTTTTAAGATAATTGCATCAAACAGTGGAGACCTACTTTATCTAAGGACATACAGCGGTAACTTAAAATTGGGAGACGTATTACTTAACCCGCGTACAGGGGAAAAAGTAAAAGCAAAAAGACTTCTCAGACTCTTCTCAAAAAATATCGAAGCAATTAATGAATGTGGTCCCGGCGACATAATTGGCTTGATAGGTCCATCAAACACCTTTACAGGAGACACTTTGTGTTCCCAACATAAAGCAGTTCTTCTTGAAAAAATCATTTTTCCAGAGCCAGTAATATCAATGGCCCTTGAACCTAAAAATAGCAAAGATAAAGATAAGCTTGAATTTGCTTTAAATACTATTTGCCGGGAAGACCCTACTCTATTTTATAAGAAAAATGAAGCAACGGGACAGATGATTTTATCAGGAATGGGAGAACTTCATCTTGAAATCAGTACTAATAAACTAAGAAAAGAATTTCATGTAGAATTCAGATGCGGTGAACCGCAGGTGGCATATAGAGAAACACTTTCGTCTATTGTTGAAACAGAAGGTATCTTTGATAGAATGATAGGGGAAAATCGATATTATGCTACCGTTAAAATAAAATTTGAACCGATAATGAGACTCGAGAATGGCCTTGAAGCTATAATACAAATAAAAAATAAAGAATCCATTAATCTATCATGGATAAAAGCAGCAGAACAAACCCTTATAAATTCTTTGAAAACGGGAGGAAATCTTGGTTATCCCTTGCTATATCTTCGCGCAATTATCATAGAACTAACAGGAAATGAAAGTACAAATGAATCTGCTGTATCTGCAGCAGTTATGGATGCGGTAAATAAAGCAATAAAAACAGGAACAAAAGTTCTCGAACCAATTGTAAAAGTAGAAATAATCTCCCCCGAACAATATATAGGAGATATAAATGGCTCTCTGCAAGCAAGGCGTGCCCTCATCAATGGAATTGAAAGCATAGGAGGAGAATTAAAAAAACTCGTTTGCGAAGTCCCACTTTCTGAAATGTTTGGCTTTAGCAAATCCCTACCAAAACTCAGCGGTGGTAGAGCTTCATTTACAATGGAACCATATGGATATCAACCAGTAGAACTTGAAGTACTTGAAAAAAAAGCTGGGATAGTATAATCTCCCTCTTCTTTAAAAAATCTATCTTTCAAAAATTATTATCCTAAGAAAAAGCATTTGGTATTTAAGTTGAAAGGAGGAGTAACTTCTGGTTTCACTTTGATATGTTGGTTGAGGAGGTCGCATTTTGCTGTAGAATTTTCTGAAAGCTCGCGCAAGAATGGGCGCTCATCTGACTTCTTGAGTCAACTGCGCCGTATAGCTTTACGTAGGGATTAGTGTGAGCTGTTTTATTGTGAATGTGGATGGACGAATCACTGCAATAGATGGCACTTTCACAGTGGGGTTACTCACACCAAATCGGCGCTGGCGCTCCCTTTCGGAGAGGTCTTCAGGTCGAAATTGCATCTTCTTTCCATCCATGGTTTCAACCTGAAGAAACTTATCCGCGACCTTAATAAAGATCCTGAGCTCAAGAACCTTCCCATCCTTCAATTCAAGCTGGCGAAGGGAAAATTCTGAAGATTCCGATTCAAAACAAAAAAGAAAAAAATAAAACAATCCAATGATCAAATTCATGAAGCTATTTATTTGATGAGGGAACTATTTGTTTTTTCTTTGTCTTTTTCTCAAAATCTCTTCTCATTTGATCGTAGCGCAAACTGTCAATAAATACAAAGAAACGGGGTTTAAATCTAGTAACAATCTCATTAGATGCTTTTTCTATCGCAAGATCTTTTATTTTCGTAAAATCTTTGTTTTGAACAGGCATAATAACAACATGATAATCGGAAAATATTTCTCCAGATTCAATTGGAATCTTAAGATCAATGCGCGCAATACACCATTTAGTGCCATTTGCCTCCTTTTCTTGATGGGATTCACTGAGATAACATGTGAAGTGCCGTTTACTTTTGTTACTTCGATCAGGTAACAAAACATGTAATTCTGAGTTGGAAAGAGAATCTGACAATTTTTCTACAAGAGGCTTTAGTAAGTCGTTATCTGTAACAAATTCGATGGTAGGATATATCACTTTAACACCTCCAAAGGAAAGGTCTCTTGGTTTTATTTTGAAGGCCTCATCAGGAGGAATATCATCAATATTTTTTCCTTTATATTTTAATATATTTTCTCGTTCTGATATTGATTCGGGGGTAAAACTAGAAAGACGAGAATACATTATTCTTTTATATTCATCATCTGTCTGATTTGAAATAGATTTTAATAAACTTATAAGTTTTTCTTTAACCTCAGTTTTTTTAATTCCTATTATGCTTTTATAAGCATAAATTGATATTCTCCAATCTTGGTTTTTTTTATCATATGGTTCAACTATTTCAACGACAAAATCTACACCGGTTCGTTTCCTATCAAAATACTGAGTTGCTATATCATAATAAACATTCTTCCTCCAGTAATCCCAATTGAACTCCACTAAATATCCAGTAAATTCTTTTATTTTATCAGCATCAAAGAGCGGATTTAATATTCCTTTTCCAATTTGTGGATCAGAATACAAAAAATGGAGGATTTCATTGAGAAACTCGATTTTCTCATTTTTCCATCCATAATCCAGAGATATATTGTCTTCTGGCGAAGTTAATGATGCAGGCAATATGAGAAAAGTAGTGATATTTTCATTCTGGATTTCATTAGAGAAAGAAGAGAAAGCAAAGATTGAAACAAAAATAAAAAGTATAATTTCTTTTTTCATGAGTACTTAATTCCTATTCTTCGATCAGATTAATCTTAATTTCGGTAAGTATTTTTCCATTATGTCGCTCTGTGCAAAAATGAAAAACGGTGGAAATCGGTATTCTCTTTACAATATCATATTCGATATTCCTCTTTACAGTCATTTTACCAATCGTGATCCGTTCCATATTGTTATTATAGTTGCGAATTCCTTCGGAATTGAATGAAATCATACCGTTCTTTTTCCTGATAGAGGAGTTTTTTAGAATATAGGGGCATCCAGAAATAGTTTCATTATCTTCCCAATTCATAGAATCAATTGGTACAAATTGAGGAAAAATTGAAGATAAATCACCAAATGGCATTGAAGAATCCATTTCATTATTATCTTTTGAAAATAATTTACATGAAAATTCTTTACCCTTTAACTGTTTTACACTTTCATCATTCTCATTTCCTTTAATTTCTATGATATGCCCTTGTAACATAATAGCATCTTTTTGATGACTTACTTTAAACTCTGCTTTTATTTTTAAAGCAGAAAATGGTAATGGAAAGAATTTACTTACTACTATTGATAAAGAGTAAAACATGATAAATTTTGAAACGGAACCTGAAGGAAAAAGAGATATCATTTTATTATTCTTATCTTGGAGATTGTTTGTATTATCCTCTCCACAAACAGTTAAATAGCTCATTGGACAGGACATAAAGAAAATACAAAAGGCCAAAAAAATAAGTTTGTAATGTTTTAGCATGTTTTTACCTTATTGATATTTTGGAATTATTCCGAAACTATATAATAACGATATTCTTTTCCGCTTTTTATTCCTATTTCCCACTCAAAACCCCCTTTTTGTATAACAAAAACCGTCAAACGCGGCAAAACGTGCAAAGGCATGGATGGGAGCCGTTTTTGTGCCATATATATTCTGGGTGTATTTTGTGTTCACCCTTTTATTTAATTCGTATATGGCATCCGGTTGATATACGGACGTTCCTACATCGGAGTCATATGAACCACCAGCTCCACTGGCGATTGCAGATCCCCCAGCCCCGGGAATATCACCAGATTCAAGACCTGATAAGTCTATACCGGATAAAAATGAAATAGTTGCCGTATCTAACGACCAGAAAGGTATAGAGAATGTATGGAGTATTACACCGGTTATTACCTGAAAATGGGTTGGTGCCTTCACAAATACTCCAGAAGGCAATTCAATTTTTGGTTCTGATTCCATTGAAAAACTCAGTGTCGATGCAGCATTTAGTGTCACACTCAAGTTAGTATCTCCAATTCCAGATTCGATAGCTGAAATAATGAGGAATCTATCCTCTGATAATTTTGCAACCTCCTGCCATCTGTTTAAATCAAAAACCGATGGTCCAACGGAAAGTCTTTTAAAGGAGGGTTTTAACTCGAAAACAACTCCCTTGCCTTCAGCTTGACAAGATGCTAAATCGCAATGGGAGATATTCAAAACATATTCGCCTTTTTTGATGCCATAAACATTAAATGTCATACTTCCAACTGGATCAATAGGCTCATTCCATAATATGGTAGAACTTTTAGTTGTTATTTTTGCCTTTGTTCCTTCAGGCAGAACCGTGGCCTTCCATTTGGCAGTGGCGTAATCGGATTGTGCGTTTGTGCATATGTTAGGGCTTATATCTGGGTTGTTACCTGCAGAGACAGGCTCCAAACTCACAAACACAACCTTTGCCGTCCCAGTTGCACTCATTTCCTCTTCTCCACCATTGCCGTTGGGGTGCACCCAGTATGTTGAGACGATGACATATCCTGGGCCTGTTGCAGTTA
>CAYRRM010000024.1:0-44258 GCA_964426675.1 uncultured Lentisphaera sp.
TCAGAGGGAAAGGCCTTTTAAAACCTCCCGTAACTGCACAACTTGGGTTAAGACTTCACTGAAAAATTCAAAAAATATTATATAATTATTTGACAAATAAGTGTTTATATACTATAATGTTCTCAAAAAAATGGTTTAAATTGCAAGGAATATCAAGATGTCCCGGCACGGTTCCATGTGATGAGGGGTGTGAATACGCGTCGAAGCTGTCCAGGCTTGGGCGTCCTGCGCTTGATGCGCGGTTGGGGCTTCTCAGAATGAACCTGAAAACGGCAGCATCAAGAGCCTAAAACTGAGAAAAACAAGAAAAAAAGACGGCGGAGTCAGAGAATTTTTCAGAAAATATAGGGGATATGCAGAAAAACTTTTCGCACAAAAACTCAAAAATCTTTTTTCAGTAGGCCCTATTTAAAATTCTTTCCGAGTCCACGTTTCAGAGGAGAATTCATATAATAATTCATAGCCATTGGTAGATTTTTTTGCATTTCCTCTAATCTATCAGAACCTACTGGGTGGGTCGAAAGATACGCAATATATTTATCAATTTTGCTTTCTTTTGATGACATTTTTTGCCAAAAGGACAGAGCTGCTCGTGGATCATAACCTGCCTTAGCCATAAGTATCATCCCAATTTTATCTGCTTCATACTCGTGCATCCTACTATATGGCAATATTACACCAAGATTAGAAATTCCCGCATATGCTATAAGCCAAACTTCGGTTTCTGATGCGCCAGATAAACCTGCTTTTATGGCCTCAGCTCCAACCTGTTGAATGAGTTGTTGTGTCATTCTTTCTCCACCATGACGTGCAATCGCGTGCCCGACCTCGTGTCCCACCACTGCTGCAAGTTCAGCTTCATTGGCGCATACACCAAATAAACCTGTGTAAACTGCAACTTTCCCACCCGGGAGGCAAAAAGCATTAACTTCTGAATTTTCAAGAACTTTAAATTCCCATTGGAAATCAGCCCGGTCAGATACTCTTGCAATATAAGTACCACATTCTTTAAGGACAGAATTATAAAAAGGGTTTGAAGATATTTTTTCCTTCGCTAAAATCTCTCTCCATGCTTGTTCGCCGATATCATTTTCTTCATTAATAGATGTCATTATAAATTGGGTCCTACCCGTATACGGTACGGTTGCACAACTACTTAAAAACAAATATACCGAAAAAAACAAAGGAATAGTTCTTCTAATAATCATATTATATTTAATATTTTTATTTGCTGAAAAATATAATTGGAATAAGATTATATGCAAGTTAAAAAAAATTCTTGCTTTGTGTCTCTTTTGATATATCTTTTTACTTCTAATCTTCAATTATTATACGAAAATATACAAACAAAGGGAAAAAAATAATGAAAACAAACAATAAAGAGGCTATTTATCTACCTGATATTTATGGTTCAAACATGGTTATTCAGAGAGAATTGCCTGTAAAATTTTGGGGCAAATCAAAATCTCGAGAGAAAATTCTATTAAAACTCGATGGACAATTAGTTGGAGAAACTAAGAGCAATAAAAATGGTTTCTGGAAAATCGAATTAGAACCTCAACTCCCGGGTGGTCCTCATTGTATTGAATTTCAGAGTAAATCCGCTACAAAAAAACTTGATAATATTTTATTTGGAGATGTGTGGATATGTTCAGGCCAATCAAACATGGAATGGACAATGGATAAAATAGAATTTGCTGGACCAGATATTGAAGCATCAAGTAATCCCCGAATAAGACTTTTTAATGTTGCAAGAATTCCAGCATCTAAAAAAAACAGCGAATGCTCTGGGAAATGGATGGAATGTAATCCTGAAAACGTCCGTTATTTTTCTGCGGTAGGATATTATTTTGGCAAGGAAATCGAAAAGAATATAGACGTTCCTATAGGCCTAATAAATACCAGTTGGGGAGGAACAAAAGCAGAAGCATGGACAAGTAAAGAAGCCTTGCTTGCAGAAAAATCATTGTCTTATCTCTTAAATTGGGATGCAGAACTAAATAAAAAAACAACAATTAATCTCAATAAATATTTAAAAATTGCAGATTATCGTGTCAGCAATTTAACAAGAAATGATGATGGGACATTACCTGATCCGGGGAGAAGAGAATTTACCAAAAATTGGGAAATGCAATCCTATGATGACTCAAAATGGATTCCATTTAGATTGCCTTCAGATATAGAACAATATGGCCTCGAAATAGATGGCGCAATATGGTTTAGAAAGAGAGTTTCACTTCCTTCAAACTTTATAGGTAAGAAACTTATTTTATCTCTTGGCGCGATAGACGATTTTGACATTACTTTCTTCAATGGTCAAGAAGTTGGACGTACTGGAAAAGAAACACAAAACTGGTGGGTACATCCTCGTAAATATGCCATACCTGCAACTCTAACGAAAGAAGCTGATGCCCTGATAGCAGTAAGAGTATTTGATCACTTTATGAAAGGAGGAATAATCGGACCTGAAGATATGATGAAAATTTATCCTGAAGGGGAACCTGAAAATGCTATAAGCATAAGCGGGGAATGGCGTTCTGCTATTGAAATTGCAGTAAAACAACAGGGCTCATCTCAACCAAAGTCCACCCAACTTTTTAATGGTATGATAAATCCTCTTCTACCCACAAAAATTAAAGGAGCAATATGGTATCAAGGAGAAAGCAATGCAGATAAACCAATAGAATATAAAACACTACTTCAAACTATGATAAAAGACTGGAGAGCTCGCTGGGATTCAGGAAAATTTCCATTTTACATAGTTCAACTTTCAAACTACATGCCTATAAAAAATGAACCTTCAGAGAGTATGTGGGCACAGTTGCGAAATTCGCAAATGATTGTGGCAAAAGAGCTTGAAAATTGCGGATTGGCAACAGCAATTGATATTGGCGATGCAAATGATATTCATCCAAGAAACAAAAAAGATGTGGGTAAACGCCTTGCCCTACAAGCTTTAAGAAAGACTTATCGTATAAAATCTGTTCATTGTGATTCTCCAATGGTGAAGAGTGCAAAATTTACTAATGGAAAAGTTATCGTTGAATTTGAAACAGAAGGATTAGCATTAAAAACAAATGACGGAAAAGATCCGAGAGAATTTGCAATTTCTGGCAATGCATTTTTATATTTTTGGGCGAAATCTGCTAAAATTGTAGATAATAATAAAGTAATCCTTGATTTACCTGAACAGGTTTCAAGTCCTGTCAGGCTCCGTTACGCATGGGCTGATAATCCACAGATAAATTTATATGATGACGCTGGATTACCAGTTTTGCCATTTGAAATTGAAATTACTTAATTTAAGGAATCATAAAAATGAACTTATCAATACAAGCTCCTGGACCTGTTTTTCTAACAGGGGGTTCAGGTAGAATAGGAAGTTATATAGTAAGAGGTCTATCCCAGGCTGGATATATCGTAACATCAATGGATAGAGTAGAACCGCAGTTTCCTGTAGAAGGAGTAAAATACATTATTGGGGATATTACAGACTTTAATTTCATATTGGAACATATAAATGGGGCTGAAGCTCTTATTCACCTTGCCGCTTTGCCATCTCCTGGTATGGGTTCTACTCGTGAAATAATGAGAATAAATGTCCTTGGGACTTTTAATGTATTTCAGGCTGCGGTGAAGAGAGGATTAAAAAAAGTCATTCAGGCAAGCTCAATAAATTATCTTGGTATTGCCTATGGTGTCAAAATGTTCCGCCCGAAATATTTCCCTGTTGATGAAGAACATCCGTCATTAATAAGTGATGCCTATTCTCTTTCCAAAAAAATGGATGAGGAAATTGCGGATTATTTCTGGCTCAGGGACAATATGTCAAGTTTTTCATTAAGATTTCCGGGCGTTTTTAGTAGAAGTTGGCTTGAAAATTGGTCTACAGGAAGGAGAAAAAGTTATTTTGAAATTGTAATTCAGGAGCTTGAAAAAAAGTCGCCAGATGAGAGAATGAAACTAATTGAGAATGTCTTTGAGAAGTCTAAAGATAAAGAATATCGCAAAGCAGCAAAAAGTTGGGAAGATGCATCAGAAGAAGAAAAAATTCAATGGGTTACAGCATCCTGCATAATCAGAGCAATAAGAGAACTATATGCATATCTAGAACTATCTGATTGTTTGCAGGGAATAATAAAATGTCTTCAAGCTGATATTGCTGGTACTTATCCTCTGTTTCTGAATGGGCCTGATACGGGGAGGAAAATTGAAACAATGAGGCTTGCAAGAATTTTCTTTCCATGGGTGAAAGAATTTAGAAAAGAATTAAAGGGCAATGAGCCCCTGGTATCGTATCAAAGAGCAAAATCTTTGATAGGGTTTGATCCGAAGTTTTCACTAATAGAACACTGGCAATTGCAGGAAAGTAAGGAAGAAAAAAAGAACTGCCCGGAAAAACAGGCGGCATTTTGTTCATCTCCATAATTTTGTAACTAAAAAGTTTAAAGATATTATTTCCATTAGAATAACAGGTCAATTTGTATATTGTCTTAGCTCCTGTCATGTATAAAAACTTTTTTTACAATATAATAAACTAATATTTTTATTTGCTTTATTTAAAAGAATAAAGCTGAAAGCTGAATTAAGTATTATCAGATGAATAAAATTGAATCAAATAAAAATATAAATTGTTCCTTTAAATTTGCAGTTCAAAGCAAACTTTCTAAAAATTTAAAAGAGTTTAATTTAATGACTTCCTTGTTTGGAAGAATTATACAAGATGAAAATCATGCATTTAACGAATTATGCGAGTGTTTTTTTGAGCGGCCATTTTCAGATATAGGAACAATTTTTGAACTCTTTTCCTCATTTTTAAAAGAGACAGGGGATTTTTCTCTTTTTCTCAAACCTCTTTCAGATAATAGAAATCAGGCTTTACTTACACCTTTACAGTTTATGCGTAATATGATTATAGAAAATTCCATTAGTTCAAAGCAATTAAAGAAAAATTTTATTTTGACTGTTTTTTTTGAATTAAACGAAATAACTAAAATTTTCAGATTGAGGCATGCTCTCAAAATTTTTATAGAGATGTCTATGGCTTTAAGATCTAATTCATATATAGAAGAAGCAGAAAACAATTTAAATCACCTTGATCTATTTATATATGAGAATGTAACCCCTGAAGTGATTGCGAATTTCACAAGAACTATCGACGATGATATAAATAATTTTGTGCTATTTGTAGAATTCTGTTCGTGGGCAGTGATATCAAACTCATTTTCTATTGAAAAATCAAAAATAATAATGGATTTAATTCCTGAGAATAAACTATCTCTTTCTCTGAGTAAAGATAGCCTGGGGTTATTAGCTTCGGCCTATTGTCTTTTATCAGACTATAAGAAGGCGATTCAATGTTTAACTCTCTCTTTTTCTTCTGGAGAGGATTCATTTATTGGATGGAACACTCACGCCTTATTCAAGTTTTTCTTTGGGTTATCGCCAGAATATCATGGTATCAGGATAGTTCCAGCTTCACATTTTGTACTTGAAGGGATTCGGATAAACAGAAATTTTAGAGGAAAACGAATAAAAATAAAGTATCGGAGAAATAATGAAAGCGAAAATTTAATGAATAAGATATCTCTTAATGATGAGGAATATGGAGGAAGAATAATAGATTTTATGGATTTAAAAGAAGATAATAATGTAGTAGTAGATACATAGTCTAAGAAAGTAACAAATTACAAAAAAAACGATAAAAGACTTAGAGAATCGTTTATGAAAATTTTAGTGATAAAAACAAGTAGTCTGGGAGATGTTATACATTGTTTTCCTGCAGTTTCAGTATTGTCTTCTCTGAATCCTGATGCTGAAATTCATTGGCTTGTAAATAATGCTTTCAAAGAATTAGTTTCCCTGCATCCTGCTGTTGTAAAAGTAATTCCATTTGAGAGAGAGAAACTTGGACATCCTTTTAATTTTTTAGGGGAATTTTTGAAATTATGCAAATTGCTAAGATCAGAAAGATATGACATTGCTATTGATTTTCAGGGATTATTGCGAAATTCATTATTTGCATATCTATCATCGGCAAATAATGTTGCCGGGTTTAAATCTCCAGCAGAGAAAATATCGCAGTTTTTTTATGATCTAAAAATAGATACTTCTGATTATGAACACGCCCTTGAAAAAAATTGCGCTCTTGCGAGCAGGATTTTTGGTGAAGAAGTGTTCATTCCTGATTTTGAGGGAATAAAAAATAAGGAAAAATCTGAGTCTGTCAAAACGCTTCTATGCTCTTTTAATATAAATCCGGAATTGAAATATCTGATTGTAGCGCCTTGTGGCAGATGGGAATCAAAGAATTGGCCTGTTTCCTTTTTTGTTTCCGTTTTAAAAAAAGTGTGTAAAGGTAAAACAAATTTACCTGTGATATTTGTTGGAAGTGACAAAGATAAGAAAGTGTGCGATCAGATTTGCAATGAACTAAATGGTAATTGTTTCAATTTTGCTGGAAAAACAGATTTAATTGAATTACTTGAACTTATACGAGGAGCTAAGTTAATGTTTTGCGTCGACTCAGGTCCTATGCATATGGCAGCGGCTCTTTCAATTCCGGTATGTGCATTATTTGGACCGACGGATCCACTTAAGACGGGGCCTTATGGTAAAATTCACAAGGTTTTTCAATCTGGCACTTGCATAAAATGTTTAAGAAGGTATTGTTCTCGCTCTTCGGAAACGTGTCATTCATCAATAAATTATGAAGAAGTCGCAGAGTTTATTATAAATAAATTAGAGGGTCAAAAATGAAAAGAGCAATATTTATCATTCTGATTGTGCTGTTGCCTGCAAGCCTTTTTGCTCAAATAGGAGTGGGGCTTGCTATAAACCAAGAATCATATCTGCTATATGAAAATATTATTGCAAAACTTATCATCCGGAATCATAGTGGAAAAGCTTTAATATTCAGCGATACGAATAAAACTGATAGTCCTCAAGGTTCAGTAAGTTTTATAATAGAAAGTCCGGGGGGAATAAAAGCCGATAAGAAAAATATAAATTACAATCCTCTCGTGGGTTTTGTAATTGCCCCTGGCGCGGAACAAACAGTGCTTATTCCAGTGAACAAGCTATACATAATAGACAAACCAGGTTCATACACAATTAAGGCTCTAGTCAGTCACAATCAGTTAAGTGCTACATATGAATCTTCTGCAGCTTCTTTTACAATATTCAATGGTCTTACAGTATGGCAGAAAGAGCTTGGGGTCCCAAAGTTATATCATAAAGAAGGAGAAGTTGAACCATTACCCAGAACAGTAAAAATATTGAGTTTTTATGATAAAAAAAATAAGTATTTTGCCATAATGATAGAGGATAAAGAAAAGGTATATAATGTAAGGAGAATTGGATATGATACTGGCAATGTAAAACCAAAGATAGAGACAGATATGTTAAACAGAACACATATTTTGTTGCAGATTTCACCTTCAGTTTATTGCCATTATATCTACGATATTAATTGTGATCCAGAGGAAAAAGAAGTTTATGTAAAAACGGATACCACTCCTTACTTTGCTGTTGATCCCGATGAAGGAACGATAATGGTTTTAGGTGGAAGAAAAGCTATCAAGGATGTTGACTATATTGAAGAGAATGGAGTTCCTGTTTTAAAAGGAGATTTGTAAAAATGAGCGAATTAATAAAAAATGAATCTACGAGTTCTGAATCTATCCAATTAAATGAATCGGAAATGTTTGCTCAGCGAAGGGCAAAATTAGATAAGTGGAAAGAATTAGATATAGCTCCATATGGTGAGGCTTTTGAAACAGATGGAAATATTGCAGATGTAAGGGCAAAGTTTACGGAAGGTTTAGAAATTGATGTTAGAGTAGCTGGAAGAATTACAGCCATACGCGATATGGGGAAGTCCTCTTTTATGGATATTAGAGATTTTTCAGGTAAAATTCAGGTTTATATACAGAAAAATGTTGTGGGGGATGAATTATATTCGCAATTTAAACTCCTTGACATTGGTGATTTTGCAGGTATTTCAGGGAGGCTTTTTCTTACAAAAAAAGGGGAACTCTCAATCAAAGCGAACAAATTCAAAATCCTATCTAAGGCACTTCGTTTCTTGCCTGAAAAATGGCATGGATTGGCTGATATAGAACAAAGGTATAGGCAACGCTACCTTGACCTGATAACAAATGAGAATAGTGTTCAAATATTTCGCAAAAGAATAGAAATAATAAGATATATCAGGAATTTCCTGACTGATCGGGGATTCCTTGAGGTTGAAACTCCAATGCTTCAACCCATACCAGGGGGAGCATTAGCCAAACCATTTGAAACATTTTATCATGCTTTAAACAGCAAAATGTATATGAGAATCGCCCCTGAACTCTATCTAAAAAGACTCCTGGTTGGAGGCTTTAATAAAATTTTTGAACTAAATAGAAATTTCAGAAATGAAGGAATGTCCAGAAAACATAATCCTGAATTTACTATGATTGAAATATATCAGGCTTATGGAGATTGCAAAACAATGATGATTTTAGTAGAAGATCTTATAAGTTCATTGGCTGAAAATATTAATGGCAGTAAAATATTGCAAAAAAAAGATGGCACTACAATAGATCTCACGACTCCATGGAAACGAGTTGAATATGATGAACTTATCAAAGTATATGCAGGAGAAGATTGGTTTTCTTTAGATAAAAATGCGAAAATCGCAAAAGCCAAATCATTTGGAATTCCAATCTCTGAAGCAATGACAGATGGAGAAATTACTCATGAAGTATATGAAAAGTGTGTCGAACCACAACTAATTCAACCTACCTTTGTAACAAAACTACCAATAGAACTTGTTCCTCTGGCAAAACATTGTAAAGATGATCCTTCTAAAGTCGACGTCTTTGAACTAGAAATTAATGGGCAAGAAATATCTCCAGGATATTCGGAATTAAATGATCCCATTGAGCAGAAAGAAAGATTTTTAAAACAACATGGTGAAAATCAGGATGCAGGAAAAATGGATGAAGACTTTCTTTGTGCTCTTGAACACGGAATGCCCCCGGCTGGAGGTATGGGAATCGGGATAGACAGGCTTGTTATGCTAATTACAGGAGCCGAATCGATTAGGGATGTAATACTTTTTCCTCAATTGCGTCCAAAATCATGATAACTGTTTGATTTTCCATAATAAGCAAATAAGTTAAAGAAAAATATGAAGGAAAGATTGTGATAAAAGTCGCTATTCTAATGGGCAGCATTAATGATGCTCCAATTCTTGAAAAATGTTTTGAAACGTTGAAAGAATTTGATGTTGAATTTGAAGCGAAGGTTTTATCAGCACACAGAACACCGGATGAAACGGCAGAATTTGCGAAAAACGCGGCAAAGAACGGTATAAAAGTTATTATATGTGCGGCAGGTATGGCTGCCCATCTGGGTGGAGTTGTTGCATCTCTTACTACCTTACCTGTTATAGGGATTCCTATTGCATCTGAACCTTTCAATGGTCTTGACTCCCTTATGTCTATGGTGCAAATGCCTCCTGGTATTCCTGTAGCAGTTGTCACCGCCGGGAAGGCAGGTGCTCAAAATGCTGCTCTTTATGCCATTTCAATCCTTGCTCTCTCGGATAAAAATCTTAGTGAGAAGTTAAAGAATTATCGAGAAAAACAGAAGGAAAAAATTCTCGAATTCGATAAAAAACTAAAAGAAAAATTAAATATAAAATGAAATTTTTATATAAATTTTTACTTTTATCAATATTCTCCTCTATTTTAGTACATTCAGAAGAAAACAGCTTAAAAACAAATGTAAACAATACCGGACAAATTATTGATAAAAAAGAAATTATTAATCCAGAACAAAATGCTCTTCCTGATAGTAGTTCTATACCTCAAGAGAAAGAAGAAAACAATAAGGCCAGTACTCAGGCCGGCAGGAAAATAACTGAAATTGTAGATGAAATTGAAAAACGCGTTCCTAAAATAATAGAAAATAGGAAAAATTTTTATCTTGAAGGCATAAGAGGATTTCTCTCTCAATTTGGTCCTGAACTTGATTATATATCCGACGAAAACCAAATAAATCAAAATAAAGATATTAAAAATCCTTCTGAATTTTACAAACCTATATTAATAGACTCTCAAAAAATTCTATACATAAGGATTGATGGATTTAGTGATGAAAATTTCATAAAACTTAAGGAAGAGTGTTTAATTATTTCAAGATATAAGAATCAGCCCGTTGGAATTATTTTTGACCTTCGTTCCGGAAAAGGTGAAAATCCTTTGTTGGCTGCCGAATATGCGTCGCTATTTTATGATGGAGATATTCTTGCTTTTACAAAGAATAAGATTAGGGTAAATATAAAAGCTCCCATTATAATAATTGTTAGTAGTCAAACTAATGGCGCAGCCGAAGTTTTTGCAAATTTTCTTCTAAAATCGGGCAAAGCATTACTTATTGGAGAAAAAACTTATGGAGTTCCATTTCCAAAATATCCTGTAAAACTCAATAGCGGAGGAGTCCTATTTTTGCCTGATATTCCAACCGATCTTGAATGGATAGAAATTAAGCCTCTTAACCCATCAATAACAATAAATCCATACCCTCAGATAGATTATTCAAAAATCAGTATGGAAAAAGAAGCTGAAAAAAATGATTTTGTGATAAGGAGAGCATGTGATTTGCTTGTTTCAATTGACGCTTTACACAAGGAAAAAAAAGAAAAGTAACTATTTACATAATTGTGTTAAAAATACCTGAAACAGAGTTTGAAAAAATTCTCCTAAAAAAGGGAACTAGCGTAGTTAAAATTTCCAAAAGGCACTGGGGAATCTTTGAGAATCCGCAAGAGATTATTTATACTACAAAACAAAAAGACATAAAAGTCCTCATTGATTACATAGAAAGTAAGGTCAAATCGGGTTTTTTTTGCATTCTTTCGCTTTCATATGATTCGTCCGCTGCTTTTGATTCTGCTAATGAGTTAAAAGTAGACCCTGTATTTCCTTTATTGTGGGCAGCATTTTATAAAGCTCCATTAGTGAAATTAAAATATGAGGATTTCCCTCACAGCAAAAATTTTTCTTTAAAGACTACAGCAGATATTTCCAGAACTGAATATAATGCAGCAATTACGAGGATAAAAGATTATATCAAAAATGGAGACACATATCAGGTAAATTTTACTTTCAGAATAAACGTAAATACAAATTTAAATCCAGCAATCCTGTTTTTAAATTTATTCAGGACTCAGAAGCCAGAGTTCGGAGCATTTTTGAATATGGGAACTATGTCTGTGATTAGTCTTTCACCTGAATTGTTTATTCATAAAAAATCTTCTACTTTAATATCTAAACCAATGAAAGGCACAATCTCAAGAGGTATAGTTATTGAAGATGATCTACAGAAAAAATTTTCTCTTGAAAATGATCCCAAGAACCGTGCCGAAAATCTAATGATTACCGACATGGTACGCAACGATTTAGGAAAAATCTGCAAATACGGAACTGTAAAAACGAAAAATTTATTTAATGTAATTACCACACCATTTGTTCATCAAATGATAAGCACTGTGGAAGGAGAGATAAAAGAGGGGATTTCCCTTTTTGATATATTGAAAGCCCTCTTTCCTCCAGCTTCAATTACAGGTGCTCCTAAAATAAGAAGCATGCAAATAATCAAGGAACTTGAAAAAAGTCCAAGAGGTATTTATACAGGAACAATAGGAATGATAAATCTCGATTACGATTTCATTTTCAATGTTGCGATAAGAACTGCAGTTCAATATCATAATAATCTTTGTGGTGGAATAGGAGGGGGAATAGTTGCCGATTCAAAAATTGATGGCGAATGGAAAGAAGCGAAATTGAAATCTTCTTTTCTAATTTCCAAAAAAACTTCTTTTGAGATTTTTGAAACAATTCTGTTCGATAGGAAAGATGGTGGTTTTATATGGTTAGATGAACATATCAATCGACTCGGAAATTCCCAGAAATATTTCCTGAGAAAATTTAACAGAAATAAAGTTGTCAACTTTCTTTATGCAATTTCAAAAGAACTTCCTGATCTTGCAAAAGTAAAAATTTCTCTCGACGAATCTGGAAAAATTAAATGCAAATGGGAAAGGTTAACCTTTAAAGGATGGGGAAAAAAATACGCAAAAGTTCTAATCTCAAAGAAAAAAACTGATCCTTCAAATATCATGCTATATCATAAAACAACTGAAAGAAAATTATATGATGAAGAATTTTTAAATGCACAAAGTATTGGATATGATGATGTTATATTTTTAAACAAAAGAGAAGAAATTACTGAAGGTGCTATTAGCAACATTTTTATAAAAACAAAAAATGGATGGTTAACACCTCCGTTAAAATGTGGATTACTTCCTGGAATCTACCGAAAACATTTAATTTTACAACTTTCAGCAAAAGAACAAATCATTTATATAAAACAACTTATATCTGCAGAAAAAGTTATAATTTGCAATTCAGTTCGCGGAAAAATCGAAGTTATGAGAGAAAAAAAATAATTTTTTTTCACTTTTTTTGTTGACATTTTTTTTTAGTATGCAATATTTTTTATAATTAGCTGTTCGTTGTAGAACTAATTTCCAACCATGGAGGTGGAAGATGGCGACAAAGAAAAAAGCAGCAAAAAAGGCTCCGGCGAAAAAGAAAGCAGCTCCTAAAAAGGCTGCCAAGAAAAAGAAAAAATAACAAGCATTCTCTGTTGAATGCAGAAGCTAACCCCGCAAAATGCGGGGTTTGTTTTTTTTATACTGATTTTTTTTATTTAAGAGTTCTATTAGTTGGTCGTGTATCAAACCATTAGTTGCAAGAGTACCGTTTTGAGGGAAATTTTTCTTTCCACTAAAATCAGTAATTTGACCACCTGCTTCTAAAAGTATAAGTGCTCCCGCACAAATATCATATAATTGAAGATTTAGTTCCCAGAATCCATCAAGTCTACCACACGCAGTGTAAGATAAGTCTATTGCGGCAGAACCAAATCTCCTGATTTCTCTTATTTTTGGAAGGATTTTAGAGAAATATTTTATATTATTGTTTTTCTTATTTGAACGCACACATGCAAACCCTGTAGAAAGAACAGATTCTATCAGTTTTTCTCTTCTGGAAACTGATATTTTTTTTCCGTTAAGAAATGCTCCTGCTGATTTTTCTGCATAGAAGAGTTCGTTTAATGCAGGAGCGAAGACAACTCCTAATATGCTTTCTCCTTTGTATTGTAAGCCGATAGATACAGAATAAAAAGGCTGATTATGTAGATAGGATGTTGTTCCATCTATTGGATCTATTATCCATTGAAAATCTGAATTTAAATTTTTCTTTCCTGTTTCTTCTCCCCAGATTCCATCATCTGGAAAGTATTTTTTTATTTCTGATATGATAAATTTTTCCACTTCGCGATCTGCTTCAGATACGAGATCTTTTTCAGATTTATATGATACGGTGAGTTCACTTTCTCTCATTTTCTGCGCAATTGCACCTGCAGTTTTCGCAATTTCTGATATAAATGTTATGTCTCTATTTTTCATATAGAGTATTGAGAAATTCCTACATTGATTCAGAGATAGATGTCCCTATTATGCTGTAATTTAATACCATCAAGCATTTTTCTAATTTTTTCGCGTTGTTCTGGATTTGCGATTTTCGCAAGTTCACTTTCTATGGCTTTTTCTCCGACTTCTCTTGTTTTTGGCGATGCATAATCACAGAGGTATTCTTGCAACGTAAGAAGAGCATTTGGTGTACAAAGGTTCTGAATAAATCCTGGTATTGCGAATTCCATAAATTGTTGTCCCGTTCGTCCTTTTCGATAGCATGATGTACAGAAACTTGGAATATACCCATTTTGCAAAAGTTCTAACATAACCTCATCAAGTGGGCGCATGTCTCCAATAGAAAATTGTTCTTTATTCAATTCCTGTTTTTCTTCTTTTTTTGTGTATCCAGCTAATTCAATTCTTGTACCAGCATCTATTTGCGAAACTCCGAATTCAAGGACTTCGCGGCGAATTTCAGGAGTTTCTCTCGCGGTAAGTATCATTCCTGTATATGGTGTTGAAAGACGTAAAACGGCAACAAGGTGTTTGAAGTCTTCATCACTTACAATAAACTCTTGCTTGAGAGTAACTCCATGTGCTGGGCGAATTCTTGGAAAACTTATGGTGTGAGGACCACAACCATAAGTTTTTTCAAGATATCTTGCGTGAGCAACAAGACCTAAAACTTCATATTTCCATTTGTATAGGCCAAAAAGAGCTCCTATTCCGACATCATCACAGCCCCCCTCATAGGCACGGGAAAGTCCATCAAGTCGCCAATCATAATCTCCTTTGTGCGTATATGCGGGATGATATTCGACATATGTTTTTTTATGATAAGTTTCCTGAAATATTTGATATGTACCGATACCTGCCGCTTTCACTATTTTATATCCTTCTATATCAAGAGGGGCTGCATTGATATTTACTCTTCTGATAGAGCCTTTTCCTTTTTTAATAGAATAAACTTTTTTAACTGAGTTTGCTATGAATTCTGGGGTATAGTCAGGATGCTCTCCAAATACGAGTATGAGACGTTTATGCCCTTTATCTTCAAGGGTTTCAATTTGTTCAATCAGCTCTTTTTCAGATAGCGTTTTTCGAACAGTAGTTCTGAGACTTCTCCTGAATGCGCAATACTTACAATCATTTATGCAATAATTGCCAATATATAGAGGGGCAAAGAGGACAATTCTATTGCCATAAACATTTTTTTTAAGTTCTCTTGCCGCATTGAATATAGTTTCTTTTAAATCCTGTGATTTTGCAGCAAGTAAAATAGCTGTTTCTTCAATAGAAAGGGGATTTTTCTCCATGCTTTTTGCAATTACATCTTTTATTGCTGAAGCATTTTCGTGAATTTCACATAGGTTTTCAAGTTTGTTATCATCGATAAATGGTTTATAATTTTTTGATAATTCTTTCTTCATATTTTTCTTTCCTCGGCTTTTAGTTTTATGGTAAATGTACTACCTTTACCTTCTTCGCTTTTTACATCAATTGAACCGTTATAAAGTTCTGCTATACGCTTGAGAATAGAAAGACCAAGTCCGCTCCCTTCAACACCCTTATTTTCTTCTTTTTTAAATCTGACAAACTCGGAAAATAGTCTGGATAATTCCCCTTCTGACATTCCTATACCTGTGTCAGCAACTGAAATAATCAGTTGATTAGCTTCCAAAAATGCATTTATAGTTACCATTCCATTTTCACGATTATATTTAATTGCATTTGAAATGAGGTTATTGAGAACGATATCAAGTTCTGCAGGATCTCCTTTGAAAGGCAAATTTTCATTGCAATTGCATATAATTGTAATATTTCTCTTTTGTGCATCTGGAGTGAAAGTTTCAATAGCTTTCTTTACAGAATCATAAACGTTGAATTCTATTAAATTACGTTTTTTTTGTCCTGACTCTATTCTCGTCAAGTCGAGAAGGTCATATATGAGTTTTTTCATTCCATCGATTCTTATAAGACACCTTGAAATTATTTTTTCATAATCTGAAATTTTTTCCCCTGCTGATCTTGCTTGCATGAGATTAAGATAGCCTTCTATTGCATTGAGTGGAGCTTTTAATTCATGTGATAAGACGGATAAAAATTGAAATCTAATTTGTTTTTTTTCTTCAGCGAGTTTCTTTGCTTGTCTTTGTAGAACAAGACGCTCTGCAGCTTTTCTAATGACAATTCTTAGTTCATCCGTAGAAAATGGTTTTGCGAGGAAATCAAACGCGCCACTTTTTGTAGCGCTAATGGCTACTTCAATAGATGCATATGCTGTCATCATAATTACAAGGAGGTCGAAATTTCCTTTTTGAAGGAAATCAAGGAGTTCTAATCCATTACAATCAGGAAGTTTATAATCAAGTAAAACTATATCAAATTGTTGTTGTTTTATGATGTTATAAAATTCTGTTCCTGAACTTGCTTCAGAGAGTTGAAAGTTTACGTTGAGCGGAATATCTTCAATTGGAAAAGAGAAAGAATGCAGGGAACGAATAGCTCCTCTCCGCATTCCTGGTTCATCATCTACTACCAAAATTTTTAAAGTTTCATTCATTTTAGTAAGCGTCTTATTTCTTTTTCCAACTGTTCTGGTCTTATTCCTTTATTGAGGAGAACATCTGCTTTTATCCATGATTTTTCTTCGTTTGAGGTTGAGTCAAATGAGATGCCTGTTTCTGAGCTTACAGCTGTTACCATAATGACAGGGACGTCTGGATTTTTTTTCTTTGATTTATAGGAAAGAATAAATCCGCTGTCATGATTTTCAAGCATGAGATCGAATACCGCAATATCATATTGAATATGTTCTATTAATTCTTCGGCTTTTTTTTGTGAGTCCGCGCTTATTACCTCAAATCCAAGAGATGATAATATTAAGTTTGTTTGCTCGAGAAAGTCCTGGTCATCATCTACTACAAGAGCTTTTTTTCCTTTAAAGTTAATATCTGTTTTTTTCATATTTTTTATCCTTTGTTAATATTGTTTAGCTTTTCTTGGAATTATTATTGAAAACTGTGTTCCTGTTGGTCCTTTTTGTGGATCACAGTTCGACGATACCTCAATTCTTCCTCTGTGCATTTTTATTATTCCATAAGCTACAGCGAGACCAAGTCCAGTGCCTTTTCCAAGCTGTTTAGTGGTAAAGAATGGTTCGAATATTTTACTTATGTGCTCTTGAGGAATTCCGGTTCCTTCATCTTGTATTATTATCCTGATTTCGTTCTGATTTCCTTTATATAGTATTGTTATTTCTCCTCCATTTGGCATTGCCTCGATTGCGTTCATAATGAGATTTGTTAGTACCTGTACCATCTGATCAGGGTCTATTTCTGCCAGTGGATTGTCACATAGGTTTTTGAATTCTATTTTAATTTTTTCCGGCTTAATAATAGGTCTTATGCATTTTTCAGTAATGAATTCTGGAATATTTACCCGCTGAAAAAGTACTTTATTTTTTCTTGCGAAATTGAGTAAGCCACTGACGATTTTTTTGCATTGCTCTGCTTGTTCAACTATCAGTTTCATGTCCTGGTAATTTTCAGAATCTTTTGGCAAGCTTTCTAAAATAAGGCTTGCATTCAGGAGTATGACTCCCAGTGGATTGTTTATTTCATGCGCTATTCCGGCTGAGAGTTGTCCCATACTAGCAAGTTTTTCTGCATTGATAAGAGCCTGTCTTGTTTTTTCCAATTGGTTATTGGAAAGACTTAAATCTTCTAATGATTTCTTGAGTTTTTCGATTACATAAGGAAGACACATTTCGCTTTCTGCAAGGCCATTAAGTATTGCCTTAGCATGTTCTCTACAACTTGGATAACCACACGCGCCGCAATCGAGTTCGTCTTCAGGCTTTGTTTTTCCCATTTTAGTGAGAATTTTAGTTATTTCTTCTGTTGAAGTTTTTTTTGGTCTTACATCATTAGGATGATATAATGGTTGTAGATTTATCTTCTGGACATTAGTATCTTCCTCGAGATTTTTTTTGCCGATATTTTCCGAAACATAATTGCTTATTAATTTTCTTTTTTTGTATATAGAAACATTATTACTTGTACCAGGGCCGCTTATACAGCCTTTGCAACATAATAACTCGAGGAGTCCTGTCTGAAGTTCCCCATTAGCGAAATCTTCGATAGCTGGGACAAAATTATTTTTTCCATCAGCAGCTGTTATATTTTGTTCAATGAGATCTTCATTGATATTTGCTGATTGGAGCAGTCCTCTACTTATAGGAAAAAGCATCCCAAGCCCAGGGTGAGGAGGGTCAAAATCATCTTCAGTATTGGCAAAATCAGAAGGATTTATATTTAATTTTATAAACATTTTTCTTAATTCTTCAAATGTAATTACAGAATCTATTTCGTCCGGATATTTGATGGCCTCATTTTTCTTCGCGATACAAGGACCTATAAATACGATTTTTGAATCCTTTCCAAATTTTCCTTTTGCGATTCTCGCAGCCGCTATCATAGGTGAACATATTGGAGCAAGAAATTTTATCAATTCCGGCCTATATTTTTCAATATATGTTACGATGACAGGACAAGTGCTGGCAATCATTGGGTTGTTTTTATTATTTATAAGGCGTTTATATTCTTTTGCAACTAAATCCGCGCCTGCTGCAACCTGGCAAACCTTTGTGAAACCGGATTTCCTTAGCATTGCAACTAATTGGTTCTTTTTTATATCAGCAAATTCAGCTGGAAAACTCGGTGCGATAATCGCAATTTTTTCTTTCGCATCTGAATTAAGAATTTCTTCTGTATCCTGGATAGAGTCATAATATCGTTTGGCTTTTTGTTTACATACTTTGACACAGTTGCCACAAGTTATACAACGTTCTGGAATAACTTGAGCTTGTCCGCCCACAATTTTTATTGCCTTGGCGGGGCAATCCCTCACACAGGTGTAACAGACTTTACAGAGGTCTCCTACTGTATTGATTATTCCATTTGTTTTTGTATCTGATAGAGACATATTTAGATATTCACTTTTCTTTTTTTGTAATGTGTATGTAATAATTCATGACTTTTTTCACTTAATGGTTTTTCAAGGAATTTTCCATATATTTCAATGATATCTGGATTTCTGTGCGAAAATCGCAATTCTGAATTATTATCTATGGAATAAAGGGCGGCAAGCCTTGCTTTTAATTTTGACTGATCTGAGTCTATTGGTTGTCCTCCGCCTCCAACACATCCACCCGGACATGTCATTACCTCTATAAAGTGAATATCGTTTCTACCATTTTTTATCTGGTTTAGGATTTTCGGGGCATTACCAATACCATTCACTACGGCAAAACCTAACTCTATGCCTTCAATTTTTATTTTACCTTCTTTTATCCCTTCAAGGCCTCTTGCAAATTCAATTTTTGGCGAAGTCAAATCTTTTCCTGTGATTAAATAATGTGCTGTTCTAATTGCTGCTTCCATTACGCCACCTGATGCTCCAAATATTTTCCCCGCTGAACTTCTTCTTCCGAAAGGATTGTCTGCATCTGACGGTTCAAGTGCGTTCATATTTATGCCACAGAGTTTTAGCAATCTTGCCAATTCTCTGGTAGTTAATACTGCGTCTATGTCAAAGATATTTCTCTTTGTAGCCATTTCTGGGCGTGACGCTTCAAATTTTTTTGCCGTACATGGCATTAATGAGACACTATAAATTTTCTCTGGTTTGACATTTATTACATTAGCGAAATATGATTTTATAAGCGCACCAAGCATTTGTTGTGGGCTTTTACATGTTGAAAGATTCGGCAAGAACTCAGGATAAAACTGTTCGATATATTTTATCCATCCTGGAGAACAACTTGTCATCATAGGTAAAACTCCTCCATTTTTTATTCTATGGACGAGTTCTGAAGCTTCTTCCATTATTGTAAGATCAGCGCTAAAAGATGTTTCAAAGACATATTTGAATCCTATTTCGCGCAAAGCAGCGGTTAATATACCATTCACATCTGTTCCAGGTTTTAATCCAAACTCCTCTGCTATAGAAACTGATACTGCTGGCGCGTGTTGAGCTACAACTATAAGCTCTGGATTCTGGAGTGCATCATGAACTTCCTGTAAATAGCTTTTTTCTCTAAGTGCTCCAGTAGGGCAAACAGTTATGCATTGTCCGCAGTTTATACAACTTGATACATTCAAACTTTCTTCGAAAGCTGGGCATATTTGCATTTTACTCCCCCTTCTCACAAAATCAATTGAAGAAATCCCTTGTATTTCTTCACACATTCTGACGCATTTCCCACAGAGTATACATTTAGCGGGGTCTCTGATTATTGAAGGGCTGGTGATATCGAGTCCTGCTTTTGTTGCCGTTACTGGATATCGTCTCTCTCTTACGCCATATTCTTCTGCTAATTTTTGCAATTCACAATTTCCATTTCTTACGCAATAAAGGCAATCATCTGGATGGCCAGCAAGAAGAAGACCGATGATAGTTTTTCTTGCGTCTATGACGCGTTTTGAATTTGTTTTTATTTTCATTCCATTTACAACCGGATAAGAACATGCAGGAATAAGTCCTCTTGCTCCTTCACATTCTACAACGCATATTCTGCATGCTCCGCTTGGCAAAAGTCCTTTCATATAACACAAAGTAGGTATATTTATTCCAACTCTTTCCAGCGCTTGAAGTATAGTATCGCCCTCTTTTGCCTCAACGACTCTATTATTTACGCTTATTTCTAACATATTATTCTCCTTATTGTTATGCTAATTCAGTTTACTTTTACAGCTCCAAATTTACATACCTGTATACATAAACCACATTTAACACATTTTTCCTGAACAATATAATGGGGAGCTTTTTTTGTCCCTATTATAGCTTTCTCCGGACATTTCAATGCACATGCTGTGCAACCGACACACTTATTTTGGTCTATTTCATATTTGATTAACCCTCTACATACTCCTGCTGGGCAACGTCTTTCATAAACATGAGCATCATATTCATTTCTGAACCACTTTAATGTGCTCAGAACAGGATTTGGTGCTGTTTGCCCCAATCCGCAAAGGCTTGTATCCTGAATTACATTGGCAAGTTTTGAGAGGGTCATTATTCCTTTAAATCTTTCCAGTGTTGCCTTCCCATCTTTTAAATCATCCGCACTGGTTATCTTTTCTAATATTGCGAGCATTTGTTTAGTTCCTTCTCTGCAAGGAATGCATTTTCCACAACTTTCTCTTTGGATAAAATCCATGAAAAATTTTGCTACATCTACCATACAATTATCTTCATCCATTACGACTAATCCTCCAGAGCCCATCATAGCACCTGCATCTTTTATAGTTTCATAATCTATTTTAAGGTCAAGATGTTTTTCAATTAAACATCCTCCTGATGGTCCGCCGATTTGAACTGCCTTGAATTTTTTATTATTTGCGATTCCGCCTCCAATATCGAAAATTATTTCTTTTATAGTTTTGCCCATAGCAACTTCAACAAGACCTGTTCTTTTGACTTTTCCCGAGAGGGCAAAAACTTTTGTTCCTTTGCTTGTTGGCGTTCCAACTGAAGCGAACCACTCTGCTCCTCTGTCAATTACCAGAGGTACATTTGCTAGAGTTTCGACATTATTGATGACTGTTGGTTTTCCAAATAATCCGCTGGTAGCGGGGAAAGGTGGTCTTGGGCGCGGCATCCCTCTTTTTCCTTCGATACTATGGATAAGTGCCGTTTCTTCTCCGCAAACAAAAGCACCAGCTCCCATCTTTATTTTAACTTTTAGGTTAAATCCGCTATCCAGTATGTTTTCGCCGAGTAAACCGTATTCTTCAGCTTGGCTTATTGCATCTTTTAATCGTTTTATTGCCAATGGATATTCAGCCCTAATATAGACATACGCTTTATCAGCCCCTATAGCATAAGATGCTATAATGAGTCCTTCAAGGACTTTATGAGGATCTCCTTCGATGACAGCTCTATCCATAAAAGCCCCAGGATCTCCTTCGTCAGCATTACAGATCATATATTTTTGATTATTTTCAGTATTCAGAGCAAATTTCCATTTTTTACCTGTTGGAAATCCACCACCACCTCTACCACGCAATCCGCTTTTTTCCACTTCATTACATACTTCAAGTGGCGTTTTTGAATGTATTGCTTTTGCAAGTGCTCTATATCCACCACAAGCTATGTACTCGTCAATATTGCAGGGATCTATGATTCCACAATTCTCAAGCACCCATCGTGTCTGTGGGGCAAAAAAACTATGTTCTTTTAACAGAGGTACTCCGCTCCATTTATTGGGAACTTTTTCGTCATATTGACCTAGTAGATTTTTCTTAGTTGGTTCTCCTTTTAATGCAGAATCGAGGATTTCAACTGCAAAATTCGGATCGACATTTCCGTAACTTAAACGATTTTTTCCTGGTAACTTAATATCAATAATAGGCTCTTCTGCACAAAGCCCAATACAGCCTACCTCAACAAAATCAACTTCTATTTTTGTCTCATTTTTGTATTCATTAAATTTTTCTATTATTTTATTTGCGCCTGCACTTATTCCACATGTTGCTGCACCAATAAAAACTACGGGCCTATTTATTTCTTCCCTTCTTAGTTTTCTTAATTCTTGTTCAAGTTCAGGATTGATTTTTTTTTCAGAAAGCACAAATTCATGAGATAGAAGAGAAAGGATATTTTTATTTTTCTTATTCATCTTTCCCTCCTTCATTTTTTGCCCTATCACGATATGATTTTATTATAAGTGGTATATCCTTCGGAGTAAGTTTAGCATGGAATTCCCCATTGATTGAAATAACAGGAGCAAGCCCACACGCACCTATACAGGCTACAACTTCAAGACTGAATAATCCATCTCTTGTTGTTTGTCCTGAGTTTATTTTTAATTCCTTTTGCAAGGCATCAAGGATCAAGGCAGAACCTTTTACATGACAAGCGGTTCCACGGCAAACCTGTATATGATATTTGCCGGGCGGATTGAATTTGAATTGATTGTAAAATGTTGCAACGCCATAAATCTTACTGGAAGACAAATTTAAAAATTCCCCAATTAATGAGATTGCATCCTTTGGTATGTAACCAAATTTTTCCTGAATACTTTGTAAAATTGGGATTAAATTCTCTCTTGACTTATCGTGATATTTCTCAATCACCTCGTTAATCTTTTTATTAAATTCACTTTTCATTTTATCTCCTTATTTAGTCCTGCAAAATATGCAACTTTCTCAAGTGATGTTGTTATATCAATGCGTTCATTATGAACGGTTTTTGGAACTTTTAGCGGCACAGGAGCAAAATTCAGTATTCCGCATATACCGGCATCAACAAGTTTATCTGCAACTTCTTGAGCACTGTCAGCTCCAACAGTGATTATACCGATTGATATCTTATTATTCTGGACGATTTCTTTTAAATCGTTTATATGGTATGTTTTGCAACCGGAAATAACTCTCCCAGTCTTCTCCGGATCACTATCAAATGCAGCAATAATTTTAAGTCTCTTATTTCTAAGATTGAAATAAGAAAGTAAGGCCCTTCCAAGATTACCAATTCCGATTAATGCAATTCTTATCTCTTCACTATCCTTAAGCGCGAGATTGATTTTTTCTTTTAACTCCGAAACTTTATAACCTTTCTTGGGAACTCCAATGCAGTTTACTTCCATTAAATCTCTACGAACTTGCGCCGAAGTATTACTGGCAAGCTCTGCAAGCTGATGAGAGTAAATAAAATGCAAGCCTTTATCCTCAAGTTCGCTGAGTATTCTGCGATACATACTCAAACGTTCCATTGTGCGAGGTGGTATCTTGTTCTTTTGCACATATTTATGCATAGACAACTCCATTTTTGTTATCTTTTTCACACGTGAATTTTTTCACAAAAGTGTAAAATATAGCACTTTATTTAAAAAGCAAATAAAAAAATAAAAAAAATGCTGATGTGTTTATTTTTTTTGATAAAGCATATTTCGGAATTCGCGTGGAGAGATAGATATATGCTTGTAAAAAACTTTAGAAAAGTAGCTCTGATCTGAAAAACCGCATCTATCTGCAATTTCTCCGATACTGAGGTCCGTATATACAAGTAATCTTTTTGCTTCTTTTATCCGTGTTGCATTAATATATTCTGAAAATGTCATACCTGTTTCATTTCTTATTCTATGCATTATGGTTGAAGTACTAGAACCTGCGAAATCCGCAGCATCTTCTACTCTGATATTTTTATGAAAGTTATTTTCTATGAAAGAGATAACTTTAGCCAAAATTTCGTTCTTTGTAGTTTGATTTTGTTTGCTTAATAATATTTTTTTTAATTTAATTATTAATTTTTCGAAATTGTCTTCTCTATTTATAGTTTCAATTTCAATTGGTATATTCTTGATTAAGATATTTTGTTCATTCAGGTCAATATTATTCATTTTATACATCTTTATTATAGACAGAGCTGTGATCGCAGCAGATTTAGATTTCTCAAGATTATTTTCTGAAAATGATTTCAATGCCGCTACAAATTCATCAAATTTTTCTTCAAAATCTCCCTGATTTAGTTCTAGCTTTTTTGCGAGTTCAATTGATAAAAAACAGATAAGTTTTTCTTTATCTATTGATATATTTTTGAATTCCTCTGTTCTCTCGTATATCCGATTTTGTTGTCTCCAAATTTCAGAATTAAGCAATAGTGTTTCTGGTTTGACGAGGCCTGATGAGCAAAGAGCCTCTTTCATAAACTCGCCAAAAGAAATGAATTCTATTTGCTGGAGTTCTTTTACTCCCTGAAAAGTACTCACAAGCAAGGATAGATTTCCTGTATTATCAATTTTATTCAGTAATGAAATTATATTGGGAATATTTTTTTGAATCTGCCCAACAGGAAAAAGTCCTCCTATCTCTATTGCACCTGTAATTTTACTTTGGTCATTTTCAATACAAACCGGAATAATAATTCCATATATTCCCAACCAACATCTGAAGATATATGCTTCCCCTCTTATCCATGATTGATATGAAAAATCTCTTGCGTTTTGAAGACAGTTTTGATAAGTTTTGTTTGAATCCAGGCATGCGGAACACAACTTACAAAAGGCTTTACCTATGTATGGTCTCGCTTTATATTTAAAATCATAGTAGACAGCTCCGTATCTTGTATAATTTTCGATATCTGAGAGAACTGAATCTATCTTTTTTAATAGTATTTCGTCCATAATTTAGATGTTTTTTGCAGAAATTTACGAAAAAATAGCATATGAATACAAGAAATCCAGAAAAATTTTAGATAAATTATGCATAATTAAAACTTAAAATAAGGAGAATGTGTAATGAGTGCTGAACTACTTAATCAAATTAAAGAAGCTCTGATGAAGGGAAAGGCAAATGACGTCAAGGCTCTCACAGAAAAAGCTATTTCTGAGAATATTCCAGTTGGTGATATCCTTGAGAAAGCGCTTATAAGTGGAATGTCTGTGATTGGTGAAAAATTCAAAAACAATCAGGTCTATGTCCCTGAAGTCCTGATTGCCGCTCGAGCAATGAATACTGCAATGGCTGTATTGAAACCACTTCTTAAGGCCTCTGATGTAAAGGCAAGAGGAATAATCTGCATAGGTACAGTGAAAGGGGATTTACACGATATAGGTAAAAATCTCGTCAGGATGATGCTTGAAGGTGCTGGATATGAGGTAATAGATCTTGGAGTAAACGTTGATGCTCAGAAATTTGTTCAATGTGTAAAGGAAAAAAACACACAGATCGTGGCAATGAGTGCTCTTCTTACAACCACTATGGGAGCAATGAAATCTACAATAGAAGAACTAAAAGCAGCAGGTTTAAAGGTAAAAACCATCGTTGGAGGAGCGCCTCTTACTGCAAGCTTTGCAAAGGAAATTGGCGCTGATGGATATGCACCGGATGCAGCATCTGCCGTTGACGTTGTAAATAAGCTCATTGCTGCTTAATTAAGCTCTTATTTTACTAGACTTAACTAATTTTTATAATAAAAAAACATTAGCTCTGAGAAGATTAATTTTTGTTTTGATAGTCTAATTTACTTGCTGCGGTTAATCAGCCAAAAGGTTTAAACATTAAAAAATCTTAGGTACCCGCAGCTTATTTTATCGTCCAAATTTTTGTGTTTAATTCCTAAAAAAAAGGCTCTCGTTGCGGACATCTTTGCGGAGGAAGGAATCGGAATGTTTTACACTAAAGTAACTCTGGTTTTGCTTATCTCTGATCAAATGTAAAATACTAGTTTTTCTTATAATCTTTTTGAAGTCACGAAGTAAATGTTAGTCTATTCATTTTATTGAGAATATAGTTTTAATTTTATAATTTCTATTCCCAAAAAATTTTTTTTAATTTAATAACTGTTTTTTTTACTTCTTGCTCCTGATATGAATTTAGTTGGGTCAAATGAATATCAAAATCAAAAAAGACAGCAAAAACCCCCGGTTTTAGGTAAAGTTCAGCTGCGAATTTCGCAGGTTTATGATAAAATATCAAGTCTCTTTCAGATGACTTTTCCTTTATTATTAAATCATCTGCATACGAGACCATTACTTTCTCTTCTCCTTTTAAAACAATCTGAATATCAATATATTGTTGATGAGATTCCAGGACTAATTCAGAAAGTTTTCTAGTATGATAAGATGCAGTAATAGCGAATATATCATCATTCTTAATATTGATTTTACCCTCCGCTAACTCAGGATTAAGTTTATCTATAAAATCAAGAAGTTCAGGAATTTCTGGAACAACATTTTTTACAAGCTTTAAAGGGGCATATATCATATTTTCTCTCCAATTGAAGTTCTTAAAAATGACATTCATTTACTTAGTAAGATAATTCAGATTTACCAGATTCAAAATTAATAAAATAGCTATGACAATTTTTTATATAGTATAGTGTAATTGTATCTTTGTAAAACTGAGAGATTTTTAATTTGGACTTTTATCGGAGTATTTAGAACAAACTAGATGAGCTAATTGCCCCCCCACATAAACTGCGTTGGGACTGCAGAGGGGCAGATCGGAACCGACACCTTAATCTTTGGTAGGGCGCGAATTTTGATCATCAAAACAAATTCTTTCTGTTATACGCTTGAAAGACTCGCCTTAACCTACATTTCCGTAGAGAAATCGTTGTTGAAAATACTATCAGCGGTCTGGCTCATGTTCTCGATTTCACAAGCAATAAATATGCTATAAGCAGTCCCGACAGGACGTAGGCGGTCCAACTTACTCGTTTTCCCTTGCCACCAAAAAGATTTATTATTGGATAACTTGCGATCCCAAGTATCAGCCCATCTGAGATACTTGAAGTGAATGGTATTCCGATCAAAGTGAGAAAGGCAGGAGCCGCCTCGCCAGTCTCATCCCATTTTATATAACACACATTTTTTAGCATCATCGATCCGACTATGACTAAGGCCGGAGCTGTTATCGGATTTATTCCTCCCGGATACTCGGCTATCATTTTTACAAAAGGAGAAAAGAACATGGCCACCAGAAAGAGGATTCCTGCGAAAATCGCAGTAGCCCCAGTGCGCCCTCCATATTCCACGCCTGATGCGCTTTCTATGTAGCTAGTCACAGTGCTGTGCCCACAAAATGCTCCAAAAACAGTTGCCAAAGCGTCAGCAAGAAATGCCCGTTCGACTCCAGGTATTTTATTTTCTTTCATCAGCGAGGCTTGTGAACAAACGCCAACCAGAGTGCCAAGAGTGTCGAACACGTCCATAAACAGGAAAATAACGATAAAGGGCAGAAGGGTCACGAGATTATTAAGGACGCCTGAAAAATTCAATTTGCCCAATACAGGCAACGGAGAAGATGGCAAGGAAAGAGGAAAGACAACTTTGATCTTGCCTATTATGGCTGCGGCCACGGCAGCCACTATGATTCCCAATATTATATGTCCCCTGAATCCAAGTATTTTCAATGCGCAAGTGACGGTGAAACCAATAAAAAATATCAGAACTGTATCAGATCTGAAATCGGGAGAAATGAACAATCCGGATGAACTCGCGACAATTATTCCTCCATTTTTCAAACCAATATAAGCGATAAATAAACCAATCCCGCCGGCTATTGCATGTTGCATGCTCGGGCTGAGTGCCCCTATTATCCATCGTCTCAGTCCCAATATAGTGATAAAAAGAAAGATCACCCCCGAAACAAAAACCACGGCAAGAGCCGTTTGCCAGGCAAGATCGCCGGAAATGCCAGGCAACCCTGAACAGACCGCTATCACCGCGACAAAGAAGAAGTTTTCCCCCATCCCAGGTGCCAGGGCCACAGGATAGTTAGCCAGTCCGCCCATAAGCAGGCAACCTATCGCCGCAACCAGGCAAGTAGTGGTGATTAGCGCCCCATAATCCATTCCGGTGGCAATATTGCTGAATTTTCCAGACAATATCGATGGCTGGAGGAAGATGATATAGGCCATCGTTAGGAATGTCGTAAGACCAGCGAAAAATTCAATGGACAAAGTCGAAGCTCTGTCGGATAATCTAAAAAAGTCTTTCATAATAAAAATAATTTCAAAATTACGGTATTAACGTAGACTACAACGGTTGAAAATCAAGCGTGGTATAAAAAAAAGTCAAAAAAAGTCTTTTAGCTTGAGAACTATCCTCTAAGATATATTGCAAACTGTTGTTGTTCAATATTTTACAATATAAATGTGGGGGCTGTTCATAGACGAGCTCTCAGGTATTTTCAACAAGATCCAGCGGTGGTTGTTCCCAGCTCTTGAGGAGAAACTGGGGAGTTGAACAAGAAGCAACATGAGGGAAAGGAGAAACGACTCGCCTTCCCGAAACGGAACATAGAAGAAAATTTGGCCGATATACTAAATTCTGCGATTGAGTTGCAAAATATGATGCCAACGGGAACAAAAATAAGATAGTTCGGATACAAATTGCCATTTACAACCAACAATGGGGACATTTCCGTGAGTGCACTATTGTCCTCCGCCTTGGTTCATGACAGCCACTTGGCCATATCAATGGAGCAGATAACGGCAAAACGCGTCGTAAATCTCTATGCCCTGATGGACACCACATATGACTTAAAACAATCAGCAAAACGGGGAATATGGGCAAAATCGAGATCTTTTATTGTGAAACCGTGCCATCGGAGCGGCGAATAGAATTTTTAAGGAATTCAAGCAACAAAAACGAGGAATAGCCGCATGCTACCAAATTCAAACGGAGTTTTGAAGTCGGCTCTAGATAAAAAAAAATGCGGCATTTTTTAATGCCGCATTAAAATTTAGCAATAAGTAAATTTTTAGGAAACTTTTATATTTTTAAACTGTGGCAAGTAATCTTTATTTTTATTTAGCATTTCTTGAACGAGTTTTCTTATCTCTGCCATTGATAGTTTTGCAGCACACATAGGATCATAGAGGCAAGCATGAACTACCATTTCTGGGTCACCGGAAAGTGATGCATTTACAGTCATAATTTCAGTTGCTGCACTTATATTATTGAGAGCTGCCAATTGAATAGGCAAAGCCCCTACTCTAACGGGATTAATTTTATTTCTTGAGGCAAATACAGGGACTTCAACGCATGCTTCTTTTGGCAGGTTATCAATTAAACCGTCATTGATAACATTACCATTAAATCCGAACGGTTCTCCCCCCATCCATGCATTGATTATTGACGCTGCATATTCGTGACCTCTTTTTAAGTCTACATCTGATTTAGCTAACCAATCTTCTATATCCTTTTGCCATCTTCGATTTTTTTCTCTTTTTTGATATTCATTGAGGATATATGCATGTTCTCCTGGATTCCATGCTCTACCTGGCGCATTTGAGCAATATTTTTTTATGAGATCGGGGCGTTTTCTGAACCACCAGTTATATTCTGAGTTATGCCCACTTGATTCGGTAACATAGTAGCCAAGCTGAAGAAACATCTCATTCCTTACAGGTTCCTCATTATAGATTTTCTTATTTTTTCTGACTACTTCACGCAATTTAGGATAGATATCTTTCCCTTTATGTTTTAATTCTAGATACCATGCCTGATGATTTATTCCTGCAGCAAGATAATCTATTTCATTTCCTGGAATTCCGAGCCATTTTCCAAAAACACCTGGCATTCCCTGAACACTATGGCATAAACCAGTTATATTTAACTTTGTAGTTCTCTGCATTGCGGCACAAAGCATAGCCATAGGATTCGTATAATTTAACATCACTGCATCTGGACAAAGTTCTTCAATATCTCTGCATATGTCGAGCATAACTGGTATTGTTCTCAGTGCCCGGAAAATTCCTGCTATTCCTCTTGTATCTCCGACATTAAAATCAACGCCATATTTCATTGGGATTTTTATATCATACTGCCAAACATCAACGCTACCAGCGAGAATCGTACACATTACGGCGTCAGCTCCTTTTAGAGCTTCTTTTCTATCCATTGTTGAAATCACTTTTGCGGGATAATTTCCTGCTTCTATGATTTTTTTTACAGCCTTTGTAATATAGTCAAGCCGTTCTTTGTTTATATCCATTAATGCAATTGTAGAGTTCTCCAGCAACGGATAGGTAAGAATATCTCTTACCAACGTTCTGGTAAAACCAAAACTTCCTGCTCCAATAAATGCAATTTTTGCCATCTTTTTTCTCCTTTTTTTAAGTTAAAGATATGAATATTATGCTACATGAGTGTATATTATTCAAGTTAAAATAATATAAAATAGATGCTATTTGAGGTAATTTTATGCTCAACAAGTTAAAAAATAGAGGATATGGAGCCTTTGCTCCTTTATTTCCTAGTGTCAGAATGATTCCTTTACATGTTATGCTCTCAGGATGTGGATATAGTCTGGAGAAATCAAGCTCTTATTTCTGGGATGGTCAAAAGAGGGGTAAAAATGAATTTTGCATTTTTCAGTATACGATTTCAGGATGTGGTGCCTTACGGTGGGAAGATAAGAATTTTGATCTGTCGGAGGAAAAAGCTTTCATTGTTCATGTTCCACATAATCATATATATTATTTTCCAGAAAAATCTAATAAATGGGAATTCATTTATTTCAGTCTTGTTGGGAGGGAAGCACTTAACTTATGGCTACAGATAGAGAAGTTATGTGGACCGGTAATAAGAATAAATTATGATGCAAAAATTATTAAGAGACTTATAGAAATATACTCTGCGGGAAATGAGAATATAAAAAGCCCTTATGAAGCATCTTTGATTGCATACGAGCTTATTATGTTGTTGTGTCAGGAAATATTGCCAAGGTCGCATGTAATTATGGAACCTGATTTTATATCAAAAGTAATTAATTTTTGTGTAGATAATATAGCCCAAGATATAGGTGTTGATGATATGGCCAATGTGGCCGGTCTGAGCCGTTACCATTTCAGCAGAGTATTTAAAAAATCACAAGGGATGAGTCCTGCTGTCTTTCTGACAAATCTTAGAATGAAATATGCACTTAGATTAATACAAACAGAAAGAATATCAATAAAAGAAATTGCTATGATGTGTGGCTATTCAGATACGAGTTATTTCTGTAAAGTTTTTAGAAAATTCTTCAATTTAAGTCCAGAAAAATTCAGAAATTTCAGAGAGCAATGAATAAGAAAGAGCTTCCTGGTTAAGAAAAAAAATAAAAAGAAACAAAAGCCAGGACATTGTGCATCGAGTGAAATAGGATTGGGGCAAGTATTGTTTTATATCTGAAAAAGATGTACTGAAGAACAATGCCAAGTAAAAACAAAGCAGGTGCTCTGATTATATCGCCATGGAGTAAGGCAAATATTGCGGAAGTCAGGATTACAGGAAAAAGAATATTAAATCGCTTTAGTATGCCTCGAAAATAGTTAAAAAGGCACAATCGAAATACAAGCTCTTCAACAACAGGAGCAAGAAATATTCCTCCAAAAATCAATATAGTCATGGCAAATTCTTTTTGAGTTCTCAGAAAAGTTGTGAATTTATCATCAACATCTAAGTTAAACTTTTTAGCTATTTCAGAACTTATTATTGCTGTTATAAGGATAAATGGGAATATAAACAAAGCTAAAATGCAAATTTTGAGTGATTTGAATTTGTCAAGTTTTCTTATTTTAAACTCTGCATAAATTTCATTTTTTTTTAAAATCATGATCGCCGGAATCAAACACGCAGCGAGAAACGAAAACTGCAAAGATAAGAGACTGCTGAGAAAATTTAATGGTTCCGGAAAATTTTCATAATATGGATAAATTGCGCCATTACATATATATGCTAAAAATATTAATATTGCAACAATTTTCCTGAAAAATACTTTTTTCTTCTCTTCTATTAATTCGAACTCAAACATCAATATTCCATTTTTCAATTGTTTCATCCGGAGGACGAAGTCATTGGGCCATATCTGCCTTGTTATCTGCAACTTGCAGACTACGGTGTTATCTTGATACATAGTATCTACGGCACACTGCCTTCGTGAAATAACCGATTTAACTACCTTAATATACCTGAATTAAATCTTGTTCAAGCCAACCAAGTTTCAAATTTTCATTTTTAATGGCATCGGGCTTCAGAGTATCTTCACAATGACCATCACAAAATACTGCGGCATTTTTATTATCGTGCCTGAAATGTGCTGTCGCTTCAAGTTCAAAGCCCATCTCATAACTGAACCTTGCCCAGATAAAATAACTCTCAGTCAGACCAGACGCATCCTCCGCAGCATCAGCAAAAAGGATCATCCTATCAGGTCTTTTCACTTCATCCGTCAATGGGGGCGGATTATTCAGTATTTGTGTAACATTTGCTCCAGGACTTGGTTTACCTCCTGCAAATTCAACATTAATACCATAGGAGCAAACCGCTTTTTTAGAAGGGTCTTTGGAAGTGAAATCTGTAAAAGCCGGACAAATGAGGAGTGCTGGAATTTTTATATATTCAGCCAGAGGAGATTTATAAAAATCTGAATTATTCCCATTAAACTCTGCACACCAATATTTCTCTTTTCCGTCATAGTTTACATACGCATCAGGATAATATCCATAGTCTTGATTATAAATTTTAACGGCAATTCCCAATTGACGAAGATTGGAAATGCAGTTTTTGCTTAAAGCATGCTTTCGTGATTTCATTAATCCAGGCATAAGAATGCCCGCAAGAAGGGAAATTATTGTAATTACGACGAGGATTTCAACGAGACTGAAAAAAAGATTTTTTCTGCTACCATTACTTTTCTTCATGTTTGTCTTCCATTTTTATTTTTTCAACTTTAAAAATTAAAAACTTTTCTGATTCTTTCAAGAGGAATAAGCGCAAAACAATATTATTATTTTCATTTATGACTTCACAGATGAGTAATGGAACATTACCAATTTTAAACTTATCCTGAGATATGGAGGAAATCTTCCATCGTTGTTTTTCTTTGCATAGTTCTTCTTCAATTCTTTTTTTCCATGTTTCTGGAATATTTGCCAGGTATCCAGATATTTTTTCATGTTTTTTTACTTTCAGGAATACTTCTTTCAAGAAGTTTTCTGCATTTTTTATATCAACATCTTTTAACTGAATTCTCTGGAATACATCACTTTCGCTATTATAAAGTCTGTAAATTTCCACAAAAACATATGAGAGAAGAGAAAAACATATTATGAATAATGGAATAGCAAATATAACATTGTAATTGGGACCTTTTTTCTTGATTTCTTCTTCAAGTTTTTTCTTCTCCTCCAATATATATTCTTCAGAACTTTTTTTTATCTGCTGCTTCTTTTGTAACTCTTCATACTGTTTTTTTTGAGCAGCAACTCTGACTTTTTTTTGAATTTCTCTTAACTCATTTTTCATTTTTTACCCTTTTCGCAATAACAAATAACCTTGTCCCCATATTCAGAGGAAGACAAAATTTTTCTTGGTAGGTAAAAAACATATTTTTAAATTTAGTTTGAGCCTCTTTTACTTCAGTTTCTGCAGAAAAAGGTGTTTTATATAGTATATACTGAGAATCCCTACCAAGCATTTTTATACTATGCTTAATAATATTACTAACTTTTGATACAGCTCGAGCAGTTATTATATCAAAAAAACCATAGAATTCCAATTTTTTATTCATTTCTTCAGCTCGACAATTAAAGACAGTGATATTTTTTATACCAATTAGTTCTGCTATTTTTCTTATGAAATCTGCTTTTTTCCTGGATGATTCTATTGAATACACATATGATTCTGAGCACATAGCTATAATAATTGCAGGGAAACCAGCCCCAGAACCAATATCGCATATTTTTTTTCCGGAACTAAAACAATTGCGATTTTCGCGGAAAATTGATGCAGAATCACAAATATGCCTTATCCAGAAACCTTCCTCATCTTTTATTGAAGTGAGATTATATTTTCTATTTTCCTCAAAGAGGAATCTTCTATAGAGATCAAATTTTCCCAGTGTATCGTCATCATCTATCCCACATTGCTTTAGAAATTCTATGATTTCCTTATTTAAAGATAACTTTATCATTCTTCTTACCTGTTTATAATAAGATAAATCCCGGTAAAAAAGAAAATAAAAGATATAAGAAAAATAATAAGTGATGAATATATTCTAAATGAATTACTCTTAACCGACTTTCTAAAAAAATCTCTTAAAAGGCAAGGTTTGCCTGCAATCACAATACCAAAAGTCCCCAATATATAACAGGCTAAAGAACTTATTGATGCCATAAAAGGATTCTCTGCAAATATCCAGTAAAGATGATAATGCGCTATTAAAATTAAAAGAGCCGCAAATGCTCTTGCCGCAAGATAATCAAGTAAAAAGTAAGAAAGCCATGTAAATATAAATGCCATAGGAACAAAATAAGCCGCAATTTTTCCTCCTGGAAAAATACTTTGTCCATGCTTTGCACACCATACAAAGGCAATAAAAGCCATTACAACACCGATTAATTTTTCCCTACAAAGTTTTTCTCTTAAATGTATATTATTTTCCCTCGTACGGAGAACGAAAAAAGCAAATAAAGATAGAAAAAGACTATATGCTATTAAAGAAATAAAAAATATCATTTGCTCCATCATATTTCCACATATTATTTTTAAACTTGAAAAAAGAGGTATGAAATATAACTTATTTAATGTGTTATTCAAAGGAGCTTATTAAGATAAATGTTAAAACTTGGCGTAAACATTGACCATATCGCCACCCTCAGACAAGTAAGGTTGGCAAAAGAACCAGACCCCATAAAAGCCGCCATAATCGCCTTAGATTCTGGGGCAGATGGGATAACAGCTCATCTGAGAGAAGACAGAAGACACATACAGGATAAAGATATACGTATGCTCTGCAGACATGCAAGGCCATTAAATATGGAAATGGCAATTACAAAGGAAATGTTGTCCATCGCATGTAGCTTAAAACCAGAAAGTTGTTGTTTAGTACCAGAAAAAAGGCAGGAACTAACAACAGAAGGCGGACTTGATGTACTATCTGATATTGAAAGAGTAAAAAAAGCCGTAAGAAGATTGAAAAAGAATGGAATAACTGTAAGTATTTTTATAGATCCTGATGAAAAACAAATTGAAGCCGCTGCAGTTGCTGGTGCACCTTTTATAGAACTACATACCGGGAAATTTGCATCAGCAGATAAAGCAAATCAAAGAACTGAGCTCAAAAAACTTTGTCGCGCTGCGAATTTCGCAAAATCTATTGGTCTAAACGTCAACGCTGGACATGGAATAGATTATGACAACATTGATGGGATACTCGAAATACCTCATTTAGTTGAATTAAATATAGGACACAGTATAATTGCTATGTCTATTTTCACTGGTTTAGGTAAAGCTGTATCTTTAATGAAAGAAAAAATGAAAAAATACAAAAATGGTAGGTGAATTATGCCTGAAAGTGTTCTGAAAGATATCCTCGAACTCGGCGTAAATTCCAATGCATCTGACTGGCATATTAGAGAAGGCTGTCCTGTTACCCTCAGGATAGCTGGAGAATTAGTCGATAGTGATTTTGTAGCCGATAGTGACTTTATGAGTAAAGTCTTGGAAACTTTAATACGCAGTGATGAGTGGATGGCACGATTTAAAAGGACTGGTGATTTAGACCTTTCCTATGTAGAAGACGGAATTGGAAGATTCAGAGTTAATATACATCGACAAAGAGGAACAACCTCAATAACAATGAGGCATGTAAAATCAAATGTAATGGACTTTAAAGAACTGGGAGTTCCAGAAGTTTTGAAAAAAATAGCCGAATCCGAAAGGGGGATAGTAATAGTTTCAGGGACCGCCGGATCTGGAAAATCCACCACACTTGCAGCAATGATTGAGCATATAAACCAGAATTTAAGAAAGCACATCATAACTATTGAAGATCCCATCGAATATGAGTTTAAAGACAAAAAATCAGTAATAGAACAAAGAGAAGTAGGTCTTGACACGGAAACTTTTTACTCCGCTCTTGTTCACGTTTTACGCCAGGATCCTGATGTAATAATGATTGGTGAAATGAGAAATAAAGAGAGCTTTGATGCTGCTTTGCAGGCATCAGATACAGGACACCTTGTTTTGACAACTTTGCATTCAACTAATGCGTCTCAAGCGGTAACAAGAATCCTTGATTTTTATGAAAAATCCGAGCAAGATTCGATCAGGAGTGCTTTAGCCATAAATATCAGAGCAATATGCGCCCAACGCCTTCTTCCAAGAGCCATTGGAGGTGGAGTCATACCAGCCGTTGAAATACTTATAAACACAGCCTTAGTCAGAAAATTAATCAATGAAAATAAACTTGAAAAATTACCTGCTGCAATCGAAAACAGCAAAGACGATGGAATGCAGTCATTTAATCAATCTCTACTTGGCCTTGTAAATGAAGGCTTAATAACAGAAGAAGATGCACTAAAAGCAGCAACAAATCCGGAAGCTCTTAAGATGAATTTGAGGGGAATATTCCTCGATTCAAAGTCCGAAATTATGGGTTAATATTTTTGCAATATTTTGCATTATTAAACCGTTGTTATTTATATTAAAAAAAAGGAGTATAGGAACAGTGTTTGTAACTTTGTGCAAAAGTAAAATACACAAAGCCAGGGTGACCGCTTGTGAGCCAGACTATGAGGGGAGTCTACTAATTGATACAGAATTACTTAAAGAGTCCGGGATTTTACCTTATGAAAAGATTCTGGTTTCAAATGCCTCAAATGGAGAACGTTTCGAAACATACGCAATTCCTGGAACAGCCGGAAAAAAACAGATAATGTTAAATGGTCCAGCAGCAAAACTCGGAAAACCTGGAGATCATCTTACTATCATGGCTTTTGGAATATTTAACGAAAAAGAGTCTTTTAATTTTAAGCCAAAGATCATTGTTTTGAATGATAAAAATGAAATTATTCAGAAAAAAGGTAGTTTGGCATAAAACTTGCATTTATAATATTATGAATAAAGAAAGTGGACAGACAACGGTTGAATATTCTGTGATGATTGTGCTTTGTGTCACAATCGCAACAGTAATGATCATATTGTTGTCTGCATTGAGTGATTATGGTTGGAGGCTACTTTCATTAGTAGGTCTTGATTATCCTTAAAATATAGGTAGGGGGCACCCCAAAAAAAAGGAGAAAAAAAATGAAAAAAATGAGAAAAAAAAGTGGTGGTCAGACAATCGTTGAATACATTCTGATCATAACGCTGGTTGCAATTGCTTCTCTCGTTGTGCTTGGATTATTCAGCGACAGGGTAAGAACGCTTATTGCCGGGGCAGCGTCTTCTCTCGGATCTGATGACGCAGCAGATGCTGTTGATACTCAAGCAATAGAAATCCTTCAGAACATGGAAGCTGATGGTGTAAGCGTTGATGAATAATGTTGATTATATTTGACATTATTTTTCATACGGCCTGGAAATTGAGATAAGAGTAAAGCGCCCTTAGAATGGAGGCTGAGGGGGGATTCCGTATATTCACAGAAGCAGTTTAGTGCTTTTTAAGAAGAAGGTACCTGGAATCTGATATTATGAAAACAGATACAAAAAATATTGGGAGTTCTGAGTCTGGACAGGCAATATTGGAGTCTTTTTTGACAATGTTGGTTCTTCTTTTAGTTCTTTTCGGGCTCATGCAAATATTTCTATTAGCAAATGCAAAATTATTAACCTCTTATTCTGCTTTTAGGTCTCTTCGTTCTTATATTGTAGGTTTTGATGATTATTTAATTATTAGAAGTGCAAGAGCAGCTGCTATCGGAGCTTCAGGTAAGATAATTTACCCAGACAATCAGGAATACTTATCGCCTCAACAGCAATTTGCTGCAGAACGCTTTATGATTCCGGATTACCTGGGAGGTTCAAGATGGCTTGAATATGAATACTGGCGTGGTGGAAATGAATATGACAGCACTTTTTACCACGCAAGTGTCTCACCCCCTAGAACTTATCTTAATTATTCAACTGCAGGTGGCGGCGGAGCTGGAATGATAACTCAGACGGTGTCGTTTAGAGATTATCCATATTCGATAGTTGACATGGCAGACAAAGATAGGACCTGGCTACCTCTCGGACCTTCAACGGACATAAGTTCAAGTGCTGTAATGTTTAACCATGCAGCGGATTATTTATCCGAAGAATAAGGGGAACAAATGGTAAAAGAAAAGATCCACAAACAATCAGGTCAGACTCTGATATTGGGGGTTCTTGCAATCCTTTTTTTATTTATCGCAACATTAATTATTTTTGACCTTTCATCTGTAATAAAAACTAAATTCCGTTCTCAAACTGCAGTTGACGCAGCCTCTCTCGCCGCTTGTAATTGGCAAGTACAAAGTCTCAATCTGATAGGAGAACTTAATCTGGTAAAGGCATGTACTGCGTTGGTAAGTGATATTTATCCCTTAGGGGACGACAGTCCAGAAGGAATAGAAAGCTCAGTTGATATTCTGACTGAAATGCAGGCGCGTATAAGCTTTGTTGGACCTCTCATTGGATTTGGCGCTGCTCAACAAGCAGCAAAGAACAATAGAATGTCTAATAATTCTCATTACACCTCAATAGTCTATCAACACATAGAACATTTAATGGATGATAACTATTATGGAGAGGACGTTGGTATTCCTCAGGAAATTGAGGGCTATAGCTGGAGAGAGCCTTACTCAAATATGCTATATCAAATATGCAACGAAGGTGGCGGGATTGCCGTTGCCCCAAATACATTATTTGCCGGTCTCCCTCAGATTGATCCATCATGGCTAATGGATCTCGGCTTATACGATTCGATCGCCGCAAGATATTGGTGTTATCCGACTCTAAGAAACCTCTTAAAGACCTATAGCTTCGAAGGAAAATGGTGGGATCTTGAAATTATTTCTGAAATGACAGATTTTATTGAGGAAAGCGAGTATTTACCTCTGCATATTGAATTTTCTTCTGCCGGCGACCTATCTATTCGCGAAGATGCACTGCCATACCTTGAAAATATTGCATCAGAAAGAAGCATGATTATTGCAGATGAATTTGATGACGATGAAGAGCCTGATGATCTTGATGAAATTAACTCACCTCTCCCTTATCAACGTTGGTGTATTTACGATTCTAACTGGGAATCAGCAAGCCCTTCATCTGAATGGCTTAGTGGTTCATACTTAAGAAGTCCTTTAAAAACTGAATACGCTTATGGAGGAGCTTTATCTAAGATGACTTCTGAAATAAAGGTTGATTATCAGTCCAGTGCTTATTCTATTAATAATCTAAAATCAGGAAATATAGTAACAAAAGGCAGTCCTCAAACTATTGATACTGAGTCATCAGCTCTCGCAAAACCACTTGGTTCACTCGGCGATTCCATTCCACCCACTGTTGCAAAAATGGTTCTACCCATATTCACAAAATCACGCCTTATTCCTATCGCTATGCAAGATCCTTCAACGCCATATAATCCTTTTGATAGCCGACAATACGAGCTATATGAATTCCTCCTTTGGCTTGATGGTATAAGCGACCTTGAAAACCCTGGTAGCTCGCCTCCTGCAGGCGGATATTATTACCTTTCATGTTTGCAAAATCTTGGCAAGGAAAGCTGGAGAAGTTCTGGATATAACAGAAATTATGTGGATACCGGTGAATACCCAACAACTGCTTACGATGAAGAATCAAATCCTACTGGCGCAGGCTGGCTGCAGATGGGACATACATATGAATATAACGAATCAGGTGATCCCGTTGCTATAATAGATATAAATGAAGACACTTGCGATGACTGGATTGGAGGAGGAGGTTCAGGACCACGTTATGGCCCTTCTGTTTTGCATTGAGAAGGCACCGGATTAAGAAAATTTGCAATAAATAAGCTTGAAAAATACTGTTTATGCCTGAATATTACCTCTAAAACTTTCATAATCCATGATTATAGGCGCTCTCACAATTTTCTCAATAATGTTAAGTTTTGTAATAATGCTGATTGTCCTTGCGAAGATAAATCGCCAACTCGATAATATTCAGAAATCTCTTTACTTTATAGAAAAAAAAATCAAAGAAGAAGAAGTTTTTGTAACAAAGACAACTCAAGTAGTTGATAGAATTGAACACGAAATAAAAGATCTCGAAGGAGAAATAGAGTGGAAAGGCTAAAAATTGCTCAACCTGTGATCCTATTTAGAGGGAAGAGAATAGAATATATAAATCTTCATAACTTGACACGAAAAAACATTTTTTCACAAACTAAAAGAAATTAATTATAAAATTATGAATACTGCCGTTTTTTTAATTCATTGCGAAGATCGCAAAGGACTTGTATCTGAAATAACGGGTTTTTTCTTTCAAAGAGGATTCAATATCGTGAATTGTCAACAACATACAGACAGTTCCTGTCAACGATACTTTATGCGTTTAAAACTCGATCTTACTGATGTAGAAATAACCAGAGCTGCCCTTGAACGTGAATTTGCAGATTTTGCAAAGAATTTAGCTCTTGAGTGGACAGTAAACTATTCTGACCGAACACGTAGAATCGCCATTATGGTTACTAAGGAATCACATTGTCTTTACGACATAATAATACGATGGAGAGAGAAAGAGTTTCTCTGTGATATCCCTCTGATAATTTCGAATCATCCTGATCTTGAATACGTTGCAGATCAATTTAGGATACCATTTTTCTGCATTCCTCTTAAAAACAATGATAAAGCTTCTCAAGAAAGAAAAATCTTAGAGCTCCTTTCAAAACATAAAGTTAATCTTATTGTCCTCGCTAAATACATGCGGATTTTAAGTTCTAACTTTGTGGAAAAATATCCAAATAAAATAATCAATATTCACCACGCTTTTCTACCTGCATTCCAGGGGGCAAATCCTTACCGTCAGGCACATGAACGCGGAGTAAAAATGATTGGTGCAACGGCTCATTATGTAACAGCAGAATTAGATAAAGGTCCCATTATTGAGCAAGATGTAGAGCGCGTCAACCACGAAAATGACGTTGAAGAGCTAAAACAAATAGGAAAAGACATAGAGAGAGTAGTTCTGGCTCGAGCAATAAGAGCAGAACTTGAGAATAGAATTATAGTATTCAATGGAAGAACAATAGTTTTTTCCTGATCATAATTTTTTCTTTGAGAGATGAAGTTTTTCTCTCTCATGAGGAAAAACTACAATTATTTCGGGATATTTTTCTATCTTGATATTTGGTATTTTTGATAGAAATTTAATATATAAATCTTTGATTGCTTCTCTTGCCTGGTTATAAAATAACTTCTTCTGTTCTTCAGCAAGTTGGATTTTTAGTGGCTTTTCTCCATTAATTCCTGAAGTAATAGCTTCTTCAAGACGTCTCCTGGTATATGTTTCATCGATGCTTACACTATCTTTAATTTTTGTAAACTGTAGATTTTCAATTTCTGCCGGAGTATTAACTCCTATATCAGGAGGAAAAAGTGTTAAAGAGTATTTTTCCTTGTCCCATTTATAATCCCATTTATCAAGATCTCCAAGATCAATATAAAAATTAAATTCATAAGTCCCCTTCGCTTCCCATATACAATACTGTTTCAAAAAAATTGGGAGTTCGTCAGGTTGTATTTTGTCAGATTCCTTTTTATAACATTGCACGTAATCATGATTTAATTTGTCATCCCTCCCTCTATATCGTATTATCCTGAAGAGAGCCACTTGATCTCTTTGATAAAATTGAAGACGTCGATGTGGAGATTCCGAAATTATTGGGCCAAGAGTTTTATTAAAACTTTCCTTCGTAGAGAAAATTTCAGAAAGTTTTTCTATAACGTCAATAGAAGTTCTTAGCATCTTTTCAGAACTGGAAAAACAAGACTTTATAATAAAAACGGAGAATGTTAATAATAACAATAAAATAATAAAAAGAATAAATATTTCTTTTATATTTTTATCTCTTTTTTCTTTCGATTTTGATTCTTGCATTTTCCATCAATTTTCATATTTGTTTCATAAATTTAATTCTAAAATTGTAAATAATCCATTATTTTTTTTATTTTTTACTTGAAAAATGATTTATATATAATATACTATTGGTTAATTAATGATATATTTTTCATATCATAAAAAATAATATTTAGGAGACTATAAAAAAAGTAAAAAAAAAAGGGGGGTAAGATATGTTTATATTTGCACTATATCGAAAAACGATTTTCAGGCAAAAAACTAAATTTACTCTAATTGAGTTACTCATAATCATTGCTATAATTGCGATTCTTTTTTTTCTTTACTCCTTCCATCAATAAACCGAGCTAAAATGACAGCACAACAAGTGATATGCTTTAGTAATCTTAGGCAGCAAATGTTATCTTTTTCCAGTTATGCAGGAGATCATAATGGCGGATGGCCCCCATTAAGGTATAATGGAATGAGTAGTGGGGCCTATTGGTATCAAACACTCTATCCATGGGCTTACCCTCATAAACAATATTCAACGTCAAACTTATATAAATCAATATTTCGATGCGAATCTTATCCTGCTCCGGTAAACTGGGGCCCTGGTTATGGAATGAATTACAGATTAGTCTGCGTATTTGATTCAACACCGTGGCCACAACATTTCGCTGTAAGTTTAAAAGCTGACAGAATAACTGAACCTTCATATTGGCCTCTTGTAACAGACACATATAACTGGTTCAGCACCTCAAGTAATAATCCGGGCATGGATTTCCCTCACATGGTGAAACATGCCCCAAATGAAGCATGGAATACAAATCATTATGGAAATGGATCAGTACTCTATTGTGATGGGCATGTAAAAAGCTTAACCAGAACAAGTTATGTGCCAACAAGATAAAAGTTTTGCCAATTAGAAAAAATAAAAAAATTTTAAAATTTTAATTTTAGACTTGAAAATATGACTTATATATGATATACTATTGATTAATAAATGATATAATATTATGTTTCAACGAACAAAACAATTAAAGTACATTTTTGTAGCGCAGGAAATCGAACGGTTGATAGAAAAATCTGCCTTAGGCGATCGTTTGCCATCTGACCGTGAAATTGCAAGAACTTTTGGATGCAGCCCTTTAACAGCGCGTAAAGCATTGGATACTTTTGCCCGAAAAGGAATTATTGTAAGAAAAGTAGGTAGTGGAACATTTGTAAATGGGGTAACAATTCCGGAATCTCGTTTTTTAAATAATATTTCAGAAATAAAAATAGCTGTTTTGGTTCACTCACAAGCTGATGAATATGCACTAACAGTTTTAAACAGTATAAATGAGAGAGCCAAAGAAAAAAATATAATACTTGAACTTGGATATATCTCTGATTTCGGAGATGATTCTTTGAGGAAAATAGATGATTTAGAAAAAAAAGGGGTAGTAGCAGCGATTCTTTCATGGTTCCCTCCTAACCAGATTTCAGAATTAGTTAATTTTATGAGAAAGGTTTCATTGCCGATAGTGTTACCGGCTTTAATCCCGGGATTTGAAAAGAACTGTTTTGAAAGAAGTGAATTATACGGGCGAGGAACAATAACTCAAACATATGGAGCATGTTTGTACTTTCAGAATCTTGAAATAAAAAATATTGTATTATTGGGCCCAAATTTTGTTGAGGATACGATTATGCAGAAACGTATTGCTGCATATTCTGATTTTTGCTTTCGAAATAATTTTCAAAACTATACCTCATTAGTGGGAGAAAAAGTTGAAGAGATGGATGAATGTGCTTTAAAGATCAGAAAGGTTGGACAATCCACTGCTATTATCTGTCATGATGATTTACATGCCCTGCGTTTTATGAATGCTATGCGGAAACTTGGTCTTTCTTCTCCTGGGGATTTTTGTATTTTAGGGTGTAATAACACAAAGGCTGGGCTTTATGCTGATCCCCCTTTAAGTAGTATTTATGACGATCCTGATTACTCAGGAAGACAACTTCTTATTAGTGCTATAGCTCTTGCTGAAGGAAAAATCAAGCAGTCCGAAAAAAGTGCTGAACATTACCTTGTTATCAGAAAATCATGTGGAGGTGCGAAAAAAATTAATGAAAAAATTATTTCAGTACTTAAGCAAAATGGAATTATATTAATAAATGAGGGATAAAAATGAATAAGCCAAAAAGTTTTATCTTGCAAAAATCATTTACACTGATAGAACTTTTAGTGGTTATTGCTATAATTTCTATCATTGCATCTCTCCTCTTGCCAGCCCTAAAAACGGCAAAAGAAATGGCAAAAGGAACGGTTTGTCTTGGGATCTTAAAACAAATGGGTATGGCAAATATAATTTATGCTGACGATAATTATGGCTATTG
>CAYRRM010000024.1:44268-47106 GCA_964426675.1 uncultured Lentisphaera sp.
TATTGCGTTCCCCCCGGCAATTGGAGTTCATCAAAATGTATGTTCAATAACAGTTTTTTCCTGGATATTCTCGGCGGAGCAAAAAGTTTTACAGAAGGTAGCAACTGGTCTCATGCTTATTGGCCCTCGAGACTCCTTTGCCCCTCTTCAAAAGGTCCTGAACATTCAACTCAAAAAGGTTATTTCCTTGCTCCTGCAAGTTGGGGAATAAACTGTTATAGTATGCACCCAAATTATTATGTTCGTATAAAAGATATACTCAAATTTACTGGACGTGACAGTAGTAGAGTTATCTTTCTTGATCATATCTCACTGGAAGCCTATCCCTCAACAGCCGATCCTAATAGGTATTTTACTTATGGCGAGTATGGCAAACATCCGAATGATTCCGTCGATGGCTGTAAGAGAGTTGCTTACCGGCATATTCGATCGGCTAATGTTGCTTTTTATGACGGGCATGCCGCCCCTATGAAATGGGATGCTTTATACGGGGATTCCCAATTAAATGAAAAAGTTTGGAGGCAAAGATGAAAAAGGAAATAAACAAAAGATTATTTGCACATCATATCTCAGGTATAATAAATGCAGAAACTAATATCTTTATATTAAAACCTAAATTCACATTAATCGAGTTATTGGTTGTGATTGCGATAATCGCAATCCTTGCTGCGCTGCTTTTACCCGCACTTCAAAGGGCAAGAGAAGTTGCAAAAAGTATTGTATGCATGAATAACCTCAAACAAATTAGCACTGGCTTTCAGTATTACTCAAGTGATTGGAACTTCCATTTTCCTCCCTTAAATCAATACAAATCATATAATGCTAACGGGACTGAAAAGAATTACGGAATGTGGAACTGTATTGGCCCTTATCTGGGCTTCCCCCAGTGGGGAGGAATAAATCCACCTCCCACAAGTAGTGATGACCCTGATCATATAAAATATGATAGTTATTGGGGGGGATATAAGATGAACAGAATAGGCAAAACAGTGTGGGGGTGCCCAAAAGCCGATCAAAAATATGGACAACCATGGGGTAATAATACAACTAGTGCGGTATATGCCGAATCCACATATTTGCAAATTCCACAAGGTTTCGGTTCATCTAAACCGCGCGCATGGACATTTCCACGTCCTGTTTCTAAAATCCCAATGCCAACAAGCACGGTGCATATCGCAGATGCAGGAGATTGGCATTTAGGAACCCCCGCCGCAGCCAGAACAGCATTGCCAGGCGAGTCAGGGTATGATCTTGCTAAATATCGCCATATGCAGGGAGTAAATGTTTCATTCCCTGATGGACATGCAAAATATTACACTGCTATCACAATAAAAAATAGCATTTCTGATCAATTTACTCTACCATAACAGAAAGTTGAATAAAATGAGAACTATTCAAAACTCAAAATTATTCAGAATCTATAAAAATCCATCAAATGGAGTAGAATCCTTCATTCTCTCTGAGCATATCGCGTCAGTCCAGAAAAATTTTTACTATACAAATCCAGGTATGACTGAGGACGGAAGATTCCTCTGGTTTATGTGTTGTAATCCAAACAGTTCAGAAGATGGAAATTTTTCCATAGCCTGTGTTGATATTGAAAAAGATAAAATCCTATCTTTCCCAGAAACAGAAGCAAAAACACCAGCACCAATGCTCGACTCAAAGAATGGATTCCTTTACTGGACCAATGGACTCGATATATGGAGACGATCTAATTCTCCTGAAGAAAAACATGAAAAAGTAAATTCCTTCCCTGAATCTTTAGTAAAAGGAAGAAAACTCGAACGTATCGCTACGCATTTGAGTCTTTCAGCCAATCAAAAGAGCCTATCAATTGATGCAATAATAGGGAATGACTCATATATTGGAGAAATGCCAATAAATGGCTCAGAATTTATACTTTGGGAAGAAATAAAAGGGAAATTCCACGACCATGCTTTGTTCAATCCTACTCAAGAAAATATAATACTTTTTGCTCATGAATTCTGGGTCGATCACAAAAATGAAACATTTGACGGAAATAGAAAGTATCACCGCATGTGGTTAATAAAAAAAGGAGAAAAATCATCACCAGTTTTAAATGAACCTATATCTCATAGTGGTCATGAATGGTGGTCAGCAAATGGTAATTTTATATATTACGTTCATTATGGCATTGGAGTAAAAAAAGTACATCTATCAACCAGACAAGAAAAAAATATCTGGCCATCTCCGCTTGCTCACGCACATTCTTCAACAGATGATAACTATTTAGTTGCGGATCAGATGGATAACCCAATATTTTCGCAATGCAGTGTTATATTTAAAAACCTAAAAACTGAAAAAGAAATCATAATCTCAGAAATACCAGCTTTGCCAAAGTTTGTTCCAAAATGTAAACACCTCCACCCGCATCCACAATTTTGCCACAATAACCAATATATTTGTTATACGACTACTGTTTTTGGTAGGGTAGATATAGCACTGTGCCCTGTAAGACAATTACTTGAGAAAACATCTATATAAGGAGTTAGTTATATGATAAAAAAACGAAAAATATTAGGAGTAATATTGATTATGATTCAAATGGCTTTCATCTCAAACGCTCAGGAAAATAATAATCCCAAAGGAACCTCAATTATCCATGAAAACGCGATTGAAAATACAGCAATTTTACATAACAAAAACAAAAAAGCTGAAATCACAAAAATAAAATCAGATAGAAATGGAAATAATGCTTTAAGAATTTCATTGGAAGAGCATTGTGAAAACCCATGGGATGTTGAAATTATAATCCCTTGCATAAATGGAATCTCAAAAGGTGATGCTATTATCGTATCAGCATGGATGAGAACT
>CAYRRM010000025.1:0-43192 GCA_964426675.1 uncultured Lentisphaera sp.
AAAAAAAAATTTTTTTTATTTGATTTTTCTTTTTTTTCGATTATCTTTTGGCCTCTCGGCTGAGTCGAGACTAACTTAAATTGAACTAAAGGAGTAAAAATGATTGGTTGTAGTTTTGGTAGAAACTTTCAGGTTACTGTAGCTGGAGGTTCATATCAGGAAGGGTTAGTGAGCGTAATCCAGGGAGTACCCACAGGCATGCTCATAACAGAAGAGGAAATTTATGGGGACTTACTTTTGAGAAAGCCAGGAGCCGATGAATTATCATCTCCAAGGAAAGAACCCGACTTACCAATAATATATACAGGAGTAAATGCTGCCGATACTATAGAAGGCGCAAATAATGCATTCTTAACAAATGGAACTCCTTTTACAATTTTAATTCCAAATCTTGATAGGCATTTTATTCATATAAAACAGTATCAGGATACAAACCGTACGCCACGTCCAGGTCATGCTTCTTACGCGTCATTCATCAAATATGGTCCATGTGATGATGCAATAGGTGCTGGAATATTTTCTGGTCGTTATACATCTACAATAGTCGCAGCGGGATATATTGCAAAAAGAGTATTATCAAAATTCGGAATTAAAGTTTTTTCATATGTGAAAGAATTAGCAGGAGTAGAGTGCCCAGTAATTGACAGCAAAAAAATCTACAATTACACAGAAAATTATAAAAAAATGCGCAGAGACTATGATCCCTTCTATCAGGAAGTTTATACCAGAGGCAGAGTTAAAAATGATATGAGATTTCTGGAAAAAGTTGCGATTTTCGCAGAAATTGAAAAAGAAATTGACACGATAAGGGCAAAACAAAAAAAGATGGATAAAGATGAAATAAAAGAAAAATATGCTGTGCATTATATAGTGAATTGTCCAGATATTACAGTTGCTGATGAAATGGTAAAAGCTTGTATGAAAATTTGTTCACAGGGTGATTCAGCCGGAGGCATAGTAGAAGTAATTGCAACCGGATTACCTGCAGGTTTAGGTGAACCTGTATTCTATAAACTCGATGCCGAATTAGGTAGACTCCTCGGAATCGGTGCAGTAAAAGGAGTTGAAGTCGGAGCCGGATTTAAGGTAAAAGATATGACAGGATACGAAAGTAATGATCGTATGCATTCGGAAAATGGAAAAGTAATCTTTGATTCTAATAATGCTGGTGGCATAACCGGTGGGCTTAGCACTGGACAAGACGTTATTATTCGCCTCGCAGTAAAGGGCACTCCAACTATAGCAAAACCACAAAATACTATAGATAAATATACCCTCGAAAACAAAGAGCTTGCTGCAATAACACGTCGTGATCCTACAATTGTAGCAAGAGTTTGGCCCGTTGCAGAAAATTTCACAGCAATAATACTTCTCGATCATCTCTTTGCACACCTTGGATATCAAAAAATTAGAGAAGTAGTAGAAAATGGAGAAAAGATATGACTGAAGTTAACAGAGAACTCACAGAAAACCTGAATAATGACATAAGATCTGCTCCTAATTCTGCCTTCTCTTTCTTTTCGGAAAGAGGAAAGAGAATTTACTTTCCATTCAAAGGCATCCTCGGCCAATCCGCAGAAGCTAAAAATTCAAAAATTAATGCAACAATAGGAACAGCTTCTGAAGAAGATGGTTCTCCTCTTACCCTTGAATGCATAGAAAAATTGATAAACGTAAGTCCCGACTTCTTTCTCTATACTCCAAGTTTTGGGCTTCCCAGGTTGAGAGAATTATGGAAAGAACAAATATTGAAAAAAAATCCATTGCTGGAAGGAAAAAATTTCAGTATCCCGGTCGTAACAAGCGCATTAACTCATGGGTTAAATATCTGCGCATATTTGTTTGTAAATGAAAATGACGAAATAATTATATCAGATCTGAACTGGGATAATTATGAACTTATCTTTCGGACAGCTTTTGGGGCAAAATTTACTTACTATGAAACATTTAAAAATAATGCCTATAACACTGACGGCTTAATCCAGGCAATAAGGAACTCCAGTTCCGCAAAGAAAATAGTTCTGCTCAATTTCCCAAATAATCCTGCTGGATATTCCCTTTCCAAAGCAGAGGCTTTGAAGATAAAGGAAGAATTTTTGAAATTAGCTGAAGAAGGTCATAACATCCTCGTTATAATTGATGATGCTTATTTTGGTTTGTTTTACGAAGACGATATTTTTAAAGAGTCTTTATTTTCGCTTTTTGCAGACCTTCACAAAAATATACTGGCTGTAAAAATTGACGGGCCTACAAAAGAAGATTATGTTTGGAGTTTCAGAATTGGATTTATAACTTTCGCCATAAAAGACAGCAATGAAAAACAATTAAAGGCATTTGAAGCTAAAGCGGCTGGTGCTGTAAGAGCAACAGTATCAAATTGTTCAGGAATCGCCCAATCAATGCTGATAAAAGCCTATCAAAGCAGCGATTATGAAAAAGAAAAAAATGAAAAGTTTAATATACTGTTTGAAAGATACAAAAAAGTGATTGATATATTCAGAAAAAATCCAGATTACCTGAATAACTTTCAGCCAATGCCATTTAATTCAGGCTATTTCATGTGTGTAAAACCAATTGGCGTTGATGCAGAACCCCTTAGAGAAGAACTCCTGTCGAAATATAACACCGGGGTAATTGTGTTATCTGGTTTTATGCGAATAGCTTTCTCTTCTGTCCCACTTAATCAACTCGATGAACTCTTCTCAAATATCAATCAAGCTATAAAAAATCTAAAAAAAGGGTAAAAAATGATCAATAAAAATTATGGCCTAAAACACGCAAAACTCACTTCGTGGATAGCGGAAATTGAAGAATTATGCCAACCAGAAAAAGTCGTAATCTGTAATGGGTCAAAACAGGAATATGACTCATTAATGAAAGAAATGACAGATAGCGGTATGGCAATAAAATTAAACGAAGAAAAACGACCTAATTGTTTTTACTTCAGATCCGATCCACCAGATGTAGCCAGAGTAGAAGATAGAACTTACATTGCATCCCATAATAAAGATGATGCAGGGCCTACAAACAACTGGATAGATCCAGAACAATTGAAAAAAACAATGCTCGGATTGTATAAAGGCTGCATGAGAGGAAGAACATTGTTCGTTATACCATTCAGTATGGGTCCTATTGGTTCTCCAATATCTAAAATTGGTATTGAACTTACTGATTCTCCATATGTCGTTGTAAATATGCATATTATGACGAGAGTTGGAACAAAAATTCTCGATATTCTTGATACTGATGGAGAGTTTATTCCATGTCTGCATTCAGTAGGCAAACCACTGGCTCCAGGAGAGAAAGATAATGGAAAATGGCCATGCGCGCCAATAGAACAAAAGTATATTTCCCATTTCCCGGAAGAAAATCTAATATGGAGCTATGGTTCAGGATACGGGGGAAATGCCCTGCTCGGCAAAAAGTGCCTTGCATTGCGCATTGCATCTGTAATGGCAAAAAGAGAAGGCTGGATGGCAGAACACATGCTTATCCTGCGCCTTACAAATCCACAAGGAAAAAAATACCACATAGCTGCGGCTTTCCCTTCAGCATGTGGAAAAACCAATCTCGCAATGTTGCAACCTACCATACCAGGCTGGAAATGTGAATGCATTGGAGATGATATAGCATGGATGAAAATAGGTCCAGATGGTTCCCTTAGAGCTATAAATCCTGAAGCTGGATTTTTCGGCGTTGCACCAGGAACAAGCTATCAATCAAATCCAATGGCTATGGAAACTATCAAATCAAACACCATATTTACAAATTGCTTATTAACTGATGACGGCGATGTCTGGTGGGAAGGTATTGGCACAACTTGCAATTCAGGCACAGATTGGAAAGGAAGAAAATGGACTCCTGAATCCGGCGAAAAAGGCGCACATCCAAATGCAAGATTCACCGCACCAGCAAAGCAATGCCCTGTTATATGCCCAGATTGGGAAAATCCAGAAGGTGTTCCAATTGATATATTTATTTTCGGAGGAAGAAGAAGTTCTGTCGTCCCACTCGTAACTGAAGCTTTTAACTGGGATCACGGCGTTTATATCGGCGCTACAGCCGCATCAGAACCAACAGCTGCAGCTCTTGATGTAAAATCCTCTCTCAGAAGAGATCCATTTGCAATGCTCCCATTTTGTGGATACAATATGGCTGATTACTGGCAGCATTGGTTCAATATGGGAGACAAACTCGGCAATAAATCTCCTAAAATCTTCTACATCAATTGGTTTAGAAAAAGCCCGGAAGGCAAATGGTTATGGCCTGGTTTCGGCGATAATGCAAGAGTTTTAAAATGGATGTGCGAAAGAGTTGATAAAAAAGTAAATGGCAGAGTCACTGAAATAGGAATCTTACCACAAATACATGAATTAGATTTATCAGGACTAAATATCTCAAACGAAGATCTGAATCAACTCCTGACCGTAGATAAAAAAGCCTGGTTCTCAGAACTCGATGACATACTAAAATTCTTCTCTAAATTCGGAAATAGAGTCCCAAAAAGAATGATACAACAATTTGAAAGTATGAAACAAAGACTTTCATAATAAAAAAATGAATAAAGTAGCGTGGACAAAAAGTCCACTCTACTTTTTATCACTATGAAAAAAAATAAAGCAGTATTTCTGAATGGAGATGGTGCGATAACGGAAAATTTAGACATAAATTTCCCAGATAAAATAAAATCCCATTCAGAAATATTCGATGCCTTAAAAATTATTTCTGAATATAACTTTCTCATCTTCATCATCGCAAACCAGAGAACCACTTCAGGAAAATTTATTTCTAAAAATGAATTAGAAAAAGTCCCAAAATTAATACAACAACTAAATGCAAAATCAATTAAGATAGTAGAAATCTTTGCTCACGATTCCAATCACAATTGCGAATATCGCAAATCACCCACGTATTTCCTGAGAAAAGCAATAGAAAAATATGATATAAACCTAAAAGACTCATATATAATCGGAAATCATCCTTCAAATTTTATAATGACACAAAAGTATCCTATAAAAAGCTTATATCTACTATCAGGGAACGGCTTAAAATACCGCAATGAAGCAGAAAAAACTAATGCAAAAATACTACCAGATATTCTCTCTGCTGCTGAATTTATACAAATTAATGAAAATTTACAGAAAATCTATAACAACAATAACGAACTCGAAGAAAAAATACTTCAGGCAAGCTTAGTCATAAAAAATAATGGCACTGTGGTAATGCCAACTGAAACTGTTTACGGTCTTGCCGCAAATGCAGAAAACCGTAAAGCCGTAGAAAAGATCTTCTCAATAAAAAAACGGCCAAGCTATGATCCATTAATCGTTCATATATCAAACTTTGAAATGCTTAATAAAATCGTTTTAGAAATACCTGCAAAAGCAAAAATCTTGATGGAAAATCTATGGCCAGGACCTCTAACTATTGTTCTCAGAAAAAAACAGATTATCCCGGATATTGTAACTGCAAATCTTCCCAGCGTTGCCGTTAGAATGCCAATGCATCCTATTGCATTAAAACTTATTGAATATTCTGGTCCAATAGCAGCTCCAAGCGCAAATCTATTTTCACAACTGAGCCCAACGAGATACTCTGACATTTCAAAAGAAATTATTCAAAATGCGAATTTCGCAATTAACGGAGGAGACTGTATAAAAGGACTTGAATCCACTATTATTTCCTTTCTTAACGAAGATAAGCCACAACTTCTTAGAGCAGGCTCCATAAGTGTAGAAAAAATCGAAAGATTAATTGGGAAAATATCTATAAAAAAGAGTTCAACACAATCATCAGAAGCTCCAGGAATGCAAAAAAAACATTACTCCCCAAAAACCCCAATCTTCATAATCAAGAGCCCGAATGATATCTCAGATGAAAAAAAAATCAAATCTGCACTCCTCTCCTTTAAAAAAATTTCACCCAAACAAGTATCTCAATTCAAAATTACAAAACTCTTAACTTCAGATTGCGATTTTCGCAAAGCTGCCGCACAATTATATTCCACTCTCGCCGAGCTCGATAAATTAAAGCTCAAAGCAATTTATACAATATTACCGAAAAAAAAGGGGCTCGGATTAGCTATTGCCGACAGATTAATACGTGCTTCAGAAAAATAAATGAAAATAAATACCTTTATTCTTTTTTCTTCTTTATAGCCATCATTTCGAAAAGTACTACAAATATAATTCCCGTAAAGACAAGGACTATTGCTAAAATTACAGAAAAATCTAACTGTTTCGGAAGAAAATTCTCATTAACCAAGGCTTTAAATTTTGCTCCGGCACTTCTCAATTCTTCAAATTTCTTTATCCCATCAGAATTTATATCAATCCTTAAAACCTGATTTGCGATTTTCGCAGAAAACACAACTGTCCTCTGCCATGGCCATAGACGCCATAATGAACCTATCATAAAACCACTTAATAATGCAATTGTAAGGTCGTGATATTTTCTGAATAGCCAATTCAAAAAGTGAGAAAAAACACCAAGCCCAATTACAGCTCCTACCCCTATCCAGAAGCAAGTTGATATATCCGCTATTGAAAATTGAAACCTGCTAATATTACTTATCGCCCCCCAAACGTATTTATACTGCCCTAAGATAAGCAATAAAAATGACCCCGAAATTCCCGGCAATATCATTGCTATAATTGCAATAATTCCACATAAAAAACTTATCCACCACTCATTAGGAGTTTCATAAGGAATCATATTCACTATAATGTAGGCAAAAAACGTACCGCATAATAAAGCCAAAATAGACAAAAAGTTCCAACTTTTTATCATTTTTGACACAATAAAGATAGACCCTAAAATTAAACCTAAAAACACTGAATAAGTGTAAACCTGATAATTATCCAGAAGCCATGTAATAAATTTTGCAAGAGTAGCAAAAGCAAAAAGAGTTCCAAGTCCAATCGAAGAGAGAAAGATTATGCTATCAAAAAAACCCTTTACTTGAAAATTAAAAATCTTCTTCAGCATATCAAGCGATGCCAAATTTTTTATAGATAAAATTAATTCTTCATAAATTCCTGAAACAAAGGCAACAGTCCCCCCTGATACACCTGGAATCACATTTGCCGCCCCCATCAGATAACCTATAACAAACAACTTTATATTCTTTAACAGTGAAAATCTATTTTCTTTCATCTTTTTGCAAAATATCAGTTTTATAATTTAATCCAAAATAATAATAACAAAACACGGCTATAGGGAATATTAGAATACAAATAAACTGAGCAGGAGTAAATATCCCGAAAATAAAATCCCTATGGTCTCCTCTGAAAATTTCAACCGAAAATCGCAATAATGCATACAAAATAACATATAAAGAAGATGGCTGTCCTTTCTTCAGTTTAGGAAAAAGCTTGAGAAAGATAAAGAATATAATAATAAGTCCAAATGCTTCGTAAAGTTGCGTGGGATGAATTTTTACTTCACATCCATAAAAATAATATGGGTCAGATCCCTTCGGAAATACCACGCCAAAAATAGAATCTGTCCGCTTCCCAAAACAACAACCATTCAGAAAGCAACCTATCCTGCCAAAAAAATGTCCAAGAGGAAGAGCAGGAGCACACAAATCTAACACACGCAAGAAATCCAGCTTATTTCTCCTTGAAAAAATATAAATTGCCAAAATCGCAAATAAAAAACCACCATAAAACACGAGTCCACCATGATAGACTTTAAAAATTTCAAGAAATTTACCTCGAAAATTATCCCAAAATTGAACAACATAAAAAACCCTTGCCCCAATTATCCCAGAAAGAACACCATAAATGAGCAAATCATAGCACTGATCATCATTCATGCCAGCATATGCCTTATTCCGCCTGAGCATAATTAGAGAACAAATAGCCGCAATACCAGCCATCACTCCATACCAGGTTATTGTAAGAGGTCCTAATTGTAAAAAAATCCTGTGCATATTATTACTCTTAGAATTACAGAAAAACAGATAATTTAATACTCTTTTTTCTTTAAACAATAAGAATCTTTTTCATTTCAAAAATAAAAAAGTTGCGTTATTTTAAATCATTATGATTAATAAAACAAAAATATCTGAAATTTCAGATTCAAATTTAGAACTCTTAGCTGAACTTGATTCAGAAGGTTTGATACTCGCTCCAGAGGAAAATGTCGAAAATTTTAAAAAGAGATTAACTGAGCTATACCAGAATCTCCAGATTATAGAACAAGCTCTACAAGATTCAGAAAAATTTGACCTTGAGGGAATCTGTTCCCTCAGTGCAAAAGATAAAATTTCAAGGGAGATTATGTTAGAAGCTTCTGCCCCTACAAAAAACGAATACGCATTTGAAGTTGATTGGGTCCCAGGATTCTTTATGTCAAAAAGCCTTGGTCCATTATGGGGAGGATGCTCAATAATTATTCCTGAAGTAAATATGACTGTGTTCATAATACGCTCAGCCTTCAGAAATAAAAAACGCTGGTTGCTATATAACAGAGATGAGTTGCTCGCTCACGAATTGTGCCATAGTATCAGAATGCCCCTTTCTGACAGAGTTTTTGATGAAAACTTTGCATACAGAATATCACCAAGCTTTATCAGGCGACTCTTCGGGGGGACATTTAGAGCTGAATTTGATGCATTGATATTCATTGCTCCCGTTTTTTTGCTTCTTGCAGTTCAACTTCTGAATATTTTTGCTAAATTAAATATTCCAATAATTCCTTTCTGGGTTATTGCAATATTATGTCCGGCTTTCCTCATAATTAGAAATCTTTTTGCCTCAAAAACTCTCTCAAATGCGGAGAAAAAAATCTTAAATTCAGGTTTTTCCAGACCTTATGCCGTCCTCTTCCGTTGCACCACATCAGAAATAAAAGAAATATCAAATTGCCCGGAAGAAAAGTTAGAAACATGGCTCAATCAAAAAAGAGAAAGTGAACTTCGTTGGAAAGTAATTTTTCACAGATTTTACACAAAAAATCATTCTCTCACACAAAAAACTGAATATAAATCATGAAAACAATCCCACTTACAGAAATAGTAAAATATTTTGATGAAATATTAAAAATTGATTCGATTCCTGACAAGGCAAATAATGGACTTCAGATAGAAGCATCTTTAAATATATCTCAGATAGTCTTTGCCGTAGACACAAGTTTAAAACTATTTGAATTTGCAAAGGAAAAAAATGCGGAATTAGTATTTACCCATCATGGAATAAGCTGGAACGATGAACTCAAAAGAATAACTGGAATAAATGCTAAGAGGATTTCTTTTCTGTTTAAGAATAATATTTCCCTCTATTCAGCTCACCTTCCACTTGATTGCCATCCGACATTAAATCATAATACAATTATAGCAAAAAAAATACTTCTTACAAAGTGTAAAGCCTTTGCGAAATTCGCAAATACTTATATCGGAGTAAAAGGATTCCTCAGAAAAAAGAGCGTCCCCCCTGAATTAGCAAAATTGCTCAACAAAATATTGAATACAAAATCAAAAATTTACGGAAATGTTTCACGCAATATTAGTAAAATTGCGATAATCGCAGGAAGTCCAGGAACCGAGGCAATAATTGAGGCTGCAAGACAAAATATTGATTGCTTAATAACAGGAGAAATCCATCACAGTTCATTTCATACAATAGAAGAATCAGGTATAAGCGTTATTGCTGCAGGACATTACGCGACCGAAAAACCGGGTATTATCGCTTTGATGAATAAAGTTTCAAATGATTTAAAAATAAAAACAAATTTCTTCGAATATAAAACTGGCATGTAAATAAAAAAATCTTTTTCAATTGGAATTATTATTCATTTGCCAGGACTTTTTTATCTTTCCATTTTCCACTCAAAAACCTGAGAAAAAAGGTAAGACCAAAAAATGGAAAGCAAAGAACAAAAATACCCCATGAAAATAACGGCTGAAGCGCTAACTCTTTTACCACAATCCATGTAATTAATGCAGCCGACCAATGCAGAATTGCAGATGCGAACATCGCCCAGCTAGTATCTCCAGCTCCCCTGATGGCACCTGAAAAAACTATCAAAAAACCATCTGAGATAGGATAAACTGACATCATCATTACCATCGGAATAGCATAATTCCTGATTTCTTCCCAGTATTCACAACGTTCTGGCCGAAAGATTTCCGCAAGTAACGAAGGAATAAATAAAAATAACAATAACATCGTCCCGGAATAAAAAATCACTATCTTCATTCCAGAATAAGCAGAACGTATCGCAGCAGCTAAATTCTTACGTCCAATATTCTGGCCAACAAGTGTCATAACCGCAACTTGCAAACCAACCATTGGCACAAAAGATACCATATCCCAGCTAAATGCTATAGTTACCGCAGATGCAACAATTTCTCCATAGCCGTGAAACATCGAAACCATAGATGTGAATGCAGACATATTTATTAGAAATTCAAGTCCTGAAGGAAAACCAAAACGAATAAGTTTCTTCATAAGGTTAGAATCAAATTTAAAAGATTCCCTGATATTAAATTCAAGAACATTCTCTTCTCTTAAGTAAAAAAACAATAAAGTTGCGAAATTCGCAAAAGTACTGAGCGCTATGGCAATAGCAGCACCTCTTATTTCAAGGCGCGGAAGACCAAATTTGCCAAAAATAAGTAAATATGCAAAGATAAGGTTAATAGCTAATCCAACAAAATTAGCTGTCATTATTTTATTCGTCCTACCAATCCCAGAAAAAAAAGATGCAAATGGCGTTTTAAGAAGAGTAAAAAATGAAATTACAATCATGGAAATAAAGAAATATTCCTTCTCAATGTCTAATTGCACAGGGCTATGGTTGGCTATTTTAAAACTCATATAACCAAGAGGTATCAAGGCAATTATAATAGGATATGATAACATTGAAAGCAGCAGAGATTGAAAAGTCATCTTTGCGCAATCATTCTTCCTGCCTGCCCCATATAAATGCGCAGTGATAGCCGAAGAATACCCTATGAGACCAAGAAAAAATGTCATCATAGTAAAACAAGTGAGACCAGCATTAAGCATAGCTGCCATCTGTATAGGCGAAACCTTTGACAACATGAGTCTATTCAGAAACATCACAAAAGTCTCAAATCCGGAAGATAGAATCATGGGGTATGCGATTGCCCAGAGTTGTTTAATTCCCCCATCTCCTTCAAAATTTTTTTGGATATAATATTTAAGTCTCATAGAAGTATCTCTTAATTCTTAATTAAGAATACACAAAACCAATAAAAAGCATCAAAGTTCAAAACAATAATTTTCTGCTAATTTGGGCGCTTACTATATTACATGTAGAAAGATAAGCAATGTAGAAATAATTTAATCTAATCTTTTCTATTTAAATATGATTTTGCGTTTGACCAGTATGTTGCGAAAACAAAGGATGCCTGTGTAGGAACTACTCCAGATTTTTCTGGGGAGTATTATTCACCACAATGTCAAAACCCTTGCGTGTTATATCTGAAGATGAAGTAAGAGCCAAAAAAAAGCTCCGCACAATGCGGAGCTTAAATGTATTAATTTTTAACTATAAAATTTTGCAAATTAATATATGTATTTCCCTCTTGGGGTATAGTGTGTATGCAGTAATTTATGAGCTAAATGACTGCATGGTCCTTCAGTAAAGAACTTTTCATAGAGTTCTATTACAGCTGGGTTATCATGAGACTTTCTTACCTTATAAGACTTATCCTCATCATAAATTGCTTTCGCTCTTTTTGCTCTGATTTCCGGACTGGTAGGGATGGGTTGTCCTCCACCTCCGAGACATCCGCCAGGACAAGCCATGAATTCGATAAAGTGGCATTCAGCAAACTTACCACCTGCTTTTATATTTTCGAGAACTTTTTTAGCGTTAGCTGTTCCATGGCACACCGCAAGCTTAAGAGTTGCACCTTTGAGCCAGTTCCAATCTTTAAATGGAATATGTTTATTTTTCTTAAGTAGTTCTGGAATAGGACCAAGTTTTTCTGGAAGCGTTAATTCTTTGTATTTAATTCCTTCAAATCCTCTAATTTCAGAGACCATACTTGCAAGTTTATCAGGGTCATAAATTTCCCCTGTAACTAATTCTACAACTGTCCTCAAGGCAGCTTCCATAACTCCACCTGTTGCACCAAAAATAACTCCTGATCCTGTTGCTGGTCCAAATGGATCATCAAAATCTGATTTTTCCATTTTTGGTAGGTCTATACCGGCTTCACGAATCATCTGGGCAAGCTCTCTTGTTGTTAATCCATAATCAATATCCTTGAAACCGCTGTCGCACATTTCAGGTCTGTTACATTCGAATTTTTTGGCTGAACAAGGCATGAGTGCAACTGTTACTATATCTTCCGGATTTATATTATGTTTTTGTGCATAATACGTTTTTATTACAGCTCCAAACATTTGTTGTGGACTTTTTGCTGAAGAAACATGGGGCAACATTTCCGGATAAAAGTGCTCTATAAACTTGATCCAGCCTGGAGAACAACTTGTAAATTGTGGAAGAACTGCAGACTTATCTTTGAGAACAAGTGCCTTGTAAAGACGAAGTATTAATTCTGTTCCTTCTTCTATAATTGTCAGGTCAGCAGTAAAATTTGTATCGAAGACTTTATCAAACCCACAGAGTCTGAGAGCTGTATTCATTTGATAAGTCAGAGGTACTCCAGGTTCAAGGCCAAACTCTTCACCAATGCCAGCACGCGGACTTGGAGCTGTTTGTATAACGACGTGTTTTTTTGGATCATCAATTGCGGCCCAAACTTCATCTGATGGGTCATTTGCCCGTAAAGCTCCTGTAGGACATCTATTTATGCACTGTCCACAATTTATACAAATAACATCTTTCAAAGGCTTTGCAGAAAATGTTTCAATCTTTGTTTTATTGCCGCGTTTCACAGCTTCAAGAACACCTACTTCTTGAAGATCGATGCACGTTCTGACACATCTTCTGCACAGGACGCATTTGTCCATATCCCGAATTACGGAGTAGCTTGATTTATCTTTTTTAAATCTGGGTTTTTCTGGATGACCAAATCTATAAAAGTCAACTCCATATTCTTTCGCAAGAGACTGTAATTCACAATTATTATTTCTGAAGCACGAATAACATTCACCGTAGTGTTCTGACAGGAGAAGATCCAGTATATGCCTTCTTGCCTGACGGACTTTTCTAGTATGTGTTTTTACTGAAATAGGCTGTGTAATTGGATAAGCACATGACGCCTGTAAAGTGCGCTGTCCTTCAACTTCTACAACACAAACCCTGCATACTCCTGCCACACAAAGATCCGGGTGATGACATAAAGTTGGAATTCTGATTCCAAGATTTTTTGCAGCTTCAAGGATAGTTGTTCCCATTGAAACTTTAGATTCCTTACCATCAATAGTAACTTTTACTGTACCTCCGATTGCATCTGGATTTACAGATTCAATTTTTTTTATTTTTTGACTTACAGGAGCTCTATCTGTATTTTTTTCCATAGTCTTAATTCCTTTTTTTTTAGTTTGAAGAACAATGTCCCATAATTTCATCTTTGAAATTATCGGCTATCGAAATAAATGCATTAGGAGCGGATTGCCCCAATCCGCATTTTGAAGCCAGTTGCATAGTTTCACCAAGTTTTAAAACCTCATTTAAATGTTCAATTGAACATTTACATTCCATTAATTTTTCAACTGTCTCAAGAAGTTTTACGGTCCCCAAACGACAAGGATTACATTGCCCACAGGATTCATCCACGAAAAACTCAAGGAAATTATGAGCAACAGAAGTCATACAACGATTTGGTCCTATTATAATCACCGAACCTCCTGTTGCAATATCTTCAAAGGCGATTGCGCGTTCAAAATTCTTAGCTGGAATACATTGTCCTGAGGCGCCTCCAATCTGAACTGCCTTTGCATCTTCTGCTCCAACATCTTTCAATATTTTTGATATTTTTACTCCAAAAGGATATTCATAAATACCAGGCTTTTTACAATCACCTGAAATGCTTAATATTTTGAGTCCAGGTGATTTTTCAGTTCCAAATTTTTTGAACCAATCTGCACCATTTCCAATTATAGCTGCAGCCCATAGAAGAGTTTCTACGTTATTAACTGTTGTTGGATGCCCCTGAAAACCTGTATCAACGGGGAATGGAGGACGATTCCTTGGCTCTCCTCTAAAGCCTTCAAGAGATTCGATTAACGCAGTCTCTTCACCACATACGTAAGCACCTGCTCCCATTCTAATTTCGATGTCAAAAGAGAAATCAGCAGATTTAATCTTGCCTAAAAAACCATTTTTTCGCCTTTCTTCCATAACTTTTTCGAGCATATCACGTATGTATGTGTACTCTCCTCTCAAATAAAGATAACCTTTTTTAGCTCCCACTGCATAACCAGCAACTATCATTCCAGTAAAAAGCAAATCGGCATAACGTGTCATCAAAGTTCTATCTTTAAATGTTCCAGGTTCACCTTCATCTGCATTACATACTACAAATTTATTTTCATCTTTTGCTGAAGCGGTTAAATTCCATTTTATTCCAGTTGGGAAACCTGCCCCGCCGCGACCTTTGAGCCCTGACTTTATAATCTCATCTATCACCTCAGAGCGCTTCATCGAGAGCAATTTTTCAATTACAGCGTTTGAATCAATTTTATCAAAAGTAAGCTTTGCCCTGGATTCTTCTACATTTGACCTCAAAACCTGCATCTTCTGCATAGCATGTGGACCGAAAACTTTCTTACAACCCTCTATAATATCATGAGCTTTTGCTGGAGTTAACTTCACAAATATCTGATCATTTACCATCATAGCAGGACCCTGATCACACATACCCAGACAATTTGTCCATTCCAGACTAAATTTCCCATCTTCAGTGCTTTCTCCAAATTTGATACCAAGTTCATTTTCAAGCTGACGAGCTATTGCATTTTTTCCTGCAAAATCACATGATAGTGATCTGCAAAGACGAATCATAAATTTGCCTTTGGGCTTTTCATCAAGAAAACTATAAAATGATACTACTCCATAAACTTCAACAGGATGTATATTCAAAATATCTGCAATAATCTGCATTGCATATTCAGAAATATAAGAATAGTTCTTCTGAATTTCTTGTAATACAGGAATTAATGAACTTCTATTCTTTCCATACTTTTCTATTAAAGAAACAATCTCTGAACGCAGTTTATCTCTATCATTATGGATCATTATTACTTTCCTCCTTTTAAAAGCTTTTCAACTTTCTTTACTAATTGTTCAGGTTCAATCGGTTTTTCCACAAATTCATTAACAGGAACCATATCCTTATCCTTCGCAAAATCCATACCTAAAACCTTTGAAATACTTGTTAACATCAAAATCGGCATATTCATCCCATCAGCCCTTAATTCTCGAGCCATCTGAATCCCATCATCAGGTTGCTCCATCATTACATCAAGAATAATAAGATCCGGTTTTTCCGCTTTTACTGCTTTAATACCCTCTTCTCTGTTTCTTGCAGAAGAAACTGTGTAACCGGCTTTTTTAAGCACAAGCTCACATGCCTCGACGACATCTGGATCGTCATCAATTACCATGATTTTTGCCATTGTTCACTCCTTTTTTTTGTGAAAATTTTAACAATTAATCAAAAGTTATAAACTATAAAAAGTGAAAAAAATAACATATGCGTATTATAATTCAATTTTAGTTTTTTGCAAATAACTACACTAAAAATTTTAGTATGAATTCTTTTCACATTTTATTTTAATTAAAATTTGTATTCCCATTTCGCATTTTATCAGTTTTGCAAAGTGATATGAAAAAAAACACCAGAATATAGTTGATTCTACACATATCTTGCAATTAAGCAATATCATGTCTTCCCTATTAAGTTTTTTTTACAAGACTCTTTCGAGACTCTTCTAGCATCCCGTAATAATAAAAAGAAAGCGTTAGTTGGCAAAACAAATCTATCCTGGGAAACAGCCAAAATATAAGCTTAATACTCTTGTTACAGTTGAAATAATCTCTTGATACGTTATTTTAAAAAGCCAAACAAGAAGAAAACTGATAGAGAATTATTGGAGGTTATTTATGATAAATGAAAATATAAGAAGATTTATGGAATTTTATAAGTACGAAGGTCTTACATATGATGATGTTTCACTGGTGGTAAAATATTCCGATATTTTACCAGAACAGACGGATGTATCCGGAAAATTTTCGAGAAATATCAATCTCTATGTACCATTTGTAAGTGCTGCTATGGATACAGTCACAGAAGCTAATATGGCTATTGCTATGGCTACCTTCGGAGGAATAGGTGTTATACATAAAAATCTCTCAATAGACCGTCAGGCAGAAGAGGTAAAAAAAGTTAAACATTATCTTAATGGATTAATAAAAGACCCTGTTGTTTTCCATCCTGAACAAACTGTCTATGAAATGCTTGAAATTAAAGAGAAAAAAAATTATTCCTTCACGGGCTTTCCAATAGTTGATGCCAATAGAATTTTAAAAGGTATAGTAACAGCACGAGATATAAAGTTCCTATCAGACAATAACATAAAATTATCTCAAATAATGACAACAAATCTTATCACGGCACCAGAAAATACAACTCTTGTTGAGGCATTTAAAATTATGGTAAAAAACAAGGTTGGTAAATTACCTATAGTTGATAAAGATGGAAAGTTAAAAGGGCTTTACAGTTTTCACGATGTGAAAACTTTAATAGAAAATATAGAACCCTATTATAATAGAGATAAAGAGCATAGACTCAGAGTTGCCGCAGCTATATCACCTTATGATGAAGAAAGAGCAGAAGAACTCTACCGGGCAAAAGTTGACGCACTGGTAATCGATACCGCGCATGGTCATACAAAAGGAGTGATAGAAACAGTAAAAATGCTTAAAGAAAAATATTCTGACTCTTTAGACGTTGTAGCTGGAAATATTGCAACAGAAGAGGCAGCTAAAGATTTGATGAACGCAGGAGTTGATGCCGTCAAGGTAGGAATAGGTCCAGGCTCAATTTGCACAACTCGAGTTGTTGCAGGAGTTGGCACTCCACAACTAACCGCTATATATAATGTTGCTAAAGCCACAGAAAATAGAGTCCCAATAATAGCAGATGGAGGAATAAAACAATCTGGTGATGTTGGAAAAGCAATAGCAGCAGGGGCATCATCGGTTATGATGGGCTCAATTTTTGCTGGTACCCAAGAAAGCCCGGGAGAGAAAATCATTCACCAGGGCAGAACATATGTAGTATATAGAGGGATGGGGAGTCTTGAAGCAATGAAGAATTCCAAAGCTAGCAGAGAAAGATATGGACAACGTGATGTTTCAGACGATAAACAAATTGTTCCGCAAGGAATAGAAGGTTTAGTAATATTCCGAGGCTCAGTTGCGGATATCATTTATCAGTTTGTTGGTGGGCTAAAATATACTCTTGGTTACTGCGGCGCAAGAAATTTAAATGAATTGAGGCAAAACGCGGAATTCCTTAAGGTAAGTCCTGCCGGACTCAGAGAAGCACACCCTCACGATATAAAAATTATTAAAGACGCTCCAAACTATTTTACCGAAGACTAAACAATTTAAAAGACAAAAATTTTTTATATGAAATTACCATCATTAAAAATAGGAAAAATAGAATCCCGTTTTCCTGTAATACAGGCAGGAATGGGCGTTCGAATTGGAAATTCCACACTTGCATCAGCGGTTGCCAGACTCGGTGGCTTTGGTACAATTGCAAGTGTTGGCCTGGGAGATATTGAAAAATCGAAAACAGATTTTATAAACGAATCCAATCGTGTACTAAGAGAAGAAATCATACGCGCAAAAAAACTAAGCAAAGGCCTTGGACCAATTGGAGTAAATATCATGGTAGCTCTCTCAAATTACCGTGAACTCGTCACTGAAGCTGTTAAAGCCGGAGCCGATTTTATCATTTCCGGAGCAGGATTGCCACTAGCATTACCAGAATATGTTGGAAAATCAGATATAGCTTTAATCCCGGTAATCTCAAGTGCACGTGCGACAAAAGTTCTCCTCAGCACGTGGCAAAGAAGATATTCTCGAAAACCAGACGCAATAATAATAGAAGGCCCTTTTAATGGTGGACACCTCGGTTTTACCCATGAACAATTAAAGAATCCTCAAAGCTGTACAATAGAAAAATTATTCTCAGAAATAAAAAATATTCTTATCGAATTTGATTCTGACGACATCCCTCTCATCGCTGCCGAAATGGTCTCTTCAAGACAAGATATAGAAAAGGCTCTATCAATAGGCTATTCCGGCGTGCAAATAGGAACATATTTAATAGCATCAGAGGAAGCTGGAATAGACAAAAAATCCAAAGAAGTCTACGTAAAAGCAAAGTCTTCTGACATAATCGTAATACAAAGTCCCGTAGGACTGCCAGTAAGAGTCCTTAAAACTCCACTCGTTAATAGAGTCTTAGAAGGAAAAAGAGAAAAAATTAGATGTCCTTATCGTTGTTTGAGAACATGTAATCCGTCAAAAGTCCCCTTTTGCATTGCAAAGGCCCTCCTTGCAACCTGGAGTGGAGATATTGAAAATGGCCTTTTTATGTGCGGTTGCAATGTTGAAGCAATTTCAGAAATTTATCCTGTTGAAAAATTCTTCAAGACGCTTGAATAGTCATTTTTTTTATTTATAATACATGTTTTAAGCTTGTTCTCAAAGAGTAATAAAATGAATATGTTCGACCAAACACTTGAAAAACTCCTATCAGGTGAATCCCTTTCATATCAGGAAGCTTATTCGGCTATGATTTCTATAATGAATGGAGATATTCCTCCTTCACGTCTTGCGGCATGGCTTACTCTGCTAAAAGTAAAAGGGGAAAATGCGGATGAAATCAGTGGCTGCGCGGCGGCAATGAGAGAAAAGTCAATAAAAATTAGATGCAATAACCCAAACGCAGTGGATACCTGTGGAACTGGAGGAGATAATTTAGGCACCTTCAATGTTTCAACCGCAGCAGCAATAATCGCAAGTGGCGCGGGTTTAACTGTAGCAAAACACGGCAATAGAGCTGTATCAGGAAAATGTGGAAGTGCTGATGTTCTTGAAAAACTCGGAATTGATATAAGAATGCCAAAGGAAAAGGCAGAAAAATGCCTTAATCAACTCGGCATAGTATTCTTATTTGCTCCAGATTTTCATCCTGCTATGAAATTTGCCTCTCCTGTAAGAAGAGAGCTCGGTTTCAGAACAATATTCAATATTCTCGGTCCACTTTCTAATCCTGCCTTAGTGAAAAAAGGAGTTATAGGAGTTTATTCAAAAAAACTATGTAAAATTATTGCAGAAGCAGCAGCAAAAATAGGTTATGAAGATCTCATTGTTGTTCATAGTGAAGATGGTCTCGATGAAATCAGTCTTTCTGCTCCAACTCTCATTTGCGAAATTCGCAACGGTGAATTTCTTGAATATGAATTCAATCCAATTCATCATGGGTTTAATTTTGTATCAATAGATATTTTTTCCGGAACAAGTCCAGAGGAAAACGCAGAGTTAATACTTCAAATATTGAATCCAAAGCTCCCGGATTCCCCACAACGTCAGATTTCTATCATAAATGCGGCCGCTGCGATTTTCGCAAGTAATAAAACGAAAAATTGGGATGAAGCAATAAACGCGGCAAGTCTGTCTATTTCGTCCGGAGCAGCCTTAAAAAAATTAGAGGACTGGAAAAAATTCTCTGAAAGCAATTAAAAGATCTCGAGTTATTTCAATAAAACCAGAAAATTATTCGGCTTGTCTTTTTTTGTCGCGATAAAAAACAAATAGATTATAAAAAGTCGTTAGATTGAAAATTACATTGAAAAATTTATCTTTTCCTAAAAATTTAAGTCCTTCAAAATTCTTAACTCCATCTATTTCATAAAAATTTATTTCATATTGCGTAGTTGAGAGAGTGATTTTTTCAATATATTAGCAGAATTTGTTAATAGCCCAATTTCTTCATCTGTAAGCTTGTTTTCAATTATACGGCTAACTCCTTTATTTGAAACTATACACGGTACACTGAGGCAAACATCTTTTAATCCATATTCTCCATTCAAAAAAGTGGAAACCGTGAGTACGCTTTTTTCCCCGCGTAAGATAGCAGAACTTATCCTTACAAGCGCCATTGAAATGCCATAATAAGTTGCCCCTTTATATCCTATAATATGATAAGCAGAGTCACGGACTTGTTTCTCTATTTTTTTACGTTCAACTTGCCAATCTGCACAACTTCTGCACAATGGACAATATTGGCTCATTGGCATACCAGCAACGTGTGTCATAGACCATGCAGCAAATTCACTATCTCCATGTTCACCTAAAACATAAGCGTGAACATTATGCACATCTACGGAGCAATGAGAACTCAAAAAATATCTGAGTCGCGCACTATCAAGAACAGTTCCAGATCCAATAATTTGCGTCTTTGGCAACTTTGAATTTTTTGTTGCTACATAAGTCATTATATCTACTGGATTTGTTACCATCACTATTACTGCTTTTGAATTTTGCAATTCGATTTCTTTTATAATGTCTTGCACTATGGCAGCATTTTTTTCAAGAAGTTGTAACCTCGTCTCTCCGGGTTTTTGAGCAACTCCAGCGGTTATAACAATCAAGCTGGAGTCCGAATAATCAGAGGAGTTGCCTGCCTTTATTTTAACAGCGGGAAAAAATGGCAAACCATGAGCCAGATCAAGTGCTTGCCCCAATGCAAGTTCATGATTTTTATCAATTAAAACAATTTCCTCTGCAAGACCGCTTTTTGCCAGAGCAAAAGCAAAAGTTGATCCCACAGAACCAGCTCCAACAATGGAAACTTTCCTCATTATGGCACTCCAGATAGATTATTAAAAAATATTACACTATCACTACTATGAATTCAAAAAAATGTAACGTTTATGAGCAGAACCTTAGAAATTGGTAGCGGGGGTTGGACTCGAACCAACGACCTTCAGGTTATGAGCCTGACGAGCTACCTCTGCTCCACCCCGCAATGAAAAAAGAAACAAAAGTAAGAGTTTAGTATACTTATTATTTAAAAAAAATCAAGTCAATAAAATAAAAATTTATTTGGAAAGCAAAATAAATATCCGTTTTTATTTTGGATAATTAATTTAGACAACTTATTTCCTTCTTGTGAAGAGTTCAGGATAGAAGTTTCATATGGGTTATTCATCACTCTAGAAAATAAAGAAAAACTAAAAGATTTAGCTTCCCTTCGCGAGCCTTAATGCGAGTCTTTCTGGAAGTCCTGCCTCTATTATGCTTTTTTGGGCTGATTCAATATCATACTGGAGTCTATATCTTGTAATTTTTCCAGCACTAACGTCATAGACTGAAAAAGATGCACGCGGATCTCTATTGCGAGGCTGACCAACACTACCTACATTAATCAAATATTTACAATTTTTCTCAATAATTATTTCGGGATCAGGATCATTTTCTGGATTGGTAAAATCCCCCTTCCAGGATAGAATTTCCTCTACTGATGCTGCCCCTCCCGCAAATCCTTTTTTGATAAATGCTATTGGAACATGTGAATGACCACAAAAACAAATTTGAGAAAATTGATAGTTGAAATTGTCTCTTGCTTGATGTATATCGAATATATATCCCCAACTTTCAGGTGAATCAAGAGTTGCATGAACAATAGTTATGGGGGCACCCTTTATGATAGTCTTGTATTGTAATCTTGCAAGGAAATTTCTTTGTTCTTCACTTAACTGAGCTTTTGTCCATAATACTGCAGCTTTTGCATGTTGATTAAAACCAAGCATTTCTTCATCATTATTTGATACATATTCATCGTGATTTCCCTTTACAACTCCAACGATATCAAGTTCACTCATTATCTTCATACATTCTGCAGGATTAGCATTGTAACCTACAATATCTCCAAGACAAATATACTTTTCCACTCCCAATTCCTTGCATTTTTCAAGAACAGTAGTTAGGGCTTGCAAATTTGCATGTATATCACTTAATATTGCGTATTTCATTTTCCATCCTTTGTTATTCTACAACGACTATTGAGTTTATAGGATAATTTGATAAATTGTATCTACCTTTGAGAAAAGCAAGTTCAATAAGAAATTCTATTCCTAAAATTTCTGAACCAAGTTTTTCTATGAGTTTTATAGCTGCACCTGCCGTTCCCCCAGTGGCCAATAAATCATCAATTAAAATTACTTTATCTCCTTTTTTTAGTGCGTCAGAATGGATTTCAACTGTTGCTTTCCCATATTCAAGTTCATAACTGGCTTCTATTGTTGAATAAGGTAGTTTCCCCTTTTTTCTTACAGGAACTATTCCACAACCAAGCCTATACGCAAGAGCAGAGCCAAAAATAAAACCTCTCGACTCTATAGCTACAACATAGTCGGGTTTTAGTTTTAAGTACCGCTTTGACATTATATCAATAATTTCTGAAAAAGCTTCAGGTGATTTTAATACAGGTGTAATATCTTTGAAAATTATTCCCGGCTTTGGAAAATCTTTAATGTCTCTGATTAAAGAACTTATACTCTGAATTGACATTACTAAACCTCTAATCTTTTTATCTTTTTTACTCTTGACCTACGATTGTCAGCAGCTGTAAGCCGGATTCTGTTCCTCCATTCAGAAGGTGGCAGCCATTTATCTAAGCGGCCAGAACCCGAAGCTCAAGTGCTGCGGGCAACAGCATTGCTTCCTATTTGGCCTTGCTCCAGAAGGGGCTTGCCATGCGGCAAGTTTCTCAACTATGCCCGGTGGGCTCTTACCCCACCTTTTCACCCTTACCCCAAATATTCCAAATATGGGGCGGTATATTTTCTGTGGCGCTTTCCTTCCCGCAGAATATAGTCTGCAGTATCCAGTATTATTAGCACTGGACTTCCTGCCCTATGGAGTCCGGACTTTCCTCACCTAACAAAAATGCTCGGTGCGACTGCCCGCTGCTGACAAAAAAAAGTATAATGCTTAAAAAGAATTTTTCCAACTTTAATTTTAATTTATTTAGTAGATTTTTTTATTTTTTCGCTTATTTCGGAAAGTTTTCCAAATATTATAAGATAATCCCCTTTTTCTATTTTCTCTCCAGCAGGAGGATTATAAATAATATTTCCTTTTCTTTCAATGGCCAGAACCTGACCGCCAAACTCTGTCCTGAAATTCAATTCAATCAGATTCTTATCACAGAAAATACTTTCCTTTTTCACTTCTACCTTAATTATCCCACAGTCATTTGCCCCTACAAGAAACTCCTCGAAATTCATTCGTGAAAATGAAGTCATCTCAGCCATTTTTTCTTTTATCTTAATTTGAAGATTTCTCCAGATAACACTTTTCGTAAAGAACAAATAAAAAAGACGAAAAAAAATGACAATTAGTATCACTTCAACCAGCAAAACCAAAGAGTAATGTATGCGAATTTCGTTTTCAAATAACGTTAAAGAAATGTGCTCCCTCAAATCACGATTTGATGCAAGAGTATTTACAACCGACCCTATCATAGTAACAAAAACTATATTACCGGCTACCATTAATGTAGATGCGATCCTTCGTCTAATAGGGTGATTCACCACAAGCTCTGATTTCCTTGTAGTAAAGCCAGTACCAGTAAAACATGATAGTGATTGAAAATTGGCTTGCTTTGTTGCCATACCAGTAAGCTCAAAGGCAATCCCTCCTATCCTAACTATAAAAAATGATATTCCTAAAATTATTAATATTATAAAGAAATAAATCATCGGATAAAAATTTTTCCGCTTTTAACCATTTTATTAACTTGACGCGTAAATAAAATATAATATAGTAATGCTTCCCGAAAAAAACAAACTAACTAAGCAGGTAATTTCAACATGTTTATAAGCGGATTAAATAGGTTCTTTGAAAAACATGGCAGAAAAACTTTTGCCATATTCACCGGAATAATTATCGTATCATTTGTGCTTTACTTTTCTCCAGGCTTTGATATTACACACCTCTTCAATAAGAGAATACCCTCAGATGAAGAATTTGGCGGATTAATTTCAAAAGAAGATTTTAATAATGCATTTAATAGCAACCTCATCCTGATATCTCTTCAACTTGACGGAGCTTCATTGAGAGAACAATTCGTACAACAAATGGCATATTACCGTGCACTGGAATGGGCTCTCGCTGCGAAAATCGCAGAAATAAATGGTTTCAAAGCAAGTGATCGAGACGTTATTAATTATATAAAAAAACAAAAAGTTTTCAATGGAAAAAATGGCTTCGACAAAAATGCCTACAACCTCTATGTAAAAAATATCTTAGAGCCCTTAAAATTTTCGGAACTTGACCTCGAAAATGCAATAAGAAAAGATATTGAATTAAATAGATTGAGAGAATCTGTCATAAATTCAGTAATAATCAGCGAAAAAGAAGTTGAAGATGAATATAATTTATTAAATACCGCATTTGATTCTATTCTTTTTTCTTTCAAAAATTCAGATTTTATTCCAGAATCCGTAAGTGAAGAAGAAGTAAAAGCATATTTTAATGCAAATAAAGAAAAATATAAAATTCCTCCAAAACACAAAGCCATTGCAGTCAGATTTAACTATATAGATTTCGAATCTGAAGCCGAAAAAAATACTTCCGAAAAAGAGATTGAAGAATATTATAATTCGAATAAAAATGAATTCACAAAAGATGGAAAAACCGAAGAACTCAGCTCCGTCAAAGAAAAAATAAAAGATATCATCAAAAAGAAAAAAAGCACTGAATTGGCATATCAAAAAGCAGAAAAATTTTCATTGGATACCGATCAGAAATATATGGATCAACGGGCAAAACCCATAAAAGAAATATTTTTTGAAAATGCTCAGGAACAAAAAATTCAACCAATAGAAACAGATTGGTTCGATACCGAGACAAAAACAATTAAGTACATTGGCAATGAACCTGATTTCGTAGATTCCGTCGCAGATCTCATACTCGACCAACCACTATCCGAAGCAATAAAAGGCCAACGAGCTGCGTTTGTTGCATTACTCATCGGCAGACAGGATTCAAGGCAGGCTGATTTTGAGGAAGTTAAAGAGAAAGTTACATCAGATTTTAAATCAATCAAAGCTGCGAAAATCGCAAACCAAAAAGCGTCTGAAATGGCTATGGCGATACTTGAAAAACTTGGCGAGGGCGCTCCGATAGATAAAATCGATGAATTCAAATCAAAATTTTCATCTAATATTCCATCTTTTTCGTATGAAAAGCCACCAGAAATACCAAATTCCTACGAAGTTCTCAATCTCGCAGCAAAAACTCCTGCAGGAAAACTATCAGAAATAAAGGAACTCCCATCTGAAACAATCTTCATATTCGTGAAAGCAAAAAAAATTCCAGATAAAAACACGATAGATTTAGATGATTTTACAAAATTTAAACAGCAATATAAAATAAGACGACAAAATTCAGTGTGGAACAGCTTCCTGACATCAATGATAAAAAAAATAAACAAGAACACTAAAAAATAAAGGGTAAAGAATATGGAACCAGATTTCAAGAAATCCGAACTAATCCCTGTAATTGCGCAGGACTATAAAACAAATGAAGTCCTGATGCTCGCATATGTAAATGAAGAAGCATGGAAAGAAACAATTAAAAATGGCGTTGCTACATACTGGTCTCGCTCCAGAAAAAAGCTTTGGAAAAAAGGAGAGAGCTCAGGGAACGTACAGATAGTCAAAGAAATTTTTATCGACTGCGATAATGATACAATCCTGCTGAAGGTAGAACAAGTTGGCGGCGCTGCCTGTCACGAAGGCTATAAATCATGCTTCTTTAGAAAATACAAAGATGGAAAACTTGAAATTTGCTCGGAAAGAGTATTCGACCCAGAAAAAGTTTACAAAAAATGAGATGATTAACAAGTTAAAAAAAATCCCATTCAACTATAAAAAAGTAAAGTGGAGAGAAATTACAACTCTCGGAATAGGTAATGCTGAACTTTATCTTTGCGAACCAGATAACGACCTGGAATTAAAAAAAATACTCCTTTTTTGCAAAGAAAAAAATTTAAATTTTTACATTGTAGGAGCCGGCTCAAATTTAGTTGGCACTGATAAAAAGATTTATGACTTCGCAATAAAACTTTCTGGAAAGTTTTTCCGCGCAATAAGCTTCGGAAGAGAACACGTCACTGCAGGCGCAGGAGTACTTCTAAAAGACCTTGCCATAGAAAGTGCAAAAAAAGGATTTGGCGGACTGTCCGATTTAGCTGGAATTCCCGCAACATTAGGCGGTGCAATAAAAATGAATGCAAGCTGTAAATCCACGAAGATAAGCGATTTTATCGAAGAACTTTGCGGATTCGACTTAGACGGTAATATCTGGAAAGCAACAAAAAATGAAATCTCATTTTCTTACAGAACTTCCTCCATATCAGATGATAAAATAATTTTAGCTGTAATTTTAAGCCTACCTCACTCGAAAACAGAAAAAGAATTAACTGCAATTGAAAATTCTCTAAAAGAACGAAAAAAAATTAGATTTGAAGGAAGAAATGCTGGATGCGTTTTTATGAATCCAGGTTCCGCGAAAGCTGGAATTTTGCTTGATAAATCGAATTGTAAAGGACTTTCCATTGGAGATGCTATAATAAGTTCAAAACACGCCAATTACTTCATCAATAAAGGCAATTGCACCGAAAATGACTTCCTGAAATTAATATCAAAAGCAAGAAAGATTGTTTTCAATAAGACAGGAATACTCCTTCGGCCAGAACTTAAATTCGTCAATAAAAAATCATTTGAGAAGATTTTTTCAAAGCCAACCTCTTTAAAAGTAGCCATTCTAAAGGGAGGAAATTCAAGAGAACGAGACATTTCATTAGTATCGGCTTCATTCGTCTCATCAGCCCTCAAAGATGCCGGCTTCATCGTGAGTGAATTTGACATAAAAACTCCTGAAATTCCGGATGAAGCAAAGAAAGCCGACATAGTCTTCCCTGTCCTTCATGGAGGATTCGGTGAAAATGGTGAAATTCAAAAAAAATTAGAAAACTTAAATATTAAGTTTGTTGGCTCTTCAAGTAAATCATGCAAAATAACGATAGACAAAATCGAAAGCAAAAAAATAATGCTTAAACATAAAATCCCTACTCCGGACTTTAAAGTAATAACAAAACAAAACTTAAACGAAATTGAGAAAATCGCAAAAAACTTTGGATTTCCTCTCGTCGTAAAACCCCCACTTGAAGGCTCAACTTTTGGAATAACTATAGTTGAAAATATGGATAATCTTCGTTCTGCAGTGGAAGAAACTTTTTCATATGGAGAAAATATATTAATAGAAAAATTTATTTCAGGCCGCGAAATTACAGTCGGAATACTTGATGGAAAACCTTTGCCTGTAATTGAGATTGAATATCCTGGAAAAACATATGATTTCGATGCAAAATACACTCATACTAAGGGAGAAACAAAATATCATTGCCCTCCAGTAAATATTTCTAAAGACCTCCAGAAAAAAGCCCAAAAGTACGCATTAAAATTCTACAGAGCAGTTAAGGCAAGAGATATGTTAAGAGTAGATTTCATATGTTCTCAATCAATCCCATATGCATTAGAAGGAAATAGTATTCCAGGTTTCACTGATAGTAGCCTCCTCCCAAAAGCTGCTGAAAAAGACGGATTAAGTTTTACGGAATTATGCGCTAAATTAGTAATAAAAACTTACAAAAGAAAATAAAATATTTCAATAAAGATTAAGGAGTAATATAAAATGCCTGTTTCTCTTATTGTCGGAATTCAATGGGGCGATGAAGGAAAAGGAAAAATTATTGACTTTCTAACAGAAAAAGCCGATGTTGTAGCAAGATTTCAAGGAGGAAATAATGCTGGACATACCGTCGAAATTGGAGATAAAAAATTCATTCTACATCTTGTTCCATCAGGAATTTTCAGAGAAAATACCCTTTGCCTGATATGCAATGGCGTAGTAGTAGATCCCATCGCTCTAATGATAGAAATGAAAGAATTGGAAAAACAGGGAATCCAATTCAAAAATAGAATCCAAATCAGCACAAGAGCCCACCTCGTTATGAGTTATCATAAGTTAATAGATGGACTCTATGAGCAAAGGAGAAAAGAAGGAGAAAAAATTGGAACCACAAAACGAGGTATTGGACCTGCCTACGCTGATAAAGCATCAAGAACTGGAATACGCGCCTGTGATATTCTCGACAAAACCTTACTCCGCGCAAAATTCGCGAGACAATTCGAGTATTACAATAATATCTTTGAATCTTATTCCTCTCAAACTCTCTCTTTTGAAGAAGAATGGGAAAAATTAAAGGAAGCTGCAGACTATATAAGTCCTTACATCGAAGACACAGTATTAACAATAAATAAAGCCGCAAAAGAAAATAAAAACGTTGTCCTTGAAGGAGCTCAGGGAATGTGGCTCGATGTCGATTACGGAACATATCCATTCGTAACAAGTAGTAATACAACCGCAGGAGGTGCATGCACCGGATCAGGACTTTCCCCCAAATACATAAATAATGTAGTCGGCATAATGAAAGCATATACCACTCGCGTCGGTGAAGGCCCCTTTCCCACAGAACTAAATGACAGCATTGGAGAGTACATACGCTCTAAAGGAAATGAGTTTGGAGCATCTACAGGAAGACCCCGCAGGTGTGGCTGGTTCGATGCAGTCTCAGCAAAATATTCATGCATGGTAAACGGAGTTGATTCTCTCGCGATAACAAAACTCGATGTTTTAGATGAACTCGACGAAATAAAAGTTTGCACAGCATATGAAATCAATGGCAAAATTAGTTATGATATGCCTTCGATTACTGAAAAAATTGCAATCGCAAAACCAATCTATGAAACAATTCCAGGATGGAAAACTAAAACTTCCAATATAAGCTGCTGGGATAAAATGCCCTCAAAAACAAAAGAATACATACAATATATCTCTAAACTGGTAGGTTCAAAAGCTTCAATAATATCTATCGGACCACGCAGAGATCAAACATTCATATTATAATGAAACACGATATAACAAATATTATAAAGGAAAAAATACTCGTCTTTGACGGCGCTGTAGGCACAGAAATTTATAAAAAAAATTTCTTCGTAAATACTTGCTTCGAAGAACTCTGTCTCTCATCACCAAACGTAATAAAATCAATACATAATTCATATATCGATGCTGGAGCCGACATCATAACAACAAATAGCTTTGGGGCAAATCGAAATAAATTATCCAAATTCGGACTGGCAGAAAAAATAAAAGAAATAAACCTGGCAGCTGCGAAAATCGCAAGAGAATGCGCAGGCGAAAAAATCATAATCGCCGCTTCTGTAGGACCATCTGGAAAAAACGATACCCCACAAAATAACTCAAAAATCCTCGAAGAACAAAGCTCTATCCTCGCAAAAGAAGCTGATTTTATACTATTCGAAACTTTCTCCTCTCTTGACGACCTCGAATCAGCTTTAATCGCAGCTCAAAAACTACCAATACCTTTCGCAATAAGTCTGGCTATAGACGAAAATTGTGAAAGCTCTTTAGGTGAACCCCTAAATCTCTTCCTTGCGAAAATCGCAAAATTCAAAAATCAACCATTCGCAATAGGATTAAATTGTGGAACAGGGCCCGATGGAATGCTGCATTCAGTTGAAACATTAACGAAAATGACAACGCTACCTACCTTTGCAAGACCTAATGGTGGGCTCCCCAAAAATATCGATGGCAGAATGATTTATATGACAAGTCCCGAATATATTAGCACCTACTCTTTAAGATACGTAAATCTTGGAGTAAAAGCCGTAGGCGGATGCTGCGGAACAGGTCCCGAACATATCCGCGAAATAGCAAGAGCAATAAAACCTCTCAGAAAAATTGAAATCACATCAAAAATCACAGATTCAAAGGAAAGCGTCACTCTCCTCAAACCAGTAGATATAAAAGAAAAATCAAAATTATCCGCTAAGTTGGCAACAAATCAATGGGTTGCATCAGTTGAAATCGTTCCGCCTAAAGGATTTGACCTCACACAAACTATCCAAAAGGCAAAACTCTGTAAAGAAGCAGGCGTGGACGCAATAAATATCCCCGATGGCCCCCGTGCAAGTTGCAAAATATCACCCCTTGTTACTGCACTGAAAGTCCAGGAAGAAGCAGGAATAGAAGCTATCCTCCATTTCTGTTGCAGAGATAGAAATCTCATAGGAATGCAGGCAGACTTACTTGCATGCGCCTGCCTTGGAATAAGAAATCTCCTGTTTATTACGGGCGACCCCCCAAAACTCGGCGAATATCCATTTGCCTCTGGTGTCTTCGATGCAGATTCAATTACAATGGCAAAAATCCAAGATCGCCTCAATCGCGGCGTTGATATAGGAGGAAAATCAATTAACGGCCAAACAAAAGCTTTCATCGGCGTGGGCGCCGACCCTAATGCGATCGACATAGAACGCGAAATTCGCAGATTGAGAGAGAAAAAAGAAGCAGGAGCTGAATTTATAATAACCCAACCGGTATTTGCAGTAGAACCATTATTGAAATTCATAGACAGAATAAAAGATTTGAACCTCTTTATAATCGCAGGAATATGGCCACTGGCAAGCACTAGAAATGCAGAATTTATGAAAAATGAAGTCCCGGGCGTAGTAGTACCAGACGAAATCATATATAGAATGAGATCGCACGAATCAAAAGAGGCTCAATTCAAAGAAGGCATAAAAATAGCAATAGAAACTATTCAAAAAATAAAGGAACATATATCGGGAATACAGGTAAGTGCGCCATTTGGAAGAATTGAGGGCGCTCTGGAAGTCATAAACGCCTCAAAAAATTAAAAAAAAATTTTTTATAACTTGCTTTTTCCGTTTCATACTGTAAAATACATTCCTCGAATTTGATTGCAAAAATCACTCCGGCATAGCTCAGCGGTAGAGTAGGTGGCTGTTAACCACTTGGTCGCAGGTTCGAATCCTGCTGCCGGAGCCATTTTATCGACTCTTTCAAATCCATTCAAATACCCCTTCCAACTTATCCAGAGAAGGAAGAAAAATAAATCTTTCTTTTCCTCCATTGGATTGCTGACAACTAAGCCTACCCGCATCCATTTAAAAAAGGAAAAGTTTTCTAAAAAGAAGCTTGATTTTTTGTTTTCTTTTACTATTATCTGATTTAAAGAGATAATAAGCACCGCCATGCACAAAATGGCTTAATAAAAAAATGAAGGTTTTGGAAAATTTTGGAAGTATATACGCAATACTGCAGATTACCACCAATATGGAGAATATCCGCAATGTCATACAAAAATAAGAAGGACTGATTATGAGAAAATATAAAGAAAGTCAATGCGAAGTAAAGAATCTTGATCCGCTTCCCAAATTGGCAGACAGCCTTGTTTCAGGAACAAAAAATCTGCTCCGCCAAGCCAAAACCGAAGAGGATTTAAGAATTGGCTTTGAAAAACTTTTAGAGCTGATAAGAACCGAATTAAACCTCAAATCAACTCCCAAATACGAGAAATCTGTTTATAGCGGTCGTCCCGACGCCGTACACGGGAAAGTAATAATTGAATACAAGCTGCCAATGTCGTTTTCTTCAAAAAGAAATATAGACCACGCCTACGAGCAGTTGGTAACTTACTTGCTTAATGAAGCAAAAGAAACAAAACTAACTCAATTGGTGGGAGTGGGTTTTGACGGCGATCAAATTTTCTTCGTTCAATATCAAGATAAAAATGGCAAAAATATAGATGAAACAAAGTTTTTTATTCGCGGCCCTTATGATTTTAATCCGGAAAGCGCCAGAACTTTTTTATTTCATTTGCGAGGGTTGTCTCGTCTTCCTCTTACTGCTGAAAACTTGGCCCAAAAATTTGGCCCTCAAAGTGTACTTGCACCAAAAATGGTTTCTGCCCTTGCCAATGCCCTGGAGCACTGGGGCAATCAAACGCATATCCGCACATTCTTTAACGAGTGGAAAAGATTATTTGGTATCGTCTATGGTGAACAATTTACCGGTGGTCATCAGGAAGAAGCCGAAACCCTTTCAAAACTTTACAAAGTCGGTAAAGAAACAGATTTTCAAGAACTTTTATTTTCCGTCCATACTTATTTTGCTTTTTTAATGAAGCTCATAGCCGCGGAACTTTTAACTTTACGAGAAACATCTTTTGGCTCTTCACTTGCATCCCAACTTGCCCATATTTCTGATGATGAACTAAAACGACAACTTGAAGATATAGAAAACGGCGGAATCTATGCCCGAAAAGGAATTACCAATTTTTTGGAAGGCGACTTTTTCCGCTGGTATCTTGATGCTTTTGATTCGCCAGAACTAACAGAAGCCATCAAAGAAATTGCTCGCGATCTTTCTGAGTTTGAACCGGCAACCAGCACTTTAGATCCCGTTTCAACACGCGACCTTCTCAAAAAACTTTATCAATACTTAGTCCCCCAGGAAGTCCGCCATCGTCTCGGCGAATATTATACGCCTGATTGGCTGGCGGAATTATTGCTAAATAAAGTCGGCTATTATGGCAACACGCTTAAAAGATTTTTGGACCCGGCTTGCGGTTCGGGTACGTTCCTTGTGTTAGCAATCCAAAGAGCAATAAAACACGGAAGAGAAAAAGAAAAAATGCCAGATCTTGAAATTGCAAAAAGAATTCTTGCTAATATTTGGGGCTTCGATTTAAATCCTTTGGCAATTATCGCCGCCCGCACAAACTATCTTTTTGCTTTGGGCGATTTGGTAAATGAACTTGAGCGAGTGGAAATCCCAATTTATCTTACTGATTCTGTTTTAACTCCTACAAGGACAACCAGAGATCTTTTTGGTGAATTTTTGGAAGTTTCAACCTCCGTCGGCAAATTCCAGGTCCCGGCCGAATGGGTGCGAGATGGCGGATTTTTGCTGGCAGACGCCGCGCCGCTTGTTGAAGAAATGGCAAAAAATCAATACTCGGTTGATGAAGCAATTAAAAGATTTAAGAAAGAAGGATTAGTATTTCCAACTAACGAGCAAGTCGTCAAAGATTTTTACAATCAGATTTTAAACCTTGAAAAACAAAATAAAAACGGCATCTGGGCAAGATTTTTGAAAAACTCTTTTGCGCCAATGATGGCTGGGAGATTTGATTTTGTCGTTGGTAATCCACCGTGGATTAGGTGGGATTATCTTTCACAAGAATATCGTACCGCTACACTTCAACTCTGGAAAGATTATGGATTATTTTCGCTGAAAGGTTTTCAAACTCGGCTCGGCGGCGGTAAAAAGGATTTTTCAATGCTCTTTACCTATGCCTCTGCTGATTATTATTTAGAAGACGGAGCTAAATTGGGATTTCTCATAACTCAGGAAGTTTTTAAATCAAAAGGAGCTGGTGAAGGATTCAGGAGGTCTCAGCTTGGCGATGGTAAATATCTAAAGGTACTAAAAGCCCATGATTTAGTTTCTATTCAGCCATTTGAAGGAGCGGCAAATAAAACCGCGGCAATTATTCTAAGGAAGGGAGAGAAAACCGAGTATCCAGTTCCTTATATTCTTTGGACCAAGAAAAAAGGCGTCGGCAAAATTGCTACCGATAAATTATTAGACGAGGTTTTACCTTTATTGCAGAAGAAAAAATATAGTGCTAAACCGATTGGCTCAAGCGTTGGCGCTTGGCAAACTCAACTTGCTGAATCAGAAGGATCATCAGGCGTTGAAGGCAAAAATTCTTACAAAGCCATTTTAGGTGCAAATCCAAACCCCTATGGCGTCTTTTGGCTTGAAATAAAACAGGTATCATCTAACAAGAATTTAGTCATTCGCAATTTAACCGAAGAAGGAAAATTAAAAATTCAGCAAGTTGAAGAAACAATAGAACAGGATTTAGTTTTTCCAGCTATTCGTGGTTCAGATATAGAGAGATGGAAAATAAACCCGCGGATTTTTATGTTAGTGGTCCAGGACCCAAAAACTCGCCGTGGCTACCCAGAGGATTTTATAAAAAAAGATTATCCGCGAACTTATAGTTATCTTTTGAAATTTAAAGATATTCTTTTAGACCGTCCTTTATATAAAAAATATCACGAGCAGGTTAACGCCCCATTTTACAGCCAATTCAACATTTCAGAAGAAACTTTTGCGCACTATAAAGTTGTTTGGAAGCGAATGACAAACGATTTAATTGCTACTGTAGTTTCGCAATCAAAAACACCTTTTGGATATAAAACCATTATTCCATTGGAAACCACAGCTTTAATTGCCACGGACAACGAATCCGAAGCCCATTATCTCTGCGCCATTATCAATTCAAATCCAGTTCGTGATTTTATTAAATCGTTTTCTTCTGCCGGTCGTGGCTTTGGCACGCCATCGGTAATGGAGCATGTCGGTATTCCAAGATTTGACCCCAAAAATCCGCTTCATCAAAAAATTTCTGAAATCTCCAAGATCTGCCATCAACTCAAACCAAAAGGCCAAGAAACAGAAATTGAAAAATTAGAAAAAGAAAATGACAAGCTAGTAAAAGACCTATTTCAAACAAAATGATATAGGAAAATTTTATGAAAAATAACATTATAAAATGTCAGATGTGTAATCATACATCATTCTTAGTGGTTAAAAAATTATTCATGAAGCTGAATTTTCAGAAGATGATAATGATTTAACGGCATATAAAGTGGCAAATCATAAAATAATTGAAATCATTTGTAAAACATGTAAAAGAAAATATAAAGAAACCGATTTTTCAATAATAAATTTTTATTAGAAATAACAGGAGTCCTTTTTGAGATATCAACAGGTTGCAGGTTCTGTTGATGAAAAATTACAGACATGCGATTTTAAAAGAAAACAATACTTAAAGTTAGTTACACCTTTAGGATTAAAAGTGGAATATGTCTATGTGTTAAGCGATTGGTTTAAAAAGAAAGAATATAAAGATGTGCTTGATTATATTCAAAGTGTAAATTGTCATTATAAATTTAATGAATTGCCACTTGCATGGCTGGGACTGCCTTTAAAAAAGGAAAGTTAGTAGTTTTCTTCGCCTAATAGCGGGTTATTGCATTAAAGCGGCGCGTCTCTGCCGCCAATTGTTATATAAAAGTTTTAAATAATTGCTTACAATTAAAACTTTATGGAAAAAGAAATACTTATTGTTAAGAACATTAGTCACGAAGGGCCGGGTCTTCTTGAAATGGAATTGAAAGAACGTGGGATTGGATACACCATTGCCGATTTAGCCCAAGGAGAAAATTTTCCTCATATAGAAAATTACGGAGCACTTGTAGTCCTGGGCGGTCCAGATAGTGCCAATGATGAAAACGAAAAGATGAAAAATGAATTGGAGCGTATTCGTGAATCAATGGCAGCGAACGTAGCATATCTCGGTATTTGTCTCGGTTTTCAAACTCTTGTTAAAGCGGCTGGTGGTAAAGTTATAAAAAGCCCGATAAAAGAGCTTGGTCTCATAGACCCTGAAGGAAACAATTTTACAGTGGAGCTTACTGATGAAGGTAAACAGGATCCCCTCTTTGAAGGCCTTGACGACCACACATTCAATGTTTTCCATCTTCACGGCGAAACTGTTGAACTCACAGAAAATATGGTTCTATTAGCTGTCGGGAAATTTTGCCGAAATCAAATAGTAAGAGTCGGTAAAAATGCTTATGGCATCCAATGCCATTTTGAACTTACATCGGAAATGTTTGAGATATGGATAAATGAGGATCCAGACCTTCTCCAGCTCGACAAAGAGCAACTTAGAACAAACTTTGCAAGAATTCGAGATGAGTACACACGAGTTGGACGGCGATTATTTAAAAATTTTTTAAAGATAGCCGGTTTTTGAGGATTATATCTTCGGCAGTCTCCGGGTAACTTAACTGAACTTAACTTAAGTTTTGCGGTTAAATCAATCAACCTAAAAAACAGTTGAAAATTGTTGTTATTTCTATGTATATAAAAATAAGGCTGTTATAGATTATGCTTCGTCAACCTCTTAGGTTGACGATTTTTTCGATTTTCAAGCCACAATTGGGGGCATTTATCATATTTGCTTACAGATAAAAGAGTTGAAGTAATTACTGCACCGACATTTTTCTCCGATGCGCTTTACCAAACTGGGAAAGCGCAAAATGTAGCTTGATATGAAAGTACCCGCAATTATTCACCTGAGAATTTGAAAAAAAAGAAGTAAAACTTATCGTAAAGGGAAAATATATGTAAAACTAAAAGTTGTTGATTTGAGGAAATGAAGAACCTGTAAATACTATGAAAAAAAGAATGATAAAAAATAAAATAGGAGTCCCACCTGGAACTCTTTTATATACCGGAGATTTACAGGAATATTTTGAAATAAATGTCATCGATTATAGTCAAAATAATTATAAGGAATTTAATCCAAAAAATATAGAAGAATGCTTTCAATTTAAAGATTCCCCGACAGTTACATGGATAAATATTACAGGATTACATAGAACAGATATTATTGAACAAATAGGCAAACACTATAATTTGCATCCCCTTGTTCTGGAGGATATTCTGAATATTCGTCAGCGCCCTAAAATAGAATATTTTGACGATTATATATTTATCGTTCTTAAAATGTTGTCATATAATGAAGTTTTAAAAGAAATTGATGCAGAACAGGTAAGTATAATTTTAGGAAGCAATTTTGTTTTCACTTTTCAAGAGAGGAAAGGAGATCTTTTTGACACTATACGAAATAGGCTTAGAAATAATATAGGGATAATCAGGAAGAGCTCTTCGGATTATCTTTTATATTCGTTAATTGATGTAATTGTTGATAATTATTTCTTAATTCTTGAAAAGATTGGAGTAAGAATTGAAGACATTGAGGATAAAATTCTTCTAAACCCATCACCAGAGGTTATCCGGACTATTCACAATTTAAAAAATAGTTTAATTGAATTAAGAAAAACTGTCTGGCCTTTGAGAGAAATTCTTAGCAATTTATATAAAGGTGAATCCGAACTTATTAAAGATAAAACATCTGTGTATTTTAGGGATGTATATGATCATACGATACAAATTATAGATACTATTGAGACGTTAAGGGATATTGTGAGTGGTCTGCTGGATGTTTATTTATCCAGTATTAGTAATCGAATGAATGAGATAATGAAGGTGTTGACAATTATCGCGACAATTTTCATTCCTTTAACTTTTATTGCAGGGGTATATGGTATGAATTTTAAATTTATGCCTGAACTTGAATGGAAAATGGGCTATCCGATGGTTCTTTTAGTAATGTTTCTTTCTGCAATCGGTATGCTGATATATTTCAAAAGAAAGAAATGGTTGTAAGAAATTATCCTAAGGAAAACATTTGAAAACCGTTTTTATTTCTATGTATATGCGGGCAAATGTGCCCAACTGCTTAGTTTAGGATTATCTTTTTACCCTTGCATTTCCTTTCCAGATGCTCCAGATTTGTTCTTCATCAGCAGCTTGACAGTAGTCTGTATAAGAAGTAACAGCAAGTACACCGGAAGCCCACGCAAATTGTATCCATTTTTGAACTTCCATTCCTTTTAAAATTGCATATAACATTCCTCCAACAAAACCATCACCGCCGCCGATTCTATCGAGGACGTCAATTTCTCTTGGCTCTACTGTAAACCATTCTTCACCTGTAAGCATTATAGCTCCCCACAGGTGACGATTTGCACTTATTACTTCGCGTAGAGTTGTTGCGAATACCAGGGTATTTGGGTAAGTTTTTTTTACTCTTTTTATCATTTCCTTAAAGTTTTCTATCTGTGTTTTCAGGTCTTTCCCGCCTGCTTCAGGACCTTCGATTCCAAGACAAAGCTGAAAGTCTTCTTCATTCCCAACGAGTATATCGGAAATTCCAGCTATTTCACTAAAAATCGCTTTTAATTCCTTTTCTCTACCTTTCCAGAATGATGCACGATAATTTAGGTCAAAACTGATTTTTGTTCCATATTTTTTTGCAGTTTTTGCTAATTCGAGACAAAATCTACTTGTATCCTGGGAAAGTGCAGCAATTAAACCTGAAAGATGAATAATTTGAACACCTTCTTGTCCGAAAATTCTTTCTATATCAAAATCATTCACACTTAATGTTCGACCAACCTCTCCGGCGCGATCGTTGTGAACGCGCGGACCGCGTTGTCCAAAGCCGCTATCAGCAATATTAAATTGATGCCTGAATCCCCATGGACCGCCTTGTTCAACTTCAGGACCCTCATAAGTCATATGGCGTTTTAATAAGTCATCTTTTATGAATTTTGCTATTGGACTATCTTTTACAAATTTTGTAAGAACTTTTACTGGTAATCCAAGATAAGATGCTACACTTGCAACATTTGTTTCAGCGCTTGTTGCTTGCATTATATATAGATTACTGGTATGAACGGGTTCTCTGTTAAAAGGAGTTATTCTTACCCCCATGCTTGTTGGGACTAATAAGGACCACCTGCAATTTTCTTTTAACTTAATCATCTATTTCACCTTGTTTTCTGTTTTTTTACGTATTGCTTTTTATAAATTGAAATTTAGAATTTCAGATTGTAATATAGATATTAAAACATTTTTTGTCAATCTATTGATAGCAAAAAATTAATTTTTAGTCTTTTAACAATTGATGGCGGGAGAAAAATTCCCAGATTATTTCGCATGCATTTATGTCGCGACACGTTTTTCCGACAAAGGATTTCGGGAGATATTGCCAACCTCCGGGCCATGTGTGCCCTCCCCCCTTAATTTCATAAAGTATAACTTCTGAGGATTTTTTTTCTCCTGAATAAACTTTTAAATCTACGCTACAGCCATCGTCAGGTTCAAGATCTGGAATATGTATTATTTGAGGATTTGATTGGCAAATGTTATATTCTGACCATTTTTTTACAGTGTCCGGGGTTGAAAGGACTGTTCCTATAATGCGTTGTCCAAAAAGCCCTCCTCTGATATTTCCTCCATTCCACGGAACAAAAGGATCATCAACTCCATTAATAATTAACAGTGGAACTGGTCTGGAAGGTGCTTTATTTTGATACTCTACAATCAATGATGCTGCCACAGGAGCAATTGCTGCAATGCGATCTGAAAGTTCGATAGCCAAGCGGAAACACATAAAAGCTCCATTGGAAATACCTGTGGCATATACTCTTGTTGTGTCAATATTATATGATTTTTTCAAATTTTCTATGAGAGTTGCTATGAAGGCAACATCATCTATTTTCTCGCGATGAGGTTTGTATTTTACCTGCGTTCGTCCATCATTCCAGTGACGTCCAATTCCATTCGGATATACTACGATAAATGTGTATTTATCTGCGAGACGGTTAAATTCTTTACAGGTTAGCTTTTCCATTATTTCGGCATTTCCAAGTCCTCCATGAAGCACAATAAGCAATGGGACAAACTTAGTATTATTGTACCCTTCTGGGATATACAAACGATAACTTCGTTCAATGCCATTACATAAGAGTTTATTTAGAGTTGTGGCAGAAGATGTTATTTTTGTTTCATTTGCCCGACATCCTGAGAGAATAATAAAAGCTAATACTATTAATTTTACTGGATTATAAAAGAAAAATATCTGTTTTTTCAACATATGTTTCTTTTTCAGTTTTTACCTGAACTATTCTATAATTGATATTGGAAATATGTCTTTACTTTCTATTATGTAATTTTTTAGTAGTTGCCTGTGTGATTGGAGATATTTATTATATTCCGGTTTATTGATGAGATTTTGAGTTTCTCCAGGCTCATTTATCATATCAGCAAGAAATTCTTTATTTTGCCCTTTGCTATAAATCATATATTTAAATTGCGAAGTTCGCACTGCTCGGCCAAGAATTCCGAGTGGTTTTCCAAAGGTTCCAAATTCTGTTTCTATAATCAGGTGATCTCTTTTTTTAGGAATTTTATTTTCCAATATATCTGCCCAATTTATACCTTTGAGCGAAGGAGGAACGTCAATTTCGGCAAGTCCGCAGAGAGTTGGGAACAAATCAATTCCTGTATTTACCAGTTGTTCTTTTTCTACTCTATTAATTTTGCTTCCTGGTTTTGTTATAATAAACGGGACTTTTGTAACCTCATCATATAGAGTTTGTTTTTGATTCCATTTATGATGTGCGTTACCTTCTCCATGGTCGCTGGTAAAAACAACTATGGTGTTGTCAGCTTTTTCGCTTTGTAGTAGTATATCCATTAATTTTCCGATTTGTCTATCTAATATTTCAACTATTCTGCAGTAAAACCAGCGGTGTATACGCCAGCGTATTTCATCCCAATTCGCTGTAGGATAGTTTTTATTTTTATAAATATTTTGAACTTCCCTTATAATAGATGGCTCTCCCTGTGGAGGAAAAAAATTATCCGGCAATGGGGGGAGTTGATTGATATTTTCAAACATTCCAGGCGAGCCATCATGAAATGGTCCTCCACGCGCGGCTTCACATATATTATGAGGGTTATTGTAGGAAGCAGAGAATAAAAACGGCTCATTCCCTATTTCTTTTAAAAATCTTTTAAAGTCATCCGATATAAATTGATCAGCCCCATTACAACGTATATTACTTAACCATTCAAATCCGTGAAAATCCTTATTATCTGGAGAAATGTTAATATGCCATTTTCCTGAATAACCGGTCTTATATCCGGCATCACGAAATATTGCCCCAAGCATAAAATCGGCTTTTATATCTTTTTCTTCTGCTCTCAAATTAAAAGTAAGTCCATGCTCATGTGGCATCAGACCTGTATACCATGAACAGCGTTGTGGAATGCAAAGAGGTTGAGCTACATATGCATTTTCAAATCTAATTCCATCATATGCAAGTAAATCCATCGTTGGAGTATTTAGATATTGATTCCCTGCGCAAGAAAGCATATCGAAGCTTTGTTGATCAGTTGTGATAAGAAGTATATTTTTCATTTTCAGAATTGAGTAATACTACCTAATTAATTTATAACTTTTTAATGTAGTTCCTGAATTTTTCCTCTACATATTCCATTGATTCAGGTCTTTTATCTGGTTCTTTTGCAAGGCATTCTTCAATAATAAGCCTTTCTATCACTTCCGGTATATCAGGTCTAAAATCCTTTATTGGTCTCGGTTTTTCATATAGGTGTTTTTTGTATAATTCTTTGGAAGATTCGCCTACAAATGGTGGAGACCCTGTAAGTAAATGAAAAATAGTAGCGCCAAAAGAGTAAATATCAGACTTGATAGTTGCCTCTTCTCCTTCAAATATTTCTGGGGGCATATAGATAGGAGTGCCTAACACAAATCCATCTCTTGTAATATGGACAGCTTCGATTTCCCTTGCAATTCCAAAATCTATAAGTTTAGGAGCCTTCTGATTAACGTCAAAAATTACATTTTTGAGTTTTATATCTCGATGAAGTATTTTTTGTTTATGGAGTTCTGCAATAGCTGAAGCTATTCCATATGAAATAGCGAGAGCATCATTTACTGGGATTTTTCCTCTTGTTATGAGCAGTTCTTCCAAATCAAGCCCATTTATATATTCCATTACAACATAGGGTATTTCACCGTATCTTCCCTTATCAATAAAATTAACTATGTTAGGGTGTTTTATACTACTCATCATCTTTAATTCATTTTCAAAACGCTCCACAAGATCCTTGAGACTTATCACATGGGGGGCTAACATTTTTAATGCAAAAACTTGTTTTATTCCTTTTTTATTAGCTTTAAAGATGAATGACGATCTACCCCAACCGATAGTATCAACAATTACGTAATCTCCTACCTGATCCCCAATAAAAGGCATATTTGTTTTTTTTGAAAACTCAGGTTTTTGTATAGAAGAATTTGAAACTTTCTCATATTTTGCCAGGTGTATTTTCAATCTTGTAATAAGCTCCAGAGGATTAAATGGTTTTGCAATAAAATCATCAGCTCCACATTCTATCACCTTTGAGTGAATATCCTCAATATCAAAGCCAGAAATAAGGATTACCGGTATATCGGGATTAACTTGCTTTACTCTGGCGCAGAGTTCAAAACCACTCATACCTGGTAAAACAATATCAGATATAACTATTGAGAAATTTTGAGAATTATTTACTGCATTCTCAATAAATTTCTCTCCGCTATTGTAAAACTTCGCATTCTTATAACCAGATAGGTTCAAGGTTCTTCCAATTAGGTCAACTACAAAATTATCATCATCTACTACACATATACTTGGATCACCTTGAAGGTTGATTTTTACGGTTTTCAGATTTTCTTCATCCATCCTTAAACTCCAATGTAAAATTATAATATATACTATTTCAAAGGTAAATTGCAAAATAAAAGATAAGATAAAAAACAAGAGGAGTTAATAAAATCTTTAATTTTTCATTTTCATTAGAGAGATGCTAATTGATATAATCTTATAACCTTAATAATATTTATAACAAAATTTTTTATATTTTACTTGAAATTTTAGAAAAAAATGGAAACTTAGTTAATTAAATACCAAAGATTCACCTAAGAATAAATATAAAATACAAGGAGAAAAAAATGGGCACAAAAGGAATTCAAATTGTCGACATGGATGTACAGAATCTTATAAATACCTTGAATAAGGCATTTTGCGATGAGTGGTTGGCTTATTATCAGTATTGGATTGGAGCAAAAGTTGTAAAAGGACCAATGAAAGAGGCAGTAATAGCCGAACTCACGCAACACGCAGCAGATGAACTCAGACATGCTGATATGATTTCAATGAGGATAATTCAACTTGGGGGAACCCCGATTACGAAACCAGAAGATTGGTATAAATATACTAACTGTGGTTATGACGCTCCGGACAATCCTTTTGTAAAAAATGTTCTCGAACAGAATATAAAAGGAGAACAATGCGCGATAGAAACATATAAAAAAATAGTCAAACTCACAGAAGGAAAAGATCCTGTAACCTACAATATAGTACTTCAAATTCTCCAGGATGAAGTTGAACATGAAGAAGATTTACAGGCAGAGATGGAAGATCTTGAAATTCTCCTTAAATATGGCGGAAAATGAAAACAGATAATTGCTTCTTACAACGGAAATTCCAGTTCTAATTTTAATCTTATATTCGATGAATTACTTTGATGATGAATATTATATGAGAAAAGCTATCGCTCTGGCTGAAATGGCTGCTGAAGAAGGTGAAGTTCCCGTAGGCGCTGTAGCTGTGAAAGAAGGAAAAATTATTGCCAAAGC
>CAYRRM010000026.1:0-42626 GCA_964426675.1 uncultured Lentisphaera sp.
AAGAAAACAATGCAAAATGGCGAAATGATGCTGAAAAAAGAATAGAAAAAATACGTAAAGGTAAAATATTAGTAAAGGTAGTTGATCCAAACGATAAACCTATAAAAGATGCAAAAATTACGATTTCAATGACAAAACACGCATTCCCATTCGGAACTTGCGTAAAAGCAAAGTACCTTGGCGATGAGAAAAATGAAAATGATTCTAATGTACAAAAATACCGCCAAGAATTTTTAAAACTTTTTAACTGCGCAGTAATTGAAAATTATCTAAAACCTCCTCATTGGGAAAAAACAGAGGAGCAAAAAATTGTTTTAAATGCATTAAAATGGCTAAAAGAAAATAATATCATGGTTCGTGGGCATACAGCAATATGGCCATCAGAAAAATATTTTGCACCATCATGGTTAAAAATAGCCGGAATAACTAAAGAAGGAAAATTAAAAGATGTTACCATTTCAGAAGCAGAAAAAGATAAACTCAATCTCGCTATAAAAAACCATATATATGATGTTTTAAGTAAAACAAGAGGATATTGTTTTCAATGGGACGTAATTAATGAACCATATACAAACCATAGCTTAATGGATATTTTTGGTGATTCTATAATGATTGAATGGTTTAAAATTGCAAAAAATGCAAATTCAGATGCACTTTTGTGCATAAATGATTATGGAATCGTAAATGATGAAGAACATGCCAATCACTACATAAAAACAATAAAATACTTACTTGAAAATGGAGCGCCTCTCGAAGGAATAGGAGAACAGGGGCACTATGGAGCTCAACCTCCTTCTATTGAAAAAGTTATTAAAACATATGATATGCTCGGAGCATTCGGCTTACCAGTTATATGCACTGAATTTGACATAGATACCGACGATGAAGATTTGCAGGCAGATTTTACAAGAGATTATATGACAGCTCTTTTTAGCCACCCTGCATGTAAAGGATTCTTGATGTGGGGATTCTGGGAAAAAGCTCATTGGCGCCACAAAGCAGCCATGCTAAGAAGCGATTGGTCTCCGAAGCAAAATTATAAAATATATTGCGATCTGGTCTTTTCAAAATGGTGGACAAAAGAATCAGGAATTACAGATAAAAATGGCGAATACTCTACTAGAGCTTTTTATGGGGATTATGAGATTTCTGTTAAGAAAGATGAAAAAACAAAATTTATAAAAGCAAAACATATCAATGAAGGAACTCAAATAAAAATAAAACTGGATTGATTTAAAATATGTTAGAAAAAAAACAATTTACAATAATAGAATTACTTATTGTAATTGCGATAATCGCAATTCTTGCAGCACTTCTTTTCCCCGCATTAAAAAAGGCAAAGGAAATGGCAAAATTAACGGGTTGTTTTAATAAGTTAAAACAGATTTACTTGCTTAATACGCAATATCTTGAGTACAATCAGGGCTGGGCCCCATATCCATCATGGGCATGGAAAGGAAAAATATCTGAATATCTCCCTCCCCATAAATCGGGTAGCTCTACTATCGGTTCCCTTACAACAGGCAATGCAGATACAAATATTTTCTATTGTCCATCAGCATATTATACCTCTGGAGGAGAAAGATTTCCAGCAATAATACCAAAAGGAAGTTTTGATGGAAGAAACTGCTCTTACACAGCGTCGTATACTGGAAGTGGCCACATGAACGTATACAGACTTCCTAAACCAGCATTCCAGGCGTGTGTCTATGACGGAGTGGTAGTCCCTTCGTGGGGCTGGAGAGCAGGTGATTGGAATGCAACATTTGGAACACCACATATTGGCGTTTTAGGAGCAAAAATTGCCTATGATGGACACGTTCAAGCAACAAGAATAGGAAGCCAATGGTAAAATTAATAACAATAATTAAAAAAAGGAGTATAAGATGATAAGAACATTGAAATGCCTAACAAGTGGAGTGATTATTTTAACCTGTTTAATTGGAACATTTTTATTTTCAGATGAAAAAAAACTTTACGACTTTGAGAATGGAATACAGGGTTGGTGGAATTTTAAATCTGAAGATGTAACACTTGAATTACAACAAGAAACACAGGACAATTATAACAATACAAAAGGTGCTCTTAAAATAACCTATAAATATGGGAAACCAGGTTCATATCTTGGAATAGGAGTAGAACCAAAATGGGTAATGGAGGGAAAAGCCGAAATTACTAAATTCAAAAATGGCCACATTAAACTTGCAATAAAAGCTCTCCCTCCTACAAAAGTTAAAATTGAGCTAAGATGCAGTGATAAAAAAACATATTCTTACACCTTACCAAAAGTTGGAGAAATTTGGGGAATTTATTCCATTCCACTATCAGAATTTAAGAGCAAAGACACCCCATTAAATGCAGAGGGTCTATCAATTTCACAACTCATAATAATTCCATTAAAATCAACTGATTCAGAATCTGTTATCTGGATCGATGAAATATCTATATCTTCAGAAAAATTAAATTTATCAGAAAAACCATATGAATACAGAATAAAAGGAAAAATTTTATCAGGCAAAGAAGGAGTTCCTGATGTAAGTATCAACTTAAAAAAAAAAGATGGGATAACAGAACTTGCTGAGTGGAAATCAAAAGAAAATGGAGAATTTCTATATACATATCATATTCCACGAGAGACTTTTCTTGTCGAACCAGAAAATGCATGCATATCTGAAAAACAGATAGAAGCCATTATTACAGCAGAAAAAGACGGATTCGCTACAAGCTTGAAAGAAGTAGAATTAAACTTAGGAAATAACTCAGTGGAAATTCAACTCAAACAAGGAAAAAAAATAAAAGAATTGCACGTATCTGGAAATAAAATAATAACAAGCGATGGAGAAGAAGTTTGGCTCCAGGGACTTTGCATCGATAGTCTGGAATGGTCTGCTACAGGTGATAACGTCCTTAAATCAGTAATCGTTGCCATTGATGAATGGAATGCAAATGTAATACGATTACCAGTAAAAGATGACTTCTGGTTCGGAAAAGGAAAATGGCAAAATGATGGAGGTGTTTTCTACAGAAACCTTATTGATGAAGTTCTTAAACTTTGCTCTGAAAGAGCTGTCTATCTTGTTCTGGATCTCCACAGATTTGGTGCACCTATGCCAGAACATGCAAAATTCTGGGAAAATGTTGCGGAAAAATATAAAAATAATCCAGGTATTTTATTCGAAATATTCAATGAAGCCCATGGCATAAGTTGGGAAATATGGAAAAATGGAGGAGACCTTAAAGGAGCAAAGGAAAAAAGTGGAGATGTAAATGTTGAGGAAAACAAAGAAAAAAACTCAGGCAACTATTCTGTCGGTATGCAAGAATTAATTAACACAATTAGAAATACCGGAGCAAAAAATATTATTATTGCAGGTGGTCTTGACTGGTCATATGATCTCACTGGAATTGTAGATGGCTTTGCTCTCGACGATAAAGGTGGAAACGGTATAGTATATTCTACCCATATTTATCCATGGAAAAGGAACTGGGAAAAATTCCTATGTCTTGCAGATAAATATCCAATTTTCATAGGGGAAGTTGGAAATCTTCGTAGATGGGAAGATTTTTCCTTTATAAAACCTGAAGCGCGTCATGAACCAGTAGGTCCGGAAAGCGCATGGCCAAAAGATATGCTCGGACTTATCCAGAAATACAAATTCCATTGGACAGGATTCAGCTTTCATCCAAGATGTGGTCCTATGGTCATTCAAGATTGGAATTATACTCCAACAGATTATTGGGGTGTATTCGTAAAAGATGCCTTAACCGGGAAAAAATTTGAATTAAAAAATCTTCGTTAAAATTTGAAAAAAAAGTTACTTTTTTTGCTAAGCTAATTTTTCAACAAAAAGTCTGAAAATAGTATTGGCAAATATTTTATAACATATTATATTATAATGAGTTGCAAAAATAGCGGATTTGCCAGTTAGGTAATATGACACTTCAGTAGATAATTTTTAATTTAGATGCATTTTTTTAGGTTAAAATTAAAAATGACTTTAGCATGTGTTGACTATCCTCATTGCCGCGCATGCGGCTCCAAATCCATTATCAATATTCACAACCGTAATTCCACTACTGCAACTATTTAACATTGCGAACATCGCAACTAAACCCTTCATTGAAGAACCATACCCCACACTTGTAGGAACAGCAATAATTGGAGATGAAAGTAAGCCCCCTATAACGCTCGGAAGAGCCCCTTCCATACCTGCTATCACAATTAAAACAGAAAACTTTTTCAATTTATTAATTCTCTCAAAAAGACGATGAATACCAGCTACACCCACATCAGAAATTAGCTCATATTTATATCCACAAGCATCAAGCGTATTTATTGCCTCATAAGCTACAGGCAAATCGCAAGTTCCCGCTGTAACAATACCTATAACTCTATCTTTTTTTGTTTTTGCTTTTGCTTTTATAAAAAAACATTTTGACCTTTCATCGTATTTCCCTTCCTGAAATCTTTCCATTAGTTTCTTCCCAAACTCTTCTCTTAGTCTCGTAACAATAACCGGCAAATTATCTTTGCGAATTTCGCAAATAACAGATACTAAATGTTCAAGAGTTTTGCCTTCTCCATAGATAAATTCAGGAAAACCACATCTGTTTATTCTATTTCTATCGTAAATTATCTCTTCCATAAAATTACACCCCCTTTTTTATCTTACTTTTTTAACAAACGGATAAATTGACTCATAACAAAAAAGAGAAAAGCTATTATGACAACTGTGGCACCAGTAGCTGTACGAGCCCAATCCTGGACAGATATTAAAAATCCCGCTAAAGAAGATAAAAGCGCAATAATCATAGCCCACCATAACATCCCCCCTGCACTCCTGGCAAGATTTCTTCCGGCAGCAGCAGGAACTATCAACATAGCAGTAACAAGTAAAACACCAACAGCCCAAACAGAGAAAATTATTATCAATGATAAAAGAATAGAATATGAATATTGGTAAAATTTAACTTTTACTCTATGAGCAGTCGCAAGGGTATTACTTAATCCGAGATATAAAAGTTTATTATAAGAAAAAAACAAAAAGAGAATGATTAAAGAAGATAAAATCATCAGTGCAAAAATCTCAGAATCGCTAATCGTAAGAATATCTCCATAAAGAAATGTCTGCAAATTCCTCGATATATTTTTTTCTCTACTTACAACAGTTAGACCAAATGCGACAACGCCCGAAAAGAAGACTCCAATAATTGAATCTTCTGCGAGATGGCTTTTTTGTAAGAAGGATATAATAGAAACACCTACAAAAACAGCAAATATAGGCGCAGTAAGATAAGGATTAATACCCATAATAAGTCCCAATGCAATTCCTGTAAAAGCAGAATGACTTATAGTATCAGTAAAAAACGCCATTCTAAAATTAACCACCTGCACACCCATTATTGCCGCCGTTGGAGCAAGGATAAGCAACCCCATAAGAGCTCTTTGCATGAAATGCATCTTCATACAATCAAATGGCAAAATTATGCCAATAAATTCATATAAAAAGTCTAATCCTGGCATTTTTTCCCCTCTTTACAGGAAGAACATTCAAGTTCCTTATCTGATATAGAGCCTTTTGCAATTAACCCCATATGTAATCCAAAAACCGCAGTAAGATTTTCATGATTCAAAACCTCCTGGGGTGGGCCTTCCGCAGCAACTTTTCTGTTAAGGCAGATAACATGCCCTGCATGGTGTGTTACAGTAGATAAATCGTGACTGACCATAAGTTGAGTAAAACGCCTTTCACGACGTAAACTCTCAAGGATTTCACAAAAAATAATTTCTCCATGAAAATCAACTCCAGCGGCAGGTTCATCTAAAATCAGTATTTCAGGCTCCTGCATCAAAGCGAGGGCTAAAAGAACCCTTTGAAGCTCACCTCCCGATAAAACGCCAAGTTGATAGTCTATAAGCCTATCAGCCTTGACAGCTTTCAGATAACTTTGAGCTCTTTGCCTGTTAAAACTACTCACGCCAAGACAAATCGGATATCGTTGAATACCAATAGAAAGAAATTCAAGAACAGTAAGTGGCATTCCCCTATCAAACTGTAAACGTTGAGGCACATAACCTATACGAGGGAAAATACCTTCTTTTGAATTTAAAATAATTCTCCCTTGATATGGTATCTCTCCGAGTAATGCAAGCAATAGAGTTGTCTTTCCAGCCCCATTTGGTCCTACAATAGCTGTACAACTTCCTTTGGGAACCATCGCGGAAACGTTCTCGAGAATAAGATTACCACCGAGTTTTACTGAAACATTTTCAAATATAATTGCAGATGAAGACATGCTTAAATATTAATTTGTTTTTAATTAAGATTAAAGTAAACTAACATCTCTCTGAAATTCTTCAACAATAAAAGGCTTTATAGAATAATGATTAAACTGAAAAACATAAGATATATCAAATTCAGATGGACAATGCTGATAATATTTGTTATATCATTTATATTGAGAATTTCAATATGCTATGAACTGCAAAAAAATGATATACAGGTGTCAAATCCATCTGCAGCAACAGATATGGCAACTTATATGGAATTATCAAGAAAGATTACAGATGGTAAATTCGACCAGGAATTCTATTATCAACCTTTCTACTATGCCATCTTTTTACCTTCAATAATCTTTCTATTTGGAAAAGGAATTTGGCCTGTATTAATAGTGCAATCTCTCATATCTTCATTAACAGTAATTTTCACAGGGCTTTCCGCAGCCATGCTCGGCGGCAAAAAAACCGGCATAATTGCATCATTGTTAACAGCATTTTCTTCCTCTCTCTGCCTCTACGTTCCATATCATCTTATAGCCTCACTACAAGCATTCTGGTTTATACTCATAATTTACACTACTATTTTGGCATTAAAAAGGAAAAGTCTTCTCATCTGGATAATATGTGGAACTATTTGCTCTTTTGCTATTTTAACTCGTGGAAACATCTGGTTTTTTACACCAGGAATAGCAATATTCGCCTTCATTTCAGGGATAAAGAAAAATTTAAGCAGAGGATTAATTTTCTCTATTATTTTCACAATTATTGTAATCATACCGCAATTACCTTTTGCATATTGGAATTACCTGAAAACATCAAAATTCAAAGGGGCTTCAACAGCCGCAGAAGCAGTGCTCGGACTCGGAAATACCCCAGAAGCACCACCCGGCGGAAGAAATCCGGGATTCGGACCAGGACCAATGGAATACCCAGAAACTTATATGGAATGGGCTTCACAGCAAAAAATATCTGAAAGAATCATTGAATGGGCTTTTTCTGAACCATTAGCTTTTCTTGAACTTCAATTCAGAAAACTTTTACTTTTTTGGGATTATCGTGAAATCCCAAACAATATAGCCTTTGAATATAACGGACAAAAATCGATAATCTGGAAGACATTTGCATTAATTCGAACTTCTATTTTGATTACCTTAGCCCTCTCATGGATATTCTTCCATTTCTTTTTAATTTTTAAGAGAAAAAAATCAGCATTAAAAAAGTTCTTTAATTATCCTCTTCTTCTCAACATCTATTTCATATTAGCTTATTGGCTTGCTACTGCAGCTTTTTACAATCTTGAACGATTTCGAGTGCCATCTTTACCACTTTTTGCGATTTTCGCAGGATTTTTTATTTGCGATTTTTGCAAGATTTTTATTTATAAAAATAAAGCTGAATACTACAAATTAAAATTCCTCTTAATCTCTATATTTATTTCTGTATTTATCGTATTTTTCTCATATGATTGCTATCGTTTTTACGAACCTTCAATAATGAGATTTATACGACCTGATGGAACTAAAGTAAAACTCAATGAGGAAAAAACTCTTATCCTGGATAATGGACCATTCACTTTCGGTGGCTGGGAGTTAATCGCCTTAAAAGAAGGCGATGAAATTTTAAAAAAATTCAGTATCCCTTTTCAGGCTGGCTGCGTGGCAAAATTTAGTTTTGAAATTTATTTTCTAACTTCTGGCAAAGTAGTCCTCGAAGTTAATGGCATTGAAAAGGAAATTTCGTCAGATCATGAAGGTAAAGTGGAAAAAATCATCAGTCTTGAAAATCTCCCTGCCCCTGAAATAAATATAAAAATTAAAACTCTCGATGCAAAAATCTTAACAGTAATTGATACTCAGAGAAATTATTTAAGAACATTTATCAATAAGAAAAATCCGGGAGGAGAATTAGTTTCAAGGCTTTATATCATTGGAAAACCTTTAAAATAAAATATCACAAATTGGATAGAAGTTATATCTTGAGTTGTTCTCTTATTATATTAGCAAGAGGATTATACTGAATTTTAATTATTCCCATTTCTCTTATGGCGTTTTCAACAGAATCAGAAGCGTGTGCAGTATTCACCATAACATCTTTCCCAAATTCTTTTCTAATTGTTCCAGATGGTGCTTTTGTAGGATCAGTAGGACCCAAAACTTCACGGATTCTTTTTACAGCATTTTTCCCTTCGTAAATGAGAGCCATCGTCTTGACCATTCCTGGAGCATTAAATTCGGAGACAGGACAATTCTCTGGTCTTTTCCCAGACATAAACTCAATGATCTGATTGAATTGCTCGTCGGCATATGGAATTCCAATAAGTTCAGAGAGTTTTTCCTGTACTTTTGCATCAAGTTTTATTTTTAATTCCCTTTCCAATATTTCCCTTGCCTGAATACCTATTTTAGGAGATAGTTTTGAGCGGAGAGCATCCTTAACATGTCCATAAAAATTGAGTGCTTCAGAAACTGACATTTGATAAATTTTACACCCTATAATTCTCAAACCAGTACGACTAAACATATCAATTATATTACCCGGTTTTGAGCTCGGATACTTCCAGTTATCAGGTTTAATCAGAACCAGAGTCCTTTCTATATTTTCCATGTCATCATATTTTACAGTTAGCACATTGCTCCCTCTTGAGGCTGCTTCTGCAAACATTTGTAGTTTTTCCCTTAATAGCTCGTCATCTTGAGGAGATAGAACAGCCGGTTCAAAATACTTCAGATTCCCATCATTATCATAAACAAGATCGGCATAAGTGCCTCTTATTGTCTCTCCGGTTATTTTTGTATCTTTTATTTTTGCGCCAACTGCTGAGATTTTTCCTACGATTGCTTTTAATTTCTCACAAGCATTTTCTCCTTTAAATAGAAGAAACATAATTCTTCTAGGGCCCATTTCAGTAGGCATCAACTGTTCAAGAATATAATTTTTTAATAACTGAGCAGTTTGCTCATTTTTTGATGCCACACTTTTATATGTGAGGTCTGCATACTTTTTTACTAATTCTTCGTCTGGATGAAGCATCTGAGCTCCAATAAGCTCCAGTTCGAGACGCGATAAAAGTCTGGCAATCACTCCTCCTGTTCTCGATTTCAAAATTGTATAAGGGGTTATTACCACATAAGATAAATTACAGGTCGTATTAGTCATGCTGTTTTAGGCTCCTTTTCTTCATTTTCTTTACTTTCTTTATATATGAGATGTGGTTCTTTTCCTTCCTTCACGGTATTTTCATTAATAATACACCTACTGATACCATTTTCCGAAGGAAGCTTATACATTACATTCAACATAATTTCTTCTATTATTGTGCGTAAGCCTCTTGCACCAGTTCCTTTTAAGAGAGCTTTTTCTGCTATCGCCTCTATTGCTGCATCTTCAAATACGAGTTCTACATTTTCCATTTTAATTAATTTTTTATACTGCTTAATTAGAGCGTTTTTAGGTTCTGTTAAAATACGAATGAGATCGTTCTTTGTCAACTGATTTACATTTGATATCACTGGAAGTCTTCCTATAAATTCAGGAATAAGACCAAACTGAATCAAATCTTCTGGTTCTACATATCTGAGAATATTTTCATCGTCTGCCAGTTCCGGTCTTAATTCCATTTCTTCATTGTGCCTAAAGCCCAAAATCTGCTTCCCTAATCTTCTGCGAACTATTTTATCTAAGCCGACAAAAGCTCCTCCACATATAAAGAGAATATTTGTAGTATTAACCTGAATATATTCTTGTTGAGGGTGTTTTCTCCCGCCTTTTGGGGGAACGTTTGCAACGGTCCCTTCCAGAATCTTCAAAAGTGCTTGTTGGACACCTTCTCCAGAAACATCACGAGTAATTGATACGTTTTGACTCTTTTTGGCTATTTTATCTATTTCATCTATATAAATAATTCCAATCTCTGCTTTTTTTACATCATAATCTGCTGCCTGAATTAAACGCAATATTATATTTTCAACATCTTCTCCTACGTAACCAGCCTCGGTAACAGTAGTGGCATCAGATATTGAGAATGGAACATCTAACAATCTTGCCAGAGTTTTTGCAAGTAAAGTCTTACCTGATCCTGTTGGACCTATAAGCAAGATATTACTTTTCTCTATCTCTACATCGTCAATAATACTTGAAGAGAGTCGTTTATAATGATTATGAACAGCAACAGATATAACCTTTTTTGCGTGTTCCTGTCCTATAACATATTTATCAAGGGTTTGTTTTATTTCCTCAGGCTTTGGAACTTTTATTTTTAACTGATCAGACTTTGTATTGGAATATTTTAATTTCTGTTCATTTTTTTCAGAATCAAACATTTCATTGCAGAGTTTTATACAATTCCTACAAATTGCAGATCCTTCAGGACTTGTAATTAATGGGCCGACAAAATCTGCTGACTGCCCGCAGAAGGAACACGTGGGCAATAATTTCTGATTTCGTGTTGACTTCTTCATTTATCTCACTTTTTTACAAATATATTATCAACAAGGCCATATTCTTTTGCTTCCTGAGCAGACATAAAGAAATCTCTTTCAGTATCGCTTGTTATTTTTTTTAGCGGTTGATTGGTATGTTTGGAGAGAATTTCATTTAACATTTCTCTGAGACGCAAAATTTCTTTAGCGTGAATGCTTATATCAGAAGCACTTCCCTCTGCTCCTCCCCATGGTTGATGTATCATTATTCTTGAATTGGGAAGGGCATAACGCTTCCCTTTCGTACCAGCAGAAAGTAATACCGCTGCCATACTTGCAGCCTGACCAACGCAATAAGTTTTTATATTACAAGTTAGAATTTGCATAGTATCGTAGATGGCTAAACCTGCAGTAACAGAACCTCCCGGTGAATTAATATACAAATCTACGTCTTTCTTGGGATCTTCCGATTGAAGGAATAATAATTGAGCTATTATTAAATTTGCAACATTATCATCTATAGGAGTTCCCAGAAGTATTATCCTGTCCTTCAGTAGTCTCGAATAAATATCATAACCGCGTTCCCCCTGCCCGGTTTGTTCAACAACCATTGGAACTAAAATTGACATATCAATTCCCCCCTTCTTTATTAGCATTTTCATTTTTGCTTTCAGATTTCTCTATATTACTACTGTAAAGATGATCCAGTACTTTTCTCTCCATAATAAAATTATAAATCAAATTTCGGAGGCGATCGGTTCTGTATTTTTTAAATTCTGACGGAGTAAGTCTATTAGCCCTACAAAAATTTTCTTCTGCATCAGAAATATCTTTTTCCGTTATCTCAATATTTTCCCTATTTGAAATCTCCCTTAATATCAGGAATTCTTTTAACTTTTCATCGGCTAGAGATCTTATTTTTTCCATATGCTCTTCTCTTTTCTTTTCAAATTCAACCCTATCTTCCTCACTACGTATATGTGCCCTAACATATGTATCTACTTCATAATTAAAAAATTCATCTCGCAAACTTTTTGGCAATTCAAAGTCAGGTGTTTCTTTTTTCAATATATCCAGAAGTTGACCTCTGCAGGCTTCCTTATATTTATACTCTTTGGAATTTGTTATTAATTCTCTTATTTTTTCTTTCAGTGCTTGTAAATCCTTAAGATTGAGCTTCTTGACCAGTTCTTCGGTATCCGATAAAGGTACAAACTTTTGAATTTTATTTATAGTAATTTCATAATTTGCCTTCTTCCCGGCAAGCTCTACAACACGAAAATCAGCAGGAAAATCCACTCCAAGCTTTACGATTTCTCCCTTTTTCTTACCAATCAAAGCCTTATGAAAGCCTGGAATAGGTTCAACAGAATCTTTCAACCATAAAAACATCCTGTCATTCTGAACCAATCTTTTAGCTTCAGAAGACGAACTTTCTTCAAGCTCTATATCTGAAACGACTTTTACCTCAAGCATATCCTCCTCTGCAACTGATTCATCATCCCTCGCCTCGTTATATTTCCCATACTCCATCTGAAGCCTCTTTATTTCACCATCTATTTCTGCTTCGGTTACCTCTTCCTTTTTAACATCAACTTTCAGGGAATGATAATCGGGCAAATCTATTTTAGGAGCAAACTCAAGCTCAACTGAAAATGAAAAATCTTGTTCTGGATCGATAATTTCGGGAGTTCCAACTTTATCATAATTATATGAAAGGACGTTAGACATTTTTGAAAATTTATTAACAGTTTCAGGAAGCTTAACGGAAAAAGCCGTCCTGATAATTTCACCAAATAACTCCTCTTTTATAGCTTTCATATAACGATTTCTTACCATAGAGATAGGAGCTTTACCAAGCCTGAAACCAGGAACAGATGCGAATTTCGCAATCTCTCTGGTGGTATTATCTATTGCTTTTTGAAGATTTTCCTTAGAAATTTTTACCGAAAAAATCTTAGTATAAGTACTGTCACTTTTCTCAATAATTTGCCCTTCAATTACTGAAGATAAATCAAATTTGCCCATAACCATAAATTTCCTTTAAGTTTTTAAGTTATAAAAATTGAAAAGATTAGAATATACAGCAATTTTAGAAAAATCCAAAGGAAATTATCTCCAAAAATAACAAAAAAAAATAAAAAAAATCATTTTTATTTTGACAAAGTTATTTTCTGGATATAAATTTCCACTTCATTAATAAAGATTTAAAAAAATTAAATTTAATTAAATAAATTAATATGGCTGGAACACCACGATTAATAGTCCTGTCTGAACAATTCAGGGGTAAGACAATTGAATTAACTGAAGATGTTTATACTTGCGGAAGAACTGAGGCAAACCAAATTTTCCTCAAAGATCCTACCGTCAGTTCTAAACATTGTGAATTTGTAAAAAAAGGAAATACGTATATTGTCAGGGACCTCAATAGTACAAACGGCACCAGAGTTAACAATATACCAATCACAGAACAAGAACTTCAAAATAGCGACATAGTTCAGGTAGGAGGAATTGAAATTTTATATGATTGTGAAGATAAATCTCTTACGACTGCCATTAAAACGCAAACAGGAATAAACCTCGACGGAGCACAAGTAGGTGTATCTACCGTTAAAAAAATGGAAAATTTTGATCCTTTTGCACAAAATAAGAAATCTGGAAAAACACAAAAAATAACGATTGCAGTTGTTGTTATTCTTGTTCTTTTAATCTTAGTACTTATTGGTGTATTACTCATGATGTTGTTTAAAGGAAATAAAGAGGATAATGCCAATTTAATGCTTTATAAAGATGTTTATATTCAGAGTAGTTAATAATAGCCTGCACCAATAGTCCTGATAATCAATTTTTTTTCAAAAGACATTTATACGAAATACTTTTTTAACCACATCAAAGAAGGAGAAGAATGGAAAATTACCCCAAGAAAACAAAAATTGAACGCCCTCCACAAATGGCAATATTAGTTTGGTTACTCATATTTATTTCATTAGCTGCCATATTTATTTATAACTACAACAAAAGTGAATTCGAAGATATAGATCAGTCAACATTTGAAAACTACCTTGCTGACGGAAAAATAATGTCTGTAAAAATAACTCCAGAAAATGAAAAAGTCTCAATACTTGAAGGGAAATTCAGACCACCTCATATTAATGGTTCCGAATTTGAACCTGAAGAAAAGTACTATAGATGCAAGGCTGTTTACACTGACCGCCTTGATGAGGAAATAAGAAAAAAAAACATTGTAGTAAAAGTAGAAAATAAAGATACATGGTTTAAGAATCTTGTATTAACTATATTGCCAGTAATAATAATCGTAGGTTTTCTGTATTTCCTTTTCTCTCGCCAAATAAAAATGGCCGGCAAAGGAGCTATGCAATTCGGTCGCAGTAAAGCCAGAATGATTATGCCAGATGACCTTGAGCATAAAGTAACCTTTAAAGATGTCGCTGGCGCCGAAGAAGCAAAAGAAGAAATGCAGGAAATTGTCGATTACCTTAAAGACCCTCTAAAATATAAAATGTTAGGGGCAAAAATTCCCAAAGGGGTACTTTTGACAGGCCCACCAGGAACGGGAAAAACATTACTTGCAAAAGCTATAGCAGGTGAAGCACACGTTCCATTCTTTTCCATAAGCGGATCTGATTTTGTCGAAATGTTTGTTGGCGTCGGAGCAAGTAGGGTTCGCGATATGTTTGATACTGCAAGGAAATATACTCCATGTCTTGTCTTTATAGATGAAATTGATGCCGTAGGTCGCTCAAGATTTTCAGGAATTGGTGGCGGACATGACGAACGCGAACAAACTCTCAATGCGTTACTTGTTGAAATGGATGGACTCGAAACAAGTGAAGGGACTATTGTGATTGCAGCAACAAATAGACCAGATGTTCTTGACCCTGCATTACTCAGACCTGGCCGTTTCGATAGACAGGTTGTAATGGATTTGCCAGATATAAAGGGAAGAAGACAAATACTCGATGTACATGCGAAAAAAATAAAAATGGAACATAATGTAAACCTTGATATACTTGCAAAAAGTACCCCTGGATTTAGTGGTGCTGATCTGGCAAATATGATAAATGAGGCCGCACTTCTCGCAGCAAGATTAAATAAAAAAGCCGTTTCAATGCCTGAACTCGAAGAGGCAAGAGATAAAGTAAGATGGGGACGAGAAAGGAGAAGCAGAAAAATCAGCGATAATGAAAGGAAACTAACCGCTTATCATGAAGCAGGACACACTATAACAGCGCTTAATTGTTCAAAGTCAATGCCAATTCATAAGGTTACAATTATTCCACGAGGAATGGCTTATTTAGGTGCTACAATGCAAATGCCAGAAGAAGATAGATATACTAAGAGCAAACAGGAACTACTTGGTGAAATGGTAATTCTAATGGGAGGAAGAGCAGCAGAAGAAATAAAAATAGGTGATGTCACCAGCGGTGCATCTTCTGATATTGAACATGCCACGCGCATCGCGCGACTAATGGTATGTAACTTCGGTATGAGCGAAAAGATGGGCCTTGTCCAGTATGGCGGAAGAAATGAACATATTTATCTCGGGAGAGATATTATTAAATCAGAAAGTTACAGTGAGGAAACTGCAAGAGAAATTGATCTTGAAATAAAAACACTGATTAATAATGCTGCAAATAAAGCCAGAGAAATCCTAAAAAGCAATGAAGAAAAACTTGAACTACTCGCTCAAAATCTGCTTGAACACGAAACTCTGGATGCATCGGAAATAAAGAAGATTCTTGGAATTTCAGAAGATTCAATAATATCTGTATCATAATTTTTTTTCTAAATTATTTTTTTTTATTTGATTTATTTCTTATAGAAACTATATTATTGATCTTTTATTTCCTTTCCTCTCTAAATCTGAAGATGGAAGGGGGCGTAGCTCAATTGGTTAGAGCACCAGCCTGTCACGCTGGGGGTTGCGGGTTCGAGCCCCGTCGCTCCCGCCAAAATCTTAAACAAATACAACGCAAGAAATTGTTATTTTTCTTCCCTGAATCAAAAAAATGGGCTTCCAGGAAATCTTCAGACTAAAACGTAGTAAAGAAAATAAACGCAAAATGCATTAGTCTAAAGAATACTGAAAACAGGCTTTAGAAATATTACGTAAGGAAAGTAGTCTTTTTACTCTTGTGGTGATTGCAGTTCAATCAAAAACTTTGCCCCAGAACCATTATTTTGTCCATCCAGAAATCTTATCTTACCATTCAAATCTGAAAGGATTAACGCTGAAACGGACAGGCCTAATTGTATCATAGAGTTTTGACCTAACGGAGAAAATAACTTTTCTCTCTCTTCTCGTGCGATTTCAGTAGCATTATCAGAATACGTCAATTTTACTCCATTAGAATCTTTTTCAGCTTTTACTTCTATCCAGACTCCTTCCCTTGAACGAGTTGTTGAGAACCTTGCGAGATTCGCAAAAATATCTCTGAGCAGCGTTGGATCACAATTGGCTTTGATTTTTTCATCTCCATCCCATTTAAAAGCCGCTTTTTGCATTGAACCATTTTCAATGCCTTCTTTAATAAAAGGAAATATTTCTGTGTTTATAAGATTGACCTTGAGTTCACCTGCACAAAACAAAGTATTTCTAATATCCAGATTTACATCATAAGCATTATTAATGGATTTTGCAACAAGATCCAGGATAAATTGTTCAGCTCCCTGTTCCTTTATCAAGGCAAGATTTGATTTTATTGAATCAATGTCCTCCAAAGAAGAGGATGCAAGTCCTGTAAGAAGTTTTGGAAGAACTGCTAACTTCGTTGAAGTATTTGAATTTCCAAGAGCCACACACTCTCCAATTATATCAGAGACAGTCATAGATAATATACTGAGCAATTTATACCATTCTGGATCATTTTTAGTCTGTACATTAAAAACAACTATCACTGCGAAAAAATTATCTTTTTTAAGAGGGAGAAAGTATTTATCATCTTTATGTTTTGTAGTCTTACATTCTTTAAGAAAATCAGAATTCTCTTTCAGAAATGAGTTAGCTTCTTCATCGCTTATCCCGTTGAAACAATGCAAAGTCCACTTATTAGAAATATAAGAAGCCGCTAATCCTTTATCTGAATCCATTAAATCAAGAAAAGATTTTAAAGCCGGAATAAATGCACTTGTAATGTTTTTTGTAGCATTTGGGGTTTTAAGTTTGCATAAGCCTCTTATTATTGCTTCAAGCCATTTTTTTCTGCGTTTTTCCGTCCATTCCAGATTCCATTTTGCAGTTAAAGAAAGAGCTAACTGAAAAATTTCTTCAGCTTGAAAAGGTTTCTTTATGTATAATAATTTTTCAGGGCGTCCCACCTGTTCGGCAATTTGCTTTTGGTCATGATCAGCATAGGCTGTCATTATAACTATTTCTACATCTTTATCTATCTCACGGATTTTTTTTGCAGTTTCAAGCCCATCCCATCCAGGAGGCATTCTCATATCCAGAAAAACAAGGGCATAAGGCTTATTATTCTTTACCGCTTCCTGAACTTTTAGTACAGCATCCTGCCCCTGATTTACAAAATCAACTTCATAAAGAGGACTTTCCTCTTCTCTTGGATTTTCTGGAAGAGGTTCTCTACTTCCAAGTAATCTCGCTCTCATTTGCTGAACGAGTGAAACGGTTTCATTGGTTTTGCCTGTTTGAAGAAGAAGTTTTGCAAGTTGTTCGCAAAGATCCTTTTGATCATCTACTATAAGAATTCGATTATTTTTTTCCATCTTTTTTTTCTCCGTTCTTATCCAACGACGAAAGTCTGGAGATTTTGTAATTTTCTCACTATCTTTGTAAAATACACCATCAGTAAAACTAATCAAGTGAAAAGTAAAATAGATTAAATTAAATAATGTTCTATTTTACATTTTATCAGCATAATGTATCGGCTCATTAACTATTTTTAGATTAAACCATTCCTAATAATCTTTCTCTCAATAGGGTATATCTTTTTTCAATCATAACATTTTTTATAGCAATCGACAATGCTTTTTTGGATCCAATCAATACAAGGAGTCTTTTTGCCCTTGTGATTGCTGTGTAAATCAAGTTTCTCCGAAGCATGATGTAATGTTGAGTTAAGACAGGTACTATCACTGCCGGGAACTCACATCCTTGTGCCTTATGGATGGTCGTTGCGTAACAGTGCACAATCTGGTCAGCTTCAATAAAATCATAGTTAACCGTAAAATTATCAAATTCTACATTAAATTTCTTCTCACGATAGTCAATATGAACGATTCTTCCCATTTCACCATTGAATACAGATTTATCATAATTATTTGATATTTGCATTACTCGATCTCCGGAACGAAATACTGTCTCCCCAAATCTGAACTGCGGACGCCCCAAATTTTCCGGATTTAGTACACTCTGAATTTTTATATTAAGATTGGCAGTTCCACATTCCCCCTTATTCATAGGAGAGAGTACCTGAATATCCTTCATAGGATTAAATCCAAACCTCTTTGGAATTCGGGAGGAAAGAAGTTTCAATATGATTTTGGCTGTATCAACTGGATCATCGCAGTCTATCCAATAAAAATCACTTAATTTATCACTGGATACAGGAGAAATATCAGGCATTACTCCAGAATTTACAAGATGAGCATTAGAAATTATTCTACTACCTGATAATTGACGATAAATCTGGGTTAAACGTGTACAAAAAGCAATTCCTGATCTGATTAAATCTGATAAAACATTTCCTGGACCAACAGATGGAAGTTGGTCTGAATCTCCAACCATAATAACCGTAGTTTCCGAAGCAACTGCCCTAAAAAGAAAATATGCCAGTTGTATATCAAGCATAGAAACTTCATCAATTATAAGTAAATCACAATTCAATGGACGATACTCATTATAAATAAAACTATGCCTCTCTGGCTCCCATTTGAGCATACGATGAATTGTCATTGCAGGATGATTACAGGCCTCACTCATTCTCTTTGCCGCACGCCCCGTGGGAGCGCAAAGATATACTCGTAATTTTGCGATTTTCGCACGTCTCACAATTTCACTTATAACAGTTGTTTTTCCAACGCCGGGTCCGCCTGTTATTATGTTAAGCGGATATATTGCAACGCCTTCGACAGCTCTTTTTTGCAAATCATTAAGAGGAATTTTAAAATTAAGATTAATGTTTTTCAGTATTGAACAACGATGTTTTTTACTTTTTGCAATTCTGATGAGAGCATTAGCAGCCCCTTTTTCTGCAATTTCAAGTCCGATGAAATAAAGTGCATTGCGAAATTCGCAACCATCTGGCGTAGATAGCTTTGAAATTAATTTTTCCTTTATGGCATTTTCAATCCCATCTTTTATTTTTTCATCACTTACTCCCAAAATATTAGATGAATATTCGATAAGTTTATCTTCCGGATAACAAACATGCCCTTCTTCGGAAAGTCGCTTGAGACAATAAACTACTCCGGAAGTCAGGCGAAAAATATTTTCTTTTCCAATTCCAAGAGCAGAGGCTATTCTATCCGATAAAGTAAACCCTATCCCTTGAACTTCATCTGCCAAACGATATGGATTTTCTTTTACTATTGAAGGAGTATTATCACCATATATACGATAAATTTTCTGCGCATAAGCAATGCTTATTCCAAGACTTTGGAGGAATATAAATATTTCCCTTTTCTGCGAATTTTCGCTCCACGCTTTACGTATCATCTCGAGCCGCTTTTTCCCAAAACCAGGTATTTCCAACAAACGAGATGAATAATTATCCAGAATGTCAAGAGTTTTTACCCCAAAGTGATTTACAATACATTCCGCTAATTTTTCCCCTATACCAGGAATTAAACCTGAAGCGAGATATTTTTTTATTCCCTCTGGAGTTTTAGGAAGAGTAAATTTTACATTTTCCGCTCGAAGTTGACGACCAAATTCCTTATGTTTTTCCCAAAAACCAACTATTTCAACACATTGTCCCTCAAAAGCACCTGAAAATGGACCTACAACAGTATGCTCAATACCTTTTTCGTCTCTTACCCTGATAACCGAATACCCTCCTTCATCGCTGGTAAATACGAGTTTTGTTATCTCTCCGCAAAGGATGTGTTGAGTATTGCTTACTATATTGTTTTCATTATTTTCCATAAGCAAACATTTTAACTTTATTGGCGTTTTTTGCAAATGTGTTTATATTTCTTTTTCTTAAAAAAATACAAAGAATAACAATAATTTTAATACTAAAAACTAACTTAAGTAAATAAACGAATGAATATAGTTGAAAAAAGAAAGAAAATTCCTCTTGCAGGAAAAACAGACGTCGCAGTAGTTGGCGGAGGAATCGCAGGTTGTGCAGCAGCACTTGCGGCAGCGCGGTCAGGAGTAAAAGTGATCCTGATTGAAAAGGAATCAGCCCTTGGCGGCCTGGCCACTCTTGCCAATGTCATCGTATATCTACCCCTCTGCGATGGAAATGGAAATCAGGTAATAGGAGGTATTGCAGAAGAATTTCTAAAACTTTCCGTAAATGATGGCTTCTATAAAATCCCTGATTGCTGGGAAGCAAATGCTGATCCAGGACAACAAAAAAATAGTCGATACAGAGTAGATTTTAACCCGGCAAATTTAATACTCGAACTCGAAAGAATTCTGCTCGATGCTGGCGTTGAAATCTGGTATGATAACAGGTTCTGTGATGTAATCTGCGATAATAAAGAAATAAAATACCTGTTAATTGAAAATAAAAGCGGAAGAATCGCTCTGAAAGCAAAAAATATAATTGATTGTAGTGGCGATGCGGATGTATGTGCAAGAGCAGGAGAAAAAACAGAATCTCTTCATACCAATGTTCTATGCGGGTGGTTTTTCCTTTTTGAATCGGAAAATCAAAATAATATCATAACAAAAAATTACATCGAAAATCAGGAAATTCCTTCTTCTACAGATGGTAGAATACTAAGATTAAAGGTAAAGCCTCTCTCAAAAAAATACTCATCTGACCCCAATTTTCTACCAGAAGGAGAAAAAGGATATGCTGGAGATAACTTTCTCGACATATCTACCCATATCATTGCATCAAGAAAGTTAATCCGTGAAAAATTAGATGAGCTCAGAAAAAACTCACCTGATAAAAAAATCTATCCCGGGATTTTACCTCTCCTACCATCACTTCGAATGACACGCAGGATTGTCGGTAAAACCGAATTAAAAATCCATGATGAATTCAGATATTTCGAAGATAGCGTAGGAATGACTGGAGATTGGCGTAAAAAAGGCCCCGTCTTCTTTATCCCATTAAGTTCTCTTACTGCAGTAAAAAACAAAAATCTTTGTGTGGCAGGAAAAATAATCTCCTCTGCTGGAGAAGCATGGGACGTTACAAGAGTAATACCTGTTTGCGCGCTTACAGGCGAAATAGCAGGAACTGCCTCTGCCCTTGCAGTAAAGAGAAAAAAATCGGATATTAGTTCATTAAACATTGACAAACTTCGCACAATCCTCATTAAACAAGGCGTTATAATAGATAAATCATTCGCAAAAAAATAACTATGAGCACAAATATACAAAAATTTACCCCGTTGTTCTTGCTATTTATCTCTTTCTATGCCAGTGCATTCGAAAAATTTGAATTAATCATAATCGAACCTAATCAACAAATCATTAATCTACTTCTAAATCAAAATGCAGCGAAGGTCCCGCAGAACTTTACCAGGATAGCAGGCGTTTTTAATAAAAATGGTTTTTCCATTCCTGAGATAAAAAATCTTACAGTTGAGGATATCAATGGTAAGAAATTCCCTCTTGTAATATCGCAAAATGATATAGTCACTGAGTTTGGAGAAATCGTATCTCTATGGTTCTACTTCGATATAAGTAAAAAATATATTGACGATGGTGGCACTCTCTTCTTACTGTATGGCAAAGATATTAACTCCGAAAATAACACTTCTTTAGAATTTGCCATAAAACCAGAAGATAAGGAATTTTTAAAAACTTTTTCCTGGAAAGATTTAAAACAAGCTGACCAAACTGCGAATCTCGCAAGTATAGAAGTAATAGCAGACAGTAAAGCGGATTATTTCTTTCTATGGTATCTACTGCCTATGGCAGTTATTCTTATCATTCTCAGCTTCAGAAAATTCAATTTAACCAAAGAAGGAGTCTCCAACATTGAAAAATAAAACAAATATTCTCTTTATTACATCAGATCAACAGCATTATTCTGCAATGGGATATCTGAATCCAGAACTTAAAACACCTAATCTCGATAAACTCGTAAAAGAAGGAACAACATTTCATCGCGCATACACTGTAAATCCTACATGCACTCCTACACGCGCAAGCTGGATAACCGGCCTATACCCGAGTCAACACGGAGCTTATTCTCTTGGAACAAAACTTATGGAAAATATCCCAACTGTTGGCAGTATTTTTTCTCAGAACGGCTATAAAACTGCTCTTATTGGAAAAGCTCATTTCCAGCCATTAAAGAGCACTCCAGAATATCCATCAATTGAAGCCTATCCAATCTTACATGATCTGGATTTTTGGAAAAAATTTCATGGACCTTTTTACGGCTTTGAACACGTCGAATTAGCAAGAAATCATACCAACGAGTCTCACGTAGGCCAACATTATGCTTTATGGATGATTGAAAAAGGATATAACAACTGGAGAGATTACTTTCTGCCAACACCCGACTTCTTCAAAAGTCCAGAAGATAAATATCCATACTCCACTCATAAAAATCCCAAACCTGGTGAAGCATGGGAAATTCCAGAGGAAATTCACTACAATACCTGGATAGCTGAAAGGACAAATGCCCTAATGGAAGAATATAAGAAAAATAATTCCCCCTTCTTTATCTGGGCAAGTTTTTTCGACCCTCATCCGCAATATATGGTACCAGAACCTTATGCATCTATGTATGACCCCACAAAAATCTCTGTCCCAGAACATAAACCAGGAGAATTCGACGATAAACCGCCATACTTTTCTCTATCTCAGATAGAAAATCCCGATTTTAGCGACTTTTATGAAGAAGAGGGAAATGGGATACACGGAGCTGGCTCGCATCTGAGATCAAAAGAAATAAAAGCTAAAAATATTGCAACCATGTATGGAATGATGACTATGCTCGATAAATATATAGGAAAAATCTTAGATAAACTCGATGAACTTGGACTTTCAGAAAATACTCTCGTATGTTATACCACTGACCACGGTGATTTCTTAGGCCAACATGGCCTCGTAGCAAAGGCTATTCACCATTATGAAGATCTCTTGAAAGTCCCTCTCGTGGTAAAAATGCCAGGAACTATCCCGGAAGGCAAAATTTCTAATTCCCTCCAATCAACACTCGACTTACCTCAGACTTTCCTCAGTTTCGCAAAATTGCCAATTCCCAGAAATATGACCGGCATCGATGAAAAAAGTGTTTGGAATGGAGAAGTCGAAAATATAAGAAAATATGTCATGATTGAAAATCAACATCAACCAACAAAACTTAATATAAGAACATATATAGACCAAAGATATAAAGTAACTGTCTATTATGACAAAGAATATGGCGAAATTTACGACCTTCTTGAAGACCCTTTTGAATATAAAAACCTATGGAATAGTTCTCACAAAGACCTGAAAATACAACTTCTACAGAAATTTATTTCAGCAGAAATGGCTAAAGCACCACGTCCAATGCCAAGAATCGCAGGAGCATAACAAAATAAAACTATAAAACTAAATTGAGGTTGAATTTTTACAAGCATAACCTATTTTTTACATATTAATAAACAATAGAAATAAAAATAAATATATGAGTGCATCAAAAAATTTAGAAACACAAGGTAATTTCCTTTTCAGATATCGAAGTTTCCTTCCTATACTTACAATACCAATTATTATAGTTGGATTAAGAAAATATGGAAAGTTAGATCATATTATAGGAGAAAGAGTTGAAGACTTTTTTGAAGCCTTCTCTTTAATGATAACTTTTTCGGGGCTTTTACTACGGGCTTATGTAGTAGGCACAACACCAAAGGGAACATCTGGTAGAAATACAAAACGACAAAAAGCCGAGCATCTAAATACCACCGGACTCTACTCCATTTTACGGCATCCTCTTTATCTAGGAAATTACCTAATTTGCCTGGGACTACTATTACTCACAGAAAATTTAGCAACAATAATTATTGTAACTCTTTTATACATAATATATTATGAACGAATCATATTTGCTGAAGAGGCCTTCTTAAGAGAAAAGTTTGGCGAACAATTTACAAACTGGGCTCAAAATACCCCTATGATCATACCAAAATTTTCTCTATGGAAGCCACCTGAAAGAAAGTTCTCCATTAAGGAAGTTCTTCGCAGAGAGTATACTGCCTTACTTGGAATAGCCATATCATTTGTAGCAATAAAAGTTTTAGGACATTATTTCGAAGATGGAAAAATTAAGATGCGTATGGAATGGTTAATATTCATATTAATCTCTCTGATAATTTACATCCTTCTGAGATCGATGAAAAAATATACTAAAATATTAAATACTAACGAGTAAATATTTATAAATTACTAAATTAAAAAGTATGCCAAAAACAAAATCAGAAAAATTAAGAATAATCCTTAGCAGGTTATTTTTCGCAATCGCAATTATCTGCTTCCTGTTTACAGGAAGTAAAATTGAAAACAATTTCCCAATACTTTCAAATTTCATTTTTTTATTCTCATGCTTTATGGTATCAATAGCAGTATTTGGCAGGTCATGGTGTTCAGTCTATTTAGCTGGCTTCAAAAATATAAAACTTGTAACAACAGGGCCATTTTCCATATCAAGAAATCCGCTATATTTATTTAGCTTCATTGGTATGTTAGGAGTAGCGTTTAGCACAGAAACATTTACAATCCCTCTTATCACAACAATTTTTTTTATCTTTTACTACAGTGCAATTATAAAGAGTGAAGAAAAGAGACTTTCCGAAAGATTCAAAGATGAATTTATCTCTTATGTAAATACAGTCCCAAAATTTATCCCAAAAATAAGAGATATTATATTTATAATAAAAAGTTCTTCAATGCCACGAAAAATGAAAGACTCCATTTCAACAGGAATATTTAAAGAAGAAAACATCTTAGAAGTAAGCCCTCGTCAAATAAGGACGGCTATAATTGATAATATATGGTTTGTTGTCCTGCTCGGATTTATAAGACTTCTTCATTCTATGCAAAATATAGGAATATTACATCCACATATTTTTGTATACTGATAAAATATTGCAAATTGTGCGTGCTTGTTTCGTAAAAATTTTAATATTCCTCTATTATGTTTTTTACTTTTTATAAAAGATATTAACACTTATGAACAAGAGCTTAAAAAGCAATGTCTATTGTACAAACTTAGATGGCAATTGGAAAAACGCAGTAAAGCGAGTTCTAGATAATTCCAATCTAAATGAAAAACTGTCTAATGATACGAAAAATTCAGTATTGCTCAAGCCAAACCTCGTAGAAGCATCTCCTCCGCCAATAACAACTTCGCTTGAATTAGTAAAAAATACATTTTTCTGGATAAGGGAAAATTTTCCCGATAAAAAAGTTATAATAGGAGAAGGTTGTGGTTCTATTTCATATGAGACCGATTATGTTTTTGAAAAACTTGGTTTTGCGAAATTCGCAAAGGAAAATAATATAGAATTAATTGATTTAAACTATGCAAAAACTATTGTAAAAAAAATTGACTCATGTACAAGATGGACAGAAATGCACTTGCCGGAAATAATTTACAACAGCTTTCTCATCTCAATGCCAGTTCTGAAGGCTCATTCAATGGCAGATGTAACTCTTAGCATGAAAAATATGCTCGGATGCGCTCCACCAAAATTCTACTGCTCCGGTTCATGGAAAAAGTCAGCATTCCATAATAATCTCCAGGAAGCAATATTTGAACTTAATCTCTACAGAAAAGCAGATTTCATCATCATGGATGCCTCTGTAGGTATGAGTCAAGCTCATTTATGGGGACCAACCTGTAATCCTCCAGTCAATAAAATTATTGCCTCAGATGATACTGTAGCAATAGATGCCTTTGCCACAGAGTTACTTGGAAAAGACTGGAAAAAAATAAAACACATAAAAATGGCAGACAAAATACTTGGTAACGCAGAAAGTAAGAATATAATTCTGGTTTAACAACAAAAAAAGGGATTCTTTCGGCAGAGAAAATTCTTTATATGCTTAGCAATTCTTTTTCCTTTTTTGCTACAATATCATCAACTTCTTTAATATAATCATCGGTAAGTTTCTGTATCTTTTCAAGCATTCCTTTTAAATCATCTTCTGTAATTTCAGAATTTTTTTGCGCTTTTTTCGCTATCTCATTCCCATCTCTGCGAACATTTCTTATTGCAACTCTACTGTCTTCTGCCAAGGAACGAACTTGTTTTACAAGGGAATTTCTCCGCTCTTCACTCAGTTCGGGAATAGGCAACCTTATAATTTTCCCATCATTCACAGGGGAGATACCTATCTTGGAGCCAAGTATGGCTTTCTCAATAGCAGAAACTGATGATGGATCCCATGGCTGAATTACGAGAAGCCTTGGTTCTGGCGCAGTAATACCTGCCAATTCTTTTAATCTCGTGGATGTCCCATAATATTCAACCATAATATTTTCAACAAGGGCCGGTGACGCTTTACCTGTCCTGATCCCGGCCAGTTCATTTTTCAAATGGTCAACAGCTTTCATCATGTGTTCTTCAACATAATCTAAAAGCTCAGTAATTGAAACATTACTCATAAAATCCTCCAATTGATTTTTTTTTTGCCGAAATTATAGTTCTCAAATATGCTAAATTGTAATTTACACTTACATAAGATAATTTCAAACTTATCTGCCATAATATGAAAATTATAGAAAAAGTTGCTGAGATGAATGAAGCTTCATGCGAAAATCGCAAAAAGGGCTTAAAAATTTCTCTCGTCCCAACGATGGGATATTTGCATGATGGGCACATTTCTCTGGTAAAAATTGCTAGAGCAAATTCCGATATAGTAGTCCTTTCAAACTTCGTTAATCCAACTCAGTTTGGCCCAAATGAAGATTATAACAGATATCCTCGAGACATTGCAAGAGACAATAAAATTTGCAAAGAATCAGGAGTTGATATTGTCTTTGCCCCATCGGTAAATGAAATGTATAGCAAAGATGAAAGTATATGGGTTTATGAGGACAAATTATCAAAAGTTCTATGCGGTAAATCACGTCCCAACCATTTCCGTGGAGTATGCACGGTAGTTTCAAAATTATTTAATATAATTCAACCTGATATTGCTGTTTTTGGAATGAAGGATTACCAACAGTTAAGGATAATCGAAAGAATGGTTGAAAATCTTAAATACCCAATTTCCATATTACGCGGCCCAATCGTAAGAGAAAAGGATGGACTCGCAATGAGTTCAAGAAATAAATACCTGAACTGTGAAGAAAGAAAAAATGCCACCACAATCTTTTCTTCATTAGAAGATGCAAAAAACAAAATTCTAAATGGAGAGAAAAATTTGGAGAAATTAAAATATGATATAGAATTGCGAATTTCGCAATCCGGCGGGAAGATTGATTACATTGAATTCATGGATGCTGAAAATCTAACCCCTATGACGAATTTAACAGCTCCCTTTGCTTTATTAATAGCTATCGCAGCATTCTACGGAAATACTCGTTTAATTGATAATCTTATTGTAAGGCTCTAATTTTAAAGAAACAGTTAAAAGCTTACCCCAATGAAAAAAAGCTCGTTATAGTTTATTTTCTGTGAACTTTTTGACTTGATATAAATCACTGAGGCTATTTTTTATCCCCTAAGTTGCTGTTTAATCAAAATCATATCTGTTTAACTTAGTTCTATTCCCAGTAAAAAGTCCGATTATAAGATTTTGATGAGTTAATTATAAGCTTTACCGGTTTTTTTTCATCTTTGATTTGATAAGATAATTCATCGATTTTTTGGATAAAACTTTTAAATTTCAAGATATGCTAAAAAAAAGCTGATTCGCAAATTCAAAAAAATCATGAATGAGCTGATCAGGAAGTCCGGGATTAGAAAAAATTACTGAGGATTATACTTTAAAATTGATTCATTTTGAATTCTGAAAATTTCATTTAGCCCTTTCTGAGCTAATTCAAGCATTTGATTGAACTCTTCGCGCGAGAAAGGATTTTTCTCTGCCGTAGATTGTATTTCAATAAAATTACCATCATCTGCCATTACTACATTCATATCTGTATCAGCGTTTGAATCCTCTTCATAACATAAATCTAACATAACCTTCCCATCAATAATCCCCACACTTACCGCAGCTACATTTCTTATCAATGGAGTTTCCTCTATAATCTTCTTCTCGAGCATTTGCAAAATAAGCAAACGAAGCGCAACCATTCCACCGCTTATCGATGCACAACGCGTCCCTCCATCAGCATCTATCACCTCACAGTCAATATAGATTGTCCTTGCTCCTAATTTTTCTAAATCTATTGCCGCTCTTAAACTTCGCCCTACCAGACGTTGAATTTCATGAGTCCTACCACTAATACTTGTTATCTCTCTTCGTGTGCGCTCCTTTGTTGAAAATGGCAGCATCTGATATTCTGCGGTTAGCCAACCACCACTCTTTTTTTGCATTTTCATCCATGAAGGAATATCTTCAATTAACGATGCAGAACAAATCACCCGCGTATTTGAAAATTCAATTAACACTGACGATGGACAATTCTTTAAATATCCACATTGCAGTTTTACATTCCTTAGTTGATCATTTTTCCTTGAATCTATTCTCATTTTTAATCTTTTTTGCTTTCTTTGAAAATTCACTAAATAAGAGTATTATAAGTTATCCGAGAAAAATAACAAGAATAAGGTGAAAATTTATTTATGTTTTTAAGGTATTGTTTACTATTTTTTATCATTTTTGCAATGTCCGCTTGTGGAAAAAAAAGAGAAGCCCAACCTCCACCTTCTCTGAAAACTGAACTGGTATTAGATCTCTTTCATGCTCTTGAAAATGGCAATCATCAGCTCGCGATTGAAAAAATCCGCAGATTAAGAGACTTAAAAGACAGCACCTACCTCGGAGAATTGGAGTTAAATGAAACTCAAAATCTCTTCATAAAACAGATCCAGGATAAATTAGACGAGGGCAACATTACCGACGCAATAAACATCTGCAATAAAGGTATTGAAACTCTCGATAGAAATGAAAGACTCTTAGAAGTAATGAAAACATTACAAACATTAAAAAAGATAAATGACCTTACTGAGCTAATAATAAATCCTGAAAATAGAATAGAACTTGCAAGAGCCGCAGCAACATTAAAAACAATATCATCAAATCTACCAGAAGCAATTCCATTAACAATTATCGCAGAACAAAAACTCCTCACAGCTAAACAACAAATGCAACGAGAAAACAAAATCGCTTTGATAGATTTTTCATGTGATATAATCAAAAATTACGAGACAAACTCTAAAATATGCGAAACTTTGCTCCTCTTTCTGGCTAACGATGACCCCTTCAACCCATTAATTTTATGGCTTGAACAACATAAAGATATAAAAAAAATAAATAATATATCCTTTCAGAAATAAAAAATGCCCTCAAAAAAGATTCTCTTAATCACTTTAATTTCAATTTTTATTCAATTTTCTATCCTCAACTCCGAAGAAAATGACATCAAGGCTTCAAACTCCAAAATAGTAAATGAATTCTTAACATCAATCCCCGAAAACATAGCGGAGTTAGACGGAAAAAAAATTGGAAAACTCCTTTTAATTCAAGAACTATTACCATTAATAAATGCCTATAAACAATCCACAACAAAAATAACTAAAGAGGATATCGAAAAACTGAATCAAACCGCAAAAAATGCATTAAATCAATTGATAGAAAGACAAATATTGCTGTCCATCGCAAAACAAAATCACTTCACCGTTACAGAAAGCGAAGTTGATGAGCAATTTGCTAAAATCGCAAATACTTTCGAAGGAGGAGAAAAAAATCTTATAAATCAGTTAGGGATTACAAAATCTCTGATAAAAAGACGAATAGAAGAAAGTCTCTTAATCGAAAAATGGTTGCAAAATAAGTTAATTCCAGCTCTTACGCCTGATGATAAAGAGATTGAAGACTTTTATAGAAAATCTCAGGACTTATTTTTAATTCCAGAAAAATTCACAATCTCTCACATTTTTTTATCCTCAGAAAACTATAATGATAAAGATGCAACAAAAAAACTTGAAAACCTTAGAAAAATAGCCAACACATCCCAGAAATTTAAAAAAGTTGCCGAAGAAAACAGTGAAGATGAAAGAACTAAAAAAAACGGAGGAGCACTGGGCGAATATACCATAAATGAATTACCAAAACCCTTTATAGACGCTATCGAAAAAGTTCCAGAAGGAGAAATATCAGCTCCATTCAAAAGTTTGAGAGGCTGGCACATCGTACGAGTCGATAAAAGAACAAAAGCAGAATATATAAACACTAAAGAGGCTTTCCCTGTCATAAAAAAAATCCTCATAGAAAAAAAATTAAACGCAAAATTAAAAGAACTAATTGAAAAAGAAAAAAAAGACAGAAAATGCATAATTTTTCTGTAATTTTTCTTGTTTTTTTTTGAGATGCTTTTTTCGTAATCGCTTATAAAAAATTTAATTATAATTTTTTTTATTGACATTTTTTCAATCTGAGTTATTATATATAACGTTCACGAAAATTACTCATATTTTATATATCAAATATAAAAAACTATTAGCTAGTTAGCTAATATGATAAAATAACTGAGTTATTATAATATAAGAGGAAATAAATAATGAAAACATTAAATTTTTATTTGTTGTTCGCATTCTTTGTAAACCTTTTTCCTTCAGGGATAATAAACGGGATGGAAAAGAAAACATTAAAAATCTTATTTATCGGTAATAGCTACTGTGATTTCAATGTTATGCCAAACCAAGTTGCTGCTCTTATAAATGAATCAGGAGAAAGAGCTGAAGCAAAACGGCAGACAAAAGGAGGAGCATCACTAAAGGACCACTGGCAGACAGGAGTTGCAATAGAGAGAATAAAAAATGAAGACTATGATTTTGTCGTTCTTCAAAATCATAGTAAAAGTGCTTTAACAGATAGAAAAGAATTCGAACTTTATGGTCAAAAATTTATTGACTTAATAAAAACTACAAAAGCCAAACCTATTCTCTATATGACATGGGCAAGAGAAGATTCACAAAATGACCAGAATATCATAACTGAAGCTTATTCTAATTTAGCATTAAAAAATAACGTAATTATAGCTCCTGTTGGAGAAGCTTTTAAGTTGCTAAAAAGTAAATATCCTTCAATAAAACTTCATATTGAGGATAAATCTCATCCTACGATGGCCGGTTCATACCTTGCTGCATGCGTGTTCTACTCAACAATTACAGGTAAAAATCCAACAGGTTTAAGCTCAAGTATTGATGGCTATAATTGGGTTACTAAAGGAAATAAACTTGTTGATTTAGACCAATCTACCGCGAAAATCATTCAAACTGTGGCATGGGAAACTGTCAAAAATTTCGATCCTTCAAAATTTGTAAATAAAGAATCTGAAACAGTAATAAAACCTGATGGCAGTAACGCGATTTTAGATTCTAATAATGATTTTCTTATAAAGGATGATGCTATAAAAATCAATTTCGGAGGAAAAAATAAAATTGAAGGGTGGAATAATATAGGTGGAGAAAAGTCCCCACCTGTAAAATTAATTAATGCTAAAGGAGAAAATACTCAATTTACATTAGAAATGTATGATGATTTTCAAAAATCCGCCAATCCTAATGTGATTGAAGGTGAATTAAATGGTATTGTATCTTTTTTTAAACCCGCTGCAGATGCAACATTATTTACTAATTCAGACCTCAAAAATCCAACAGGAGCTTTTGCTTTAACTCTTGATAAAAACAAAAGTTATACAATTCTCCTCTGGGCATCAAGAACAGGAAATGGAAGTAGATGGGGAAAATATATAGTCAAAGGTAAAGACGAAAATATTCAATTCATGGCAGCCGGAGCAGATAAACCATATGGGAATTTATCGCAAGTTCTCATTTTTAAAAATATTTTCCCCGATAACAATGGAAAAATTACTGTTACAGTAAAACATCCGGAACAAAATGAAAAAATAGTCATGGGACCATATGTTTATCTAACAGGAATGATTATTCAATCAGAATAAATTTTTATTGTATTTCCAATTGTTTTTTAAGCTGGAAACTGTAGAATCTGCTCATTTCAATTAGAGATATGAAATTAAATTAGGCAATTGACCGTATTTGTTGTAAATACTAAGCATTAAGATGAAACTGTAGTAACTAGTAGTCGAAGCTAACAAAGTAGATATGATAAAAAATGCGGCCACCTCCTCGTAACTTGAAAATCGTAAAAAAAACGCCAACCTAAAAGCTTAACGAAGCATAATCTCAAGCTTCATATACATAAAAAAAACTATAAGGAAATCAGGTACAAAGAGCAAAAATCCCAAAAAGATGAGTCTGAGTTGCGTGGAGTTTTCTACTTACAAATTCTGCAATGTCTGCAATCGAGTTCTGGCGGAGGAATATATTTTTTCCCGGCTTTCTCAGCTTTTCTCTTATTTATATAATTCATCCCGGCAAGGAAAAATCCAAGAACAATAAACGCTCCTGGCGCCTGACTTAAAAGCATAAAATCTACACTCCATCCGCTAATCATCTTTACTTCAAAAAGCGTTCCAGAACAAAGGAATTCTCTTACAAGACCAAGCGCAACCAATGCAAGAGTAAAGCCAGCTCCCATACCAAGTCCATCAATAAGAGATATAAAAGGAGTATTTCTCGAAGCAAACGCTTCAGCGCGCCCCATAACTATGCAATTCACAACAATAAGCGGTATAAAAATACCGAGAGCATCATATAAAGCAGGTGGAGAATAGGCCTGCATCAAAAGATCAACTATTGTACCAAATGTTGCAATTACAACAATATAACATGGTATCCTTATTTTTGCCGGAACAATATTTCGAATCAAAGATATAACAAGATTACTGCCTGCAAGAACAAATGTAGTGGCTACACCCATACCAAGACTTTTTACACCACTCGAAGAAACTGCAAGAGTAGGACACATCCCAAGAACAATTACAAGTACTGGATTTTCCTTCCATAACCCTTTTGTAAATTCCTTTATTACAGACATATGCAGTCACCCCTTTATTAATTTGCTATCTCAGTTTGTAATTCAGATTTTTTACTGTTAAATGCTTCAGCCGCAAAATTCATTGCATCCAGAATTGCGCTCGAACTTATTGTAGCTCCGGTAATAGAATCTATCTGACCACCATCCTTCTTGAGTTTCCATGGTGCGGAAGAGCAATTTTTCCCTTTAAATGAATCAAGAACTTTATTTGGCGGAAGAGAAGTATCTCTTTTTCCTGACAAAAGTTCTGCAATTGTTTTTAACCTTTTTCTATCAGTAGCAACTGTGCCTAAACCCGGTGTCTCATTTTGCTCAGTTACCATTACAGTTCCTATTTTTCCCGATACATCAATTTGAGCCATAACAGTCAGTTTTCCACCATAACCTTTAGGACTTGTAGAGCTGATTGCGTAAGCAAATACTTTTCCATTCTTTTTTGCTGGATACAATGAAAATTTTCTACCATTGTATTCTATATTTATCACCGACTCTAATGGATTATTATCGAATTCTCCCAGAATTGATTTCAATGCTTTAGCAATCTTTTCCTGTTTCATCTTACTTACATCTTTTTCAGTTGCCTTATAGACAAATGCAAGGATACCAGCAGCAACAGAACAAATTATTGCTAAAAAGATGGATAGCAAAATTATTTGTGAATTTTTCATTTTATATTTATATTTCCCTTTATTAAAATTCAGACTTTATTCTCATTATAACGAAAACCAAATGGCTTTCTTAATGTGAATTTATCTATCAATGGAGTCAAAGCATTCATTATCAGTATTGAAAAGCTCACCCCTTCCGGATACCCGCCCCATATCCTAATTAAAGACGTAATTAAACCACATCCTATCCCAAATATCACGGCGCCTTTCGTTGTCATCGGGCTCGTAACCATATCAGTAGCCATGAAAAACGCTCCTAAAATAAGCCCACCTGTCAAAATATGAAATATTGGACCCGGCGTTGTATTTGGCGAAAAATAATTTACTAACCCGGAAATCGCAGCAACCGTAGCTATAAAAGCAATAGGCACCTGCCATTTTATAAGGCGTAAGGCTATCAATAAAACTCCTCCAAGTAAAAGAGCAATAACCGAAGTTTCCCCTATACAACCCGGCATATCACCTTTCAAATAAGCAAGATATGCATCAAAATTACAAAGCGAATGAAATACATTTTGAACAGTATCAGGTTTTGAAACTGCAGTTTTAACTACACCCAGAGGTGTAGCGCAAGTCGTAGCATCAACATCATATATTAATTTATGAAGAGGATGAGAAGAATCTCTCATATTTAAAGATGGCATCCAGGTAGTCATAATCTTCGGAAAACCTATCAATAACCCCACGCGGGCCACCAAAGCCGGATTAAATGGATTATAGCCAATCCCTCCGTAAAGCTGTTTTCCAATACCAATAGCCAGAAATGCCCCTATCGGACATATCCACCATGGAACATTTGCTGATAGGTTCAATGCCAGCAAGAGTCCAGTTAAGACAGCAGAAAAATCTTTCCAATCATCCGTTCTACCATCAATCCTGCACCACGCCCACTCTATAAAAACACAGAATAATACAGATAAAACGATAACCTTTAAAGCGGGCAAACCAAAAAATAAAATCCCTGCAAAAGTAGCCGGCAACAACGATATTATCACCAATAGCATCACTTTTCTTATACTCACTCCTGAGTGAATATGGGGTGAAACACTCGCAACCAATTTTTCCTGCTCAGGCATTTTTAAATTTTCTTTTAACTCAGTCATATCATTTATTTCGCTTTTTGTGAAAGTTGTTGAGATTTTCGCTTTGCAATTATCTCTGCTTTTGCACGTTTAAAATGTTGTACAAGTGGACGTTTTGAAGGGCACACATATGCGCACGAACCGCACTCCATACAATCCATTACAAATTCTTTTTCAGCTAAATCAAAACGCTCGTTCTCTATGTACACACTAAGCGGACCTGGCAATAATTCCATAGGACAAACATCAACACAGTTTCCACATCTTATACACGGCTGATTTCTGTATTGAATTATTTCTTCATTTCCAAGAAGCAGTATCCCTGAAGAACTTTTCATTATTGTGGTATCAAGCGAAATCTGAGCTAATCCCATCATAGGCCCCCCGGCAACAATCTTTGCAACATCACCTTTAATACCTCCACATAACTCAATTGCCTTCGATATGGGAGTTCCTATTCTCAACCGCCAATTGCCAGGCTTTACTACTCTTGAACCTGTAATCGTTGTAACCCTCTCATAAAGAGTTTTACCTTCATAAACAGCCTCGTAAGCGGCAAATGACGTCCCAATATTCTGAACAACACAAGCAACATCCATCGGAAGTCCACCAGATGGGACTTTCCTCCCGGTAAGAGCATATATCAACTGTTTTTCTGCCCCCTGAGGATACCTCACACGCAAAGATTTTACCTCTATCCCATATTCATTCAATAAATGAGACTTTCTTAGATTCTCAATCGCATCAGGCTTATTTGCCTCTACGCCAATAATTATCCTGTTTACCCCCAGAATCTTTGCGAAAATCGCAACTCCGCGTAAAACTTTATCCGGACTTTCAAGCATAAGTCGATAATCGGCCGTTAAATAAGGTTCACATTCAGCACCATTTATTATTAATGTATCTATCTTTTTTGCCTTTGGAGGAGATAATTTTACAACCGTAGGAAATGCCGCCCCACCCATTCCAACAAGTCCGGCATCTGCGATTTTCGCAAGCAATTCTTCAGGGGATGCTTTAGACGGTTCAATTTTAGTAGATTCACATGCTTCATCTTTACCATCAGAAGTAATTTCTATTGCAGGAACAATTGCTCCAAATACGCCTATTATCTCGGTAATTGCTGAAACAGTACCACTTGTCGGAGAATGAAGATTAGCTGAAACAAAGGCAGATGCTTCAGCAATTTTCTGCCCTTTCTTAACGATATCCCCTTTCTTAACAATCACCTTCGGAGGAGCGCCAATATTTTGTCCAACTATCACTGTATACTTTTCAAGCAATGGCGCATCTTTGATAGGCTCACAGGCTGATAATTTCTTCGAATCATCAGGGTGAACTCCACCATAAAAATATAGATGATTGTCGTGTGAATAATTCATTTCAAGCCACTTTTTCCTCTATTAATCCCTTCGATAATTTCTTATACGAATAAGGAAAACTATTTCCAAGGCAATTTGTAGGACACCCGGCTCTTAAAGGTAAATCCGCCGCGGGCCCCTTCTCATAATTTGTTCTCACAAGAAAACCATCAACAAGCATCTCATCCTCTCCAGCAACTTTAACGCATTTCCTGCATCCTATACAGGGAACATCACAAAGCTTCTTCTTATCAACCCCTTTGTCCTTTGAAGAACAAAATACGTGAACTGTAATAGTCTCAGGAACAAGTTTTATTAAATTACGCGGACATGCCTTAACGCATTTCCCACAACCTATGCAAATATCGGAATGAACTACTGCAAGACCATCGCAAATCTCAATTGCATTTACCGGACATACTCTTGCGCAACTCGCAAACCCCAGACAACCATATCTGCATGCTTTCCCACCCCCAGCAATAATATTGGCAGATCTACAATCAGCTATCCCATTGTACTCAGAAATTTTCCTTGCAAAATTATTGCTACCTCCACACAAAACTACAGCGACTTTTCTGATATAATCGGATACCGACTTTCCAAGAACCTGAGCAATAAGTTTTCTAACTTCCGCTGATGCAACAGGACACCCCTCCACCTCCGCCTTACCCTCAGAAAGAGATTTTGCAAAATCAGAACAACCAGCAAAACCACATCCACCACAATTTGCTCCAGGTAGTAAAGATAAAATTTTCTCCACTTGCGGATCCTGTTCTACAAGAAAATATTTAGCAGTAATCCCTATAGATAAACCAAGAATTAATGCAACCACACACAATATTAAAATTGAATACAAAATTATCATATTTCCCCAATTACTTAACCAATCCTGAAAAACCCATAAATGCCATAGCAAGTATCCCGGCAGTTATCAAAGCAATTGACGTGCCCTGAAAAACCTTCGGAATACGCGCAAGTTCAAGCTTCTCCCTTATACTCGCAAATAATAACAATGCAAGAGAAAAACCAACCGCAGATGAAAAACCAAAAATAGTCGAAAAAATAATCCCCCTACCCTCTTTGGCATTTATAACCGCAGAACCTAATACAGCACAATTCGTCGTAATCAACGGCAAATAAATACCAAGCGCAGAATACAACTTAGGCGCCTTCTTCTGCATAATTATCTCAACTATCTGAACAAGCCCAGCTATTACAAGAATAAAAACAAGCGTCTGTAAAAATCCAAATTTTAGCCCACTAAGATGTGAAAAATAAGAATTCTCCGATAGCACCATCTTAAATATGAGCGACGTTACGAATGTGGCAAGTGTCATTACAAATATCACCGCTCCAGACATTCCAATAGCAGTCTCCAGTTTCTTTGAAACACCAAGAAAAGGACAAATCCCCAAAAACTTTGCTAAAACAAAATTATTTACCAGTATTGCCCCAATCGTTATAACTAATATCTCATTCATCATAAAATTAACCTCAATAACTTAAATAATTTCCCCTTTGAATAAACTCTCACTTTCCCTCAAATAAGAAGAATTTCAAAACAACTTTATAATACTTCTCAAAAATCGTTCAGGAAGTTTTTCCAGCTCTTTTCATCGACATATTATGCGCCCGTTAAAAAAAAGATGGAAAGCCTTTAGTTTATATCACAAATAAAAAAAATCAAGAAAAAAAATAAACAGCATTCCCTACAATCAACATTATTACTCGAGCTCATCACGCCTCAAGACTAAAATTGAAATTGACGCTATTATCTGTGCCAATATCAACAATCTCGGCATCACACGTAAATGCCAGTCAATGCGACGAACAGAAAAACCAAAAATTACTGTTATAGTAAAGACGTATAAGCAAAATAATAATAAAATAAATAATTTTTCTTTTGGTAAAAATCGCACCGTCCAGAGAAGCAAAAAGAATAAATACCAGAAAAAACACGTGTCCAAAGGAGAAAGAAAAAAAGAATTCAAAAGGCTTTTCAATGATAAAAAACAATTTAACCTGAAATCTTCACTTAACACACGAAGAAGAGAAAAGTTAAAATCATATGCTTTAATCCCGGTAAATTCTTTAAAAATAAACCAGACCCCAAATGTTAAAATCATAATTATGAAAATAAAAAAGAATTCTTTCCCTCTAAAAATGAAAAACAAAAAGGCCGAAATCGTAAAAATCGCAACACCCTCGTTCTTTACAAGGGCACTCATTCCTAATAACAAAAAAGCATAATAAAAATAAATTATCTTCCTATTTTCTAAATATTTTACAAGAAAAAACAATCCCCATATAATAAATAAACATAACAACGGCTCGGCATAATATGATGAGCTCACATGCATAAAATAAAAATTCCCCGCAAACATAACTGTAAAAAGCAATGATATGAGACTATTTTTCCGAAAGGAAGAGAAAATTATGAAAACTGACCACAATAGCATAAATAATATCGAAGATGAAAGGATTTTCCCCGCAATCTCATTATAAGAACCACTACTAAAAACTGAAATCCAGGCAAGAAGTACAGCCCACAAAGGAGGATAATCAGGATGAGAATACTGGCTAAAATCATCCCTTAAAAAGTCTGCTTCAACCCCTGAATAATAAAGCAATTGACGCGCTTTAAATCCCCATACACCCTGCCCCGGTGCATCGTATGCCCCAATAGAAAATGTTAAACTTAATACAACAAAACTTACACAAAAAAGCACTATTATAGTTGCGATTTTCGCAACTTTTACACTTTTTCCCTCTCTTCCTACATCTAATTGAAACTCTCTTCCCCACAGGCTATTTTTTTCAATATCGCCTTTCCTGAAATACCTGTTTAAAATAAAAAGAGAAATAAGAATAATTAATGGAATAAACCACACGTAAAAGGACTTAAATATTGGCAAACAAAAAGAAAAATAAAAAAAAGTAATTCCAATCAATGCCGCGCCAACTGTAAATGATAATGGCATACAATTAACTCCAACAAAATATCTCCTGATATCAAAACAAAAAGGAAGTAATAAAAAGAGATAACCTGTTAAGAACAAAATAACTATTCCAACTACCCCACATAAGACGTTTATCGCTGAGACTTGAACAAGAGACATTCTCTTTTTAAAAGTTTCATTGCTCTCAGTTGATTTTGGGTGAAAAAGACTTTTTCCCTTTTTTGCGAAAATCGCAATGGCATTATTTTCAAAGACAAGATGAAAAAATTGACTTGAATCAGATAACTCTATTTTCCTGAGTTCACGTGAACATTGCTCTTTAAAAACTTCTTCACAAATTATAAAATCACTGCCAATAATATCATTAAAATTTTTATAAGCTACACGCACAGGAAAGAGGTAATATGCAATCTCATACGCGCGGCATTCATGCGATATCTCATTCCTCAACTCAGGTATGGTCCAGTAGTAAACTTTCGAAGCTTCGGGGATAAGTTTCATCGCACAAATTACAACTTCCTTATTCTGTCTTTCCCCAAAAAAAAACGGTAACCCCTCAACTCTATTTTTATTACCATCGTAAAAATTATCAACTGCGAGCCTGAAGATTTCTAATGAATTCCACAATACCAAAAATAATGAGAAGGAAAAAATAAAAACAATTATTTTAGAAATTTTATTTTTTTGGAGCAAGAAAGTTTTTATTATTATTTTCATCATAAAATGAGCGGGTTATAATTCCTGACCCCATATGAGAATTTTCGAAATTCTTAATTCTGATTCAGCACTTACAACTAAATTAAATGGCTTTAGTAAATTTGCAAAACTCCCGCAATCAATCGGTCTCATTGTTCCATCATCATCATTTATATATAAAATCAATTTGCCATTCTTAATCTTGAGAAAAATCTGCGAAAAACGCCTGTTATCAATAGAAAAGTTATTCAACCTGCATATATTTTCCCTTTTTATCTTGTCAATTTTGCTAAGATAATTCTTACTTAGAATAATTTTTTCTTCAAGCCCATTCTGATTTTGAAAACCAATCGAAAGAGGATTATAATCTTTAATGTCAAACTCAATAAATGCCGCAAAATCTCCTGTAAAAAATCTTTTCGAAATAATCCTATTTTGTCCCTTTTTATTTTTATTTGATAGTATCAGATAGTTATAATAACCTCCTCCGTGTTCCAATACATCCACATTAAACATATTCCAATCGGATAAAGCCAGTCTCCACGGCGTATTATATCTAAAATCATAATATAACGAAGGATAGAGATACAATGATGCCGTATCAATAAATCCGGCACCGTTTTTTATTGATATTGCAAGACGTAACTCCATTTCAGGCAAGTCATTATATTCAGTAATGCAAAGCCCATTTTTGTATAATTTTAGTTTTCCGCTTTCTGAAGATATTCTGATTTTTTGCCAGGATTCTTTATTTTCAGTCTCCGTTAAAATTTTTTCATTGAAGTCAATTGATTTATGAAATTTTTGATTTTTTATATCATACGCTCCTATTAAATTCACTTTGAACTCTTTAAAATTTCCACTAAACTTAAATTCAAAATCCCATTTTCCATATAACACCGACGGTATCCATAAGAAACTCTCTTTTTCGTTATCTAAAGATTGGGCAATAATGTATCCAGCCCCTTTTGATACCCCATACTTCTCTTTAAATGCTTCTTCATCAAAGGTTAACCAGAGCCAATCAAGCAGCTTCGCTTTATTTTTTATTTCAATTCCTGTTATCAGTTCTTGAACTTTCTTTAGATGAATCTCATTACGTTCATTACTGTAGTCGCCAGGATGAAACCCTCCCGTCGCACCAAAACTGTCAAGAACCGAATTAAAAATGCGAACTTTTCTATTGCAAAACCATTCAATCCGTTCATTCTTCATCGTATCTGATAATTGATTGATAGAGTTAATTTCAATATCATCAATCGCAAAACCTTTCGCCCACTCAGAGAAAAAACCCGCCTGCCCCGCATTCAGGCTTTCGTCTTTCACATCAAAGAATTTTACACCATCAACGTAAATTTGAATCCTATCTTTAAACCTGTTTATCGTCGTCCTAAATCCTCTCCTATCATTTGCCTTACTCAATTTTCTCTCTCGATTTTCAGTAGAAAAGGATTTTCTGCCAAATGATATTCTATCTCCATTAACAGTCTTCGAAAGTTCCATATTCCCTCCCTCAAAGGCAAGTTCATAAAAATTCTTATCGTCTTTATAATAAAACACTGCACCAGCCCGACCTGACAGTGGAAAATCAAGCAAAAACGTAAATTGGTAGTTTCTCCACCAATCCTCCCCATCCAGAATCAGCGCGCGCATCTCCGCGTCATTTTCATCTGGAAACAGCCTATCTTTCTTCGCCAGCCACTTTCCCCTCTTCACCTTCATATCAATAAACCAGGAGAGATAAAAATTCTCCCCCTTGTGTATCCGCTCCGAAAAATCCCCCTCGCTCCGAAGATGACAGTCGCCAAATCCTTGCGGACGAAAAGAAAGATCGTTCGTAAGTAGAATCCGATCAATGTGCGAGCCGTCATCGTGATTCCTCAGCGAAAGAACGTGCTGCCCCTCTTTCAGCTTAAAAACTTGCGAGGAAATCCAGTGCCAGGTATCGAGCGTGTTATCTTTGCCAAACATCTCATCGTTAAACTTATGCCCTACAAATACATCGCTCCTGCGTTCAGGCTTCTGATCATCTATAAATACATCAAAGCAATCGCTGCAACCTGTCTCCCACTTAACCCTCCCCCAGAAAAACCAGTCCCCATCAGACGGAATTTCAATCGTGTAATCCGCCCTGCCAACCCCACAGGGGACATCCATGTCGTCCTCCTTGTTCTTCGCCCAGGCCGAACCTGTATCTTCTGGATGTGATAAAAATTTCCCACCAGAACATCCCTCATCATAATCCACTTCAAATGATGGTTCTATAAAGTCAGCATCTTCAGCCTCAAGCCATATATAAAATTTATCTCCATTTTCAACCAATCTATGCCTGCTCTTTCCCAATAAAGTATTCTTTTCTTTCGTATCACAAAACTCTTCTGCACTCTTATGTAAAAGTATATTTTCTTTATCTTCTGATAACTGTTTATTTTCTTGGGCTTCCTCTTTCGGAATATCGAATTTATTAGCTTCTACAGGCTCGTCTTCTTTCGCCTCTGCAGCTTCTTTAAGCCCTATTTGAGCCATATCACATCTATCTGCTGAATCCAATATCCTGCTATTTGACGAATTCATTAACTTCTTTTTATCTAAGCTTGTCTCGTTTAGAAAAAATAAATAATACCCCCCTGCAAAAATCGTAATAAAAAAAATAAACCAGAATACACTGAAACCAAAAGTCTTTTTTTCTCGAAAAGTAGAAATTTTAAACGCTTTTCCACATTCAGAACATTCTACAATGTTTCCAATAATATTTTTCTCAAACTCTAATCTTCGCTTGCACTTTGGACAAATAATTTTCAATTTCATCTCCTTATTATGTAATTTTTTTTTAATTTTCTTTATAATTTAGCTTGAATTTTTTTTTTTTTTTATATTATTTTTTTATAGGTGAACGAAAAAAAAAAAAAAAACGGAGG
>CAYRRM010000027.1:0-41721 GCA_964426675.1 uncultured Lentisphaera sp.
ATTTCGGCAAAATGAAGAAAATTTCTTGCAAAAAAATCAAATTTTTCTCCATTTAGTTTGTTTATTTTATGAAATGTGCGTTTATTAATTTTTGTTGTTTTTGAGATTTTTTTAGTCACGATAGGTAGGCTGCAAAATATAGATACTATGCTTAAAATTTTATTATATAATTTAAAAAATTGCATTTGTAATTATTTTATATTTAAGTTATATTCTATTTAAAGTAATGGAGGAGATTAATATGAATATGCGTATTAGCAGGAGGACCCTATTAAAAGGTATTTTTACTCTTTTTGTTTCAGGTTTATTATTGCCAAAATTTCACAATATTTTGTATTCTGCAGAGGTAAAAAAGAAAAAATCTTTACCTCGCCCTCCTGGAACCTGTGGAGGATGGTGTGATAATGATGGCAATGGTTGTTGTGATCGTTCTGAACGTAAAGAAAAACCATGCAATGCCATAAAATGCCCTGGCAATGTGAAAAATAAATTAAGAGCAAAAGCTAAAGAAGCTGGGGCTCCAAATGGCACTTGTGCTTTGTGGAAAGATGAAGACAAGAAGGGTTTTTGTGATTTGTCAGAGAAAAGGGAAGGTGGGTGTTTGTACACCGTATGCCCTGCTCACAAAGAACATAAAGAAGGTCAAGCCCAGAAAAAATAATCTACTTTACTCTTATAGAGTTCAAGATGGAAAACAATGTCTCATTTTTCTTTTGTTCTCGTTGTGGAACTTGTTGCAGATGGGAGGGTTATGTTATTATAACTGATGAAGAAGCGGAGCGCATTGCCACTTATCTTGATATGGAAATAAGAGACTTTCTTGCGAAATTCGCAAAATTAACCAGCAGTCGTAAAAATCTTTCCATTATAGAAAATGAAAATAAAGAATGCATCTTCTATGATTCTGAATTAAGGCGTTGTAAGATTTACCCTGTCCGTCCGAAACAGTGTGTAGATTTCCCCTTGAAATGGAATTTTAAGGGCTGGCAGGATGAATGTAAGGGAAGATTTAAATAATATTTCTTTTCTGCTAAAGAATTGGATACGTTCTTATATTTAAAATGTTGATTTTAAGAAAAATAAGTATATTTTAAATTAAAAAGAAAAAAGAGTTGAAAGGGGAATATGAAGTATTTGGTTTTCGCAGAAGATGGAAAGGAGTATGGGCCAGTGGATGCCGAAACTCTTCGTAAGTGGGTTGAGAGTGGTAGAGTTTTGCCTGAAACTCGAGTTAGAAATGTAATGGTGAAGAGATGGAATAAGGCTGGAGATCTTGATTTTTTAAAAGAAGCTTTTCAGAGACAGCAAATTAAGGTTGAAGAGAGTAAAACGGCTTTTGAGCATGGATTAGATTTTTTGAAATCTGTTTTTGGTGGAACGAAGCAAAAGTCCAAGAGCACGGCATTCAGGTATACATTTCTGCCTAATCCTGCGTCAGTTTCTATCCGACTGGCGGCATTTTTATTTGATTTTATAATAATTGCATTCTTTGCTTTTATTTTATCCCTTGTTTTTACTTTCATGTCGAAGAAAGGTTTTGACGTTAATTTATCTTTTTCTTTTGTTATTATAACTTTTTATCTTGGGATATTACTTTACTATTCAGTGTCCCTGGGGCTTTTTGCTCAAACTTTTGGGATGTGGTTCTGGGGGATTATGATAGTTTCTTCGGATATTGATGAAGTTTATCTTGGAAGAGCGTATTTTTTTACAATCTGTATGCTTCTTTTTGGAATTATCTCTCCCTTAATAGTATATTTAAATCCTGAGAAACGTTCTCTGCATGAGTACTTAAGTGGAACACGTATTATTGGAATAGCTGCTAAACCTAAAGTCTGAAGAATATTATTTTTCAGTGAGGTGAAAAAAATTGATAGAAGAAATAATAAAGATTCATGATAAATATCAGTTTGAAATAAAATTTTCTTACGAGCCAGAAGAGAATTGTAGAAAGACAAAGTATACCTCTGAAATATATATTTTTATTCCAAAAAGCATAGGACTTAGCAGAGAAAATTATACAAAAACACAATTTTATGAAGATGTAAAGTCTTATATTCGCTTAAAAACTCCTCTTATACTGCTAAGAAACCTGTATGGAAAAAATTCCCCTCTTCAAGAACTCGAAAGAAGCATTGAAAGACTGGTAGAATCACAGAATGAAAGAAATTCTTCTGATTTTGAATACAGAATAAAAATGTTTTGTTCCATTTTAAAAAGTTCCCTCAGGGATGAGCTTATCTTTCTAAAAAATAATATAAATATGAAAGATATTGAAAAAAATATTTCCGATTTTTTGGAGAATTTAAAGGACTTAAGCAGGGAATTTAGAAAATTGTCAAAAAAAATAAAAGTTGCTTCTATGAATCAAAAATATATAAATTTATATAATTTTGCAGACGAGTATTTAAGTATAATTTCTAATGAATCAAGGCATGAACTATTTGAGCTGTTGGAAAAAAATGATATAAAAAAACGCAACTCTTTGATAGAAGAGCTTACAGAGCAGGCAAAGGAAGAAATCATATACAGAAAAGAAAGCAATTATCCTTCTATACCGTCAGAAGAACACGATAATGAAGAGATAATCTTCCGAAAAAGCGCACTAAAAAAATTAATGGGACGCATTCTTTTTTTACACAATATCACAAAATCTGAAGGAAAACTTATTGAACAGCTATTATTTGGGCTTTCCGCTGGAATAGCGATGGCCTTTGCAACTTCTATAGCTTTTATGTCGAGAACGAGGCTTGGAGAATTTTCACTCTTTTTCTTTCTTTTAATGGTAATAGCATATATCTTTAAAGATAGAATGAAAGAGATTATGAAGATTTATTTTTCAAACCTTGTGAGAAAGTTTTTTGCTGATAAGAGAACCAAAATTTATACAAATTTAGGACAAAAAATAGGAATAATAAGAGAATCCTTTTCAATTTTTTCTGATGAAAAAATTTCTCCTGAAATATCAAAAATCAGAGATAGGGATTTTATCTCAGGCGTCCATGAAGGAGCTTATGGAGAATATGTATTATTTTATAGGAAAGATATTACGCTTTATTCAGAAAAATTTAAGACTGTATTTCCTGGTTTTCAAATAAATGGTATAAATGATATCACAAGAGTAAATATTTTTAGATTTCTGAGAAACATGGATAATCCTTATGAAGATGTTTTTATTCCAAAAAAGAATTCCTATGTAAGAGTAAGTGGTTCGAGAGTATATCACTTTAATATCATAATAAAAAGTATTATTTCAACTGGAAAAAGTAAAATACAAAGAATAAGATTGGTTCTTACGAGAGAAGGCATTAAGCGTATTGAAGAGGTATTCAGTCTGAAAAACTAAAATTTCATATAAAAGAAATTTTCAGTTTGTTTTCGGGAAGTCTTGCAAAAATATCAAAATCATAGGATGCTGTATAATTTTTCAAAAGATGATATGCTTCTCCAGCAATCATAGCGGCATTATCAGTGCAAAATTCTCTCTCTGCAATAATTATATTATATCCTTGCTGTTTTAACGCGATAAATTTATCCCTTAATCTTGAATTACATGCAACTCCTCCGCTTAATATTAATGTGGAGACAGAGTAAAATTTCGCAGCATCTAATGTCTTGCGAATAAGCACATCAACTATTGCCTCTTGATATGAGGCAGCAGTGTCAGCAATAAAATTGGTATCATACATAATATGATGGTTTTTTCTGCTATGATTCAGAATTGCAGTTTTAAGACCGCTAAAACTGAAATTAAAACGATCCTCTTCATCAACAGCCCTGCCAGAAGCACCTGTAAGCGCACGTGGAAATATAAATTTTGAAGGATTTCCATATTTCGCGGCTTTTTCAATAGCTGGGCCTCCGGGATAGCCAAGTCCCAATATTTTTGCACCTTTATCAAAAGCCTCTCCAGCAGCATCATCAAGAGTTTGCCCAATAATTCTAACACTTTTACTTTTATCAATGAGGAGTAAAACAGTGTGACCTCCTGAAACGACAAGCGCGAGCATTGGAAAATTTGAGTTTTTTTTTAGAAAATTCATCTTATCAGGCAAAAAAGCTCCATAAATGTGAGCTGTAAAATGATTTACCGGAATTAATGGTAATTTATAAGAAAAAGATAATGCTCTTGCAAAATTTAAACCAATTAACAGAGCAGGAACTAAACCTGGACCATTTGTAACAGCTATTGCATCAATATCAAAAATTGAAACTGAAGCCTGAGAAAGTGCTTCCTGAACAACTACTTCTATTGACTGTAAATGTTCACGCGCTGCAAGTTCAGGAACTACCCCTCCAAATTCAGAATGCTTTGTAATCTGAGAATATACTATGTTACTTAAAACAAAATTACCATTCTCTACAACAGAGGCTGAAGTTTCATCACAACTTGTTTCTATTCCAAGAATAAGAGCCATTATATTTTCAAGGTTTGGGCCATCCCAGAATCTCCATCACATGTGGAATATATGGCCCTATTAGCTTTTTGATGGCAACTGCATATTCCCTTATTTCTGCCTGAGCATGCTGACTATCACGGAGTTCAAGAAAATGGATTAAATTAGCAAGATCTACCGTTCCCCAAAATGTTACCATCATATTTTGAGGTAAAACACCTCTTGCCTGTTCCCTGCACACTCCAGATTTTATTAACTTCTCATACAAAACAAGAGAATTCCTATTGTGTTCATCTATCAAAGATCGCAAAGTATCATCACAAAAATCAGGATCTTCAATAGAAGCCTGGCGGTTATTTTCCGCCTGACGGCGAAGCTTTTCTGGCACATAAAATTCAATATCTACTTCTGTATAACGCCTTGAGATTTCATTATATGACCATGTTCGATGTCTATGCCATTGCGATCTTACGAATAAGGGGCAATGTATGCTAAAAGTAAATATTACATGTTCCATTGGGCTACTATGTTTATTTTCAAGCAGGTATTTTAGTAATTCATAATCTTTTTCATCAAATTTTTCTTTCATTTTTCCAAATGACACTCTCGCGGCATTTACTATATCAATTTCAGAGCCCATTCTGTTTATAAGTCCAATCCAGCCTTGCCCTCCAAGGACTTTTATGTGGTTATCAGGTGGTGAGTTGATTTTTTTTATCATAAAATCTCCTGTTAAAAATTCTAAGGATTTTTTTGAATTTATACTTTTATAATAGAACTTCAAGTTGTTTTTATTGCTTTTTTTATACAATGGAGTAAAATTTCATAAAGTGAGCAGAATTAAACGTAACTGCTATAATAATAAAAATAATATGGATCTCTCAATAGAGAAAGTAAACTTATATGTTCCAGTTATCAAGACTAACTTTAAATTCGTATTTTGCTATACAATTGAGCCATTCTTAATAAAAAGGTTAAAAATTTATAAATCAATTTTTGTAGAGAACTATGATTCCTGGAAAAGGCAAAAATCTAAACTTTTTGAAAAAATAATTCTACTCGATAAATTTTTTTGTAATGAAATTGAGAATTTACCTCTTGACGATCTTGATTTAAGTTCTTTTTCTAATTTTGAGAAAAATATTTTATTGGCACTTAGAAAAGTAAAAAGAGGAGAAACTATTTCATACGCGGGGCTTGCTAAAATCGCAAATTACCCCTCTTCATATGCGCGCGCAGTTGGAAATTTAATGAAAAAAAATCCTTTCCCTCTTTTTTTCCCGTGTCATAGAGTTATAAAATCCAATGGAGAAATTGGAGAATTTTCCGGCGGTGGGGGGAAATCGCTTAAGAAAAAATTGTTATTTCTAGAACAAAAACAGAAAAGCAACTTGAAAAATCCTTTGAAAATGTTAACTTTTTTTATATTTTTTTATATTTTTTATATCCATAATTATACAAAATTTCTTATGGATCTTTAAAGATTAAGGGGGCGCTTATGATTATATTTTCTATTCTTGCAGTTGTGATGATTTTATCGATGATTAGTGCCTATTTGATCCAGGGAGAATTTGGAGAAATCAATGTTCACCTTGCGGCTTATGGTTTTATTCTCGCAGGAATCGGTTTTGTGATAGAGTTACTCACTAAGAGGGAAAAAGATCTTGATCTTAAAATTTCTTATATGCTTAATAAAAAATTTATAGTTTTCAGCGAAGAGCTCAAAACAATAAGAGCAATGCTTTTGAGGCTTGAAGAAAAAAGGGCAAAACTTGAAGAAAAAATAACAGAATCTAATTCTGAAATTACGCCTTCAACTACTCCTGTTGTTGAAAAAATAGAGTATAAAATTCCTCCCCCAAAGAAATAAAGATTTCAATAAATAAAATTTTTTAGCGATTAGCTTTTTATCCATTTTTATGAGGAAAAATACAGAATCATCAATTCGAATTTCGCAACGAAAATCTGTGATAGAGCATATTGGTAATTCAACTTTGCAGTTTTTAAAAGATATTTATTCAATATGCCAAATTACAGGTGAGACCGCAATATTATTGTATAAAGCTGTAAAAACCCCTAAAAAAATCCGTTGGCGTGAAAGCTTATATTATATGGATTCATGTGGGGCTGACGCTGTACCGATAGTTTCAACTCTCTGCTTTATTATGGGATTAATAATAGGAATACAATCAGCTCTCCAACTCAGAAAATATGGCGGGGATATATTTGTCGCTGATGCTGTAGCTTATTCGATAATAAAAGAACTTGCTCCTTTTATGGTTGCTATAATATGTACCGGGAGAGCAGGCTCGGCTTTTGCCGCCGAAATAGGCACGATGAAAGTTTCAGAGGAAATTGACGCCATTTATACTATGGGGCTTGAACCTGGTAGATTTTTGATTGTTCCAAAAGTCTTAGCCTTAGTATTTGTTATGCCGCTTCTTACTATGATTGGGAATCTTGCTGGATTACTTGGAGGATTATCTGTGGCTATTATACAATTGCAAATGTCTTTTAGCGCTTATTACAATCGAACATTTTCTATATTATTACCACGACACTTTGCTGAAGGTATAACAAAAAGTATAATTTTCGCATTTATTATTTCTATTATTGGCTGCTGGAAAGGTCTTGACTCCGGGAACGACGCTCAAGGAGTTGGGCGAGCAGCAACGTCAGCAGTAGTAACTTCTATTTTTCTAATCGTAATTGCTGATTTTGCAATTACTATGCTGGTAAATGTATGGTTCTAAGATGAATGATTCTCAAACAATCATAGAAGTAAAGAATCTAAAAGCTGGATACAATGGAATTGAAGTCCTAAAAGATATAAATTTTTCAGTATATAAAGGAGAAATTTTTGTAATTATAGGTTGCTCGGGCTCTGGTAAAAGCACCCTTTTGAAACATATGATAGGATTATATTCTCCAATTTCAGGAGATATTTTAATAAAAGGAGAAAGTATTGTTAATGCAAGAGATGAAGAGAAAAAACGAATAATGCGTAATTTCGGCGTTTTATATCAGTCAGGAGCATTATTTAATTCTTATACTATAGGAGAAAATGTCGCTCTACCACTTGAAGAATTTACAGAATTCTCTGCTAATGAAATAGCAAACATTGTAAAAGAAAAACTAAGTCTGGTCGGACTTGAAGGTTGTGAAAGGCTTATGCCATACGAATGTAGTGGTGGAATGAAAAAACGTGCAGGTCTCGCCAGAGCTATGGCACTTAATCCCGAAATTTTATTCTTTGATGAACCTTCAGCTGGCCTTGATCCCATTATGTCGGCAAAACTTGATCGTTTGATTCTCAATATACGTGCTGAATTGAATACTACGATGGTAATAGTAACACATGAATTGGATAGTATTTATGCAATTGCTGATAGAGTCATGATGATAGGCGGGGAAGAAAAAACTGTCATTGCAGTTGGTAAACCATTTGAACTAAGAGAAAGCCAAAATAAAACTGTAAGAGAATTTTTCACACGGGACGGCTTAATAAGTAAAATTCATTAAAAGCTATATTTTTATTTTTCAATCATGATGGTATGTTAAAAAAGGTTTAAAAAACTTTTTATATGATTGAAGCAAATAGATTTAAATTAGGTCTTTTCATAATAAGTGCATTTATAATTGCATTTGCAATCTTGCTTGCACTTGGTATGTCAGATTTATTTGAAAAAAAAATAGTTATTACAACAATTTTTAATGAATCAGTTCAGGGGCTTGAGCAGGGAGCGCCATTGAAGTTAAAAGGCGTTACTATTGGCAAAGTAAAAAAAATGACTGTAAATCTTGATAAAAAATATGTTAGAGTGGATATGGAGGCAATCCTCTCATCAGTTTCTCCCGATTTTGAAGGAGGAAAGTATGACCCAAAAAAATTCCAATCTTATATTGAGGGTGAAATTATAAAGGGGTTACGATGCAGACTTGAACTCTCCGGGATAACTGGAATGAAATACGTTGAACTAAATTATCATCCTCCATCAAATCCTATTCTTGCTATCTCACCACCCGAGGGGGTTCTTTATATTCCTTCAACGCCTTCATTTCTGAGTGGCATTAGTTCGAGTTTCAGTGAAACTATGGCGCGTTTGGCTTCAATAGATTATGAAGAAATATCAAAGCGATTATTACAGACTCTTTCATCCATAAATAAACTCGTTGATAATCCAAAAATACAAGCGACAATAGAAAAAATAGAAAAAACCACCAGAAACCTTGAAAAAACCACTGATAATCTAAATAAGACTCTGGATGAAGCAGAAATGAAAGATGTGGTTAGCAAATTAAAATCCAATCTTGAATCTCTAAACACTCTTTCAAATTCAATTCAAAAAGAGATTGAAAATGCGAAAATCGCAGATACTACACAGAGTGCAAGAGATGCATTTAAAACGACATCAGAAGGAATATCGGAACTTGCAAGTTTAAAAAATAAAATTTCTCTTACATTAATAAAACTAAATGAATCGTTAGATACATTAACGGAATTGATAAATACCATTTCAGAAGATCCTGCCGTTCTTATCAAAGGAAAAAGAAAACCTGAACTTCTAAAAGAAAACCAATAAAAGGGCTATAGGATTATATGGAAAATAGAAATTCTATAACAGTAACAAAATTTTTTAAAGATAACGAAAAAACATTACGCCTCAAATGGATCGCTGGCAAAAAAGGAGGAGATAGAGAAATAACAGAAGAATCTATACATCGTCCAGGACTTGCTCTGGCAGGTTTCTTTGATTATTTTGCAGATAAGAGAATCAATATTATTGGGATGGCTGAATTCTCCTACCTTAATTCTCTTAGTGAAACACAGAGAGAAATATCCATACGCCGTTATCTTGAAGAGTATTTCCCCTGCGTAATTTTTGCTCGTGGAATAGAGCCATTTCCTCTCTTTATAGAACTCGCAAATGAAATAGATATGCCAATTTTTGTATCCTCCATGATAACTTATCATGTTATTAATGATACAGTTATATATCTTGAACGGGAATTATCTCCAAGTATTACTGTAATAGGAACTCTCGTAGAGGTACAAGGAACAGGCGTCCTTATACGTGGCCCCAGTGGAGTAGGAAAAAGTGAATGTGCTTTATCGTTAATCAAAAATGGTGCAGCTTTAGTAGCAGACGACGTAGTGCGAATTTCGCAACTTGGAGGCAATATTCTTATAGGAACAACAAAGATGAGCGAGATGTATGGTTTTATTGAGATAAGGGGGCTTGGTTTGATAAATGTAATTCAATTATTCGGAGTTTCAGCATTCAGAGAAAAACAAGAAATAGATATTGTGATAACTTTAAAACATTGGGATGAAATCGGTAAAATTGATCGTTCTGGACTTGAGACCGCAAAATATCGCATTCTCGAAATAGACTTACCTCATATTACTTTGCCAGTCGCACCAGGAAGAGATATAGCAGGACTCGTAACAATTGCAGCCCAAGAATACAGAATGCGTGCTCTCGGACTTCACGCCGGAAAGGTTCTAAATGAAGAAATTATTAAAAAGTTAATGCCGTCAAAACAAGAAAAATGAAAGAAAAAAAAAGAAATATTATTGCCATAGATGGACCCGCTGCTTCAGGCAAAAGCACCGTAGCTGCGAAAGTCGCAAAACGCCTTGGTGCTGTATATGTAAATACCGGTAATATGTATCGGGCTATAACCCACGCAATATTGGAGGCAAAAATTCCACCTTCTGATGAAAAGAAAATTAATGAATTACTTAAAAAAATTAATCTTGAATATCGTCCTTCAAAAGATACAGAGGAAATCATTTTAAATGGAGAGCGTATAAATGAAAAAATAAGAAGCCCTGAAATAGCTTTATATGTGAGTAAAATAGCGTCTATACCTCTGGTAAGAGAATGGCTTGTCAAAAAGCAAAGATTAATAGTTGATAAAAATCACCTTTCTGTTATGGAAGGACGGGACATAGGTACCGTTGTCTTCCCCGATGCTAAATGGAAGTTTTTTTTAACTGCCAGTCCGGAAGTCAGAGCAAAAAGGCGTCTTGAGCAATCTGGAGAAAATTTTGAAGGGGCAACTATTGCCACAGTCGCAAAAGAAATTGCCAAACGCGACGAAATGGATATGAATCGTTCTATTGCCCCATTAAAAAAAGCCGAAGATGCTATTTTAATTGACAGTAGTGATATGACAATTGATGAAGTTGTTGAAAATATTTGCAAAATAATAAAGATAAAGGAAAAAATATGAAGGCTTTATATTTAATGCCAGATAATATATTTCAGTTAGTTTATGGAGAAAAACAAAGAAAAGAACTTGAATCTATACTTGAATTTATTGGACCACAGTTAAATAAAGATTCTCTGGAAAATTTTCCAAAGGAAAAGCTTGCTGAAACGGAAATTATTATCAGCAGTTGGGGTATGCCAGAAATGAACGATAAAATTCTCGCCCTTTTTCCAAATTTGAAAATCATATTCTATGGTGCTGGTTCCGTAAAAAATTTTACCACTGAGGCTATGTGGAAAAAGGGAATCAGAATAGTTAGCGCATGGGCGGCAAATGCAGTACCTGTGGCTGAATTTGCATTTGCTCAAATTATTCTGAGCCTTAAAAATTTCTGGTACGCAAGTAAAATTTATAAGGAACAAAGAGGAAAAAAAATCCCCATTAATCCTTTTGGTGCCTATGACGTAAATATAGGTTTAATTTCGCTTGGAATGATCGGGAAAATGGTTCTTGAAAAATTAAAAACGCTCGATGTAAATATATTTGCCTATGATCCTTTTGTAAATGAGGAACAAGCAAAAGAACTCGGATGTAAAATTTTAACATTAGATGAATTATTTCAGAAATCCCACGTTATAAGTTGTCATACACCATGGTTAAAAGAAACCGAAAAAATGATAAAAAGCAAACACTTTGAATATATGATTCCAGGTGCAACATTCATAAACACAGCCAGAGGAGCTGTTGTGGATGAAAAAGGAATGATTGATGTTCTAAAAAAACGCCATGATATTTTTGCTGTTCTCGATGTAACATGGCCTGAACCACCGTCAAATGACTCAGAATTATATGAACTACCTAATGTTTTTCTTTCCCCACATATAGCTGGCAGTATGGGTAATGAGTGTCGAAGAATGGCACAATACATTGTTGAAGAAGTAAAACGCTTTATAAATGGGGAAAAATTAAAATATGAAATTACTGAAGAATTAAGTAAAAAACTTGCATAATTCTTAGAGGAGAAAATAATGAAAAAAAACGCTTTTAAAACAATAAAGCATAAAGCAGATCTTTGCGTGATAGGAGGGGGGATGGCTGGAATTTGCGCTGCTATTTCTGCAGCCAGACACGGAGCTAAAACGGTATTCATGCATGAAAGACCTGTTCTAGGAGGTAATGCATCAAGTGAATGTAGAGTTCACATTTGCGGAGCAGACAGACACAATAGCATAAAAAATATGCGTGAAACGGGAATTTTAGAGGAAATTCGACTTGAAAATCTCTATCGGAATCCAACAAAAAATTACTCTATATGGGATACTGTTTTGTATGAAAAAGTAAAAGATGAAAAAAACATAACGCTCTTGCTTAATTGCACATGTCTGGATGCGAAAATCGCAAATAATAGGATAAAAACTATTCGTGGGTGGCAGTTAACCACAGAATCTTATCACGAAGTAGAATCTGCAATTTTTGCAGACTGCTCAGGCGATGCCGTATTAGCCCCACTCACAGGAGCTGAATTTCGCATGGGGAGAGAAGCAAAAAATGAATTTAATGAAAGCATAGAACCAGAAGTAGCCGATACGAAGACAATGGGAATGACATGCCTGTTCGCTGCCAGGAAATATGATAGACCTATGCCCTTTTTACCTCCGCATTGGGCTTATAAGTTTGAATCTTGCGATGATTTGCCATATGGAAAAAATGGACATAAATGGTTTGAAATGGGATATTGGTGGATAGAGCTTGGAGAAGAAAACAGTATTGAGGGAACGGAAGAAACAAGAGATGAATTACTAAAAATAGTATATGGCGTTTGGGATCATATAAAAAATCATTGCGAAAATAAAAAAGAGGCAGAAAACTGGGCTATCGATTGGATACAATTTTTACCAGCAAAGAGGGAAAGCAGAAGATATGTTGGCGCCAAAATATTGACTCAAAATGATATTATTTCAGAAGGTAAATTTGACGACATAGTTGCTTATGGTGGCTGGAGTATGGATGACCACAACATACTTGGCTTTCGTGCAGCTAAAAAAAAAGAAGCTCCAACAATCTTTCACCACGCCCCATCCCCCTATGGAATTCCATATAGATGCCTTTTTTCAAAAAATATTTCCAATCTTATGTTTGCTGGACGAAACGCAAGTTGTACACATGCAGCTATGAGTTCTACAAGAGTTATGGGAACTGGTGCAGTTATGGGACAAGCTGTCGGCACTGCAGCTGCATTTGCCATTCAGAAAAACATATTACCAAAAGATGCTCTCAAAGACATTAAAATCATACAACAAATGCTGATAAAAGATGATTGTTATTTACCATGGGTAAAATATGAATTAAGTGAAAAGTTGAAAAATGCAAAAATAACTGCTTCAAATGGCGACCCATCAGTTTTACTCGATGGTTTTACCAGACCTATTGAAACAGAAAGTCATAGATGGGATTGCAAAGAGGGTGATTGGCTTGAAATAAAATTTTGCAAAGCAGAAAAACTAAAAAATCTTTCTATAATTGTAGAAAGTGCTCTGGATAAAAATATAGCATTAAGTTACCACCAGAGAGATGATCAACTCACATCATTGCCACAAGTTTTACCAAGAGAAATTTCAATCGAAATAATGGTGGACAGTGAATGGTCAACTCTTGTCAATATCTGCGAAAATCGCAAAAGACTTATAAAAATTGATATAAATCGAAAAATAGAGGCAATCAAATTTACTATCAAAAAGACATGGGGAGCAGAGAAAACAGGCATCTTTGCAGTATTTTGTGAATAAAACAAAAGGTATTTTTTGATGAAAGAAAAAATAGTAATAACAGGTATTGGCTTAACCGCTCCAAATGGAGATAGTCTTTCAGAATTTCGCAACAATCTTATCAACAAACGTGTCCTTTTCCAATTTATTGAACTCCGATACATTGGTAAAGTTATAGCTGGTGTATGCCATTACAATCCATTAAAATATCAAAACAAAAAAGAACTTAGAGCAGGAACGAGAGCAGGCTCAATCTCAATATACTGCGCACGAGAAGCTCTCAATGATGCCAAAATAGATATTTCAAGTGTAAGTCGTGATAGAATTGGTGTATACGTAGGTATTACAGAGCATGGTAATGTCGAAACAGAAAATGAAATAGCTAATATAAAAGAATTCAACTATGATGTGCGTTTTTGGAACCATTACCATAATCCGAGAACTGTTGCAAATAATCCTGCAGGAGAAGTTACAGTAAACCTCGGTATTACTGGACCTCATTATTGTATTGGGGGAGCATGCGCTGCAGGAAATCTTGGCATAATTCAAGGAGTCCAGCAATTAATGCTTGGTGAGGTTGACTATGCCATAGCAGGAGGAGTATCCGAAAGCATCCACACTTTCGGAATATTTGCAAGTTTTAAAAGCCAGAATGCATTAGCTACAAATGAAGATCCAAATAAGGCAAGTCGCCCTTTCGATATAAATAGAAATGGAATAGTAGTATCTGAAGGTGGCGCCCTTTACTTATTAGAACGGCTTGGATCAGCTAAAAAGAGAGGCGCTAAAATTTACGCTGAAATAGCCGGATGGGCAACAAATTCTGATGGAACAAGTTATGTACTCCCAAATCCAGATAGACAGGCTGAATGCATGGCTAAAGCTATATTAAATGCGGGAATCACTCCTGATAATATAGACATTCTCAACACCCACGCTACAGCTACTAAGGCCGGGGATATTCAAGAGTGCCAGGCAATAAGGAAAGTTTTCCAAAAAAATTTCCCATACATCAACAATACAAAAGGGTTTATAGGGCATGCAATGGGTGCCGCTGGAGCTCTCGAATTAGCCGGTAATATCCCTTCATTTGAAGACGGAATAATACATCCGTGTCATAATATTGAAACGCTTGATCCAAAATGTGAACTCACCAACTTATTACAAAAGGAAAAATTATATAAAAATCCAGAAGAAATAAAATATATTCTTAATAATTCTTTCGGCATGCTTGGTATAAATTCTACACTTATTATAAAAAGATTTGAAGATTAAAGATATTATAGTATATTACTCGCCCAATGTTTTTATTTTTTACCAAATAATTAAGGAGAATTTATGACACGTGAGCAGATTTCACAGGCAATAAAGGACATAATTAATGAAATTCTTCCAGAAGGAGATTGTTCCTCTATTGACCCGGAAGGAAAACTCCGCGATCAACTGGAACTCGATTCAATGGATTTCCTTGATATTGTAATGGAAATCAGAAAAAGATATGGTGTTGAAATCCCTGAAGCCGACTACCCAAAACTTGCTACGTTAAACAGTTGTATAGATTACCTTGAACCTAAATTAGCCTCTAAATAACTCGGAAAACAAATACAATGATAAAAATTGCAATAAGTGGAAGAGGTCTTATTACTCCACTTGGAAATGGTATTTTAGAAAATGAAAAAGCCCTCAAAAACGGTGTCTCTGGAATAAGGTTTATGCCAGAATGGAAAGAGCTTGGCCTTGAAAGTCTTGTTGCTGGACTACCAGATCAAAATCCTCCGTCAAAGTTCTTAGATTCTAAAAATATCCGCTTTATGCCAGCAAATGCTATTATGGCTCTCGCAGCTGCCGAAGAAGCTCTTAATGAGGCAAAAATATCACCTGATGACATAAGAGGCAAAAAAGTCGCTGTAATTATTGGATGCGCAGGAAGCGCACATATGCATTTATATGAAAATTCTAAGATTTTTGAAAGTACAAAAAAAGTTAAAAAAGTATCACCATTTGTTGTACCAAAAGTAATGGCATCCTCCGCAGTGGCAAATTTATCCTTAATTTTAGGCTTAAAAGGGGAAAGTTTCGACGTCAGTTCCGCTTGTGCAAGTGGAGCTCATGCCATAATAACAGCCGCAAGACTTATAAATACAGGAGAATACGATATAGTTATTACCGGTGGAACAGAAGAATTGAATTGGCCCCATGCCCTCGGATTCGATGCAATGAGAGCTTTATCAAGAAAATATAATCAAAATCCAACAGCAGCAAGCAGACCATTTGATAGAAATAGAGATGGTTTTGTAATTGCAGCGGGCGCCGGAATACTCATTCTTGAAAGTGAAAAATCATTGAAACAAAGAGGCGCTAAGGCAATTTCCTACATAAGTGGTTTCGCCGCAAATAGCAACGGTACAGATATGGTTGTACCTGATTCTAATGCCAGTGCCGAAGTTATGAAACAAGCAATAGAATCTGCGAAAATCGCAAAAGAAGAAATTTCTTATATCAATACTCATGGAACAAGTACTCCTATGGGAGATAGCTCCGAAATGGCCGCAATAATGGAAGTGTTCGGCAATAATGCAAAAAATATTTTTATTAACAGTACTAAATCAATGACAGGACATATGATTGGTGCATCTGGAGCAGTTGAGACTATATTTTGTTCTATGATGATTGAAAAAAAATTCATTTCCCCTTCTTTAAATCTTGATTTACCGGATGAAAGTTTCGAATGGGCAAATTTTGTTCGTAAAACAATTTTCAATGTTCCATTGAAACATGTCCTTAACAACAGCTTTGGCTTTGGTGGGACAAACGCTTCTCTGATAATTTCATCTCCAGATCAGAATATATAAATTTTGGATCTCAATTAGCAAAATTCCTCACTTGAACATTAGCTTAAGTTTTTAACTAATCTCCATAAATATTATAATTTCCAATAGTAGTCTTAAGAGGATATTTACTTTTTATAAGATTTATGACCTCTTCTGAAAAATAAGAATTTGAACCTTTTGCAGATCTGATTATGTAAAGACTAAAAAAGTTGTTGTTTATGGCGTCTTCTAATAAATTCTTTTCAATAATGTTTTTCCTTGCAAGCATACCATATTGATAGGGTTGAATATAAATATCTTTCCCGGCACAAAGCAAATAACCTGGTTCATCACAAAGTACAGGTTCATCAACACTTTTTATTTCATTGATAATAGCATTTCCTGTTGCAAAATCATCTTCCGAAGGGGTAATATTTAATGCAGAGGGGGGCAAATCAAAACCATAAGTTGCAGTAAAGACCGGCGTTGGAGAGATAGGCAAGAAAAAACCAAGCTGAACAGCAAGAATTGATGAAAAAACATAATTAGCTCCTTTAAAATTGTAATTTGATACAAAATTTGCCGCCGAAAAAGAGGCACATAAAAGCAGTGGAAGAAAATAAGAATCAATTGCCCCGTTTTTTATTGTGAGAAATGCAATAATCCCACTGGCAATAGAAAAATAGCCCAGAATTTTATCTCTGCGGAAATTGTATATAGCAAAAATAAATAATATAATTGTAAACAAATGTGTTCGCATAAAAATAAATAATATCTTTGCGAAATTCGCAAAAGAAAAACCTATCATATTCATTTTTGTCCAGTGAATAAAAATAGCTGTTTGAGATGTAAACATAATCCATGCAAGGAAAAAAAATAATCCGCTAAAAATTCCGCTAATAAAAATAATAAAATCTCTCTTTGAAAAATTTAAACTCACAATAAAACCCGAAAAGACAATAGGCAGATAAGAGGGTTTTACAATAACTGCAGAAAAGGCAAAAAGAGATGATAAAAATACTAAAATAGATGACAAATTAGTATTTTCAGATTTAACTACATCCTCGGAAATTCTCTTAACTTTATAAAGGAGAAAAATAGATATCGACATCATTACAAGAGCCAAAAAATCTACCCTTCCCATTGTGGAATATCTCCAGACTACAGGAGAAGAAACAAACAATAATACACTCGCAAGAGCAGCAAATACCGACACCCTCTCTCTGGCAAAAAAAAAGATTAAAAAGAACACTAAAATTGCAGAAATAAAGGAAACAATACGGCCAGGAAGGAAAGGATTATTTGTGAATTTTGCAAAAATCGCAGAAAAATAAAAAAATAAAGGCCCATAAGGATTATGTAACCATGGAAGAGAAGACTTTACAACAGGATATATATTCTCACCCTTTACTGCTAAAGCCGTATAATTTGCCGTAATACCCTCACCGTATTCAAGTGGAAAAGGAAATGAAAGACAAATAATAGAGTGTCTCATGAAAAAAATCAAGATTACAATAGCGAGAAAAAAGGCTATAATTACAGGTAAGTGAAAGAGATTCTTTTCCTGCATCCTTAACATTCCTATATTGCTTTTTTGAAGCATTCAAAAACCTGTTAATTTTTGCAGTTTAATAATTAAAATTGCGAAATATAAGAAATTTTTTATAAATTATATGTAAACTTAGGAATTTATAAATCGTAAATTATCCTGAATATTTTACAAAAAAACCATTCAGTTTATGTTTATTATAAAACAACTATATTTTTTTACAAAGATAGAATTTTCAAGCAAATCTCTAAATAATCCCAAATAAAATCAGTTAATTTTGATTTTTAAATTCTTCGGAAATGAGCGGATTAGTGTTTTCACATAATATCTCCATTTGAAATTTGAATGAGAGATTACACAAACAACTTTTTAAAAAACATTTGAAATTTTATATTTGTTTTATTTCGTGAAAGTGCAATTTTTGAATTTCATATTGATTTTTTCATAAGAATTATGTGTTTGTTTGATATGTGGATTATTTAAACCATTTTTCTGGTAAAGCATCTTTCTCTCTTGCAAGCAACTCATCTATCATTGCTTTACTATCTTCGATACTTGAAACAAGGGGATCACATAGAAAAGCTCGCAATAGGATATTTTTATCACACGACACTGCCGCTTCGACAGATAACTGATGGCTATCGAGTACCTGAGACCATAAACCTCTAAGACCGATTGGAGCATTTCCTATAAATCTTGGTTTGGGTCCGTCCATACTCATATCGCAAAGCATTTCAAGAAAGGCGTCATCCGGCATATTTGGCACGGCTCCGTTATTAAAGGTATTTATGAAGAAAGCTTTCTTAAGCCCTCCCCACATTGCTTCTATAATATCTGTTGCATGGTCTGGTTTATGCTTTTTAAAGAATTCATCCATTCCTTTGATATTGAGATTATAAGAATCAACCTCAGCCCACATATCAGCATGAACTCTATATCTATCGGAGGCTTCCCATATCGATAGAGGAGGAATTTTTTCATTTATTTTTCCAAGCCCTTGCCAGAAGCGCAAGTATTCTTTAGTATGGCCTGTACATGTAGGAATGTAACCAAATATTTCATATAACTGATATGTAATGCTGTTATTGAAAACGGCCTTTGCTCCAATATCATAACCATTTGTTTCTTTTGCCGCTTCTATAGAAAGGGCTTTTGCGATTTTCGCACTCTGATCCGATCCTTTATACTCAGCTTTCAAAAGCCAGGTGAAATGATTTGGTCCGGCAATGCGGAAATCAAAATTTTTATCTATATCATCATTCCACTCTTCAGGTGAAGAAATAATCCCTGCTCTAAGAGCATAATGCCTTTTTACATGTGGCATATGAAGCCCATCGCATAGAGCGAAACTCTTTAATTTGGGGGCAAATAGTTTTATTCCCATTCCATTGGCAGCTGTAGGATTTATGTAATTTATTACCCATGCTTCTGGACATATTTTCTCGATTTTTTTACAATAATCCAATATATGGGGAAATTCTCTTAATGTCCTGAATATTCCGCCGGGACCTATTGTATCTCCACTGCACATCCTTATTCCGTATTTAAGAGCTACTTCACAGTCTATTTCTCGAAATTTAACAGATCTATCGGCAAAACTAAGAACAACAAAATCACTACCTTTTAAGACTTCCTCTGCATTAGTTGAAGCTTCTATTTTTAAAGGCACTTTTAAATGTTTTACAGCCTTAAGAGCTAATGTCCTCATACGCTCAAGGTTAACTTCATCCCTGTCCACAAGCCCCAAAATTCCTTTATTCAGATACTCCGATGTACAACATTGCCATATTGCCTGCCGCCCAAAAAATAGACTTCCTGCCCCAATAATCACAATTTTAGGTCCTTTTTTCATTAGGTTTTCTCCTTTTAAAATTAAAAATCTTGATATATATTATATATTAGAATTAATAAATAAGAATGGAGAAAAATTAAAAAAAATATGAAAAATATTGATTTTTATATGATATGACAGTCAACATCGATAAAACTTTTTACAGAAAACCATCTCCTGCGACATCTCTTCCATTCAAAGTTCGTGTTTGTGGGAAGATAGAGGATAGTCCGCATCATGCTACTTTGGGAACATATAATAAAGATGCGATGGTAATGGTATTTATTTCCGGCAAAGGATATTACGTTATTGGCAAAAATAAATTTGAAATATCAGGGGGTATGCTTGGTTTAATTCTTCCGAATGAGGAAATTGGAATATTATCTTCAGACCCTAAATTTCCCTATGAACATTATTATTGCAGATTTGCAGGCCATGAGGCTATGAAAATAGCAGAAAGGATAAGGATTCAAATGAAAGCAAACTTTATAGAATTTAATGGATGGTCTCAATTGACTGAATATTTTGAAAGATTGATAGGTCTTTCCAGGAAGTTTAAAAGCTCAGAGAATGAGGCAGTTATAGAAAGAATGACTCCCACAGACAGCGCTCTTGCGATGTTGCTTTCGGTGATTGAATTCAGTGGAGAGGAAAATGGGACAATTTCTTCTGAAGATTTATTAAGATATATGATGGAAAGAATTTCTTCACCGGTTGATTTGAATATGATGGCAACACATTTTAACTTATCAAAGGAACACCTTTGCAGAAAAGCAAAAAAACTGCTCGGAGATACTTTGTACAATTGTTGGTACAAGGAAAAAATGAACTGGGCTATGAAATTACTCCGAGAAACTGATGATAATATATATAGTATTGCCTTGAAATGCGGATACAAAGATCCTCTCTACTTTTCAAAGGTTTTCAAATCATTTACCAATAAAAGTCCAAAAGAATGGAGAAAAAAATTTACTTTATCCAAAAATATATATATCGAATAAAATAATTTTGGCTGTAAGTTAATAAATTATGGAAAAAAGAAAAAAAATCTGGATTTTCGCTGGAGAAAGTTCTGGTGATGCGTATGGAGCCGAACTTGCAAAATCACTTTCAAAGCTAAGTCCTGAGCCACTTTTTATTTCTGGAATGGGTGGGGAAAAGATGCGTTCTGCTGGTGTTGAGATTATGGTAGATTCTACTGAACTCGGAGTGGTTGGTTTTGTAGAAGTTTTCAGCAAAATATTCACATTCATAAAAATATTCAAGTATCTCGTTAAAAAAGCTGTAAAAGAACAGCCTGATGCTGTTGTCCTTATAGATTATCCCGGCTTTAATATCAGATTTGCAAAGGAGATGAAAAAAAGAAATATCAATGTGGTATGGTATGTGAGTCCTCAGGTTTGGGCGTGGGGAAAAAGACGAATCCCAAAACTCGCCGAATACTGCCGAAAAATGTTAGTAATATTCCCATTTGAAAAAAGTATTTTCATGGATGCTGGACTTGATACAGATTTTGTTGGACATCCTCTCGTAGATATTGTTAAGCGCCGAACCAGGCAGGATATAAAAAAGGATAAAAATCTGATTTTAATTCTTCCTGGCAGCAGATACAATGAAGTAAACAGGCTTTTTTGGCCTATGCTCGAAACAGCTCTTGAACTATCAAATATTAAACCTGAATTAAAATTTGCTGTTTCTTTAAATAGAAAGAGTATTCAAGAAAGATGTCTTGAGATTTATAAAAAATTCAAAATAAAAAACTCTTGTGAAAATTTAAAGATTGATTTTTCTTATGGGGAGACGGATTCTCTTATGCAAAAAGCTTCCACTGGAATAGCTGCATCAGGAACAGTCACGGTAGAATCAGCAATAGCAGGACTGCCTCTGGTCGTAGTATATAAGCTTAATCCCATTACTTTTTTTCTTGGAAAATTACTTGTCAAGTTACCTTATTTTACAATGGTCAATATAATTTGTGGAGAATTAGTTTTCATGGAATTTTTACAGAAAGAAGTAAACAAAGATATCCTTTCCAAAGCAGTACTTGAAATTCTTCCAGATGGACCGCGCAGAGCTTATGTAGAACGAAAAATGAATGAAATGGTTGACAATATTTCTTTTAAGAGTGAAAGTGCATCAGACAATGCTGCAAATGAAATACTAAAAATAATTTCCGTATAATTTAACATAATTTTTTTCTACAATCTTGCGATTTTTAATACATAACTCATTGTAAATCAACATAAATTTATAAAAATTACGATTTCAAAAATTTTCAATTTGCGATTTTCGCTCAAGTCAACCGTTGAACTTATCATACATATTTTAAGAAATTTATATTCCTTAGCGGTGAGGCATTGGGACACAAGTATGACAACTACAGCAAGTTGAAGACAAAGCTACAGAACAACGGTTTACTATATGCGGGCTAAAAAATGGGGAAAAATGAAATGTCGAAAATTGTGATTTTTGTTAAAAAATCATAATATCTTTAAAAAGATATCTGCGCTCTTTCTATCTTTCGTGAATAATATGATCTCGTTGTTCATTGATTAACATCGGTTTTCTTTGGAGCTTTTTACTTAGCTCTGGTTCCTCTTCATTCGCAATTTTTTTTTCTAATATTATGAATTATCAACGGTAAAGATGTAAATATTATAGTACTGACTATAACAATGATTGTATATAAAGCTGGAGATGATATGGGTAACTGCTCTGGAGGAAAAAAAGAAACTATAAAACTGAAGAGCATTGCTATAAAACCGATTCCCGCAATAGTCCATGCCCCAACTTTACCAAATGGCACAGAGAAAGGACGAATTAGCTCCGGCTTACTGTACCTGAGTTTTATTAAGCTTAAATACATCAACATATACATAATCAGGTAAAGAGCTATAGTCATAGCTGAAATAAGTAAAAAGCCAACCTCTACATCATCCATCACAAAATACAAACAGGAAATTAGAGTTACAATCATACCTTGAATTGTCATTATGCGCGTAGGCATATCATTTTTATTTGTTTTACTTAAAGAATCCGGTAATTCTCCTTCTTCTGCAGTTACAAGGAGTCCTCTACAGGGACTTGCAATCCATGCGAAAATACCTCCCATAACACCAAAACATACCAGAAAAGACAAGAGTTTAGATAATAATGGCATATGCCATATATTGTCTATTACTACTTTGAATGTCATAAAAACGCCATTTGTAAGATTAATTTCTTCATAAGGGAGTATTGCTGCAATAGGTATTGCTACCAAAATTGAAATGATTAAGGCAATGAGGGCTCCGAGAGCAATTGCAATAGGAAAATCTCGAGCTGGATTTTTCATTTCTATTACATGAACGCTTTGAACTTCTATTCCGGCAAAAGTAAGTAATATTCCAGCAAGGAAAGAAATCGTTCCAAAACCTTTTATTTCTGGCCATAAACGAGGATGCCCCAGATGTTCCAAGGCAGGTGAAGAAATATTGTTCCAGGCCGGTTGATGTCCTGAACTTATCCAATAAATAAAGAGAATAAAGAGGAAAATACCAGGCAATACAGTTCCAACAATGAATGCGTAGTTTGAAATTTTTGCAAATACATTTACGCCTTTGAAAGCTAAGAATGTAGCCAACCAGTAAGTAACAATACAGAAAATACCTACGTAAAAATGATTTTCTGATAATTCTGATTTTCCAATTGCATAAGCAAAAGCTGAGGCAGCAAAAGCGAGTGCCGTAGGGTACCACACGAGATTCTGTACCCATTGCAGCCATATGGCAAGGAATCCCCACTTTTTACCAAAAGCTTCACCTACCCATATAAAAATACCACCTTTGCGATTTGAAAAAGCGGCACCTAACTCTGCTGAAACTAATGAAGCTGGAATAAGAAAAAATATTAATGCAAATGCCAGATAAACAAACATTGTCATTTCTTCTTTTGCTATCAGTGGGATACCACGAAGACTTGTAAGAACTGCCGCGGCAGTCATTAATCCAAGTGAAAATATACCTAAATTATTTTTCTTTGTTTCATTTTTCATTAGAGTCAGTCCTTGATTGTAATGCGTGGTGATAAAATTTTATATTTTTATTGTGCATTTTTGCTGATACTGGATATTGATTTAAATGCTTCAGAGCCATTTGCATATCATCAAGAAAAATTTCTGCCATGTCTCTGCTGAAGCCATGTCTTATTAGTATTCGCATAACGGTTATATCAGTGATATTAGGCGGCATTGTATAAGCTGGTACCTGCCATCCGCGCATTCTTAATCTATCAGAAAGTTCAAATAAATTATATTTTGAAGATTCAGGCTTCTTTAATATCCACGAAACTGCCGGAATACCTTTACGGCTATTACCATCAAATAATATTTCAAAATCTCCCAATTTTGCAATTTCTTTCGCAAGATACCTGGCGATATCATAACAGTTCTGATGTATTTTTCGATATCCTTCCCGGCCAAGACGCAAAAAGTTATAATATTGAGCAACAATTTGTCCTGCAGGGCGCGAAAAATTAAGGGCAAATGTGGGCAAATCACCACCGAGATAATTTACTCTGAATATTAGCTCTTCCGGCAATGCTTGACTATCACGCCATATTATCCAACCAACACCAAGAGGTGCTAAACCAAATTTATGTCCTGATGTATTAATTGAATGTACCCTCGGAATACGGAAATCCCATACTAAATTTGGCTCTATAAACGGAGCAAGAAAACCACCTGAAGCTGCATCAACATGAATAGGAATATTAAGCCCTGTTCTTTTTTCAAATCTATCCAGGGCTTCTGCAATTTCAAGAACGGGCTCATACTGGCAGGTAAAGGTGACTCCAAAAGTTACAACTACTCCGATAGTGTTTTCATCAATGTTTTCAAGTAGCTTATCTACTGTCATTCCAAGTTGTTCTCGCTCAATTGGGATTTCCCTTAGTTCTACATCGAAATAACGTGCAAATTTATGCCAGCATACTTGAACTGGTCCACTTACTATATTTGGTTGTCCGATTTTCTTTCCAGACATTTCCATACGCTTGCGCCATCGCCATTTCATTGCGAGACCGCCCAGCATAGCAGCTTCACTTGAACCTGTTGTTGAACAACCAGGAGCCCTATTCTTTTCAGGAGAATTCCATAGATTTGCCAGAATATGAACGCATCTATTTTCTATTTCTGCTGTTGAGGGATACTCGTCTTTGTCTATCATATTTTTATCGATGCATAAATCCATTAATTTATGTATTTCTTCATCAAGATAGGTTTGACAAAAAGTAGCAAGATTTTGTCTTGCATTGCCGTCCATAATTAACTCGTCGCGTATGATAGACATAGCAAATTCTGGGCATATCTCATCAGATGGAATTCTATATTTTGGGACTGGTTTATCGAGTATTTTACTCCCGTAAATATCAGCATTTAAGTCTTTTATTTTATCTTTTTTATAGTGCAGTGCCATTTTTTACGCCTCCGATTTTCAATTAATTAAATAACATTTTGAATATAATTTTATGCAAACATTAATAATTTATTATTAATCTTTATTTTTATTAGCTTGAATAGAAATGGCGGACGTGTATATCTTCATTAGAACTTTTTAGTTTTAAGAGAATTTTACGTAAAATATCTTTTGCTGTTTCGATTTTTTCATTTTTTATGTCGGATATACTATCAACGCCATTGCAAATGAATTTTTCAATAATAAAAGATACCGTAAATTTAGCACTATCATATGATGGATGATATCCTTTTACTGAAGCAATTGAATTCTCTGTTTGAACTATTAGAGAAGCTCTTTTGCATTCAAAAATAACATCTTTCACCATCCGAATCGGAATTTCAAGTTCATGACTTAAAACGTTTTCGTCAGGCGCTTCTTTCCCCTTTTCAAAGTCATTGATTATTTTGGAAAGCACAATTAATGCAACAGCGAATTTTAATAGAGGACTGGCATTCAGGCAGTCTGGCTCAAATTCATAAGTTTCGATATTTTGCACTGAAAATGCGATTTCTGCGCCAAATAATACAATTAGCCAGCTTGATTGAACCCATACGAGAAAAAAAGGCAAAGCTGCAAGGCTCCCATAAACAGCATTTGTTTTTGATAGTGCAAACTGACAGTTTACATATCCGAATTGAAGGAGTTGATAAAATATTCCAGCAACGAAAGATGCAAAGATTGCGGCCTTTGAATTAACTTTTGTATTTGGAATAAAGATATAAAGAAATAGAAATAAAAGCCAGGTTACAAAAAATGGCAAAGTTCTTATAGAAAAATTAAAGCAATAATATGTAAAACCAAGGAATTCAAGACTATTAATAAGTTTTTTTAAATATGAAGCTATAAAAACTGTCGTACTACCAGCAATTGCGAGCAATATTGGACAAATCAAAATAATTGCAAGATAGTCACTGAATTTTCTGCTAATAGTTCGTCCCTCTTTTACTCCCCATATATCATTAAAGGAATCTTCAATATTTCCGAGTAATTTTATAACCGTCCATAAAAGCATGATAATCCCAAATCCGGCAACAAGTCCTCCATTGGTAGCCTCAAGGAGATTCCTTGAATATTCTATAATTCTATATAAAACTTCTTCCTGTCCTTCAAAATTTTGAATGAGTTGCCTTTCGAGTAGTTTTTCCACCTCAAAACCTTTCGCAATACCAAATGCAACAGCAACAACAGGAACTATTGAAAGTAACGTATAAAATGTCAAGGCCGAAGCACGAAGAATACATTTATCTTCACTAAAACTTCTCAAAGCAAGGATAATAATTCTTAGTTGAGATATGAAAAAATATTTTTTTTTATCCAGTCTTTTTGCTTGAATTCTCCATATTCCAAATTTCAAGAAATCAATCCAATTTTTCATAAATTACTTTTCCGGATTATGGAGATTAAAGAGAGTTTTTTATTACAATTTGCTTTATAGTTTATGAATTAAAATTAACTAAACAAAATAGAAATAAAAAATTTTAAAATAGTATCACTCTTTTTGCTTAATTCAAAATGGTGGCAAGGGTCGGAATCGAACCGACGACACAAGGATTTTCAGTCCTCTGCTCTACCGACTGAGCTACCTCGCCACCTGCGAAATCTTAAGAATGAACAGATAAATTTTAAAAGGGATTAAGTTAACTTATTTGTAAAATAAATCAAATTGAAATTTTATTTTTTTTCATCTAACTCTTCAAGAGCGGCACGTCTGCTAAGCTTTATTTTTCCCCTTTCATCAACACCAAGTACTTTCACAGTAATACTATCACCCTCTCTGCATATATCAGTTACTTTAGCAACTCTATAGTTTGCCATTTCTGATATGTGCAGGAGACCTTCCTGTCCGGGGAGTATTTCCACAAATGCTCCGAAGTCTTTGATTCCAGTAACTTTACCGCGATAAATTTTCCCTACTTCCACTTCTGCTGAAATTTTTTCAACTTCTTCTTTTGCTTTGAGTAATGATTCTTTATTGCTTGCAAATATATTTACAGTGCCATCGTCCTCAATATCAATTTGAGCGCCACTTTTTTCGGTAATTGCTTTAATATTTGCCCCTCCTGGTCCTATGAGCATTCCTATTTTAGAAGGATTGATTTTTATCTTTTGAATTCTCGGGGCATATGGACTAATATCTGGCCTTGAAGATGGGATACAATTATTCATTATTTCAATAATCTTTAACCTGGCCTCCAGATTTCTTTTCATCGCCTTGTAGAGCAAGTCTATCGGAACTCCAGGAATTTTGAGGTCAAGCTGAAAACCTGTAATGCCTTTTTTTGTTCCTGCAACTTTAAAATCCATATCTCCATAATGATCTTCGGCTCCCAATATATCAGTCAAAAGTACGTAATCATTTTCATTCTCATAAATAAGTCCGCATGAAATACCAGCAACGTGTTCCGGTATTGGAACACCTGCATCCATAAGCGCAAGTGATGCCGAACATACCGTAGCCATTGAGGTTGAACCGTTCGATGCCATTATTTCAGAAACACAACGAACAGTATATGGATAATCAGATGGCATTACTTGAGCAATAGAACGTTCTGCCAGATTACCATGTCCTATCTCGCGCCTTCCTGGTCCAGCAATCCTGCCAACTTCCCCAACACTAAAATTGGGAAAGTTATAATGTAAATAAAATTTTTTGTCTCTCCCTGTATTTATTACATTGTCCATTTCCTGTGCATCAAGAGTAGAACCCAACGTAACAATCATAAGAGCTTGCGTCTCTCCTCTTGAAAATAATGCACTTCCGTGAACCCTCGGCAATACTGATACTTCACATTCAATAGGTCTGAGTTCATCAAGTTTTCTTCCATCAATACGTAAACTTTTTTCGCTAATATTTTTTCTAACTGTTTTTTCAACAAATTTATCAAAAGCTATTTTCAGTTTAAATGAATAATCTGGAATAAGCTCAGAATACTTTTCCTTCAAAATTGCATCTAAAGACTCAAGTATTTGCGACAAAGCTTCCTGTCTTTCTTCTTTTCCTGGAATTACACAGGCTTTTGTTATTTCATCTTCTTTTTCCCTGACAATATCATTTATTTCATCTGGTATAGAACATATTTCATAATCTTTTTTAGGAGTTCCTGCAATTTTTGTGAGCTCAACTTGTACATTTATCTGTTTCTTAATTATTTCATTTGCAAAATTCATTGCTTCCAGAAGAGTTTCCTCAGAGCACTCTTTTGCATCCCCTTCAATCATTATCACCTTATCTGAAAGCCCTGCATAAACAAGGTTCAACGAACTCCTCTGCATTTCTGAAATTGTTGGATTTGCAATAAACTGTCCTTCAATTAATCCCACCCTTACCGCACCAATAGGACCTTGAAACGGGAGATCAGATAAAGCAAGGGCCGCTGATGCTCCAAGTGGACAAAGTATATCGGGATCATTTTCACCGTCTGTGCTTAACAGAAGAGCCTGAATTTGTACTTCACCAAAGAATCCTTCTGGAAATAAAGGACGGACTGGACGATCTGTCATCCTGCAAATGAGGATTTCCCGGTCAGTGGGACGCCCCTCTCTCTTTATGTAGCCACCTGGAAATCTTCCAGCAGCACTGTATTTTTCCCTGTAATCAACCTGAAGAGGCAGAAAATCCGTGCCTTCTTTTGGTTTTGAAGAGCATACTGCTACAAGCACTACAGTATCCCCGCATCTTACAAGGCATGAGCCATTTGCAAGACCAGCTATTTTCCCGGTTGAAATTTCAATTTTTTTCTCATGACCTATCTCTATGGATACCTGTCCTTCTTTTTTTTTCATTTCTCTCTCTTCCCTAATAAGATTAGGATGTTTGTTATTTTTTTATAACGCATTGCGGCGCATTGCGGCGGGAAATGTTAAGAGAATATGCATATAAGAAGCGAATTCGAAGTGGGAGGAATTGCGGTGCTGATAATCTCAAAAGAGTATTGCCTGCACCGTCAAAATTCCTCACAACTCCTATCTCTTCATGCAAAACTTAACAACCTACCCGATTCTTATGCGTGACGCAAATTCAGCGACTTTATTAACTCTTCAAATTTCTTATAGTCTTTTTTTGCCAGATAGTTAAGGAGTTTTCTCCTCTTACTTACGAGCATCAACAGGCCTCTTCTTGAGTGGAAATCTTTCTTATGACCTTTCATATGCTCTGTAATTTGTTTAATGCGTTCTGTCAGAATGGCAATCTGAACTTCTGGCGAACCAGTGTCGGACTCTTTCTTTCCAAATTTTGCTATAATTTCTTTTTTTTCAAGCATAGTTTTATTTATCTCATTCCTATATTTTTTTTATTTCTAAAAAGGAAACAGTAAGTTAAGACTTATTCTGAAAAATGCAAATAAAAAAACATATTTCTCCAAAAAAAAGTCATTTTTTGTTTGTACTTAAACTGCTATAACTATTTTTCTTCAATAAGATTTAATACTTTTGCGAATTTCGCAGGCTCTATACGGAATTCAGACCCTTTTCCCTGAAAAAAAGAATGTTCTTCAATAAGATGTATTGATAATTCACTCCATTTGAATTCTTCACCTGTCCTTAAATCGCGAAGAGTTGTAAACCACTTCAGAAAAGGTTTTGTATTATGTGGAAATGGGCAAATTATCGAGCCTTTTACTTCTTCTGTCTTTGCTTCAAGATTGTCTGAAATCTTTACCCAATTTCCTATAAAATTCATAGTTTTTTGAGTTATTTTTAACATAGCATCTGTGAGTTTCTTTGATTCAAGATTAATTCTGGCAAGTTCATTTTGGTCAGATTCAATGATTTCAATAAAATTTCTGTTATCGGAACCTAAAAACCCCCCAAGTGCAACCTTTCCAGATTTGAGAAATTCTTGAATTTTCAAATTTTCTTTAGAAACTTTCATCCTTTAATTCTATTATTTTTTATCAATGCCATTTTCATTGCTTTTATGTGTTCTGGAGTAGTTCCACAACACCCCCCTATAATATTTGCACCTGCATCTGCAAGATGAACTACCTTTTCAGCCATAAAATCAGGGCTTTCAGGAAATATAGTTTCACTTCCATTATGAATTGGTACTCCTGCATTTGAATGAACTAAAATTGGAATTTCTGGGAAAATATTTCTGAAGATATGAACTATTTCCACCATACCTTCTATTCCATTTCCGCAATTTGTTCCAATTATATCAGCGCCAGCTTTTACAGCGTTTTCTCCTGCAATTTCAGGAGATGTGCCCATAATTGTCCGATACTCTCCTGACGCAGTTCTATCAAATGTAAATGTGCATATACAAGTTAGAGGAGTGTTTTCTTTTACAGCTTTTATAGCTATTATAGCTTCCTGGGGATCTGCCATCGTTTCAATACATACAGCGTCAGCTCCGCCTTCTGAAAATGCAATGGCCTGCTCTTTAAACGCATTATAAAAATCTGCTGTAGGTATCTCCTCCATCATTGGTATTTTTCCTGTTGGTCCCATAGATGCAATTACAAACTTATCTTCACCCGCAGCTTTTCGCGATATTTCTACCGCTATCCTATTTATTGTAAAAGCCTCTCTTTCAAGTCCATAATGAGCAAGTTTGATTCGAGATGCTCCAAAACTATTGCTTTCTATTATGTCAGAACCTGCATCAATATACGATTTTGCAATATCAAATACGTCTTGATAATGAGATATATTCCATTCTTCTGGACACTCTCCTGGTAAAAGTCCCTTTTGCTGGAGAAAAGTCCCCCACGCTCCATCAGAAATAAGGATTTTTTCCTTTTTTATTTTATTCAGGAGGTCTCTCATCCTATCTTCTCATTCATTTTATCTCTTCCACTGGTATTGGCATTATAGGTACAGTATTTTCATTTTCTTCTGAATCGTCTATTTGTTTTTGTTTTGGATTATCAGGCATCTCATTAAAAATCAGGGAAGAACAATAGTTTAAACTGAATTTTGCTTTACCAAATATTGGGTTTTCCGCTGTAATAAATCCATCTTCTATTGAAATTAATGAGAGTGTTATCTGGTCTTTGTCTAAAAATTTTGAAATTACAAGAGGTTTTCCGATGGATTTAATTTCCGTATGATTGTCTGAAGTTGCAAATTTTATTTTAGCAATTCTGTCTTCTGGTATTTTTAAAAGAGCAAAATCCGTTTTAAAAGAAACTTCATTATTTTTAATTTCAACAAGCTTTCCACTTGCTTTATCTTTATTTGTGAAAAATACCATATCGGAGCTGATTTTTTCATTAACTTCAACGTTATCATCTTCTAAACCATCCCATTCAGATATAAGAATATTTTTTATCTTTATCTCCCTAAATGCACCGTGATTATAGGAAATTACTAAGAATTTACCATTTTCATTGTTCTTATTGTTGGGGTCAGATATTTTTTGTATTATTCTATCTTCTACCATAAATGTAAAAGATGAATTTTTTCGATTGGCAAGAATAGTATATTTGATATATGCTTTGTCCGGCAAATCTTCAATTTGAGCATTTCCAAGATTCCTTCCACCTCCCCTCTTAGACATTGATTGAATGTATACATAATTATTATTTATACCAATCATATATCCTCCGGCATTATACATTGCAGGAGCATTTGCAAAAACACCTATATTTATCATAGCGCTAAGAGGTGCCTCAAAGGAAACTTTAAAAAGGTCATTGTTTGAAATCTCAATAGCAGCTGCTGAATTTCTTGGAATAAGCATAACATCATCAACTATTCTACATTGAGAGGAAACGTTCTGGACTTTTACCCACTCAGTATCTCCCTCTTTCGGACCTTTGTAGATTATTCCTTCTTTTTTGGGGTTATAAATAGAGCTTAAATACTTTTTAGGTATATTCAACTTCCCTGCATAAATTGTCTGAAAGACAAGACGTTCTTCATTAAGAGAAATAATTTCTCCAGAAATAACATCTCCATTAATAAGTGTTATCGAATATTTTTCATTTTCACAATTAGAAGATGGAAATTCTATTTTTTCAACAGCATTGAGATAAAATTTTGCTGAACTTATTAAATACTCTGATTTCCACTCTATCATTTCCTTATCAGCACTCACAAGCATTCCAGATAAAAAATCCTTATTTTTAAAAATTACTTTAGAGGCTTCTCTTTTTTCTATATCAGTTTGTTTTGTTTCTTTATTAGTTATCTCTTCAGAATTCTGCTTTTCTTTGTTCGGGTTAGGCTTTATTATTTTTGGTGGGGGTTCCGGAATTTCCACTTGCGACATTAGCTGTAAAGCAATAAAGGCTACACTAAAAAACAAGATTATTTTTCTCTTCATAATTTTTTATTCCTATTTTGTTTAATAATATAAAAATTCAATAATATCACCTAATTCTTTTTCAAATGCCTCAATGCCCTCTTGATCAAGTTGATCTATTGATGGCATCAAACGCGCTTTCAAAATTTCATCAAATATAGAACCACTCTGTTTTGCAATCTTCGAGGCGTAAACGATAGAGTGCATATTTTTGACAAAAGAAATATTTATAGTTATACTGGAGTCTAAAAGGGGAGAATATGCTTGCAAGGATTTCCCGTCACAATGAATGGGAGTAAGTTCGAATTTTGTTTTATCTCCTATAAAGATTTCAAATAATCCCTCTTTTTCTTGATTTTCTTGAGTCGCTCTTTTCTCCTCTTCACTGCTTTCAAAACACAATACTATTTTTTTTATCCTATCGACAGGAATATCAAGAACTCCAAAATCAGTTTTGAAATTTATGCTATTAGCACTGATTTGTAGTAGACTACCACTTATGAGGTCATTGTTTCGTAAAAGTATAACATCTTTTTCTGGAAAACTATTTTTTACAGACAATTTTTCCTTCTCATCAGGATTATCAATAGGTTTTCCATCCCACTCTGATATCGAAAAATTTGAGATCACTGAAAAATATTCTGGACAAATAAAGGCTATCTTGTTTCCATTTAATTTTTTATCATTAGGGTCATTAAATTTTACCTTTTCTTTACCATTCACAATAACTTCAAATGAGCCATTTTCACTATCAGCCAGAATTACGTAATTTAAAATATAGGGTTCCATCTGTTCGGTATTAATAAATTTTAGCGGCTTATCTCCTAAAGAATTTTGCTCACCATTTGAGATTTTCGCCAATCTGATAGAATAAGGTAATAAAGTAAAGAAATATGCTTCTGAAGATTCCTTTTTTAAATTTGAAAATAATAACAAAGAAATTCCATAATCGTAACTGAAGAGAGATGAAAAAGATATTTTTACCTTTTTTAATGGACAATCAATAGCCGCTATTACCGGAGATATTAATAAAATTTTATCCTCAATTATTTTAAAATTATCTACAAATTTTGCAGGTAAAATCTGCCAATTTGCCCTATTATGCCAGTCCACTTCTCGAATTACCTGATTTGCATTTTCTTCAAGGAAGACGATTTCTGCGACCTTTGAGAGCGGAATCTTTATCTCTCCGGCAAAATCTGTTTCTGCAATAATGAATTTATCCTTTATTTCCTTTATATTACAAGCTATTTGACTTGAGTTCTTGAAAAACAAGATAAATTGAGATTTTCTTACAGTAACAGAAAAAGATTTTTTCTCAATATTACAAAGGTCAGAAATCTTTCTTTTTAACATTTTATTTTCAAATGACTGTGTAACGAGTGAGATTGTATCTTTATCAAACGAAAGTGAATTACACTGAATTGAATCACCATTTAGAAAGTCTATTTTCCATTCTTGAGAATTCAATTTGAATAAAAAAATAAAAAAACAAAAAAATAAGCTAAAAAATATTTTCATAAGTAGATAAATTTAAGTTTGTTCAGAATATAACTTTTATTACATTAATTTTCAATAAAAAAACTGCAGTTCTTGAAAAAAATAAAATAAATACTACATTTGCAGCCCTGTGCATACTGTCTTGTGCTCACATTAAAAATATTTAATAAAAAAAATTAATTTAAAAAAAAGCCAGGATTTCCCATATGAATAAAATAAAAAGAAAAATCAAATTATCAGAAAATGTTTACAGAATGGATGTTGAAGCCCCTTTAATAGCGTCAGAACGAAAAGCCGGCCAATTCATTATATTGTCTCTGGACGATAATTATGCAGAAAGAATTCCTCTCACAATCGCTGATGCAAACACAAAAGAAGGCACTATAACATTAATTTTCCAGGTAGTTGGCGCTACCACTAAAAAACTTTCTCGGCTTGAGAAAGGAGATTTTATTGATAATCTCCTCGGACCTCTTGGTAAACCTACACATATAGAAAAATTCGGAACTGTTGTTTGCGTTGGAGGCGGCATAGGAGTAGCGCCAATGCATCCGATAGCTCAAGAGATGAAAAACGCCGGAAATAAAGTTATCTCAATTATTGGCGCAAGAAATAAAGAACTTCTTATCCTCGAAGAAGAATTCAAAAGATTGTCCGATGAATTAATTATATGCACAGATGATGGCTCATACGGCAGAAAAGCTCTTGTAACTGAGCCCTTAAAAGAAATTTGCTCAAAAATACCTCCCCCTGATCTTGTGATTGCAATAGGACCACCAATAATGATGAAATTCTGTTCTATCACAACAAAACCTTTCAATATAAAAACTCTGGTCTCTCTTAACACCATAATGGTAGATGGTACTGGTATGTGTGGAGGGTGTAGAGTTACAGTAGGAGGACAAACAAAATTTGTATGCGTTGACGGTCCTGAATTTGATGGACATCTCGTTGATTTTGACAATATGATGAAAAGACTTAATGCATTTAAAAATATAGAACGAAAGAAATTCGAAGATGAATGCAAGCTTGAAACAGAAATAAAAAAAATGGAGAAAAAAAATGGCTGATACAACAACGCATAGAACTCCATCTGAAGTTGAAAATGAAGCGAAAAAAATCTTGTTAGAATTGCTCGCCAGAAAAGATTCTATTACAAATAAAGATAGGATGAAAATTCCCCCACAATTAATGCCAGTTCAACCACCAGAAACAAGACGAAAAAATTACGATGAAGTAGCTCTCGGTTATGGCCCAGCACAAGCACAACTTGAAGCACTAAGGTGCTTAAATTGTAAAAATGCTCCATGTGTTGATGGCTGTCCAGTAAGAATCGATATTCCCGGCTTTGTAAAAGCAATTGCAGATGGAGATTTCCAATTAGCAATAAAAATAATAAAACAAAATAGCCTTCTCCCTGCAGTTTGTGGAAGAGTTTGTCCACAAGAAACACAATGCCAGGAAAAATGCACGGTGGGACGAGCACTAAAAGACCCTTTAAAATCTGTTTCAATCGGAAGACTCGAACGCTTTGTGGCTGACCTTGAAAGAGAAAGTGGAAAAATACAAATTCCAGAAGTAAAAACAGAAACAGGAAAAAAAGTCGCCGTAATCGGAACAGGCCCAGCAGGAATAGTTACGGCAGCAGACATCAGGAGAGAGGGCCATTCCGTAACAGTATTCGAAGCCTTTCATAAACCCGGAGGCGTAATGATATATGGAATCCCCGAATTCAGATTACCAAAAAAAATAGTACGGAAAGAAATTGAAACCCTGGAAAAAATGGGAGTTGAAATCATAACAAATTTTGTAGTAGGAAAAACTAGAAAATTAACGGATCTTCTTGAAAAAGATTCTTTCAATGCCGTATTCATAGGAACAGGAGCTGGCTTACCAAAATTCATGAATATCGAAGGTGAGAATCTTGTCGGCGTGTTTTCAGCAAATGAATACCTGACAAGGTCAAACCTCATGAAAGCATATGATCCCAAAAGTGATACCCCTTTCTATCCAGCAAAAAAAGTTGCTATTTTAGGAGGAGGTAACGTTGCAATGGATGCGGCAAGAACCGCTGTCAGGCTTGGCGCTGAAGAAGTACATCTGCTTTATAGAAGAACTGAAGTAGAAATGCCTGCACGTATTGAAGAAAGGGAAAATGCCAGAGAAGAAGGCGTTATCTTCCATATACTCACAAATGTAAAAAGATTTATAGGAAATGATGACGGTATCTTGATCGCTATGGAATGCCTGAAATATGAACTTGGAGAACCAGATGCTTCCGGTAGAAGACGCCCAATCGAAATAAAAGGAAGTGAGTTTATAATAGATGTAGACACTGCTATAATAGCAATAGGAAATGACTCTAACCCACTTATTGAACAAACAACTCCAGGATTGAAAGTAAACAAATGGGGAAATATAATAGTTGATGAAAACCAGATGACCTCTATTGATGGAGTATATGCCGGGGGAGATATCGTTCTCGGAGCAGCAACGGTAATTCTAGCCATGGGGCAGGGCAGAATTGCCGCTAAAGCAATAAACGAAAGATTAAGAAAAATATAAATGAATAGAAAACATAATATTACAGCTACAGTAAAAATAAAAAAAGTAAAAAAAGTAAAAGTCTCTGACTTCAAAGATTTATATAAAGATGCCGGCTGGTGGTATGATGAATATGATAAAAATCTATCTTTCATAAACAAAGCCGTAAAAGGATCTTATTGCTTCGTAGGTGCATTTAATAATAAAGGTAAAATGATCGGAATGGGAAGAGCTATTTCAGATGGATGTAGCGATGCATATATACAGGATTTAACAGTCCTCAAAAAATATAGGGGAAAAGGTATCGGTAAAATGATTGTAAATGAAATTATCAGACTTCTTAAAAAAAATGGCATCGACTGGATTGCATTGATTTCAGAACCAAAAAGCATCGGTTTTCACAGCAAAAACGGCTTTATGGAAATGAAAAAACACCTTCCAATGAAGTTAAAAAACTAACTTTGATATATACATAATTATCATAAAGTATAATTTTTTTATTTTTTTTATTTGATTATTACCGAACTTATATTAAATTTCATAGCTCTTTAAAATTTCAATTAAATTAATTCAAAATACAGGAAACAGATGAAAACATATCTTGCAAAAACCGGAGAAATCCAAAGAAATGGAGTTATTTTCGATGCTGCCGGTCAGCCTCTCGGAAGACTCGCAGTAAAAATCGCTAACGCTCTCCGAGGAAAAGATAAAACTACTTTCACCCCACATATAGATACGGGTGCTTTTGTAGTAGTCATAAATGCAGAAAAAGTAAAATTAACAGGAAAAAAAGAAGAAAACAAAATCTACCAGAGTTATTCAGGTTACAGAAGCGGATTAAAAGAAATAAAAGCAAAAGATTTGAGAGCTAAACATCCAGAAAGAATGATACGTGAAGCAGTATGGGGAATGTTACCACATGGCAGACTCGGAAGAGCTCAATATAAAAAATTACGCGTATATGCCGGAACTGAGCACCCTCACTCAGCTCAAAAACTCGAAAAAATGAATTAAGATAAAATTAAGGTGAACTATGCCAGAAAACCCTTCTCAACTCAACGCAATCGGAAGAAGAAAAGCCGCAATCGCATCAGTTAGACTAAAACCAGGAACAGGAAAAATAAAAGTCAATGGACAAAATTTTGATACCTATTTCCCTACTGAAGCTATAAGAGGATTTATAGAACAACCCCTTAAAGTAACAAATACTTTTGGAACTGTAGATATATTTGCCAATATAAAAGGTGGCGGGAAATCAGGACAGGCAGGTGCCTTGCGCTCTGGAATAGCCCGCGCACTTATCCTGAAAGACCCAAACCTTAGACCAGTCCTTAAAGGCAGCGGAATGCTCACAAGAGACGCTAGAGTTAAGGAAAGAAAAAAAACAGGTCGCCCAGGAGCAAGAAAACGCTTCCAATTCTCAAAACGCTAAACAAAAATGTCAAAGGCAAAAGTCGCAGTCGTTGGAGCATCAGGATATTCAGGAGAAGAACTCATACGCATCCTCCTCCATCACCAACACTGCGAAATTCGCATACTTACTTCCCGCCAGTATGCAGGAAAACGACTGGACTCTGTTTTCCCCCGCTTTACAGGATATTCAGATATAACTTTTTCGCAGCCTGATGTTGCGAAAATCGCAAATGAATGCCAGTATGCATTTCTTGCTTTACCTCATGGACTTGCTGCGGAATTCGCAAAACCCTTAATTTCTGCGGGACTAAAAATTATAGATTTGAGCGCAGATTTCCGTATACGCAACGTAGAACAATATAAAAAATATTATAAAGAAAATCACCCAGCCCCTGAAATTCTATCTCAAGCTGTTTACGGGATGCCAGAAATTTATCGCGAAAAAATAAAAAAAGCCTCCTTGATAGCATGCCCTGGCTGTTATCCGACCAGCATAATACTCCCACTATACCCCTTATTAAAAGATACCTTAATAAAAGAACAAAATATTATAGTATCCAGCATGAGTGGAGTAAGTGGAGCAGGAAGAAAAGTAGATTTACCTTTTATATTCCCGGAATGCAATGAAAGCGTACGCCCTTATTCCCCTGTAAAACATCGCCACTTACCAGAAATTGAACAGGAACTTTCTTCAATCTCAAAAAATGAAGTTAAAATTAATTTTATCCCTCACCTAATCCCTATCAACCGTGGCATAATCAGTACAATAATAACAGAACCTAAAAAATTCTCAAAAGACGCTCTTGAAAAAGCACTAACTGTTTATAAAAATGAAACTTTTATAAGACTATTGCCTGACAATTCATTACCTGATACAAAAAATGTTTCTTTTACTAACTTTTGCGATATTTCTTATATCTTCGATGAACATACAGAAAAACTAATAGTCTGTTCCGCTATCGATAATCTCACAAAAGGAGCAGCAGGACAAGCTATCCAATGTTTTAATATTATGCTCGGCATTGATGAAAAAACTGCCCTGCTGTGAGTAATAAATAATCCCTTATACGGCGCCATTTACTCAAGAAGCCAGATTGGTGCACATCCTTGTGCAAGCCTTCAGAAAATTCTACAGCAAAAAGCATTCTCCCCCAGCATAAGAGAACAACCAGATACTACCAGCCGTTCAACTTAAATACCAACTGATTTTTTAGTGAAAAAGCTCACTGTGCAATCCGCTAAAATTAGCTGGGATTACTTTCCATCTTTGATTTTGGAAATCGTTTTCGATATCTCCTCCCTTATGTAACCACTCAGAATTTCTGCATCACGAGGCCAACACAAGTAAAATTTCCATTTCTTCCCATCAAGCTTCATCGGAATTGCCGCAATTCGATTAGCATCACTTAACACCTTTATGACTAAAAATAGATCCGGTGAGTCTTTCTTTTTGTTCCCTATTTGGCTTATCTCCACTTTGTAAAGAATCAAAATAAAAGGATCAAAACCTGAATGCCAATCTTTCCATTGATTATATAGGGAGAAATCATCCTCATTATAGTTGGCGATATCGTATACAGAAGTTTTACTCCATTCGTAGGTTCGTTCCGAGCATGTTGAGAAATATGCCTTTTCCGGGGTAGAATAATCAGCTTCCTCCATTTTTTTGAGAGGTATTCCGCCTATCTTTACCGGCTCCTTGTACTTGAAAAATTTTAGATGGTATTTTGTCGTAGCAATCGTCTTATCACATTCAAAAACAAGTTCAGTTTCAGATACCTTGAAATTCTGCCAGCGATCATAATCTTCAGGCAAATCATCGCCTACCCATTTAGAAGTATCAGCATAAATTTCTTCAAGCTTGAATTCCTTCGCAAACCTTAAAAATATATCTCGTGTGTCTTCATCAAGGTGACTTTTGTCGATTTTGCTCATTGCTCTGATTATAAGTTCCTTCATTTTGTAAGATTTCATACTGTCTAAATTTTTGAGAAGATATTTGACAGCTTCATAATTCTTCGATCTAACTATAGCACCTGGAACCATATAACTATTGGGCATTACATTACACAATATCGGATCGTTATCAAAAACTTTATATTGAAGAAGAGCATCAATGAAATTTATCGTGTCATATTCTATAGCCTTATAGAAAAAAAACAAAATGTGTTGGTATGGCGCTTGACCAAGTGTCTTTCTTGGTTTCTTCAATAGATCTGCTATCTGCTCGTATGTTGGTCCTTCCCAGTCTTTTGGAATCTGCATGCCTATATCCACCTCATAGCAGTCTTCTTCAGGTACCGGTGTTCTCATAGCAGCAAGTGAATCCTTTAGAAGAGCTAGTTCCTCCCTGGTGGTGGTTGTGGTGGCTCCACTTTCAATAGCCTCAATTTCTTTCTGCAACTCTTCTGCAATTCTCTTTTCATCTGCTTTCTGGCTTGCTGACATAGGAATCTTCAAATAGATATGGCAGCTCGATGGAAATTTTTCGCTGGACACAAGACCAAGAAGAAGCTGTTTAACGGTTGTATCAGCCGAAAATATTTTGATAAAATCGTTGCATGGATATACCCGATTAGGAAATAAACTCAACATAATCGATATTTCATTGTTCTTCCCCCTTTTCAACACATACGAGCCATTCCTGTTAGTCAATCCAAACCTTCTTTGTTTTTTCCCAATTAGCACATAAAGATTACCGTCTTCGTGAAGAGAAATCTTTGAACTCATCAATTTCTGGAATTTTTCGCTAACTCTCTTATCAGTGCAGATCATCGAATTGTACTCAGAATCATACCATATATCTACAACATCCTTGTTGGCTTCCTGAAAACTTTCTATTGTCTTTTTCGGATCTAAAATTTCTCCAACAAAGCTCTTAGACAACTGGTTGTCAGTATTTGTATATATTAGATTAACCTTCAAATGGTATGCCAGATATAAAAGAGTTTCTGCAAAATAACAACCGCTCGGAATTTGAATCAGTTCGTTATCAGCAGCAATTGACGGCAGGCTTGGTAGAACCACACAAAGAAAAAAAACATACTGTAGTATCTTCGCTTTCATTTCCACTTTTCCTATTTTTGGTTTATAAATGAGCCCACTCGGATATATTCGGTCTGGAGCCTGAAACTCACGAGTTCTCTGTTTTCATCTCTTTCCACATCAATAAAATAACTATACATTAAATGTTCTAAAATATCTTTTGTATGCATCCCTTCTTGAACACTTGCCTCCCATATGATTCGCCAATGCTCAGCTACCTTAAAATTCTTAACAGCTTTTTGGTCATAAAGATGCCGTTCGGATCACATTTATGATTTGGCAACAAGCTTTTCAAAAAAAACAGGATAATTCACCAGGCTTGTCAAATCTATTCATCTTAACCGAACCGAAAATAGTTTGACGGTGATTGCCACAATTCACCATATGATAGGATGCTTCAGGATATTCAAAGTTCAAAAGGTATGCCATATTAGTCAATCCAATTCAATCTTGCAGAAGAATATACCTCGGCAATCTATATTGTCAATTCATAGGTTGTGACTCCAAGAACTCGGCACTATTCGGGTCTGACCCTGTTTTTTTACTACCTTAGTGGGCTATTTACAATCGTTTTTTTTGGGAAGTAGTTCAGCATTCAGTGTTTCACGAATTCGCATAGATAATTCATCAGTTGCAACGTCCCATGATATTATAAGTTTCCAATAATTTCCCTCTTTTGCCATTGGTATGGTTACTATTTTCCCATTCAAGTCAAACCGACGACTTACGAGAAACAATGAGGGAATAAAATCTCCTCCTTCCGCCGATTTAACTTCAACCTTATAAAGAATCTCGGCAAAATACTCATATCCAGAATTCCATTGTTTCCATTTGCTTATCGGTAAATCTATGCTAATTGGAATATTATCAACTTCATACAATGATGCCTTTCTCCATTCATTAT
>CAYRRM010000028.1:0-40851 GCA_964426675.1 uncultured Lentisphaera sp.
TACTTACTTGTCAAATGATTATATAATATTTTTTGAATTTTTCAGTGAAGCCTAAATAACCAAGTTTTTCAAGAGCGTAAACTTTGTCGAGAATTGCATCACTGTCATTTTTAATTGAAGTTAGTTTTTCTAAATCTTCTATTGCTTCTCTATATTTACCTAAATTAATTCTTATTTTTGCTCGATTTTTCAGGGAATTCAGGTCCTGAGGATCAAATTCAAGAGCCATTGTAAAATCATTTTCAGCGTTAAGGTAATTTTTTATACTTTTATCAGGTAAAAACACAAAATAACAACCCCTGTTGTAATACGCATCTTTCGTTTCGTATCCACTTTGTATTACATGTGTCCAGAGAGAATAATCATTTTCCCAGATTTTACTTTGCTTAAATGATAAAATAGGGAAAAATGTTAGTGCACTTGTAAAAAGCACAAATATTAAAAATTTAATTATCTTTTTCGTATAAGGAGTTGAATATTTTGCAATAATAGAAGCAAATAATATAAAGAAAGGCATTGTTGATATATATGTATATCTGTCTGCTGCAAATTGAATTCCTACCTGGCTTATCCCTGAAACAGGAAGTAAAATTATCATATAAGCAAAAACAGGAAGAAAAATAATTCTAAACTTTTCATGCATTATAATGCAAAAAATTAAAATGAAAACTGTAACTTGAGCTGAAAAAAAGAAAAAAACAAAATTATTTTTAAAATAGTCCAGCGGATAAAGAGGTGAAAGATTCAATGGAAAAATTGTCTTGTAAATATAAAATAAAAAATTTGAAAGCATTAAAATCAATCTGTCAAATATTCTTACCTCATCAAAGGACAACATTGCGTAAGACTTTGCTTTGTACGCAAGAAAGGCAAAAATCATAGACATAAAAAAGAATGGAAGTTTTTCAATTAGCAATTGGAGTAAGCTATTTTGAGATTTTCTCATATAGAAATCAAGAAGTAGTAGAATGAATGGAAAAGTAATTGCCCACGGGCGACAAAGAAAAGATATGAGGCAAAAAAATAAAGACAATAAATAAAAATAAAATGAAAGATTATGCCGAGAATCTTGCGAATTTCGTATTTCCTCACTATTAAAATATTTAATGTAGAAAAAAAGGGAACTTTGTAAAAATATAGCACACAAAATATCAGCTCTTGTAGAGAGCCAGCAAACCGTTTCTACACGAAGAGGATGTATGGAAAAAAGGAGCCCTCCTATAAATGCCCCATTAAGAGATTCTCTTATGTGAAAGCCTATTTTAGACAAAAGAAAATAAGATAGTAAAAAGAAAATAACAGAGGCAATTCCGTGTAAAATGATATTTGTTAAATGCCATAAATGGGGGTTTTCTCCCCATAAGTTGTAGTCCAGAGCTATAGAAAGCCATGTAATAGGGAAATAATTATCATTATCTATAGAGGTGAAAAAATACTTTAAATTCTCCCAAGAAAAATTTTTTAAATGAATATTACCTGCAAAATTACGCAAATCATCCCATACAAAATCATTTTTTAAAGATGGAGAAAAAACTATATGAGAGAATACAAAGATAAATGATGAGAAAAAAATAGTTTTAAAATTTTTACTAAATGCAAATTTTATATATTTCTCTTTATTGTTATTAGTAGTAATATTCATCAGAAAATTTTCCCTAAAATTATAATAAGATATGACACGTTAATCCAAATTTTAAAAAAAAACATTTTTTTTTCTTGAAAAACACAATATCTAATATAACTTTTTGAGCCTATCGTTTTATTTCTTGTAATTTTTCTTTAATGTTCTACATTATTTTATCAATTATTTTTTATGAAAAAATTATTCTTATTTTTGTTTCTTTTGCTTTGCGTTGCGAGCCTACCCGGAGAAGATAGTAGTAGCCGTATACTCGAGCACGTATCTGATGGTAAAAATTGGGCACCTTTGCCATTTTTTCCAGAAGTAAAATTACATGATATTAATATTATAGGACATAGAATACCTTTTACAAAGCATGTTTTAATGCTTTTTATAAGTGGGGGGATTTTAGCAGTTACTGGAATTTTTGTTGGAAGATCAGTTGACCTTGTGCCGCATGGTATAGCATCATTTATTGAACCGATAGTTTTGTTTATAAGAGATTCCATTCTGGTTCCAATGATGGGTGTTGAACATGCTGACGGATGGATAGACTTTTTTTCAACCCTATTCTTATTTATCCTCACTACAAACGCGATTGGTTTGATACCGCTATTTTCTACCGCCACTGCTAATATAAACATAACACTTGGATTAGCATTTATTATCTTAATATTAACACTTTTTGTTGGAATATCAAAATTTGGTCCTATAGGTTTTTTAAAAAGTATGTCCCCTCATGGTATACCAAAACCAATAGCTTTCTTTATTGTTTTGATTGAAGTGAGTGGACTTTTTATAAAAAATTTTGTCCTGGCGATAAGGCTTTTTGCAAACATGCTTGCGGGGCATTTTGTGATAATTTCCCTTCTTGCACTCATTTTTATAGTTCATCCATTAGCTGCGTTAATCTCAATTCCATTAGCTCTTTTTATAAGTTTGCTTGAATCTTTAGTTGTTTTAATTCAGGCATTTGTTTTTACTCTGCTTTCAGCAATATTCATAAGTATGGCTTCTGCTGAACATTAAAATATAAAAAAGTAAGGAGATAAAAAAATGAATGAAGTAAATGAAGTAGGCCAGGTATTATCACAAAATGCGGGTAAGTTTATGGACTATGGTCTGACAGCCTTAGGACTTGGACTAATTGCTTTGGCAGCAGCGGTAGGGATAGGTTTTATCGGTGGAAAGGCTCTCGAGGCTATCGCAAGACAACCCGAAGCAAAAAATGATATTAGAACACTGATGATATTGTCGGCTGCTCTAATAGAGGGAGTAGCTTTTTTTGCTGCGGTAGTATGTTTACTTATAGTTTTGACTAAATAAGGCAAAGCATTTTCATGGAAGAATTATCACAGAAAACTGTTTCCATTAACAAAGTAGATAAAGAAGTTACCAACGAAGGAGGAGGTATATTCTCTTTTGAGCCCGGTCTGGCAGTCTGGACATGGGTTGTATTCGCCTTGCTTTTCTTTGTCCTTAGCAAGTACGCGTGGCGTCCTATGTTAGAGGCGGTTAGAAGGCGTGAACAGCTTTTAAAAGACGCTGTCGAAAATGCCAGAAAAACAAAAGAAGAACTGGAAAAGATATCAATCCGTCAGGGAGAAATGATTAAGTCTGCAGAGGAAAATGCTAGAAAAATTATGGAAGAGGCACGCTCAAAAGCCGAACAAGCATCAAAAAATATTATTGAAAAGGCAAAAATCGAAGCAGAAGATAAACTTAATCAGGTGGTTACTCAGATAGAAAGAGAACGCAATGAGGCGTTATCAGAAATAAAGTCAAAAGCGGCAGATCTTGCAACGGCATTATCAGAAAAAATTCTAAAAGAAAAATTATCATCAGAAGAAAAACAAAGAGAATTTATTGAAAAAGAAATCAAAAATTTATGATTATATCCAGACAAATATCTGAAATTTACGCTAAATCATTAATAGAGGCAGGAGAAGAATCAAATAGTTTGCAGAAATTGCACCAGGATATAAGTATGATATTAGAACTTTTTAAACAAAGCCCTGAATTGAAGAAATTTTTATCAGCAACTACGTTATCTGATAATGAAAAGTTCTCTGTAATTGAAAAAATTCTTTTTCCTATTTTTTCCTCTGATTTAACAAAAAACTTTATAAGATTGTTAGAAAAAAATAAGAGAATCTCAACATTGAGTTATATTTGTGAAGAATTCCTTATATTAATGGAAAAGAAGAATGGAATTTACAGAGCTAAACTCTTTACAGCTTATCCACTTTCAAATAACTTTTTCGATGAACTCATAAGAAAACTTGAATTGAAATTCCAAAAGAAATTCAAAGTTGAACACATATTGAATGCCGATTTAATAGGTGGATTTAAGTTTATTTTTGAAGATAAAATGATTGATTGTAGTGTCCTGAAATATTTAAATGAATTCAAAAGCAAAGTCGTAAGTTAATCCTGAATATTGGAGAAAAAAATGGAACATATTAATCCTTCTGAAATTGTGGTAAATCTAAAAAGAGAAATTCTTAATTTTGAAACAAAAATAGATAGTTCAGATGTAGGAACGGTTCTTCAATGTGCAGATGGAATAGCACAAGCATCAGGACTTAATAGTGTAATGTCAGGAGAAATCGTTGAAATAGATGTTGGTGAAGGAGAAAAAATACCTGGTATTGCAATGAACCTCGAAGAATCATCAACAGGAATAATTCTATTTGGAGATTACTTTAAAGTAAAAGAAGGCCAGACAGTAAGAAGAACTAAACTCGTATGTCAGGTCCCGGCAGGGGATCAACTCCTCGGCAGAATTGTAAATCCTCTTGGAAAAGCTCTTGATGATATGCCTGACCCTATCGGAGACGAAAACATTTTGGTTGAAAGAAAGGCTCCAGGAATTGTTGAAAGGGAAAATGTCTGTGAACCCCTCTATACAGGCCAAAAAGTGATAGATGCTTTAATTCCAATCGGAAGAGGGCAGAGAGAATTAATAATAGGAGATAGGCGAACAGGAAAAACAAGTATAGCTGTAGATGCCATAATAAATCAAAAATTTTGCAGTGATAAACCTGTAAAGTGTTTTTACGTAGCAATTGGACAAAAAAGATCATCTGTTCTCAGAGTCGTAGATAAATTGCGCGAATTTGGAGCAATGGAATATACAACCGTTGTATGCGCAACTGCAAGTGATCCAGCACCTTTACAGTATTTAGCTCCTTATTCTGCATGTGCAATGGCGGAATATTACAGAGATAGAGGACAACATGCATTGATAGTATATGATGACCTCACAAAACATGCCCAGGCATATAGACAAATATCTCTTTTACTCAGGCGACCGCCCGGAAGAGAAGCATATCCAGGCGATATCTTTTACCTTCATTCAAGACTCCTGGAACGTGCGGCAAAGTTAAGTAGTGCAAAGGGAGGAGGTTCTCTAACAGCCCTCCCAATAATTGAAACTCAAGCTGGAGATGTTTCAGCATATATTCCAACGAATGTGATATCAATAACCGACGGTCAGATATTTCTTGAAACTTCTCTATTTAATTCTGGATTGAGACCGGCCGTAAATGTAGGCATTTCAGTATCAAGAGTAGGTGGCTCTGCCCAGATTAAGGCAATGAAACAGGTTGCTGGTTCACTTCGCCTCGAACTTGCCCAATACAGGGAATTGGCATCCTTCAGTCAGTTTGCTTCTGATCTTGACAAAGCTACTCAATCGCAACTTCTTAGAGGTGAAAAACTTACAGAACTCCTGAAACAAAAACAATATTCTCCAATGGATGTTTCCCTCCAGATAATGGTATTATATGCAGCAACTAGAGGATGGATAGAAAAATATCCAACAAATAAGTTGTTAGCATATGAACGACACCTCATCCAATTCCTTCAAATGAAATACTCCGATTTTCTCAGCAAATTGAAAAAACAACAGGCCTTCGATGAAAAACTTGAAGCAGAGGCCCGACAAATATTATCCGAATTCGCTGATACATTTAATCCTGATTTATCTTACGAGGATGTCGAATCGGGAATAAGTCTTGCCATTTCTTCTGCAATATCAAATGTTGCAATGCCAAATCGAAGTGAACTCCTCAAATTAGTTGAACATTTTGTCGAAAAAAGTTTACCAGCAGACAAAACTGTAAAAGAAGATATTGATAAATTATTTGATGATTATCAGGAAAAAGAGAAAGAAAGTGATTTCTTTGATAAAATTATTGAAAACTCCATCTTACTTGACTTTTCTGAATCCATGAGTTTAGATGAACTCTTTAAAAAGGTTTCTCACATAATAGCAGAGAGAATATCATCACCAGAAGAACTTGTATATTTAAAATTGATAGAAAGAGAAAAATTAGCCCCTACTGCTTTAACTGCAGAGCTCGCTATTCCTCATGGAATAGTAGAAGGAAAAGAAAAATTCTGCGTAGTTCCCGTGAGATGCAGAAGTGGCATAAAAGTATCGGAAAATGCCGAAAATGTGCATATCTTCTTCTTCTTGTGCGGTTCGATAGATATGCGCGGTCTTCATCTGAAGTGTTTGGTTGCAATAGCTCAAATGGCTTCAAGCAAGAATTTTACAGACCAGTGGATGCAGGCCAAAAATGCTGAAGACCTTAAAAAATTTATTCTATCCGTTAAAAGAAAGAAAAATAATAACTAATCAAAATTATGCAAGGAATAAAAGAGTACAATCTTAAAATAGCAAGTCTGAGAAACACTATGAAGTTAACTTCATCAATGAAGATGATTTCGACAGTGAAAATGCAGAAATTTATGAAAAGTTCTGCAAACGCAATCCCATGGTGGCAAGCTACAGATGAGATATTTAACAACGTAAATTCCGTTTTGAATAAAAATATTCTTTCCCAATTCTCAACACAAACGCAAAAAGAAAGAACAAATAAAGTATTAATCTACGTAATATCATCAGATAGAGGCCTTTGTGGAAGATTCAATGCTTCTGTCATTGAAACCACAGAAAAAGTAAAAACGATTTCTGAGGAAAAAGGTCTTGCATGCTCATTCATTTTCATAGGGAAAAAAGCTATAAGATATTTTTCAAAAAGAAAAGCCGATATAATAAATTCTTACGAAATAGGAAAAATTCAAAATTTTGCTAATTTTGCAAGAGAAATCAGTTATGATGCCATCGCAAAATTTATCAATGGTGATTTCAGTGAAATATATCTTATCAGAACAAAAAAACTTTCTACCACTTTAAGTAAAGCGGTATCAGAAAAAATTCTTCCTCTCGAAAAAATAATCGTCGAAGAAGTAAAAAATAGTGAAAATTATAACCCTCTTGTTGAGACAAATAGAAACGAACTCGCCGCAGAGACTGTTAAATATTATTTGCATTCTAAATTTCATATGGCCCTCGTCGAGTCAACTGTCTATGAACACAACGCCAGAATGATGGCTATGGATTCAGCAACCGCAAATTGTGAGAAAATGATTCAAGAATACATAAAGAAAAGAAATCGTGCAAGACAATCTGCAATAACCACAGAAATTAGTGAAATAATTTCTGGAAAAGAAGCTATGTCAGAGTGAAAAAAATGGAGGCAAAATTATGAATGAAAAGACAGAAAATAAAAAAAAATTCGGAGTAATAAAACAGATTCACGGAGCAGTTGTAGATATTGAATTCGATGAAAATGACCTTCCGCAAATATACACAGCATGCCTGCTAAAGAAAAACAACGAAGAACTCGTTCTTGAAGTTGCCCAACATCTCGGAGGAGGGCTCGTCAGAACAATTGCAATGGATAACACCGACGGACTTTCTAGGGGTATGCAGGTAGAATCAACAGGCGAACCAATTAAGGTGCCGGTAGGCAAAAATGTTCTCGGACGAATCTTAAACGTTGTCGGAAAACCCGTTGATGATGCTGGGGATATTATAACAGATAAAAAATATCCAATACATAGAACAGCTCCAGCGTATAAAGATCAAAACACAAAAGATGAATTATTGATAACAGGAATAAAAGTAATAGACCTTCTCGAACCATATCCGAAAGGAGGAAAAATAGGCCTATTCGGTGGAGCAGGAGTTGGAAAAACTGTTTTAATTATGGAACTGATAAATAATATAGCTAAAGAATATGAAGGGTATTCTGTCTTCGCCGGAATTGGCGAAAGAACACGAGAAGGAACACAATTATGGGGAGAAATGAAAGAATCAAAAGTCCTTGATAGAACATGCCTTGTGTATGGCCAAATGAATGAACCTCCTGGCGCAAGAGCAAGACTCGGACTTTCTGCTCTTAGCATTGCAGAATATTTCAGAGATGAGGAGAGAAGAGACGTCCTCTTATTCATAGATAATATTTTCCGGTTCGTTCAGGCAGGTTCAGAAGTTTCTGCTTTGCTCGGTAGAATTCCATCAGCAGTAGGATATCAACCCACACTTTCTACTGATATTGGAGATCTGCAAGAAAGAATTACTTCTACAAAAAACGGCTCCATCACTTCAGTTCAGGCTATATATGTGCCGGCAGATGATTACACAGATCCAGCTCCTGCAACAACTTTCTCTCACCTCGATGCAACGACTAATCTCAGCAGAACTATCCAGGAAATAGGTATTTACCCGGCAGTGGACCCTCTCACTTCGTCATCCACAATGCTTACTCCAGAAATCGTGGGGAATGAACACTATAGAGTAGCAAGAAAAGTTATTGAGACTCTACAAACATACAAGAATCTTCAGGATATCATAGCAATTCTTGGAATGGATGAACTCTCAGAGGAAGATAGAAAAACAGTCGAAAGGGCAAGAAAGATACAAAAATTCCTCAGCCAGCCTTTTACTGTTGCTGAACATTTCACAGGCTTGAAAGGAAAATTTGTTCCAATAGACGAAACCATCAGATCTTTCTCCGAAATACTTGAAGGTAAGTATGATGACTTACCAGAACAAGCTTTCTATATGGTTGGAAACATTGATGAAGTTGTGGAAAAAGCAAAAAAAATTAAAATATGAACCTGTTTGATTGCAAAATACTATCTCCAGAAAAAGTCGTATTTCAAGGAAAAATCTGGCAATTAAAAGCTCAAGGAGTTGATGGGGCTTTTGCTATAAGAAATAAACACTGTGATTACCTCTCCAAAATCAATGAAGGCAAAATAGAGGTCGCAGAAAATGAAAATAAAAGAATTTCATTCCTTTGTAAAGGGGGGCTCATCTCATTTAAGAATAATTCATGCCTTATAATACTTAATTCCAGCCCAGAAATCTCTTAAACTGGTTATTTCATAAAAGCAGTGTGCCGTATACGTTAAGCATCAGGATAGTGTAGTAATTCCTGTAAGTTGCAGATAACAAGATGGAGCGTAATGGTTTTGCCATCCGGGTGAAACAATTGAAAATTAATTGATTTCGATTTTTCAATTTTTCATGAAATAAACGGATTAGTTTGTTTGTATCTTATGAAAACTTCATAAAAAATAAAAATGAGAATAAAATATTTTTCAGAGTATAGCGTTTTTCTTAATAAAAGAGAGAGAGCTAATGAATAATTATAACCTATGTCAAAAACCAGAATTTTCTATTTCTCTGAGAGAAATAAATCTAACTGAAAATTTTTTGAAAAATGCTGTTGGGGGATTCTCCTTTTTTAACAAAAATAAAGAAAATAAACAGCTAAAATATGAATTTCCAGCTTTTTTTCTATTCTCTGATTTGCGAAATTCGCAAGAAAATATTTCGCAGATAATTCAAATGAATGAAGGTAAAAAAAAATATATTTACAATGGAAAAAAAATCGTTGGAACAACAATTTCTGATGGAAATATAGAACAAATCTTTATTTTGGGTCTTACTCCACAAAATTTATCAAATCCCCCCTCAAAACAGGCAGAAGAAATATTTTCTCTGCTTGATAAGATTCTCGCAGAAAATAATTTTAACTTCCAGGATGTTGTAAGAACATGGTTTTATAATAATAACATTACCGAATGGTATGCAGACTTCAATTCTGTTAGGACATCCTTTTTCAAAGAGAAGAAGATTTTTGAAAATTTAGTTCCGGCAAGTACAGGTATTGGGGCTGAAAATATCTATGGTTCTGCGATTTGCGCAGGATTACATGCAATAAAAAGTCATAATAAAAAAAGAATAGCACAGGTTATAGAATCTCCTCTTCAGAATTCAGCTATGAATTATAAAAGTTCATTCAGCAGAGCAGTTGAAATATCTTTCCCTGAATATAAAAAATTATATATTTCCGGAACAGCAAGCATAAATAAAAATGGGGAAACCGTTTTCATTGGTAATTGCGCAAAACAAATTGCTGAAACTATGAAAATAGTTGAAGCATTATTGAATTCAAGAGGTGCTACATGGGAAAATGTTTCACGCTCAATAGCATACTTCAGAAAAACTCAGGATATACATTTTCTTGAAGAATTCCTGAAGGAAAAAAAAATACCTCAGTTCCCCATAATTATTACTCAGGCAACTATTTGCAGAGAAAATTTATTATTTGAAATAGAAGCAGATGCGATTATTTAAAAATATTCTTTTGGAACTGTTTATTCTGAATTTTCTCTTTTTACAGTAACAGTATTGTTGAAGATGTTTGCGTTCGGTATTAAGTACTTATTTTCAGCACCTGAATCCAGAATAGTGTACCTCAGGTTTATCTCACATACCCTACCTTCAAAACCGGCAACGATGATTCTATCTCCTACTTTAAAAGGCTGATATAGTATAATCAGTATCCCGGATAACAAATTCGACAACGCGTCTCTGAGAGCAAAACCAAGCGCAAAGCCAGATAGCCCTAAACCTGCAATTAAAGCGGAAATATTTACGCCGAGAGTGCCCAAAGAACTTGCTATACCAAGTATTATTATTGTTGTACTTACAGCACTAACTATTAACTTGGTAATTTCCATCTTCTGACCAGAAAGCCTTTTCTTAAATGCAACAGATAAAATAATACGCCTTGTTATTACCGATGCGATAAGTGCAATAAGAAGAATCATTATTGCAGAGCTTATTCTCGGAGATAGTTCAACGATTTTCTCAGATAACCCTGAGAAATAGACTTCGATTATTTTGTAAATTTCCATTTTGCCTGAATAAAAACAAAACTTTTAGATTGGCTGCCCGACCAGGATTTGAACCTGGACAAACTGATCCAGAGTCAGTTGTGCTACCGTTACACCATCGGGCATTTTTTTAGCTAAATTATATTTTTTAACAGGTAAATTAGCTTTTTATTGATAAATTGCAATAATGATATCTATTAGTGAAAAATAAGAATATGAAATTGTTTTTCTCATTGAAAATCCACAATTTTGTTTAAATAAATTATACCGAAATTATATCTATAAAATTGACACTTCATTGTTTTAATGATATTTTAAGAAGTATTTATGGAGATACAATATGGGAAAGTTTATGCTTGAAATAGAGGCGGCTATAAAAGGTAAAGCGCCTGTGATTTATTTGCAATGTCCAGAAGAAAAAAGAGTTATATCTATAATTTCCGATATTGCCAAAAAATTTGCGAAAAAAACTCTTTCCTGGGATTGTTTGAATGGCTTAACAGGTTTCCCAGCTGATACAAAAGATGCATCTATCGCAATAAAAGCTCTTACGACAAAAACCGAAGAGGCTTTTTACATTTTTCGTGATTTTTCAGAATTTTTCAATAATCCTCAATATTGTAGGGCTTTGAAAGATTTTTCATTGATGGAATCTTCTGGTGAAAAACAAATTATATTTATAACTGGAACAGAAAAGAAAATTCCAGAAAATATTGAAAAAATTATATATTTAATTTCCATACCTCCACCTGACAAAGAGGAGATTAGAAAAGAATTTGCGAAAATCGCAAAAACATATCCCCATAATACAATAGATCCGTCTTTTACTGACGAGATTATCAATTCCCTTACGGGGCTTTCTATGCCAGAAGTAGAGGCTGTAATCCATAGAATTTTTAAATCTGAAATCAAGGATAGAGAAGAATTTTTTGATATGCTTTTTACTGAGAAACAAGCTATGATAAGAAAGAGCGGTTATCTTGAGTTTACTCCGCCAAGAATCAAAATAGATTCAATGGGAGGACTTAGTAATTTAAAAGAGTGGCTCATTAAAAGACAAAAAATATTTTCGAAAGAAGCAGTTGAAGCCGATATCCCTATTCCAAAAGGATTACTCATGATGGGGGTAAGTGGTTGTGGTAAAAGTATGGCGGTTAAAATAATACCATCTTTGTGGAAGGTTCCTCTTTACAGACTTGATATGAACCTGATATTTTCAGGAATATTTGGCTCACCGGAAGCAACCTTTCATAATGCATTGCGTTCTCTTGAAAGTGTAGCTCCAGCTATTTTATGGATTGATGAAATAGAGAATGCAATGGGAATGGATGAAGGAGGAATAAAGATAAGTTCTCAAATTTTTTCTTCTTTCCTCACATGGATGCAAGAAAAACCTCCTCTTATTTTTATTGCAGCAACAGCAAATAGAATTCAAGCATTACCGGCTGAAGTAATCAGAAAAGGTCGCTTTGACCAGATTTTCTTTGTAGATTTGCCTACGGAAAATGAACGTAGAGAAATATTCAAAATTTACCTTCAAAAATATAAGGCAGATATTTCTAAGTTTGACCTTAAAATGCTTGGCATATTAACCAAAGGATGGAATGGAGCTGAAATAGAACAGGTTGTATCAGAGGCAAGAACTGATGCATTCTATGAGAATAGAATGTTTTGCCAGGCTGACATAACAAATAATATTAATAAAACTGTCCCTCTTTCTACTACAATGGAAGCACAAATCAAGGCAATCAGAAGCTGGGCAGTTTCACGCGCTACTCCAGCATCAGGAGAAGGAAAAATTTTACATTATTAATTATGATAGAATTTATTCTTCAAAACGCAGATTATGTAAGTTTTCTCTATGGAGTATCTTCTCTTCTTCTGTTGTTTGTTTGTTCCATTGTGATGAAAGAAACTCATAGTCGTCTAAAATGGAAGTACTTACTTGCTTTTGCTTTTTTCCAATTTCTTACACAACTTGTTGATATACTATTTTTTGAGTATCAGCATCAAAGAAGTATATCTACTATTATTTTATTTTTGAAAGTTATTGCGTTTGTATTTCTTTTCATTTTTGGTTATCAGGGACTTGAACTTTACTCGGAAAAAAAGTGGTATAAAAAAATATTTCCCGTTATTTTTTGCTTTTTTTCTATCGGATTATTATATAGTAAAGATGCAATTTATTTTAGTGCAAACTTGTGTATCCTCTTGCCTGCCGGTATTATGGCGGCAGTTGCAATTTATTTAAAAGCAAAAAAACATGTAAAAACTGAAAGAAGGCAACTCTATTTAGTTTCTTTTTCTTTCCTTGCCTATTCATTCATCTCAGTATCATTTTCTATATTGTATCTTTCTAAATTTTATCAAAGATTTGTATTGATAAATTCTGAAATACTAAAAACGTTATGCTTAACTTTGATATCCGTAAATTTATGGAGGTTTTATACACTTTCTACGTGTAAAGAGTCTGGAACAGAAATCATTTATAAAAAACTTATCAGACAGAGTAATTTTTTTACATTTATAATATTAATAATACTGGGAACAGGGTTTTTCTTTACTAATAATGTAGAGAAGAATAAGAGAGATTATCTCGATCTGAAAATATCAGAAACGGCAAAAATTGTTTCGAACACAATAAGTATAGAGCGGATTAAAAGTTTAAAAGGTTCTATTGAAGATTTGGCTAATCAAGACTATCTCATTATAAAAAAACAAATGGCAAAAATTACAGAGAAACTTAAAAATTACCGTTTTATGTATTTATGCCAAATGGATCCTAACGGGACGATTAGATTTCTTGTAGACTCTGAACCTGAAGATTCACCTGATTGTTCTCACCCAGGAGATAAATATGAAGATGCCCCAGAAGAGTTAAAAAAAGTATTCTTAGAGAAAAAAAATTATATTGTTTCCTATACTGATAAATGGGGAAATTGGCGAAGTATTTTTGAACCAATAGTAGATGAACGCGGTGACATTATAGCTGTTTTGGGAATAGATAGTTCGTTAATTCTTCTTGAAAAAGAAATCAGAAATAGTCGTCAAATACCTATGTTGATAACTTTCATATTTATTCTATTGTTTATTTCCTTGATTTACCTGGAAAATAAGAACTTCGATACAAATCTAATAAATCAAAAAAATCAAGCATGTTTTAAAGCTGTATTTGAGTCCTCTCCTTATGCTATATTTATTTTTGATATTAATGGAACCCTTATTGATTGCAATGGTAAAGCTTCAGTACTTACAAAATATACAAACGATAAGCTTAAAAATATAAAACTGCTAAATGGTATAATTCCTTATATTTTTGAAAACAAGCATTTTAATGACTACTGGCAAGACGCAATAGCCGGATTTCAACAAACTTTTGACTGGCAATTAAAAAACTCTATTAACGAAAAATTTGATGTGAGAATTTCATTAAATTCTTTTCACGATGGATATCATAAACAGGTTTTAATGACAATAAATGATATTTCAGAAGAAAAAAATTATCAAAATGCCATTTTGGCAGAGAAAGAATGGGCTGAACTACTCTTAAAAACAATACCAAGCGCTGTTTTTACGGTTGACTGCAATAAAAAAATTCTTTCATGGAATAATCGAGCCGCCGAAATAACAGGTTATTCTCCAGAAGAAATAATTGGAAAATCATGCCTCATCTTCGGAAAAGATCCCTGTCAGGAAAAATGTGGAGCATTTTCAGAAGATATTCCTAAACCTGTCCGAAGCAAAGAATGCACTATAATGACAAAGAATGGAGAATTAAGAGATATTCAGAAAAATGTTGACCTTATAAGAGATATGAATGGAATGGTTGTAGGAGCAATAGAGAGTTTCGAGGATATCACTGAAAGAAAAAAGACAGAAAGGGCTCTTGAAGAAAGCGAAAAACGTTTTATGGAGGTGATGTATAATTCTCAGGATCCAATTTTACTCATAGAAGGAGAAAAATTTATAGACTGTAATAAAGCTGCTTTAAAAATGCTTGAATATAAAAATGAAAAGGAACTTTTATTGACACATTTTTCTGAATTATCTCCACCAGTTCAACCTGATGGGCAGGATTCTTTTACAAAAGCAAATCAGATGATTAAAATTGCGCATAAAGAAGGATTTCATCGTTTTGAATGGATTCATCGTAAATCTGACGGAACTTCTTTTCCCGTTGAAGTTTCATTAACTCCTGTCACATTGAAGGGAAAAACCGTGCTTTATTGTGTATTACGTGATCTAACAAAAGAAAAACTTGCAGAATTTGAACTAGAAAGAAGGACAAAATTACAAAAATTGTTAATGGATATTTCAAAAGAACTTATAAATTTTGATAGCCAAAAATTAGATTTTATTATAAATTCAGTTTTAAAAGAAGTAGGTTCTTTCATTTCCGCTGACCACGCTTATTTATTCGCTTGTGAATTAGAAAAAAATATTGTGTCAATCACCCATGAGTGGTGTGCACATGGAGTATCTTCTCGACAAGATAAATTACAACATCTTTCAACTAAAGAACTTGAAGATATAATAAAAGTTTTGAATAAAGGCGAAGTGTATTTGATTGAAGATATTTCTAAATTGCAAAATGACAAGTTAAAACATTCCATGAAATTACAAGAAGTAAAAACTATGATATTAATTCCTATAATTTTTAAGGGAGATTTGAAAGGTTTTGTTGGATTTGATTCTGTCAGAAAAAAACTAATATGGAAAGAGGAGGATTTACTGTTATTATCAGTACTCTCTGAACTCTTTTTAAATGCAAGACTCAAAACAGATCACGAAATGAAACTGCTTAAAACTCAAAAGGACCTCAAAGATGCAATGGAAGCAGCAAATAGAATGGCTCTTGAGGCACAATCTGCAAATATTGCAAAGAGTCAGTTTTTAGCCAATATGAGCCATGAAATAAGAACACCGATGAATGGAATAATAGGAATGTCTTCACTTCTTGCAGACACACCCTTAAGCAAAACTCAACGGGAATATGTAGAGGCTATACAAATTTGCGGTGAGAGCCTTCTTCAAATCATAAATGATATACTCGACTTTTCAAAAATCGAAGCCGGTAAGATGGAGGTTGAATACAAAGCATTTAATTTATATAAATTATTAGACAATATTGCGACATTAATTTCTGTGCGGGCAAATGATAAGGGGATTGAGTATGCCTACATTGTTGATGATGATGTTTCTCCTCATCTTTTAGGAGATGAGTTAAGGATTAGGCAGGTATTATTAAATATTATCGGAAATGCAGTAAAATTCACAGATAAAGGTGGAGTTATTCTCACCGTCTCGAAGCTTTCTGAATCTGCAAGTGAGGTTATTCTCAAATTTTCCGTAAAGGATACAGGCATAGGAATACCACAAGAAAAAATACCTCTTTTATTTAATGCGTTTTCTCAGGTAGACCAGTCCAGTACAAGAAAATTTGGAGGCACAGGACTCGGTCTTGTGATATCTAAAAATCTTGTCGAGTTGATGAAAGGGCAAATAACTGTTGAAAGCGAATTTGGAAAAGGCTCTACGTTCACTTTTACCATAAGTTGTGGAAAAGTAGAAAAATCAGATAGTTGCGATAGAAAATCAATCTCATTTGAAAAAATTCACTTACAAAAAATTCTTGCAGTTGACGATAATCAAATAAATAGAACATTGTTTGAAAAAATTTTTTCAAGTTGGAATTGTGAAGCAAAAGTTCTTCCAGACGCAAAAACCGCGATTGAAGAATTAAAATCTGCTTATGATTTAGGAAAACCTTACACTATTGTGTTTGTTGATATGCAAATGCCTGAAATGGACGGAATTCAATTTGCTGATGCTGTAAGAAAAGAAGAAAGGTTTAGAAAACTTCCTATGATTATGATATCTTCAACTGGTAGCGGGAGTCTGATAAATGAAGCTAAAATGCATGGTTTTACCTCATTCCTACATAAACCAATACGGCAATCAGAATTATTCGATGAAATTGTGAATATAGTATCGCCAGCTAACCACGATAAAAAAATTCTCGACGAACAAGTATATCAACCTGATAAAAAATATTTTTCGAACATAAAAGTGAAAACCCTCCTTGTAGAAGACAATGCCGTAAATACAAAACTTGCAACAGCTATCCTTTCAAAGTTCAATTGCATCGTTGAATGCGCAGAAAATGGCATAGAAGCTATAGAAAAACTCTCTCAGAATACATATGATATAGTATTTATGGATGTACAAATGCCTGTTATGGATGGATTCACTGCAACTTCAGAAATACGTTCAGGTAAAGTAGGCGAACATAATAAAAACATCCCTATAATTGCAATGACAGCTCATGCTCTTAAAGGCGATAAAGAAAAATGCATTCAGGCTGGTATGAACGACTATATATCAAAACCTATATCTCCTGATGAAATAAAAAGAGTTATCGAAAATTTTTTAAAAAGAAAGGAATAAAATATGGAAGACATGAATAATTGCGAACTGAAAATCTTAAATAAGCACTCTTTACTGGAAAGACTTATGGGTGATAAAGAATTAATATCTGAAATACTAAAAGTTTTTCTTGAAGATGCTCCGCGACAAATTCAAAATATAAAAATATCAATGCAAAATACACAAATAGAAAATGCTCGTGATGCAGCTCATTCATTAAAAGGTGCAGCAGGAAATATAGGAGCAGAAAAACTCTATAATAAAGCCAGAGACCTGGAATATGCCTTGCGAGATAAAAATCTTAACCTCATAAATCCATTACTTGCTGAAGTTGAAAGATTGTTTAATGAACTCAAAACTGAAATACAAAACTTTTTATCTGAAGGATAAAAAATATGAAAATTCTCTGTATTGAAGATGATAAGACCACAGCAATGACATTATCAAGGCTCCTTGAGAAATGGAAATATTCAGTTTTTTCTGCAAGTAATGGTATAGAAGCTCTTCAAATATTAGCATCAAAAAATCCTCCTCAACTAATTCTGACAGATTGGATAATGCCAGAACTTAATGGATTGGAATTTACAAAAAAAGTCAGAAAAAAATTTAAAGGAAAATTCTTCTATATCATAATCCTCAGCTCAAAAACAAATAAAAACGATATTGTGGAAGGGCTAATGGCCGGAGCAAATGATTATATTCTTAAGCCTTTTGACCCTCTTGAACTAAAGTCGAGAATTAATGTCGGAGTAAAGACCATTGCACTTCAGAACAAACTTGCAATGAAAGTGAAAGAGCTTAAATACGCTCTTGATAGAATAAAAAAAATAGAAGGTTTGGTTCCTATCTGTATGTATTGTAAAAAGATAAGAACCCCCGATAATTACTGGCAGCAAATTGAAGAATATATAGAAAAACATTCTGATGCCAGGTTTACTCACGGTATATGTAACGATTGCCTTGAAAAAGTAATGAAAGAAAATAATTTAACTAAAAACTAAGGGAATAATAATATGAAAATAAGATTTACCCTCATAGAACTTGTTGTAGTGATTTCAATTATTGCATCCTTACTCGGAATAACTATGTTCTCTATAAATATGGCAAAGTCAAAGGCAAAATATACAAAATGGCTCGCATATAACACAATGTTAAATAAAGATCCTGATACAGTGATAAACTTCAACTTTTCAGATACAGAAGCTAAAATTAATGCCACATCAAGTCTTGGCACAAAATCCACACAAAACTTATGGCCCGCGTTAATGAATAATGCAGTTGCATGTAATATTCAAGGATTCGAATTGACGCAAACTCATGGAATTATCAAAAATGCTGTGTGGATAAAACGTGGAGGCAGAAACCGCTTCCATAATGCACTCTACTTTGACGGAATAAAAAGTTATGTTGAAATCCCAAATTCAGAGGCAATAAATTTTAATCCAGAAACAACTGATTTTACTATTCTTTGTTGGGTAAAATTCGACAGTTTAAAAAGCTCAAGAGTAATTTGCGGTAAGGCTGAATGGAATACAACAGCTCAATATACTTTGTATTTAAATAGGAATAGACTTGAAGCAGATGTGGGAAGACAATGTAAGGGCTGGAAAAGTCCTGCTATTACGTCGGGAGAGTGGTATCATATAGCGCTTGTCTCAGAATCTGGAAACTTTCAGATATATCTTAATGGCAATCCGATGACAAATCCTGTAAAGGGCTCGTCATCAACAAAATATGAGACAACAGCCCCTTTTATAATTGGAGCCGTGATGACAAGTTCTAATAAAACAACTCCGCGATATTATTTTAAAGGCTCAATAGATGAATTCATATTAATAAGAAAAGCTCTAAAACCATCAGAAGTAAAACATCACTTTGACGCTGGAAATTATAAATAATTCTCTAAAAATTTTGTAAAGAAAACAAATATGAATCTCTTCATCTTTTATATTGAAAATTATTATAAAGTTGATGAAACTGTGAAAAATATCTTATGGCTCGAATTATCATAAGCGATGATGATAGAGTATCACTTCTTGTCCTCAAAAATATAGTTGATTTTTTGGGGCACGAAGCAGTCCCTTGCTCAAATGGTCAGGAAGCTATTGAGGAATTCCAAAAATTACCAGCCGACCTCATTCTACTTGATGTAAATATGCCTATAATGAATGGAATCGAAGCATGTAAAAAAATAAGGCAACTTCCAGGTGGAGGAACTGTTCCTATCATAATGATTAGTGGGCTGGATGATGAAGAAGATGTTATTCACGGACTTAATGCGGGGGCAAACGATTACCTCCTGAAGCCAGTAAAAGATTCTCATTTACTTGCTAAGATGAAAATCTTTTTAAGAATGTCATCGCTACATAACTCAGATTTTGAACTTGCAAAAAATCACGTAGTATTTGCAGATAAGTATAAAATAAAAAAATTACTCGGTTATGGTTCTCATTCAATTGTTTTCCTTGCCGATGATATAAGTTGCGAAAATCGCAAAATAGCCCTCAAACTCTTTAAGGAAACTAGCAATATAGCAGAAATATTCAATTCTTTCGCTCAAACAGCACAAAATTTAAAGGAAATAGACTGTAACTATATTCTCAAAACTTATGATTATGGGAAGTGCGATAATCGCCTCTTTGTTGCTATGGAATATGCCGAACAAGGAGATATCTCTAAAATACTAAGATCAAGAACATTCTATCAATCCGAATCCCTGAAACTTGGCATACATATTTCAAATGCTATTGCGAAAATCGCAGAAAAATCCATAGTCCATTTTGATATTAAACCTCAAAACATAATGCTCAATACAAAAAAGGACTTTTTATTGGCCGACTTTGGTGTTGCTTCTCCGAAGGCCAGTATGACAATTTCTATAAATAAAGAAATTTGGGGAAGTCCCGCTTATATGCCTCCTGAATATCTTTCAGGAGATGAAATATATCCAGAATTAAGCGACATATATAGTCTTGGGATAACATTATATGAATCCATTAGTGGAGCCAATCCATTTTATTCTGAGCGAGCTGTGAATAGTATGATCTCTCAATTGAATCTAACCCCACCATCACTCTCCGAGGTAGATTCTCGAATTCATCCCTTGCTCAGCGATATCATTGACAAAATGTTGTCAAAAAATCCTGAAAAACGCCCTCGGGCGAAAGAGATTATAAATGAATTCTCGAAGCTCCTGGTAGAAATAGAGAAAAATACAGTAGCTGATATTTGTCTTTTTATTCATAAAAAAGCATTCTCAAATGAAGAGCAACATATAGAAGAAGAAACTGAAACTTATGTAAAAAACGATGAACCCATTAAATTCAAAATACCAAAGCAAAAAGTAACTATTGAAAATAAAGTAGAAAATAAAAAATTAAAAATATCTCCAGAAAAAAATATAAATACAAAGGCGGGCAATCTGAAGGCTATTTTGTCTTCCGTAGGATTTTTCGAAGTCTTATCATTGCCATCTTTTGATATTGCAAAAATTATCAAAATAGTTAAAGTCGTTGTTTTATTTTCTATATTCGGATTTGCGATCTTCGCAGGAGTAAAAATTTACAGTAAAATATCTACTGCGAAAGATGAAATCAAGACCTATGAGCCACTCGTGATTTTTAAATGTGAAAAATGTGGCTTAACAATAGAAAAAAGAACTAATTTGGATAGTGAGACTTGTCCTAAATGCTCTGCAAAGATGTGGCCAGCGTATGAATGTAAGGACTGTGGTTATATTTTTCCAATGAAATTAAATGATTATAATAGCAAAGATAATTTAACGTCCCCATATTCCTGCCCAAAATGTAAATCTGAAAATACATCACCTGCAATTACGAGTGAGGAATATCTGAATTCAAAAGGCATAAGCAGATAAACCTGAATTTTCCACCATAACGATAACTGTAGAATCTAAAAATTGTCGTCCTAACTATTAATATTATATTGATTTGCCAGGAGTTGTTAGGATTATTAATTTTTGTAAAAAAATAAAAATGCGTAAATACTTTATCTTAACTTATATAGCATTTGATTTAATATTTTTGCTTTCTAATGAAGTTGCATGGTATATTTTTTCAGGACCGAAAATATTGCCATATTTTGTTTCATTAAGAGCTTCTATGTATGCAGATACCTTCGTATAAGTACTACAAGGGTCAATTGTGGGATCTATGCAATCTCCATCTAATACAAGTAAAGGGATTTTTGCTTCAACAAGATTTTCGCGGAGCAATTTTATGAAAGAACTATCTGCCATAGAGCATCTGCCAAACATATGATTGTATAGAATACATCCATTCAAGTTGCCTTTTATGGAAGTATTAACTACGTGACTTGCACGAAGATGGGGATCAAGAAAACCAACAGTAAGTAATTTTTTTGCTAAAGACCGGAAAGGATCTTCTGGATTTAATGGTTCCCAATCTACAAAATTAACTTCTTCAAAGATAATCGGTGCAGAAGATTGAATTTCTATGAAATCAAGTAGCTTTGAATCATAAAATGGTGGTAAGTGCAACCATATTAATCTGTGAGTATCCTGTATATCTAAATTTTTAGGAAGTTTTTCTCTTTTTTCTTCAAGATCTGAAAGAAGATTTTTGTGCAATTCAACAAGTTCTTTTTTTCCCCATAATTGAGAAAACATTGTGGCGAAATATACGGCATCAGAACCTCTTATAAGAGGGGGGGACTTTAACCTGAGTTCATTGCATTTCATTGCTATTTCACGAGCTTCATTAGACAACTCACAAGCTTCTGCCAATTTTCCAGGGTCCATTGTTATTCCTGTTGCTTTTTCGAGTCTGAAAACAGCTTCTTCAAGTCCTTCAGCAATATTTTCAAGAGATGCATTATCCTCTATAAAAGGCGTATGGAGTGAATAAAAGTTTTTCATAATCCCATATTCTCTGGCAAGGTCTCTAAAAATTCTTTCTCCCTGTTGACACGGCTCCGAAGTTGATACAATAAAAGCCGGTTTTGGAAGTTCTACTCCTTCAATTATCCTAAGAAAAGAACAAGTTTCAGCGGAAAAACCCTTATATCCAGCATTATCAAAAGCTTTTCGAACTTTTTTCTGATTTCTCGCGTGTAAAGCTGCGTATGTTTCAAGTGTAAGACTTCGCAATCCCATGGCGTTGAGTATCTCGGAAGGAAAGAAAAGATTTCTCCACACAAGGGGAGCATTTTTATTGCCTGAAAAAAACTCTTTACGAGTGAGATTCGCCCTATGAGAAATACTCTTTAATTTTGTCAAATCAGGAAATGATTTGAATTCCTTTTTCTGGAAAGGAATGTTATTTCTAAGCGAGCAAAGTTGTCGGGCAAGAACAGCAGCTCCTAAAGCCCCCATTACACGGTGAAATTCCGGTATTATTATGTTATTTCCAGTAATTTCCCTCAGATAATATGCTACAGCCCTATTAGCCGCAACTCCTCCTTGAAATAAAATATCCCCTTTGTAATTGAGGAAAATCTCTCCAACTCCTGACATTATAGTCCTTGCCTGAGCCCTGCAGGCTCCGGCAATAATATCTCCAATAGGAAAGCGATTTTTAAATTTATTTATCGACGTCGCACTTAAAACTGCACAAACCGATGAAAATTCAAGATCTGAATCATAATTTACTTTGTCTGCCATCTCTTCAACAGGGACATTGAGTTTTGCAGCAACACTGTCAAGAAAAGCCCCTGTCCCGGCGGCGCAGATTCCACTCATTTTCGACATCCATAATCCCATACTTTCATTGTAAAGTATAGCTTTGCTATCCTGACCCCCTACATCAAGTATGGCGCGACATTCTGGGTAATATTGTTGTGCCCCTGCGACGTGCGCAGAAATTTCGCTTACATATTCGTCATATTTAATAAATTTCTTTAGCCCTTCAACTATTTGACTTCCTGTTACAACAGTACCTGCTATTTTATTTTCAGGGATGCCAGCTGTTGCAATGAATTCACTAATAGTCTTCTTAAGAGAACCTAAATTGCATTTTCCACATTCATGGCAACGGCCTTCACATATTAATTTATCATTGCGAACTTCTGCTGGTCTTGTTCTTGTATAAAGAGAATGTTTTACTTTTCCTTTATCGCTTAAAAGTACGGCTTTTAGTGTTGTAGAGCCAATATCTATACCTAAATAGAATTCAGAGTTCATTAAATCCTCAAAAATATTGATTAAAAAATAATCGAGAATATATCTTCTTTCTAATAGTTTTTCAAAAAAAATGTTTTGTTTTTTTTTTGAAAAAGATATATTTTCGAACTTTCTCTTTTGTTAACTTAAAAATTTAGGGAGTTAAAGAAAATAATGCATAATGATGGAAAAGAAAAATCCTTCGATATATCAAAACAAATATGGGAACAGAAATATAAATATAAGGCTCCAGGAAATAGTGCGGCAGAAGATAAAACTATAGAAGATACTTTCATTAGAGTTGCAAGTGCTGCTGCAAGTCCGGAAAAAGAAAAGAATTTTTGGACAGAAAAATTCCTTGAAATACTTTCAGATTTCAAGTTTTTGCCGGGTGGCAGAATCATTTCAAATGCTGGAACTAAACGCCAGACAGTTACTATGTTCAATTGCTACGTGATGAATAGAATTGAAGATTCTATTGAAGGTATATTTGATACCGTAAAAGAAGCAGCTCTCACTCAAAAACAGGGAGGCGGAGTTGGTTTTGATTTCTCTACACTTCGCCCAGCAGGCTCACATATACACGGTTGCGAAGCAAGTTCATCAGGCCCTATAAGCTTTATGCAGGTTCTTGATTCAACATGCAGAACAATTATGAGTGCAGGGCAAAGACGCGGTGCGCAAATGGCAGTTATGCGTTGTGATCATCCTGATATAATGGAATTTGTCTCCGCAAAAAGAAAAAATTCTCAATTACAAATGTTTAATCTTTCAGTTGCCATTACAGATAAATTTATGGAGGCACTTGAAAAAAATCAACTTTGGGAGCTCACATTTAACGGCGAAGTTCGCAAAACAGTTCACGCTGTTGAGCTCTGGGAACATATAATGCAATCAACTTACGATTTTGCTGAGCCAGGAGTGATTTTTATTGATCGCGTAAATAAAATGAATAACCTCTATTATTGTGAAGAAATCAGAGCCACTAATCCATGCGGAGAACAACCTTTACCACCTTATGGCGCCTGCCTATTAGGCTCTTTGAATCTTACAAAATTTATAAAATCACCATTTAAAAAGAATGCCGAAATAAACCTTTCTAATCTTGAAAAAACCGTTAAAATAGCAGTTCGCTTTCTTGACAATATTATTGATATCAGTGGTTTCCCTCTTGAAGCACAAAAACTTGAGGCATACAATAAACGCAGAATGGGATTAGGTATAACAGGCCTTGCAGATTGTTTTTGTATGCTTGGACTAAAATATGGTTCAGATGAATCTGCGAAAATCGCAGAAAATATAATGAAAACTATTACCTTTACTGCCTACGAAGAATCATGCAAATTAGCTATGGAAAAAGGAAAATTTAAGCTCTTTGATCCCGAACTCTATTTAAAATCTGAATTCATTAAAGTTTTACCACAATCCTTAAGAGATGATATAAAAAAATATGGTTTGCGAAATTCGCATCTTACCTCCGTTGCGCCAACTGGCACTATCAGCCTTTTTGCTGGTAATATTTCAAGTGGTATAGAACCAATATTTGCACTGAAATATAAAAGAAAAATTAGAACAAGTAATGATGAGTCCACTAAAATCGTGGATGTCTATGATTATGCATATAAAAAGTATATAGAAGAATTCAAAAAAGAAGATGTCCCAGAATACTTCGTAACGGTAGACGAAATTAAAGCTGAAGATCATCTAAAAATACAGGCCGCTGTTCAAACATATGTGGATAGTTCTATCTCAAAAACTATAAATGTACGGGCAGATTATCCTTATGAAGATTTTAAAGAAATCTACTTAAAAGCTTATAAAATGGGCTTAAAAGGTTGTACTACGTTCAGACCATCAGAACACATCACGGGAGTCCTCATAAAAGAAGAAAAAAAAGCAGAAAAAAGTAATGGCACCGCCCTCGTATCCCAAATTCATATCCAGCGCCCACCTGAACTCGAAGGAACAACTTATAAAATAAAAACCCCTCTTTCTCCTGAAGCCATCTACCTTACTATAAATGATATAGTGGAAGAAAATGGTAGACGCCGCCCATATGAACTTTTTATAAATACAAAAAACCTCCAGCATTTTAGCTGGATTGTAGCCATGACAAGACTAATATCAGCTGTATTCAGAAGGGAGTCCGACCCAACTTTCCTGGTGGATGAACTCAAAAGCATATATGACCCAAATGGAGGTTATTTCTCTGAGGGCAAATATATTCCTTCTCTCGCCGCGGATATAGGCTTTGTAATAGAAAAACACCTTAAAAAAATCGGCCTAATAAACGAGGAAAAAAAAATTACTAAAAAACATATAGAAGAGGAATACAAAAAGACAAATCAATCGGGTAAAAAAATGGCTTTCTGTCCAAATTGCAATCAACCATCATTGTATAGTGAAGAAAATTGTTTAAAATGTATTTCCTGCGGTTATAGTAAATGCTCATGATTAAGGAGAGATAAGTTATGAATAAAAATCTCTATGCTAATTTTATTTTAACAATATTCCTGATTGTATTCCTTGCATTTACGTATATTCAGACAAGAAATATTGATTTAATGAGATTGCGAATGGAAAAAGTCTCAGAAGATATGCAGTCAATTCAAAGGGAAATGCATCAAACAAATCTCCTCTTACAGAACTTAATCCAGAAACAACCTATTGTCAAAGATTATAATGTAGAAAAAAATCAAAGCTCTCCAATTATACCATTTGCGAAGTTCGCAAATTCCGAATTTTATGACCCTCAAGCTGTAGCAGGAGGCGGAATGATAACTGCCGTAATGTCAGAAACAAAAAATATGAATGCCCTCGTGAACAACGAAGCATTTGTTTCAAGTATATGGTCTTATGTAAATGATTCTCTATCAGAAAGAAATTACGAGCATCCTGAAAAATTTGAACCTAAACTTGCAGAAAGCTGGGAAATTTCCGAAGATAAATTATCATACACCATTCACATAAGGAAAGGAGTACTATGGCATGACTTTATAGACCCTGTAACAGGGAAAAAATGGGAAAATGTTGAAGTAACTGCGGACGATTTTAAGTTCTATTTAGATGTAGTCAAAAATCCAGATGTGGATTGTGCACCAATAAGGACTTATCTGCAAGATATAGATAGGATTGAGGTTTTAGATAAATATACTTTTAAGGTTTTTTGGAAAAAGAAATATTTCCTTTCTGAGTCAATAACTCTTGGTTTAGAGCCATTGCCAAGGCATTTTTATCACGCATACGAAGGCCCTTTTGATGGTAAAAAATTTAATGATGATCATGAGAGAAATAGAATTATGGTAGGGTGTGGCCCTTATAAATTCGCACAATGGGATAAAGGAGCAAAGATTATTCTCAAAAGATGGGAAAAATATTATGCAGGAAACCTGGGATATTCCCCTCCCCTTGAACAATTATCATTCGAAATTATCAAACATCCTATGACACAACTGCAAGCCCTGCGTTCAGGACAAATTGATAGAATGTCATTTACCCCTGATATGTGGATAAACAATACAAATACAGAAGACTTTGACGAAAAAACAGGTAAGCTAAAAAAATATAAATACCCCTCAATGTCATATAGTTATATCGGATATAATATGCGTATGCCAATTTTCTCAGACAGACGCGTTAGAACTGCTCTCACTCATCTTGTAAATAGAGAAAAAATTTTGAAGGATGTCTATCATGACCTGGCAAGAATATGTACAGGGCCTTTTTTTATGGATAGCGTCTATAACGATAAAAATATAAAACCTCTCGAATTTTCGCCAGAAAAAGCAAAAAAACTTCTTGAAGAAGCAGGTTGGGTTGACAGTGATAACGACGGCATTCTAGATAAAAATGGAAAAAAATTTGAATTTACTATATTATCTGTTGCCGATCATCCAATTCAATCGAAAATGTTACCAATTATCAAGGAAGACATGGCCGCTGCGGGCATCGTAATGAAAATTTCCCCAATAGAATGGTCCGTATATGTTCAAAGATTGGAAAATAAAAATTTTGAAGTTTGTATTCTGGGTTGGGCTATGGGTTTTGAAAATGACCCCTATCAGCTATGGCACTCTGCAGAGTCTGAAAAACCAGCATCAAGTAATCATTGCGGTTTTGTAAATAAAGAAGCAGATAAGTTGATTATGGAAATAAGAGAGTGTTTTGATCTTAATGAAAGAATAAAATTATGTCATAAATTTCATGCAATAATTCACGAAGAACAACCATACACATTCCTTTTCAGTCCTTATAATCTGGTAGGAATGAATGGAAAATACAGAAATGTTCGTGTTTTTCCTTCAGGAATACCAACGAACATAATCTGGGATGGAAGTATTGTAAGATAAAAATTTAAACTTTCTTTAAGGAGAATTAGTTATGTCGAAGAAAAAGTCTATCGAAAAAAGAGCTGAAAAAATTCTGAAAATGTTGACATTAGAAGAAAAAATTCGTTTGCTCGGTGGAGAACATAACGGAACGAAAGAAATTAAAGGAAAATTTCCAAAAATAAAATTTGCAGATGGGCCCGTAGGTGTCCATTGGTGGTGCGAAAAATCAACAGCATATCCAGCACTAATTGCCCTTGCATCAACATTTAATAAAAAACTTGCCTGGAAATTTGGTTGGGCATTAGGAAGAGATTGCAGGGCCCGCGGCGTTCATGTTCTGCTTGCTCCAGGAGTAAATATCTACCGTTCTCCTCTATGCGGAAGAAATTTTGAATACCTCGGAGAGGATCCTTATCTTTCTGCGAAAATCGCAACAAATTATATAAAAGGTGTTCAATCTCAAAATGTATCAGCAACAGTAAAACACTTTGCTCTTAACTTTCAGGAATATGAAAGACATAGAGTTAGTTCGGATGCAGATGAAAGGACAATGCGCGAAATCTACCTACCAGCTTTTGAAGCAGCCGTAAAAGAAGCAAAATGTGGAGCCCTAATGACAGCTTATAATCTTGTTAATGGACAACATTGTTCGGAAAATGAATTCCTCATTATGAAAGTTCTCAAAGGCGAATGGAAATTTGATGGAGTTGTTATGTCCGATTGGGTTTCTACTTACAGCACTGAAGGAGCAGCAAATAGAGGGCTCGATCTGGAGATGCCAACAGGGGCATTTCTAAATGAAGAAAAACTACTTCCTCTTATAAAAAATGGTATTGTGACGGAAAAAACAATCGATGAAAAGGTAAGAAGACTTATAAAACTCGCACTGCGTTTTGGTTGGCTTGATGAAGAGCAAAAAGATGATTCAATCCCTCTAAATGACCCGGAAACTGCGAAAATCGCACTCGACACGGCTCGCGAAGGAATTGTTATGTTAAAAAATCAAAATAAATTTCTCCCCTTAAAAAAGGAAAAGTTAAAAAATATTGGAGTAATAGGATATAATGCAGCAAATCCAGTAATCTGTGGAGGTGGTAGCGCATATACAACGCCATATCAAATTGAAACACTACTTGATGCTATTAAAGCAGAATGCAATGGAAAAATAATCAACGTAAAATATGAGGTTGGATATGATGTTCATCGTCATATAAAAGCCTTTAATACAACAAAATTTCTTACTCATAATCGAGAAAAAGGAATTCTGGGAGAGTATTTCGATAACAACGACTTATCAGGGTCTCCATTATTTACAAGAATTGATGAGAATATAAATTTTCCATGGGGAGGAAAAGTACCTGATGAAAAATTAAAAGTCCAGAACTACTCAGTTCGTTGGACGGGTAAGTTAATTCCAGAAGAAAGCGGTACTCATATTTTTTATTACAGGATACAGGATGGATTGTCAAAGATTGTTTTTGATGGTAAAATAATAAGCAATACCATTAATGCCAACGCGGTAGTGAATTACGGATTGCAGATGTGTAAACTTGATCTTGAAAAAGGTAAGGAATATAAACTTTCAATTGAGTTTAAAAGCCGTGGAGGGTGGTGTATAATCCAATTTGGAATTGAACCCGAAGCCGAGATCGAAAAAGAAAGACAAAGGGCCATAGAATTAGCTAAGACCTCAGATGTCGTTATAATGGGAATAGGCTTTACTCCAGAAACGGAAGGAGAAGGTAATGATAGACCGTTTAAATTACATAAGGAGCTTGAGAGGCTCTTAATAGAATTACCAGAGGTAAATCCAAATATTATTGTTTGTGCTTATGCTGGTGGCGGCTTTGATATGTCAGAATGGTTAAATAAAGTGAAGGCTTTGTTGATGATATGGTATCCAGGCCAGAATGGTACAAAGGCCGCAGCAGAAATAATCTTCGGCAAAATCTCGCCATCGGGAAAATTACCAATAACTATTGAAAAAAGACTTGAAGATCGTTCTTCATTTAACTGTTATCACGATGATGATAAAGATTTGAGAGTTCAACTGACAGATGGCATCTTCTGTGGATACAGAGGTTTTGATGCCTCATCAATCAAACCTCTCTTTCCTTTTGGTTATGGATTAACATATTCGGAATTTAAATACGAAAATTTAAAAATATCATCAAAGAAAATAAGAAAAAATCAGAAATTAAAAATATCATTTAAAATAAAGAATGTAGGAAAATTTTTTGCAGCAGAAACAGCAATGCTTTTCATATCAGATCTTAAATGCTCATGCCCAAGGCCAATTAAAGAGCTCAAAGGATTTGAAAAAGTCAAACTTGCACCTGAGCAAAGCGCTAAAATCAATTTTGTCATCAATTATGAATCTTTAAAGTTCTTTAATCCTGATAAGAAAAAATGGCAAGTTGAAGACGGAAAATTTAAAATTCTCATCGGTTCAAATAGTGAGGATATAAGACGTTCTGCAGAATTTAGTTATAAAAATTAATGGATAAGTTTTCTAAATTTCTAATGTAAAATTATTTAAAATGAAATCACATATAATGAAAGTTTATGTAATCGGTGATAGCATATCTATTCACTATGGTCCGTATCTTGAAAAATACCTCAGAGGTTTTATGAAATACGAGCGAAAAACAGGAGAAGCTGAGGCCCTATTAAATCTCGATAATCCTCAAGGTGCAAATGGAGGAGATTCTGCGCGTGTTCTCGACTTCTTGCGAGGAATGGCAGCTTCAGGAGGTATTGATGCAGATATCCTTCTCCTGAATTGCGGCTTGCATGATATTAAAACTAATCCATCCACAGGCCTAAAACAGGTTCCAATTGAAAATTATAAGGCTAACCTGAGAGAAATAATAAAAGTCGTATTACAAATGAAAATAAAAATGATATGGATACGCACGACACCATGTGATGAAAAAAAACATAATAACTCCAATATGAAATTTTATAGATTCTCCGCAGATTGTCAGCAATATAACCATGTTGCTGATGAAATAATGGCCGAATTTGATATAAAATCCATAGACCTTTATAATTTTACCCTTAATCTTGGGCCAGATCTTTACTGCGATCATGTGCATTTTCATGAACATATCAGAGAAAAACAGGCGGCCTTCATTGCAGGATGGCTCCTTCGAGAAATTAATCGTTAATTTAGCTTATGTTTCGTCATACGGCTCATATTTTGCTTCGATTATCTTATTTCCGCTAAAGAGTCAAATCTTCATTTTACAAATTACACAAAAATTCATTTTTTTGAATCCAATTTGACAAAAAAAAACACGCGCTAAACTAACACTTTGAAAATGAAAAATTAGGATTATAATAAATGCGAAGGAGAGAAAAAATGAATTGGTTCTCAAGAGTAGCAATTTTATCTGTTGCTACAATGGTGCCTGTTATCTTTACTGTGCCGCTTTCAGCGAGTCCATCAGTGACGCTGGAGCCAGCAGTAGTGAAGGTAGGTGATAAAATTACCGTGACAATCGAATCCGATGGATGGATTCTCAAGGGTGGTCCAATTGTTAAAGGACCTGCAGAAGGTTCACTCACATCAACTGGCGGAACATTAACTGCAACAGGCCCAGGATATGTCATTGTCTCAACATATTGGGTGCACCCCAATGGTAATGGTGGAGAAGAGGAAATGAGCGCAACCGGGACGGCAAAGGTAACAATCGATGTTGAGTCAATAGATGTCTGGGATAGCAATGAAAGACATGCTTCAGAAAACATTCTTCAAATTGTCGCACCTAAAATGGGGGAGGACATCAATGGCTCGGTGAAAAACGCCGAGGCATTACCATCTGCTTCTGCAACATGGTCTTATAATGGAATAGAAAAATTAGGAGCTAATGTTACCTTCAAAAAGGGCGCTGCTGGCTGGGAATCTGGAGAGAAAATACTAAAAAATGTTGCGCCAAAGTCGTCCGACATTACATGCGAAGATAAGAATGTAACAATTTTAGTTTACCCTTATGATGTCTCAGTCATTTCGGTTAATATTGGAACTTTTTCCGGCATTGCAAATTCCATTGCTGAGGCATTATTAGTTTTGGTTCCACAGGACATCACAATTGAAGTTCCCGAAGTTGTAATTGATGTTGACAATCAGTGGAAAGAACAGAAGAACACAAATTTTTGTGGCTGGACATATTCTAGCGATATTGCTATAGATCCGATGTACAGCGTCGAAGCTACTATCGGTGTACCTGCAAAAAAATTAAAAAAACTTGACGAGCTTCTAGACAAAGCCTTACTCGGCAAATATTTAAAGAAATATGTTATTAGTTATGATGTACCAAAGCTCTCTGCCAGCGTAAAAAATACCCCATCACTTAAAGCAAAGTTTTCAAGAGACGAATATGGAAAATTAAACGATATAACGAAAGACTTTGTGCATAATGGTGGCGATGTCGATTTAAGCGGAGGAGGTAAGATAACTTTTCAAATTCTTCCTCAATTTGAGGATATTATAACAGTTGATGCCCGCTCAGAATTCAAGGCAGGCTGGATAAGTAGCCTTACCCCATGGATAAAGGAAGAGTCTTTTGGAATTGATGCGACTCTTACATTGAAACCTTGTGTAGTTGAGACGGTAGCATACATCAACCTGTTTGGGAATGAGTTCAAGCCTGAGATTGAACCATTAACGTTATACAAGGGCAAGGATTTTAAGTCTAATAATCTATTCAAATACAATTTCAAGTAAAACACAAGGGTGTTAAAAATGAAAAAAAAGACTGTATTCTTTGCAATTTTATATTGTTGTTCTTTGGCTTTGTATTCATCAGAAAACTTCAGACTCAAAATCAAGGCGGACAAAAATATAACAGTATACCTGAACGGTTTTTATTTTGACAATAAGTCAAAGACCGCATGCGATGAATACCTCATCAATGGCAAAAATTCTATTGTTATTGAACCAGCAAACAAAACTACAGTGGACATCAAAATAGAAAAATGTGGAGAGGGCGTTGACACAATCTTTTCATTCAAAGGAGAAATATTCGAAAATACAACAAAAGAGTTTGATCTGAATATTTCATCCAGATGGTACTGGCAAGATGGAGATAATATTGAAAGTATTTCAGATGAAGATCGAAAGACAATAATAGAAGCAACCAATAATGTAATCGAAGCCTATAAAACCGGAGATTTCGTTAGCGTAATTGACACCACAATGAAAGCATACATAGAAAACTACGCTAAAATGAAAAATAAGCCATCTAATGAAATTAGAACAAGTTGGCTATCCTCATACAAAGAGTTACTCGGTCCTGAAGTAAGAGTATCATTTGAGGTTGGAGAAGGTGAACTGGATATAGAGTTAAGTAGGTACAATAAAAAAATAGTCAGGGTATTCAGGAAAAATGGCAATTTCCTAACAAGAATTGTTTTAGAAATTGGCGACTCCAAAGAATATCAATACTTTTTCATGAAGAAAGATGGAAAATGGCTTATGCAGTAATACGGTTATCTAATCTATCATTTGACAAATTCATATCACTTACTATAGATATTCGAATCCGAAATTCGAAATTAAAAATGTTTTTTTTTCAGCTAAATATCAAAGCAAACTCCTCGTTCTGTTCTCTTTATTTATCCTTCCACTGATATCTATATTTTAATAGGAAAATCTTTCCCTTCGCCAGCTTGAATTGAAGGATGGGAAGGTTCTTGAGCTCAGGATCTTTATTAAGGTTGCGGATAAGTTTCTTCCGGTTGAAACCATTGATGGAAAGAAGATGCAATTTCGACCTGAAGACATCTCCGAAAGGGAGCACCAGCGCCGATTTGGTGTGAGTAAAGCTACCATTGTCAATCCCAGGACAGAAACGACCAGTCCTGTCGCAACCGATAAGAAACAATTGAAGTTCCGACTATTCCCCCACCTCATTCCGATCCTGTACTGGCGAGATTCGAGGAGGTTGGCACGAAGCTACCGAAGGATTTCAAAACTGCGAATTTCGTGAAGTCCTTCAAGATCAAAGCAGAGGATCTTGATGCCGATGTCTTCGAGGGGAAATTCTGTCGAATGCCCTGCCGCTATTTTGTTCCCGGTAATCTCGCCAACGGGCAAAAGGTTCCTCTTGTGCTTTTCTTCCACGGAATGGGTGAGTGCGGCGATGATAACATCAAGCAGTTGAAACACCCTCAGGTTTTGATATTTGTCCAGCCGTGGATTCAAGAGAAGTATCCATTTTTTTTACGCCCCCCTTTATTTTACGATTCGCCTTCAATTACTTCCTTCTTTCTCTGCCTTAAACATCCTTTATCCTAAAAAAAGCGGTTGAAAATTGTTTTTTATTTATATGTATATGAAAATTTTTTTTACGAATTTTCAAGCCGCGAAGGATTGGCTGTATTTATCATATCTACTTTGTTAGCTTCGACCATTAGTTACTACAGCTTACTCTCTCTGCCTAGTATCTAGGGCAAATGTACCAACTGCTTAATTTAGAATAAAATCAGTTAATTTCGATTTTTCACAAAATAAGTGAATTAGAAATATGTGACGTGTAATAAAACAAAAAATCGGTAAATTTATTTTATATTTCATTCACAACAGATATCATTGCAAAATACTTTTCATCCGGCACATATTCAGGAATACTGTTTCCAGAACCGAGAGCATAAGCTCCTTCGTCTGAGGAAAGGGCCAGCATATTTAGACAACGTTTTTTTATTGTATCAATTTCGCTTCTGCATAAAAAGTCAAGATCTATTCCCCCAAGTATTGCTATTTTTTTTCCCCATTTTTGATATGCTTTCTCCACAGGACAAATTGAATCTTCATACGAATGTTTTGCATCATAATGAATATCATAAATTATATCATCCATCACTTCAGAAAGATTTCCACATGAATGTAAAATCGCGGGACGTCCTGATTTATGAATTGTCTCCACAATCCTCTTATGCCATGGAATAACGTATCTGCGCATATCATCAGGTGATAGCATGGTCTGAGTCTTAAATCCCCAATCGTCATTTGATATCATCGCTCCAACTTTACCAAAACTATTCCCTATAATTTCATAATACCTTACTAACCTTGAACCGACATTATCGAATATTTGACGGACTAATTCTGGATCATCAACAAGCATCATACAAAGATTATCATAACCTGTCAATTTAATTACATTTTCAAGAACTCCTCCAGGACCATATGCAATTATTCTCATACCATCTGGCAGATTTTTGGACGTTATTTCAAATGAACTGTAATCCGCAGAGTCCGGATCCGGCCATTTATATAATTCAAAAGACTTTCTGTCAATAATTAATGGCGATTCATTTAATGATATAGATTTTTCACGATGCTTTTCTCCAGATTGAAAAGCAAAAGCACCCATAACTGTAATATAATCATAACCCGCATTAAGAAATGCCTTCATTCGAAGAATGTTATTATCGTTATAGTTATTTCCTGCAAGGACCTTATGCAACCTATCATTTAGAAAAAATTCAAACAATGTTGGACGTCTCGGCTTTTCTCTATTTAAAATAGAGAGAATGTTTTCAAAATCTGGTTTCCTCATATTTAATAGACCCCCTTATTTTTTCCATAAATATAATTGATTTTGTGTTTGAAATCTTTTTCATAATAGACTATTTTTTATCATAAACGCTCTTTTTTTTTATGAATATACCTGGACAAGTAAAAGTTAGTAATCCTGACAGTTTATCTTTATGGCGCATGTCTTCCTTACGTCCATATGTCAGACAAAGCGGCGATGTATGGCGAAAAAAATGGTATATCGGCGATAGAAAATTGTTAGATTTTCTTCTGGTATGCATAATAAGTGGAAGAGGTGTTTTTTCGGTAGGAAAAGATAAAAATTTTACCGTCACAGATGGCGATATAATATGGATTCCGCCTGACACATTACACGAAATGAGAGGGACCAGTGAGAATATGCATCTTACTTACATACATTTTGACTTGATTTTTGATGCACACAGAAGTTTATGGGATGCTCATATTCCCGCTGATTTCACAGATACTTCAAAATATATGAAAATTCTCCATCCAGCAGTAAATGATCCTTTCTTTTCATCGCTAAGTGGAAAAATAATATCATCAGAAAAAGGTTCTATTATCCCTCAAACTAAAGAGATTTGCGCTATTCATAAACTCTATGGAAATTCAGCGATTTTAGAACTTTCCGCGATGATGTTAAGACTTTTATCAACGATTTTGAATGAATTCAATAATATTGGAGGAAATTATCATGGAAAAGTAAAAATTGACGAAGCGTACAGGAAATTAAATAATACAGAAACCATAAATATCTCCGTTGCGAAAATCGCAAAAGACGCAGGTTTCAGTACATCTCATTTTCGTCGACTTTTCAAAGAATTTTATAAAATATCTCCTTCAGAACTTCAAAAAAAAGCAATTATGAGAAAAGCTTATGAATTATTATTTTATGAAGGATTGAATATATCTGAAACCGCTGAAAAATTAGGTTTCAAAAATATACATAATTTTTCACGAGCTTTTAAAAATTACCATGGAAAGTCGCCAAAAAAAATGAGAACTTTCTAATTTGCAATATAAATCTAAGTAACTCAATTAAATTTACAATTAGAAAATAAAAATTATTATGGTAAGTTAAGCACTTCAAGGAAATAAAAAAACTAAATAAGCAAATGAAATATTTGATTTCTTCTATAAGTTTATTCTGTATACTCTTTTACTCATGCCAGACCATTCCTCCAGGTGAACCACCACCAGATGGCATACTTGCAAAGGAAATCAATCCTCCATCTAACTTAAGAAAAGAAAAAACAGCTCAAGAGGCCATTGATTACGTCCTTACATTATTGGTTTCAGGATGTGACCCCATATCAACTGTCTCCGGAAATAATCCTCCAGAAGTGCTAAATAACTTCATAGCATCAAGCTCAGGCAAAGTGAATTATGTGCCAATGGAGTTATGGACAAAACTCATAAAAATGAAATTAATTAAACCTGTCACTACAATAGATGAAGCAAAATACATCCTTCACAGCGAATTTTTACCGTCTCAAAATGAAGAAAAAGGCTTCACCTGGAAATTAAAAATGACAGAAACTATTTCGGATAAAATAATCTGGAGTGCTCAGGTTTATTTCCTACCTTAAAAAATTTTATACTATGAAAAAGATCAAAAGCTATCAGGATGCCTTAAACTTTTTGTCTAAACTTGAATTTTTTGGAATGAAAATGGGCTTAGAACAAACTCAAATGCTTGCGAATTTCGCAAATAACCCACAAAAAACACTAAAATTTATTCATATTGCAGGAACTAATGGTAAAGGAACTATCGCCGCAATGATGGCAACTGCGCTCACTTCAGCTGGACTAAAAACAGGCCTTTATACGTCACCACACCTTATCTCTCCCAGAGAGCGATTTAAAGTCGATGGAAAATCAATATCCGAGGATGATTTTGTGATTTTCTCAGAAGAAATCAGAAAAATATACCTCAAGGCTTTAAATAATGGAATGAAACCAACATACTTTGAAACAACAACAGTAATGGCATTGTTATATTTTAAGGAAAAAAAAGTAGATATCATTGTATGGGAGTGCGGACTCGGCGGCAGACTTGATGCAACAAATATCGTAACCCCTGAAATATCTGTAATAACATCAATAGCTAAAGACCATTGCATCCAACTCGGAAATACATTTGCGAAAATCGCAAGAGAAAAAGCCGGAATAATAAAAAAAAACATTCCATGTTTCTGCGGAAAAAATATCCCAAACTCAGCAAGAATAGCTATAATCGAAACTGCAAAATCATTTAATAACCCCCTGTTTTTCTCAGACGGTAAAGCAAAACTACTCTCTAAAGGCGCTTTCTATATAAATTGTTTTATTCCACAAAAATTCAAATACGATGGATATATCGTGGAGACTTCATTCCCCGGAATTCACCAGAATATGAATATAACATTAACTTGTGATTGCATAAAATATCTTTCCGCTAAATTGGGTTTTTCTTATGAAAAATCTCTAAAAGGAATTTCAAATGCATCATTACCAGCTCGAATGTCTATAATGCCAGACAGTAACCTTGTTGATGGAGGACATAATCCACAGGCAATAAATTTGATTGTAAAAAATATACTTTACTATTTTGGAAAAGAAAAATTTGTGGTTATATTTGGAGGATTAAAAGATAAGGATATCCGTTCAAATATACAAAAACTTTTGCGAATATCGCAAAAATTTCTTTTTGTTGAGGTAAAAGGAGCACGAAAGGCATATTCTACAGGAGAATTAATGCATATATTTAATGATTTTAATACAAATATACCAGCAAAGCCATCAAACTTAAAAGAGTCTTTAAAAGAAGCTGGACGAAAAATTGTAGTTGGTTCCTTTTATCTTGCTGGAGAAACTATGAAAGAATATTTTTTGGAAGAAAATATTATAAATTGGGGATTGAAATGAAAAAAAAACTTTTAAAAATGATTTTTTTTCTGTGTGGATTAATGCTACTCAAACTCTGTGCAGAAGAAAATAAAATGTCGGAATTACTGACTGAATACAAAATAAAAATAAAAGAACTTTCCGAACTGAGGCAGAAAGTCATTTCAGAAGATGAAGAACTAAAAAATATTTATAGAGAAATTATCGAACTTCATACTAAACTAGCATTAAAACTTGAAGAAAAACCTGAAATAAAAGCACTATATGATAAGATACTCGAATTAGAAAAAAATATTGAAAAAGGCCGCACAGAAGAAGAAAAAAGAAAAATACTCAAAAATGACTAATAAAGAAAAAATACTCGTAACAGGAGGAGCAGGATTTATAGGATCAAACTTTATAAGATACCTCCTAAAAAACGATCCAAAAGTCAACCTCATAAACTATGATGCTTTAACTTATGCTGGAAATCTTGAAAATATCTCAGATTTACTCAATAATAAACGACACATTTTTATTAAAGGAGATATTAGAGATAAATTAGCTCTTGAAACTCTTTTCAAAGAAAATAATATAAGTGGAGTAATAAACTTTGCTGCTGAAAGCCATGTCGATAGATCCCTTGAAAATCCAGAAGATTTTATTTCAACAAATATCATAGGCACTATCAACTTACTCCAGAATGCGAAAAAATATGGAATTAATAGATTTCTCCAGATTTCAACAGATGAAGTTTATGGCTCTTTAACAGAAGACGCTCCACCCTTTACAGAAAATTCTCCAATACAGCCAAACTCACCATATAGCGCAAGTAAAGCAGCGGCAGATCACTTTGTTAGAGCTTATAACCATAGTTATGGCTTAAATACGATCATTACAAGATGCTCCAACAATTACGGTCCTTATCAGTTTCCCGAAAAAATGATCCCTCTTTGTATAAACAATGCTTTCAACAATAAAAAAATACCTGTTTATGGGGATGGCATGCAAATCAGAGATTGGCTTTATGTGGAGGACCACTGCGAAGCCATCTGGCTTGCATTCAAAGAAGGAAAAACAGGAGAAATCTATAATATCGGAGGAAATTGCCAGATAAGAAATATAGAACTCGTCAAAATTATATTGAGAGAATGCGGGAAAGATGAATCGCTGATCAGTTTTGTAAAAGATAGACCCGGCCATGACAAACGATATGCAATGGACTTTTCAAAAATAAAAAATGAACTCGGATGGTCGCCAAAGTACAATTTCGATGAGGCTATTAAAAAAACTATAAAATGGTATTCAGAACACAAAAATTGGCTTAATAACCTTGTAAGTGGTGCATACATGGAATACTATGAAAAAATGTATAAAAATAGATAATATGGCATTATTCCTGCTTAAATTGTAATAGAGTATCTTTATCTTGAGGCAAAAATATGTCTTTCAAAGTATTTGGATTTAAATTTGGTAAAAATCTGCATGAAGAACAAAGTCTGCATGAGGAAGAAACACAAAAAGTGATTCCAAAACCCTCAGTAGATGAACTCGAAAAAGGGTTACTGAAATGCAGAACTTGTTCGTCCATGATACCCTTGCATTCCCTTGCCCCTTTAACTCTCTCTCAATGCTCCAATCCTGAATGTGGAAATATGTTTTTTGTCCCCATGAAAGTTAAAGATTACTGGCTTTATGAACCGCTTGGAGGAGGCGGGATGGGTAGTGTTTATCATGCATTTCTCACTCGGAATTCAGATGCCGAATTTGCAGTAAAAGTTCTACCAAGAGCGCAAAAAAATAACGCCGAATTAATCAATACTCTACTAAAAGAAGCAGAAATAGGTTCAGAGCTTGGTTTCCATCCACACATAAGTAAGGTATATGAATATGGCTGTGCCGATGGAGAATATTTTGCTTCTTACGAATTTATAGAAGGTATTAGACTCGACCGTATAATAGAATCACCTGTCCGAAGACCAGAGAAGGATATTTTATTGTGGTCATTGCAAATTCTATCCGCTGAACAACATATGTATAATAAAGGTTATCTGTTCAGAGATTTAAAACCACAAAATGTAATTATAGATACCAATGGTAATGTAAAAATGATAGACTTTGGCTTAGTATGTAAAATTTCTGAAACAAAGCTGATTAACTCAAAAGTAATTCTCGGTTCTCCTTATTATATGCCCCCAGAAAGAATAATTGGTGAATCTGAAGATCAATACAGTGAAATCTATAGTCTCGGAATGCTCATGTATCATATGCTCACAGGCAGAACTTTTTACTCAGCAGAAGATATTAAGGCAATTGTTGAAAAACACGTTTCCATGCCTCAAATGATAAGCCTTGCAAGCAAATTTGCAAATACTTCAAATAAAGAACTCATTTCTATCCTGGAAAAAATGATAATCCGGGACCCTCTCAAAAGAATACAAACTTATAAAACTGCCGGAGCAATGCTCTTTAAACTTTATAAACAGTGTGCATAAATTAATCATATTATCTAATAGTGTTTTCACGAAGTCAGTTTTGCCGTAGCGGCACATCATAGGGCAAGCTGTACTATTGCAAGTTGAAGATGATAAGCTGAAGACAGAATGCCTGGCAGTAGGCATATGCCGAGCCAGACCTCATTCCATGCTTATTTTCCCACAAAAGGGATAAAAGTCTTAATCAACATTCAAAATAACCCCTTCCCCCTAATCCTTAAGTAACCCTACACGGCGCAGTTGAGTCAAGAAGCCAGATGGGCGCACATTCTTGTGCGAGCTTTCAGAAAATTCTACAGCAAAATGCAGCCTCCCCCAGCATAAGAGAACAACCAGATACTACCAGCCGTTCAACTTAAATACCA
>CAYRRM010000029.1:0-39918 GCA_964426675.1 uncultured Lentisphaera sp.
AGCAAGATTTTCATAAGGATGTACTGCAACAAAATCAAAATGTCCTCCTGCTCCAGCCTTTATAGCTGCATCAAAAAAACCAAGGTCAAAATTAGCACAACTAATTCCAATTTTTATATCAGGAGAAACTTTTTTAACTTCTTCATAAGCTGCTTTAACCAAATCCGCATATTCCTGGGCTTTATTATTTCCTTGATAAAAACTGCCATTGAACTCATTCCACACTTCCCAATATTTAATATCATTTTTATATCGTTCTGCAACAGTCTTTACATACTTACGCCAATATTCTATATCTTTAATTGGCCCCTTTCTTGTTCCTCCGTCCGCAGATGCAAAACGTGCAAAATATGCAAAACCACCTGAGAGATGAAGACCATTTTTCTTACAATCCGCAACTAATTCATCAGCAAATTCCCAATTCCATTTATCTTGCTCAGACTGGATAGTATTCCATTCAGGAAAATAACGAAGCCATCTAATTCCATTTTTCTTTAAAATGGGATTAAATCGAGGAAATTCTTTTGACCATTCCGCACCAGATGCAATACCAAATGGACTCTTAAAAGAATCTTGTGCATAAATGAAAATTTGGCTGCTAAAAAATATAAACCATATAAAAATTATTTTCATCTTTTTTAACATCTCTTCCCCCTCCCCCTTATATTTTTTATTGTAAGTCATTTTCTTCTTAAAATAAACTATGAACTTAAACTAATTTGTTATCGCAACGCCTTTTTTATTCTTCCAAACCCTTATTCCTCCAGGTAAACCAGAACCTGGATCAGTCACTCTCCTGTGATTATGAGCATTCAACAATTTATCAGAATTACAGGGATCAACATGACCATCAATAAAAAGACCATTTGTATAACCATGTGACATCCATATTCCCTGCTGGTCCCACGATCCTCCTCTCCAAAACATTGCTGGTCGGAACCCTGTACATCCAGTGTAAAATTCCTTCCTCCATATCCCTGCTGCTGATGTACATGCAAGCCATAAATAATTTGATGGCTCTCTTATGCGTTGAGTCCTATAATACCAGGAATAGTCGTGATTATAAACAAGATATCGAAGATCTTGATAGGCAGGATTTGCCCACGAACAATCCCCCTCATATACACCATATGAGCCTCCAGCATAAGGTCCCTGATTATTTTTAGGACAGAACAATATATTTCTTTTTGTTGAATTGATATAACCAAGATAATTGCTCCCCCATAACATTTCATACCATCGAATAAAATCACCCCAGGCTGGCCCCTTCCATATTGTAGAACCGTTTCTCCATCCCCCAAAGTCCGATTCATAGCAGGCAAATGCAACCCCAACTTGCTTCTGTTGTCCTGCACACAATACCGCAATTGCTGCATCCTTGGCATTCTTTAATGCAGGTAATAAGAGCGCCGCTAAAATTGCTATAATCGCAATAACCACCAATAACTCAATTAAAGTAAACCCCCTTCTTATCTTCATTTAACTCTCCCTCCCCATCGTTACAAGAGAATCATCTCTATTACTTAACTTTAATGGCATTGTAGATTCTCTTAATGCTAACTCAGGCATAATCGATACCCATTTTGTTGGCGACTTATCACCTTCGAGTCTTGATAAAATCATTTTCAATGCAGCTTCTGCACATGCTTCAATATCTTGCCAAACCAGAGATAAAGCCACTGAAAAATATGCACTATCAGAAAGTGCACCAACTGCAATAATACTCAAATCTTGAGGAATTTTAAGATTACTTTCACTTGCAGCCTTTAATATTCCGGCCACAGGTATCTCACTCAAACAAAAAAGAGCTGTAAAATCTATTCCCTCTGATATAATTCTTTTGAAAGATGTATATGCCTTTAAAGTGGCATCATCACCATACTTTGTTTCCGCACTAAAAAGAGAAACATTTTTTATCCCATTAAGTGAACAATGCTTTAAAAAACCATTTTTTCTAAGTTCTATTATCGTCGTTGGTGGTTCGGGGTCAAATATAGCTAATTTCCTGTGTCCAAGATTGATAAGATGAGACGCCGCTATCACACCTGCCATTTCATCATCTATGGACACAGAATCAAAACCAATAGATTGTAAATTCGACTCAACAACGACAACAGGAACCATAAGAGTTTTTAGGTATAATAATTCTTTAAGATCAATAGGAAAACGACGAGGAAATATTATTATAGCATCATACCTACCATGACTAATATGATTTTTTAATTGACTATCACTTTTCATTTGAATTAATTCCGGAATCATACCATTAATAGAAGTAGTATCAAACAATACCTTTGCATACTTTGCCACATAAGCAGATGGATAATCTGGAATCACTATTGCTATCTTATATTGCTCCGTCAAAATCTTAGAACTATTATTATAATCGCTAGATAAAGTATATGTCCCATCCCCAACATAACTAATAAGCAAGCCCTCCTTCCTTAAACTCTGTAAAACAGAGTCAATAACACTTTGACTCACCCTATATTTTTTCATTAAATCCCTGATTGGAGGAATGCGAGTATTTGGAGGCAAATTCATTATTGCCTCTCTGAGTTTATCATACACAATTTTTGTTTTTTTTGTCATTCTTTAAATTAAATTTAATAAAATAAATACAATTATATACTATATTATACTTATTGTATTGAAAAAAATCAAGTTAAAAAAAAATTTTTTTACTTTTTTTATTTGAAAAATTAATTTCAGGGAATAAATTTCATATATAAAATTAATTTTAAATATGAAACAAAAATATAAAGCGCCTGCATTAGCAAGAGGATTAGATTTAATAGAATTTCTATCTGAATCAGAACCGCTTACCCTTGAAAGATTATCAGAAAAACTTTCAATTCCCAAGGCATCCCTCTTGAGATTACTCGAAACTCTTGAACTAAAAGGATATGTTGAAAAAAATCCTAAAAATAAAGAATATATGGCAAAAACCATCATCATCCCTACTTTCATCGAAAAAAATCTAAGAGAAAAAATAAATAAACTTCTTAATGATTTATCAGAAAAGACTCTCAGAACAGTGGAATTTTATATTCCCGATAAAAATGGACTAAAAATTGCATTTAGAAAAGAATGTGAAATAAAGAATATTACAGTAAAAGCGAAAATAGGATTCAAACGATCCCTTGACTCAGAATTTGAAGCAGTCACAAGAATTGCACATGCATTTGCTGATTCTCTAAAAACCCAATACTACGATAAAATGTGGATATATAATTCAGGACAAATAAAAAAAATCAATAAAGAAGACTATGAAGAATTTGTTAAAACAACAAAAAAAGAAAGAATCGCAATAGACTTTGAATTTAATTCAAACGGTGTTCGCAGAACCGCCGCCCCAATCTTTGAGGATAAAAATTTAATCGGAATTATCGCTTTAGCCGAAAATTTTTACCCAAATTGTGATGAAGATACAAAAAAAAATGCAAAGATTCTTAAAAATACTTGTGAACTTTTCTCAAAATAACTCAAAATAAGGAGATAAAATTATGAGAATTCTACACATCGACATCGACACACTTAGACCTGATCACCTCAGTTGTTATGGTTATCACCGCAAAACATCGCCAAATATAGATCAGGTCGCGTCAGAAGGTGTGCGCTTTGAAAATTGCTATGTTTCAGATTCCCCTTGCCTGCCATCCAGAGCAGCATTTTATTCCGGAAAATGTGGTATTCGAAATGGTGCCATAAATCATGGGGGTATGGCGGCAGATTATGCGATAAATGCGAGAGAAAGAGGTTTTCGCACATTTCAGGATAATTATATAGTAAAAATGAGAGAAAAATTTTATACTGTTTCTATAAGCCCCTTCGGCGAAAGACATTCATCTTTCTGGTTTTATAACGGTTTTAGAGAAATGTATAACACAGGAAAAGGCGGTTCTGAAAGAGCAGATGAAGTAGTTCCTATCGCACTTGATTGGCTCAATAGAAAGGGAAAAGAAAACAACTGGTATTTACATATAAATGTCTGGGACCCACATACTCCATATCAAGTTCCAGAATCCGAAGGAAATCCATTCCAAAATTCCCCTCCACCTTCATGGATGACAGAAGATATAAGATTAAAAACATGGAATAATTACGGACCTGGAAGTGCCCGTGATCCAGGAGGAAATTATGGTCTAAACAATTATTACAAAAAATTTCCACGAATGGTAAATGAAATCAATTCTATTGAAGCATATAAAAAATGGATTGATGGCTATGATTGTGGAATATTCTATGCAGATAAAATGATAGGAATGGTCTTAAATAAACTCAAAGAGCTTGGCATATATGATGATACCTTAATTATGATAAGTTCAGACCATGGCGAAAATCAAGGGGAATTATCCGTTTATGGAGACCATCAAACTGCAGACCACATAACAAATAGAGTTCCAATGATTGTGCGCCACCCAAAAGGAATAGGTGGAAAAGGAAGAGTCGATTCTGCTCTATACTATCAATTTGATATTGCTGCAACATTCCTGGAATTATCCGGAATAAATGTTCCTGAATCATGGGACGGAAAATCATTCTTTGAAGATTTCAAAAATGAAAAATCCTCAGGACGCGATTATCTTGTAATTTCCAATTGTGCGTGGTCCTGCCAACGCTCTGTTAGATGGGAAGACTGGATAATGATAAAAAGTTATCACACCGGACTAAAAAATTATCCTGAAAAAATGCTCTTTAATCTAAAAGAAGATCCTCATGAATTACTAAATCTCGCAGAAAAATTTCCTGAAAAAGTAGATTATGCGCTCGCAAGACTCGAAGAATGGACAGCAAATGAAATGAAACGCTCACATAGAGATGTTGACCCTCTTTGGACTGTTATTCGAGAAGGAGGCCCTTTTCATGCGTCCTTCAAAAGCCCAATCTACGAAGATTACTTAAAACGCTTGAAAGAAACAAATAGAGAATGGGCTCTTGGGGAACTCGAAAAACGGAAAAAAGAAATATATTTTTGATATAAGACTTTGCCTCTGAAATTGGAATGCAAATTTACGTGTAATAACGCATTAACCTAAATTAAGCAGTTGGTGGCCGTATTTACCGTAGATAGCAGACAGTGAGACGAAGCTGTAGTAACTAGTAGTCGAAGCTAACGAACTAGATACGGTAAATGTGGACACCCCCCTCGTGAGTTGAAAATCGTAAAAAAATCGTCAAGCTAAAAAGTTGATGAAGCATAATCTATAACAACTTTATTTTCACATACATAGAAATAAAAACAATTTTCAACTGTTTTTTAGGATAAACTTACTGTTATGCATCAATCTATGTTCTATCTTTGGCAGTCTTAACATTCCTGCCCATAATTCATTTTCTATTTCAGCCATGAATTTTGAGTAAAAAAAACACTTATCTCCTGACTTCAGAAAAAAATCATAAAATAAACGAATTAATATAGGGTAAGTCAAAGAATGAAATCATGAAAGACATCAACTAATGAGAAAAAACATCTTTTTCAGAATCTTGCTTAAAAAAAATGGAGCGAGCGAAGGGATTTGAACCCTCGACATTCACGTTGGCAACGTGACGCTCTACCACTGAGCTACGCTCGCATTTTCTACTTCGATTAAAATTAAAAATTCTTAAATGAAGTATTATAATATAATTTGAAATCTTTTCAAATTTTTTTCAGAATAGTTTTGAAAAAAAAAATCCATCTGATATACTAATCTGAATATTTCATAATTTATGAAATATCAAGCCAAAAGGTGGCTACGTTAGTCTTATTTCAACGTGGTCTCATGATGGTGATTCTATATTGCATAATGATAAATGATGATTGATTAGAATCAAAATATGGTTTTATTAGTTTTGATTTGCTAATAGTGAATTATCATCGCTTTTGGGAACCTTGAGTATCAAGAACTAAAAGTAATTATTCCTTAAATCAGAATAAGTTATAAAACAAGTGGGATAGATATCCCGGAGAATTTAATTTCTACAAAAATATAATCTTATGAAAAAGAAAAAGAAAAGAAGTTCAGTATTGCTTAACTCTCTCTTCAAATTATTAGCAATAATTATAGTATTGGCAATTCCATTAGTAGCTGCCTACGGAATTTTTCGTGCTTATAAAGAGGCTGAAAAAACTCAAATACAAAATATAAAAGATGAATTAGAAAAGTTGCCGAAATTCTCTCCAATTGAGGCAGCAGCTGAAAAAAACTGGAAATATCCCCCTATCCCACCAAAAAAAACAATCGAAGAATTAAATAATATAATAAAAGATGAAATCGATAAGCAGGAGAAAATACTCTTTCCTAAAAAAGAACTTATGTATGAAAAAGCAAATGTTATAAAAAAATACACTCCCGCAAAAGAAGGACAATATGTTGAATTCCAACTAAATTACTCTAATGATAAAGTCAAAGGAATCTTCAGAGGTAGAGAGGGAATATCTATCAAAATAGATGATAGAAAAATCAAAATTATTGATGTTCTTGAGGATTACCGTTACTTATTCGATGAACCTATGGCAGAAAAACTCGCATCGGAAAAATGCGCAGAACTCGATAAAATATGGCAGGAAAAAATAGATAATTTCAAAAAAGAAAAGGAAAAAGAATTGATAGAAAAATATTACACTGAAGAAGGTTTTGTAAAAATCAGTGAAGGTCTATGGAAACACCATAGCGATATAGTTAACGAATATATCGAAAAAAAAGAAAGAGAATTCAATGAAAAAAATAAAGCTGCAAAATTGGAAATCTTTGCAAAACATAAAATTTTCGGTATCTTTCCGGTTTCTCCAGAAAAAATACACTAATCTCCCTGAAACCTTAATGGAAAAAATCTATACATAAAAATGACCAATAGCTCTACAATACTGAAAGTTGAAAATCTAAAAATTTCCTTTTCTATTGAAGGGCAAATCTTCCAGGCAATTGAAGATATATCATTCTTCCTGAAAAAAGGCGAAATCCTCTCTATTGTAGGAGAAAGTGGATGCGGGAAAACAGTAACATGCTTATCTCTCACAAAACTTCTCCCTGAACCTCCAGCAATTTATGAAAGCGGTTCAATAAAATTTTACTCACAAAATATCGAGAGCAAAAATATTCTCGAAATGTCACCTTCAGAAATTTGCAAAATTCGGAGACATATAGTAGCTCACATATTCCAGGAACCTTCAGTATCATTAAATCCTGTTTTCACTATATTCGAGCAAATATCAGAAGTAATTGACCTTAGAACAACCCCATGTAAAAACCATAAAGAAGAAGTAATTTCTTTACTCGCACAAGTAGGTATTCCAGATCCAGAAAAAAAAATGATGTCATATCCCCATGAACTCAGTGGAGGAATGCAACAACGAGCAATGATCGCAATGGCTTTAGCTGCAAAACCCCAAATATTAATTGCTGATGAACCAACAACCGCCCTCGACGTAACAATACAAGCCCAAATTCTTGATCTTATAAAAGAATTAAAAGATAAAAATAATATGTCTGTAATTCTTATAACTCATAATCTCGGTATTGTCTCTGAAGTTGCCAATAATGTAATTGTAATGTATGCAGGACATATTGTCGAAAAAGGAAGTTCTTCTGAAATAATAGCAAATCCACTGCATCCATACACAAAAAGCCTGCTGTCTACAGTTCCTCGATTTGGTAATGAGCAAAAAAAATTATCTACAATCCCGGGAACAGTTCCTTCTCCATCAAACTATCCTCCTGGTTGTAGATTTTTCGGAAGATGCCCCCTCGCAGAACAATTAACCCCAGAAAAAAGAAAGCTCTGCGAAAATTCAAAACCAGAACTCAAAAACCTAAATGGAAGATTCTCAAAATGCCACTTCTCAGAGTAGAAAACCTAAAAGTAGAATACCTGATTGGAAAAGGATGGTTCAGAACACCACTAAAACTCACTGCCGTCAACAACGTCTCCTTTCATATTGAAAAAGCTGAAACGCTCGGACTCGTTGGAGAAAGTGGATGCGGAAAAAGTTCCCTGGCAAAAGCATTGGTAAGACTCGAAAAAGCAAGTTCTGGAAAAATCTATTTAAATGATTTAGATATATTAAGCCTAAAAGGCGAAAATTTACGTAAAGCAAGAAGTCAATTCCAAATGATTTTTCAAGATCCATATTCGTCGCTAAATCCGAGAATGAAAATAGGCAGAGCTCTCGAAGAAGTTCTGGCTATACATAGTAAACTAAACAAAGAGAAAAGGAAAGAACGAGTAAGTGAACTATTGGAATTGGTAGGATTACCAGCGTCTACAGCAGATAGATACCCGCATCAGTTTAGTGGAGGACAAAAACAACGTATATGCATAGCACGAGCATTAGCTGTCGAACCACAATTTATCGTAGCCGATGAACCAGTTTCTGCTCTCGATGTAAGCGTGCAGGCTCAAATAATCAATCTCCTCCAGGAAATTCAAGAAAAAACTTCAATCTCATACCTCTTTATTGCACACGACCTGGCAGTTGTAGAACATATCAGCCATAGAATACTTGTTATGTATCTGGGACAAATCGTTGAGAGTGGAAATTCAAAAGAAATAATAGAAAACCCTGCACACCCTTATACAGCTGCTTTGATATCAGCCGTCCCAATACCAGATCCAAAATTAAAAAGAAAACGTATAATCCTCCCAGGAGATGTCCCTTCCCCACTTAATCCACCAACAGGATGCCCATTCCACCCAAGATGTCCTTATGCAATAGAACGCTGTAAAGTAGAAACCCCCGAACTAAAACCAATAAAAGATGAAACTTCTCATCTATCCGCCTGCTTCCTGAGCAAACAACTTAACTTAAAACCATTCACAAAAATTATATGATAAGAACATTAGAAAAACAATACGAATTGGAAAATATACACTTAGCCGAATATGCCATAAAAAATACATCCAACCCTAACAGAAAATATCCAGAAGAACCGCATCCTTTCAGAACAGATTTCCAAAGAGACAGAGATAGAATCTTGCATAGCAAAGCCTTTCGACGACTTGAATACAAATCACAGGTCTTTCTCAATGGTACAGGTGACCACCTCAGAACAAGACTAACTCATACCATAGAAGTTGCTGCAATTGCAAGAACAATCACAAGAACTTTTATGCTAAATGAAGACCTTACTGAAACCATTGCACTCGCTCACGACCTCGGACACACCCCCTTCGGTCATCCGGGCGAACACGTAATGAATGAAATTATGAAAGATGAAGGCGGCTTTGATCACAATGAACAATCCCTGCGAATGGTAGATATCCTCGAAAGAAAATACCCCGAATATGAAGGACTCAATCTCACATACGAAACACGCGCAGGACTCGTAAAAAGAAGAAATCCTGAAAAGGCTATACTCGACGGAAAAAAACTCCCCCCTCAACCATCACTCGAATCTCAAGTCGCAGATATCTCAGATGACCTCACTTATTATGGGCACGACGTAGACGATGGACTCGATTCAGGTTTAATAACAGAAAAAATGCTCGAATCCATTGAAATATGGAATATGGCCGCTGAAATAGCTTCAAAAAATGGACTCAAAAGAGGAGACAAATTCCGCGCATACGCGGTAAGATGTCTGATTGATATGATGGTTAGAAATGTAGTAATAAATTCTGAGGAAAACCTAAAAAAATATAAAATAAAGAATCCTCTCGATGCACAAAATATCAATACAAGAATAATCTCTTTCGATAAAAAATTTACAAAAATGACCAATGAATTAAGAAAATTCCTATATGAAAATCTTTACTACCACCCAACAGTCACAAACGTCAATAATGAAGCATCAAATAAAATAAAAGACCTCTTTGAAATCTATTGCAAAAAACCAAAAGAAATGGGAAGATTCGCAAATAGCAGAATAGAAATAGATGGATTAAAAAGAGCCGTAGCAGACTATATTGCAGGAATGACAGATCGCTTCGCAATTTTAGAACATAAAAGACTTTGCTCAAGAGATTAATTGTTCCTTTTTCGCAAATAAATTCTATCTAAGAATTGCTAATATAGTTTGCATCTAACTGATGAGCTTAGAACTGCATTTTAAAAATTAGCTCAAAAATTTTTTCGGCAGAATTTTCTTCTGTCTTCGCTGAATAAAGCAAATCATTTTGTTTTTACAGGCAAAAATGCATTTCAATAAACAAAATGAAAACAATCTATCGAGAGGAGCAAAACTCAAAAATTCAAATTTAATTTTTCTTTTTTGTCGTATGAAATCTATCAAGAATATACCATGTTATCCAGCCAATAAGCGCCATAGCCAAACAGAATAAAGAATATGAAATTCGCCAATCTATACCTCTTGTTATTTCACTAAATTCCGACATCCCACCTATACTTGCTATCAGATTCAAAGGAAGAAAAACTACATTTATTACAGTTAGATTTTTTAAGAGAATATTCATATTATTGTTAATTATAGTGCCGCGTGCATCCATTAAACCTGATAATATTGATGAATATATGCTTGCCTGCTTCACTGCTTGCTGATTTTCTATTGAAACATCTTCAAGATATTCTATTTCTTCTTCATTCAATTTCAATTTTTCAGCTATGTAACGGAGTTTTACGAGGATCGTTGAATTACCTTCTAATGCATTATGGTAATAAATAAGACTTTCACCAATCGTAAACATCTGCAATAAATATTTATTTTCCATAGAAACAACCAATTTTGTCTCTATCTCATTTGCTATCAATTTAATAGCTTTAAGGTGACTTTGATAATGACGAATTGTGCTTAACATCACTTTAAGTAAAAAATCAAAAATTGTCGTCATTTTTCTGAACTCTTTTCCCCCAAGACTAAGATTACCTTTCGGGATTATAAGAGCAACCTCTCCTTTTGTATAAATTAACCCTATGGATGAAACTTCAAATTGAATAATATCCTTCATAGACGCATTATCAGGCACTTTCCAGATAATAAAAAGTCTACCATTTTCATATTCCATTCGTGGCACTTCATCAGGGTCAAAAATCGAGTCTATATCCGATTGATCAAGCTCATACTTTTCTATTAAAGCCAACTTTTCCTGCTCCTCTATGTTCGTATATACAATTATATGAGCATTTTTATCTGACGTTTGCTTTAATTGTTCATTTTCAATATGGTAAAAACTTTTCATAATATATCCTCCCTTCCCCCCTGGGGAAATATGCTAAATAAAACGAATTTTATTCTGGATTTTACATGCCTTGACAGTATTCTGCATCAAACATGCAATTGTCATTGGTCCAACACCACCTGGAACTGGAGTAATCCAGGATGTTTTTTCTGCCACCTCATCAAATGCTACATCACCAACTAATTTATAACCTTTTGGACTGCATGGATCGTCAATCCTATTTATTCCAACATCAATAACTATTGCACCCTCCTTTACCATATCCGCCTTTACAAACTCTGCCTTCCCTATAGCAGCTATAAGGATATCAGCCTGATGACAATAATCTGCTATATTCCTTGTTCTTGAATGACATATTGTTACAGTGGCATCTGCACCTTTTGCTTTTTGAATCAAGAGCGCCATCATAGGTTTTCCAACAATATTTGAACGACCTATTATTACACAATGTTTTCCTGATGGGTCTATTCCAGACCTCTGAAGTAAAAGCATTATTCCGTACGGCGTACAAGGAAAGAATCCATCCTGCTCTCCTAGAAACATTTTACCTACATTAATTGGATGGAAACAATCAACATCTTTTTCTGGTTTTATAGCACGAATAATTTCATTTTCATCTATCTGTGGAGGTGGTGGAGATTGAACAAGTATTCCATGAATTTTTTTGTCATTATTAAGTTCGTCTATGACTTTTTGCAATTCGTCCATCGTGGTATTTTTATCCATAACAATTTTTTTGGAATAAATTCCGAGTTCCATAGATTTCTTAGATTTCATATTCACATAAACAGTTGAAGCTGGATCATCCCCCACTAAAATAACAGCAAGCCCCGGCTGAACATTGTATGATCTGGCAAGTTCAGCAACCTCTGCGGCAGTTTCAATATTTATCTCTTCGGCTATTTTTTTTCCATCAATAATTCTATAATTCATATGCCAACTCCAATTCTTTATTATATTCTACAAAAATTCTCATCTATTTTAATTTGCTATTTTTCCACTTGTAGTGCAAATTATAATTCATATAATATACATATCAAACAATAATCTTATATTTTTATATTCTTTTATAAAAAAAATAAAAGATGAAACTACTCGTATACAATATTGCTTATGGAACAGGACATACCGGCTCACCATATGACAGGCTTAAAAATGTTCACAAATTGATACGCACACCAAATACAATCATCACAAAAATCGCAAATTACACAGAAAAACAAGCCCCCGACATAATCGGATTGATCGAAGTTGATACAGGTTCATCAAGAACAAACAGGCTCAATCAAGTCGAAGAAATCGCCAGAAAAATAAGTCATAACCATATAAGTGCAGTAAAATATAATAAAAAACATATTGCATATTCTCTTCCAATAGCGAGATTCCAATCAAATGCAGTCCTTTCAAAACACGAAATATCATTTTCTGAATTTCACTTCATGCCCTATGGTATAAAACAACTTATAATTGAAGTAAAAATAAAAAAACTTTCATTATTCATTGTCCATCTTTCAATCAGAAAAATGGTTAGAAAAAAACAACTTACTTATCTTGCGAAAATCGCAAAAGGCAAAAATCCCCTGATTATTGCTGGAGATTTCAACACCTTTTCAGGTCAAAAAGAACTTGATGAATTAAAATATGAACTTCAGTTATTTAGTGCAAATTCTTCATCAGAGCCTACTTTCCCTTCATACAAACCTAAAATGGAACTCGACTATATACTTTATTCATCCGATGTAAAACCGTTAGCTTTTAATATTGACAGAGTTGATTTTTCCGATCATTTACCACTTATATTTGACTTCGAACTATGATTTTATTTAACAAAGAGAATTTAAAGAGAAATTTTACCACAGTTATAATCGAACATCTTATTTTAATGCTATTGAGTTTGACAATAATTTTCGCATCATTTTTTTTCGATGCCACTATATTGGAGAAAAAAGAAGGAATTGCAAGATTTTTACCTGATTGTATGTTCAAAAAAATAACTGGACTCCCTTGTCCTACTTGTGGAATGAGTAGAGCATTCTGCTGTTTATCAAGGGGAAATTTTCTCTCAGCTTTCTACTATAATCCACTTTCCTTCATACTTTATCCTTTGATCTTAGCCGGGGTTATACTACCTTTCTTTTCATTGATACATTTATTATATTTAAAAAAGAAAAAAAAAGAGCCGCAATAATTGCGGCTCCATCTTCAGGGGGATAGAAATATGTTTTATGGAAGAGTGTCTAAAGACTTTTTTTCTCCATCAATAACTAACTGGTCAAAACCAGGAATTTGTTCTCTACCAGATTTTTCTGCGAATTTCGCAGCTTCTGCGGCCGACGATATTACTTCTTCTGACAACTTCTGATCAGGAACAACAGGAGTACAGTCAAGAACCGCAACTAATCGCGTTTTCTTTGCACTTTGAGATTCACTTGAAAGAAGCCAGCCAAGTCCTGGAATATCCCCTAACCACGGTAATTTGCTTACGCTTTGAACAACAACAGACTTTTCAACTCCTCCGACAACTAACCTTGCCCCAGAATTAGGTACGGACATTCTCGTATTAACAGTACTTGTGGAAAGTCTTGCACTTCCGTCACTTGAAAATCCGAGAAGACTGGTATTTGTCATATTAATTATCATTGTGCTTGTCTCTCCTGCAATAGATGGAGTTATTGCAAGTTCAAAACCATAACTGCTTGAACTTGTATTTCTTGTAGCCGTCCTATAAATATTCATACTTTTGTCTGCTAACCAATTATTTACCTCAACCCAATCAATTGGCATTGCAACACCAGCAGCATCAGTTTCGGAATTATTGTTTGTATTCCTTCTCGTTACACCCTGTTCGATAACAAGGTTAAAGCATCTTGCACTTGCACTTGCTTTACCGTCAATAAGAACATTTTGTCCGCTAAGTGATTTTATAAAATATGTATACCTGTTACCATCAAAAACCCTACTGATTACAAGAGAACCCGTAAAATTATTAGTTGTTACAAGCCGACCTTTCTCTGTATAAGCTGTTATCCTATAATTATCAACTACTGCATTACTACCGGAAGTAAGAAATGTTTGATTTTCAAAAGTCATATATTCTGCAGAAACTATATCCGCTATATCTTCGCCATCCTGTATTCTCGGTATTTCAACAATATTCGTAATGCGTCCCTCAATTCCATTCATTATCGTTATTTCCCCTGTGGTTACGACGTTTGCTTTTCCTTGCGCTGCAAGAAAATCAATATAACGAGTATTCCAACGGGGACTGAACTTGAAGAATTTAGTACTGCTGAAATCTGTCGAATCTGGCAAACCGGCAAAAGCACTTCCACTCCAACCTTTTGAAAATCTTCCCGCCGCAGAGAAAATATCAGCTCCTGGGCCATTTTTCCATGACTGAAAATCAACTCCAAGCTTATCATCATTCTCAGTGTCAAGCTCATAAACGGCGTATCTTACTTTCACTTCTGCAGTTGGAGTATCATACAGTTCAAGCATTGTTTTTATATTTTTCACCTGATATTTAGGACAGTAAAAAAGGAGTGCATTCAAATCTGAATCTATTCCAACTCTATCTGCGCCGCCTTCAAGTTCAGCATCGTCCCCACTAACATTCAGACCAACATTTCTGAGAATTCCTGCAAGTGTATTGGCATCCCAATATTTTGGAAAGTAAGCAAAGGCGCTTTTACCCGATGAAGAAGTTAAATCAGGTTTATCAAGAGACTCAACCAACTCATCTATTCCCATTTTGCCATTAGCCTGTTTTTCAAAACGATAGTCTTCTGCGGAAACTATAAGCGCTCCTGTCCCATCATTAAACTTTATAGCCTCAACTTTTGTATTGTCACCATTAATTCTCTCGGCACGAATAGCAGCTCTTATATAAGGTTTTATTTCATATGGATCTGCATGTTGTAAAACGTAAGTCTTTGTCAATATATACGGATCATTTGTAGTCGAGATAAGATGAAGAGTATCAATATTTTTATCTACATCAATCCTCAACTGGGTTTGAATTGTACTGCCATTTGGTTCTGGAGCCGGGGTTGGTGAATCAGCCATAAGTTTTCCTGAGAAAACAGCAAAGACCACAATTCCAGTAACACATAGTTTTGTCTTCATAATTTTTTCTCCTTTTATAGTTATTCTTTTGTTTTTTCTTTTACTTCAGTTTTAGCGCCTGAGATAATTAATTGAGATGCATCTATGATTTCTCCAGCAAATTCCGACATTGGTACAACGCCTACAGCAGAATCAGCCTTCACTGTTACAAAAAATCTTATAAAACTTTTCGAATGAGTGGTTGTCCCAAAAAGATATTTCAAAATCGGAACTTTTGACATAAACACCATACCATTATACTGTTCAACATCATGAACTTTTGAAAAAGATCCAAGCATTTTTTCAACTCCTTCAGCAAGAGTAATATTCGATGTAACAGTATTGTGATTAACGAACTCCGTTCCTGTATTATTTCTCTCAATCGAATCAAACATATCAATAAAATAGTTAAACATCACAACAACAGCCTTATTCGCATCATCGTTGTAAGCAATTATAGGGCCCGTCACCGTTAAATCAAAAAGCCCACTTGAACCAGGTCCAACAGATAATTCCATTAAATCTGTTTTATTGATGTTTTGAAGTTGCGGATCAAGGCTTATTCGATAAACTCCAGCTAGATCATTACTAACTGTCAAAAACGCTGAATGGCTTATTCGAGCCTTACCTTTCTGAGCCAGAATTCTCAAAAAACTTGCATCAAATTGAGGGGCAAAAATCATTCCAGACCACGAGTTTCCAAAACCAGAGAACATTTCTAAAGCATTAGCAAAAATCTCTTCTTTACTGCGAAAATCAAAAAAATCCGCTCCAAATCCTGCTAATTCGGCTCCCGGACCATTTTTCCAGGCAATAAAGTCAATCCCTAATTCCTTAAAATCATTGTCACTAAATTCATAAACCTTAAAAGTTAAGGTAACCTGAGGTGCTGGCTTATCAAATGCTTCAAGCCATTGCTGAACTAAAGCACCGTCAGATTTCGAGTCTTTCCAGTAGAAGGTATTTGTTCCTGGATCAACAAAAAATCTACCATCTCCTCCGCTAACAATACTGGCAACTCTCATCATATCAGATGTAAATCTATGTTTGGGAGCGTAGACAAAACGGTAAATCCCATCTCCATCAACAATAGAACCTTCACTATCGGACTTCGATGGTCTATCCAGTTTGGCGATCATATCATCAATATCAGGCACCATTTCAGTTGCCATATTTACAAGCAAATATTCTTTGCCCTCCTTTTTATAAGAAAGTGCCTCAACACTCGGTTCAGATGGAGACCCAGGAACATATCTGCGTATAGCTCCTAAAACGAAAGGAGCCAAATCCGCAGCCTTTATATTTTTTAATTCATAAAGTTTAGAAACCATATATTTCTGAGCCCTGTCCTCTACTATCGTTACTGTCCTTTCCTTAGCTCCGACAATAACATCCTGCCCATGAATAGAAGGCAAAAAAAATGTCGAAACGACTCCGAATAGACCTATTTCCAAGATCATTTTGTTTTTTTTACTCATCTGTTTTCTCCTTTTCTTTTTTGTTGATGACTATATAAAAAATAATTTTATATACTTTTTGATTAAAACATTAACTATGCCAAAATTAAAATAAGAAAATATAACTAATTAATAAATAATATTTTATATATTTTTTTATTAATGGTAACTTAAAAAAATAAAAAACAAAATTGTTTTTTTTATTTAAATGCACACAAAAATGTTACAAATTAAAAGGATATTTATAAAGAGAAGTTCTAATTATAATGAATTTGAGTAATTGGAAGGTGCTATTAAGCTAATCTAAAGAGAAGAAAAAAACTTTTTATTAGAGTTCAAAAATATTCAAATTTTTTTCTGGGTATAAGGTCTTTTAGACAAAATCTGGAATATCTATAAAATTGGTAGTTTATTTTTCTAATTATTCATAATTTTCTCTAAAATCTGAAAATTTTTCTTCATTCTTTCTTCATAAAAATTTAGGGGAGGATTTTCCGGTCCGGAAGCAACTGGATCAAGTTTTATATGTGGAATTTTCGTTTCATCAGATAGCATCTTAGCAATTTTGTCTGAATACTGATATTCTGAAATTATTGCAATAGGCTTTTCTTTTTCTATGATTTTTATTAGAGTGATAATTTCTGATGAAGAAAGTTCGTGGCCATGAGGTTGAAGTGTAGCTATTATTTCTAACCCAAAATCTCTTGCAAAGTAATCAAATACTCCATGAGGCTGAATTATCTTTTTATTTTTGAAGTTTTCTGTTTTTTTCTTAAAGTCATCTGAGATAATCTGAAGTCTTTTGATGTATTCCTTCGCATTCTTTTCAAAAATCTCTCTTTTGTCAGGAATAATTCTGGAAAGATTGGATGCAATGTTTATAATTACTTTTTGTGCCATCATTGGACTGGCAAAGAGATGAGGATTAAATTCACTATGCTCATTGTGATGGTGATGATCTTCTTTAATTTCTTCGTGATCTTCTTCTATTTCCCCATTATGGTGCTCATCAGATAATTTTATTAAATCTTTTATTCCTTCTGAACTGTCAATAATTTTTATATTAGGATTGATTTTTAGTACGTTAAGACCAATAAATTCCTCCATTCCAAGCCCATTAATTATCATAACATTTGCATTAGAAATTTTCATCATATCTTGAGGAGTTAAAGCATAATCATGAGGACAACCAAGGCCTGGAGGCAATAATAAATCCAGATTCACTCCACTTCCATCAACGATATTTCTTGAAAACTGATATATGGGAAAAGTACTAACAAGGATTTTTGGATATTCTCCACTAAATAATAAAAAACTGACAGTAAAAAAAATCCCGTTAAAAATCATTTTTAATAACTTCTTCTTCATAATTATTTCTCCTTTAATTTTTTATACTATTTATTGCGACTTAATTTGCAATAACAATATAGATTATTTTTCCTTCTTTACAAATACAAATTATTATATTTTTTTTTATATCACTTTTTTTTTTCTTTTATTCAAGTATTTTTTCATATATGAAAAAGAAGAGAGAGAGACAGACTAAACAAAAAAGGATTATAGAGGAACTTATTAAAACCTCAAAGACTCCCTTATCTGTTGATGAAATCCTTTGCATTGGCAGAAAAAAACTTGCCACGCTCAATCGTGCAACTGTTTATCGAAACTTAAATGCCTTCATTTCAAGAGGAGAATTAAAAAAGATAAAAATTCCCTTCAGCGGAACTTTTTATGAAGGTGGGAAAAAAGATCACCATCACAATTTTCTCTGTTTAAATTGCAAAAAGGTATATGATATCCCCGGATGTCATTTAAAGAAAAATATCAGAATGCCTAAAGGTTTTAATCTTCAAAAACATGAAATATTCTTTTATGGGATCTGTGAAAAATGCAATATTTTCAAAGGAAAAAGTTAATTGAAATAAAAGTATCTTCTGATATATTACTCACCTTACTTGCGCCAATGTAGCTCAGCTGGTAGAGCAGCTCATTCGTAATGAGCAGGTCATCGGTTCGAATCCGATCATTGGCTCCAGAAACAAAATTATTTCAAATAATATAAAGATTCCCCAGAAAAAAATAAAAATGCCCGAATCTATTTATCCAGAAAATGCAATAATTCTGGCACCATTATCAGGTTATACAGATTTACCATACAGACAAAGTATGCGCCGACATGGTTGTTTTTATTCTTTTACAGAAATGATTGATGCTGGTTCTCTTGTTTTTGGCAATGGAAAGACTTTACGTTTTTTAGATAGAGCTGAAAATGAGTCGTGGTTAGGTTGTCAAATCATTGGTTCAGACCCTGAAATACTTGCTAAAGCAACAAAAATTATCTCACAATATAAGTTTAATATAGTTGACTTTAATCTTGGCTGTCCTGTGCCAAAGGTTATCAAAAAAGGAGAAGGTGCCGCTCTCGCGAAAGAGATTGACAAGGCATTGATTGCCTTTGAAATTATAGTCAAAAACTGTGAACGGCCGGTTTCCGCAAAAATAAGGATTCTTCACGAAGAAGATCCAGAGCCATCAATAAAACTCGCGAAAGGTCTTGAGTCTGTAGGAGCATCAGCAATTACTGTTCACGGTCGAGTTCAGAAACAATTTTACAGTGGTCCTGTCCATTTAAAAATAATAAAAGAAATCAAAAATAATTTGAAAGTTCAGGTAATTGCAAATGGTGGAATAAATTCATATTCAAAATATAATGAAACTATCAATTATCTTGGACAAATTCCTATTATGTTGGCGACGGGAGCGATGGGAAATCCATGGTTATTTGAGGAAATAAGTGAAGGAGAAATGTTCATTCCTCCTCGGCCAGATGACTTAGCAAATGAAATAAAAACTCATATTTTTGAAACAATTTTATACTATGGAGAAGAACGAGGATTGCGAATTTCGCGAAAGTTCATATTTGATTATCTGAAAGGACGCGGCTATTCATCAGAATTAAAAAATTCTGTGATAAAAATAAAGTCACTTCAGGATTTAGAAAATTTTCTTTGTGAAATTCGCAAAGGACCATCAAGAGGATATTATGACTGGTTAAAAAAGAACCCTTATGCGCCAAGAAAATTAAGAGAATAAATTCTTAACAATGTATAAATTTTCTCTTCTTATCAATCAGTAAGAATAGCTTTTATCCTTCTTACACCTCTGCTAGAACTTTCTTCTTTTAGAATTTTGAATTTACCGAGAAGTCCTGTATTTTCAACATGAGGGCCACCACAAATTTCCTTGCTGAAATCGCCGATAGAATATACTTTTACTTTCTCGCCGTATTTCTCTACAAAGAGCCCTATAGCGCCTTCTTTTAATGCTTCTTCAACTGTTTTTTGTTCAACTTTTACCGGTAATCTTTTCTGGATGACATTATTAACTATTTTTTCTACTTCTGATATTTGTTCTGGAGTCATTTTATCTGAATGAGAAAAATCGAATCTCAATCTTTCCGGAGTAATGTTAGAGCCTTTTTGTTCTACGTGTTCTCCAAGAACCATCCGTAATGCTTTATGAAGAAGGTGTGTAGCAGTGTGGAGTTTTACTGTCATTTCAGAGTTATCAGCAAGTCCCCCTTTAAATTTTTGTTCAGCTCCAGCTCTGGAAAGCTCTTGATGCTTCTTATAAGCCTCCTTAAATCCTTCCACATCTACCAGAAAACCTTTTTCTCCCGCCATTTCTATTGTTAATTCAAGAGGAAATCCGTATGTTTCATATAAATAAAAGGCATTTTTTCCACTTATTACTTTTTTCTGGATATGAACAGGAACTCTTGATATAAATCGCTCAAACTCTCTCGCTCCATTATCGAGAGTTTTGAAAAATTGCTCTTCCTCTCTCCTCATTTCATCTGTTATTTTTTGAGAATTTGCGGAAAGTTCCGGATACACATCTGCGAAAATCGCAATTACCGCATCTGCGATTTTCGCAATAAACGCATTGGTAAGTCCGAGTTTTCTACCCTGCATTATGGAACGTCTGATTAAACGCCTCAAAACATATGGTTGATCAACATTCCCTGGCGAAATTCCGTCAGCCATGATAAATGTTGCCGCACGCATATGGTCTGCAATAATTCTTGCGGCACGGTCTAAATTTTCATCGCCAGTTGGGACTTTTTTTCCGGATAATTCGGAGATTACATTAAAAATAGGAGTAAAAAGTTCTGTTTCATAACAACTGGATTTTCCCTGTAAGATAGCTGTTACTCTTTCAAGTCCCATTCCAGTATCTACATTTTTTTGTTTTAATGGTTCAAAACTTCCATCTGCTTTTTTATTATACTGCATAAAAACATCATTCCATATTTCTACCCATCTTTTATCATCTGGAGTAAAAAGTTCAGGAGCTTTTTCATTAGCAGTCCAGAAGAACATTTCAGTATCTGGGCCACAGGGGCCACATTCTCCTGCTGGTCCCCACCAATTATCTTTTTTAGGTCTTCTTGCAATTCTATTTTCTGGAATACCAAGTTTTTTCCATATATCGAAGGCTTCCTGATCAAATGGGGCATCATTATCACCTTCGAAAACAGTTACCGCTAATTTATCTACTGGTAATCCAAGCCACTCTGATGATGTAAGAAACTCGAAACTAAATTCAATAGCCTCTTTCTTGAAATAATCTCCCAATGACCAATTACCTAACATTTCAAAAAAAGTAAGATGAACAGCATCACCAACTTCATCTATATCCCCGGTCCTGATGCATTTTTGAAAATTTACCAATCTTTTTCCAAGGGGGTGCTGTTCTCCAAGTAAAAATGGAACAAGGGGGTGCATTCCTGCGGTGGTAAATAAAACTGTGGGATCATTTTCAGGTATAAGTGGAGCACTTTTTATTACTGAATGCCCTTTTCCCTTAAAAAAATCAATATATTTTTTTCTCAACTCTGATGCTTTCATAATTTCTACTTATTTCACAATTGATTCTGAGATTATATCAAAAAACTCATCTTTACTTAGTTCAGATAATTTTTTTCCTCTTGCAGATAACTTCTCATTAAATTTTATTGCTGTTTCTGTCATCTTTTCATGGGTTTCTTCTGAACCACCATAAAGTCTAAAATTTTCACCTTTCGTAATACGAACGTGTTCATCTTTTGCATCGAAACCTATTCCAAGCAAAAGAGCATTGTTATCTTTTTTAGAGCTATTTTTCATTTTTTTTACTCCTCTAATATTGCACCAGTATCAGCACTTTTTGCGAATTTCGCATAACGAGCTAACCATCCAGTTTTTACTTTGGGTTTTTGAGGAACCCATTCGGAACGTCTCCTCGCAATTTCCGTTTCATCTACTTCAAGTTCAATTTTTCTTTCCGGGATATTGATAGAAATAATATCTCCATTTTTTATAAGAGCAATAAGACCTCCTGCAGCAGCTTCCGGACTTATATGCCCTATACACGCGCCCCTTGTCCCGCCACTAAACCTACCATCAGTTATTAAGGCAACTTTTTCACCGAGCCCACGTCCCATGATATAGCTTGTTGGAGCAAGCATTTCCTGCATACCTGGTCCACCTCGCGGGCCTTCATATCTTATGACTACGACATCACCTTCTTTTACTTTTCCTTCGAGAATTCCAGAACACGCATCCTCCTGACTTTCAAAAACCACTGCTGGACCTTTGTGCCTTAGCATAGCAGGAGCCACTCCAGCAGTCTTTACAACAGAACCATTAGGGGCAATATTTCCAAATAGAAAAGCCAATCCCCCATCCTTACTGTAAGGATTTCCTATAGTTCTAATAATTGTGCCATCGGGACTTTTTGCATTAGCTATATTTTCTCCTAACGTCTTTCCAGTAACCGTAATACAATCTAAATTTAACAATCCAAGTTTTGAAATTTCTTTTAAAATTGAACTTATCCCTCCAACTCTATCAACGTCTTCAATATGATATTGACTTGAAGGAGATACCTTGCATAGATTGGCGGTTCTACGGCTAACTTCATCTATTTTCTTTAAATCAATATTAACTCCGGCTTCTTTTGCAATAGCAAGTCCATGTAAAATCGTGTTCGTGCTACCACCCATTGCCATATCAAGAGCAAAAGCATTCATAAATGCCTTTTCTGATGCAATTTCTCTTGGTAGAGGAGCATTATCAAGAGCCATTTGAACAATTCGTTTTGCCGCTGTTTTCCATAACTCCTTACGAACTGGATTTTCTGCAAGAATAGTTCCGTTTCCAGGTAAAGCAATACCAAGCGCCTCACATAAACAATTCATACTGTTTGCTGTAAACATACCAGAACATGAACCTGGTCCCGGACAAGCATAATCAACAAGTTTTTCGAGTTCTGCTTCTGTCATCGTGCCGCTTTTCACTCTACCAACGCCTTCAAAGACAGATATCAAATCACATGCTTTCCCATTTAAACTTCCTGCTGCCATCGGCCCTCCAGATGCGAAAATCGCAGGAATATTTACACGCATTACACCCATCAGCATTCCCGGAACTATTTTATCGCAATTTGGAATACAAATAACTGCATCAAAAGAATGCGCCTTAAGCATCGATTCCACAGAATCTGCTATCAGTTCTCTGCTCGGTAATGAATATTTCATCCCTTCATGTCCCATAGCAATACCATCGCATATTGCAATCGTATTGAATTCAAAAGGAACACCGCCTGCTTTCTTAATTTCAGCACAAATAAGTTTTCCAACTTCATTCAACTTGCAATGCCCAGGGACTATATTTGTATATGAATTGCAAACTGCAATGAAGGGCTTTTTTATATCTTTCTTTGCTAAACCGACAGCTCTCAATAATGAACGGTGTGGAGCTCTTTCAAGTCCTTTTTTAATAATATCACTTTTCATTTTTTATCACCTAATAAGTTGATTTTAGTGTTTCTATGATTATAATATTGCTTTTTCTTTAAGAAATAAATTAACAAATTGTAATTTAACATCATTTCAGAAAAATTCATTAGTTTCTATCTAAAAAAATATTTTTTATCCTCAAAAATAAAAGGAAGATGCTGAAATGTTCGAGAATTTAACTTCAAAATTAAGAGAAGCTTTAAGAAATATAAGCGGACAAGCCACAATATCTGAGCCAAATATCTCAGAAGCCATGCAGGAATTAAAGTCCGCACTGATCGACTCCGATGTAAATAAAGACGCTGCAGAACAATTTATTGAAGAAGTAAAGAATAAATCCCTCGGAAGAGAAGTTCTTCCAAACGTTAGCCCTGAACAACAAATAGTAAAATTTGTATACGATGAACTTGTAAATTTCCTTGGCGATAAAGAAGCCCCTTTGAACCTCCAATCAAATCCATCTGTAATCATGCTCGTGGGGTTGCATGGCAGCGGAAAAACAACAACTTCTGCGAAAATCGCATCCCACCTTATGAAAAAAGGGCGCAAACCAATGCTTGTAGCATGCGATGTCTATCGACCAGCAGCAATCGATCAACTCGAAATTCTCAGTAAGGAAATAAATTCTGGATTTTATGCGCAACGCGATAGTCTCGATGTAGTCACAATTGCAAAATATGCTTTAACAACAGCAAAGTTAAATAATTTTGATACTTTGATAATTGATAGCGCTGGAAGGCATCAAATAGACCATGAAATGATTATGGAACTTGTGAGACTAAAACAAAGCGTTAACCCTGATGAAATTTTACTTGTTGTAGATGCTGCGTTAGGACAGGAATCAGCTTCAGTAGCAAAACATTTTAATGAAGCTCTCGGTATAACAGGAGTTGTACTTACCAAACTGGATGGGGATGCAAAAGGCGGAGCTGCTTTGTCAATAAAAAAAGTTGCAAATTCTCCAATAAAATTCGTTGGCGTTGGCGAAAAAATTAATGATCTTGAATCTTTTTATCCTGATAGAATGGCTTCCAGAATACTTGGAATGGGAGATATTGTTTCTCTGGTAGAAAAAGCTGCAGAAGAAATAGACAAGAAAGAAGCCGAAGAACTTCAGAAAAAAATGCTCGAAAATAAATTTGACCTCAATGACCTTATGCAACATATAAAACAGATGAAAAAAATGGGAGGATTGGAATCTATCTTATCATTTCTTCCTGGAGGAGACCAATTAGCAGATATACCAGATCTGGATAATGACGCAATCGCGGAAATGGAGTCCCTTATAAATTCAATGACAAAAGCTGAAAGGCAAAATCCAGATATCATAGACTTCTCCAGAAAAAAGCGAATATGTAAAGGCAGTGGAAGGACTATTGAGACATTGAATAGATTACTTGAACAGTTTAATATGATGAGAAAATTCATGAAAAATACAAGTCTTCTTAAAAAAATTATGTCAGGTCTTTCTCCATCATCTTTACTTGGAGCTCTTAGTTCTGGAGGATCTCCCACATCGGCCTTTAGAAGAGGTTCTAACTATACACCACCTAAAAAGAAAAGAAAAAAAAGAAAATAAAATTTGATATATTACTATATTAGGGTATAATTTAATATTATTCTAAAAGAGAGGGGGAGAAAAAAATGACGTCAGAACCAAAAAAAAATAGTAAATTCAATACCAGACCGCCAATCGCGACAAGAAGTCATATTGCATTCAGAAAACCAACACAACAAACAAAAAACAGTATCCCGCAATTACCTAAACAACCAATACCATCCCCATCTCATCAAGAGGTAACCAAAAATCAGGCTGCATTTACACCACCGCCACCACCACCGCCACCACCAACAATAGTTCAACAACAAACCAGCATACAACCCACAACAGAGCCACCTCAAAAGGAATCAAAAAGGCTCGTTGGAATTCCTATTAAAATACCAAATCAATTTGCTCAAAGAACAGGAATGATAGATAAAGGGACTTCCATTGAAGCACCTCCTCTACAGAACAAAGACACTGAATCAAATTTTACTGAAATAACAGAGCAAATCCAAAACTATCTTGAGGTCTGTGATACCTTATCAAGAAGACCAATCGATATGGAATACTTGACTGAATTATTATTCGTATTTACTAAATCTCTGAATTTTGATTTTTTGGTGATTCTATGTGTAGGGAAAAACAACTCCTTTTCAACATACATTTCAAGAGGACTAAAAGGCGAATATCCTAACTTTCAAAATATCTTCGCTAAAACCATTTCAGAAGGAAGAGTAATCTGGCCAGAAGTTATGCATATTACATCCGCAAAAGATAAAGAAATTGCTAAATGGATAAATAAACAAAAAATTTTTTCTTTTGGTTATGTGCCATTTCAGGATGGAAATAATATACTTGGTTTCATGATTATCGGTTCTTACTCAAAAAAAACAAAATCTCCAATCGCATCACAATTACTTGAATTATGTGGCGGAAGAATCGGTCTTGCTCTTGCTCATGATTTGCTCTTGAAAGAAAGAAATGAACAGATCTCTTCTCTCATCTCTGAACTGGATAATGAATTCTCTCAAATTAAAGAATATTCAGAATTATTAGAATCTTCTTTCCAGGATAAAGAAAGTCTTGCAGGAAAACTCATAAGAAAATGCAATGAATCTCTTAAAAGAGCAGGAGAAAATATTTCAAACTTAAAACTATTAAATAAAAAGAATTGAAATAATTAATATTATGTGGAATATTTTTTTAAAAAAAAAAGAGAAATCTGAAAAACCTGACTTAAACCTACTCACAACATCATGTATTGAATGCCCCTCATGTTCAACCGTAAATTCAATTCTCAATATTCAGCCTTTAACGATTATAAAATGCGAAAACTGTGAAAATCCACTATTTGTCCCTTATAATATAAAAGGTTTCTGGCTTTATAAGCCTCTCGGTGGAGGCGGAATGGGCTCCGTATATAAAGCTTTTCATGAAAAAAAACCAGAACTTTCTTTTGCTGTAAAAATCCTCCCTCGCGATAAAAAAGATAACAAATACCTTATAGATGCTCTTCTCAGAGAAGCATCTACAGGAAAAAAATTCGGACGTCATCCACATCTTACGGCAGTAATTGATTATGGAAAATATGATGATGAATATTTTAGTGCAATGGAATTTTGCGAAGGAAAAAGACTTGACTTATTAATCGAAGAACCCACTCCTATCCCTCAAAAACTCGTTTTATTATGGGGACTTCAAATATTATCAGCAGAACAAAGAATCTATGATTGTGGTTATCTATTCAAAGATTTAAAACCGCAAAACATCATAATAGACCCTGACGGAAATGCAAAACTCATTGATTATGGTCTCTGCGAGGAAATCGATAAAGATCCAAAAGAAAAAGGAGACTCAGTAGAAGGTTCTCCTCTTTATATGCCTCCAGAACGGATTGTAGGACAACAAGAAAATATGTCAAGTGAAATTTATAGCCTTGGAATGGTTATGTTTCATGCGTTAGCAAAAAAAACATATTACACAGCAACAGGAGCGTATGAACTTGCACACAAACACATCGCAGCAATCAGAATAGCAACAGTAGCTTCAAGAATGCCTCCTCATGTCAATCCAGCAATATGTGAACTTCTTGACAAAATGATAGCAAGAAATCCATCTGATAGAATTCAGACGTATAAGGATGCTGCAGCTAAAATAAAAACAATCTATAACAATTTATAACTCCTTGCTCAATAGAAAAAAATGGAAGCAATTATATCAAAAAGTATTATAGAATCTTTCTTCAAAAAACTTATCGCAAATCTGAATCTTGATTGCGCAATAGTAGGGTCTGGGCCTTCTGGCCTTGTCTGTGCATATTCTCTAGCAAGGGCAGGAATAAAAACAGCCATCTTTGAAAAGAGATTAAAACCAGGTGGTGGAATCACAGGAGGAGCTATGCTATTCAATGAAATCTTATTACCAGATTCACTCTCAGATTTTTTATCTGAAATGGGAATAAGATATAAAAAATCTGAAGAAAATCCCGAATTCATCGTCTGTGATTCCGTCGAAACCGCAGCAGCACTAACTTATAAAGCTGTTCATGCAGGCGCAAATATCTTTAATGGAATCACAGTAGAAGATCTCATATTCAAAAATAAAAAAGTATCTGGAATCGTAATTAATTGGACAGAAGTAATCTCCGCAGGATTACACGTAGACCCACTTGCAATAGAAGCAAAGACAGTCCTCGATGCCGGTGGACATGACGCCGAACTAACTGCGAAATTCGCAAAAAAAGCAGGAATAAAACTAAATACAAAAACCGGCAGCATAATTGGTGAAAAACCAATGTGGGCCGAAGAAGGGGAAAAGAGCACTATTGAAAATACAGCAGAAGTTTTTCCTGGACTCTTTGTTTCAGGAATGGCAGCAAATAGTGTATTCGGCTCATTTAGAATGGGCCCAATATTCGGAGGAATGATATATTCAGGCTTAAAAGCAGCAGAACTCATTATATCATCACTTGAACAAAGTTACTAATGAATACAAATTCAAAAGCTTTCTTAGCAATAGTATCAACCCCAATAGGAAACCTTTCCGATATAACTCTTAGAGCTATTGAAACTTTGCGAAATTCACAAATTATTGCCGCTGAAGATACAAGACATACTGTCCAAATGCTCAATAAATTGGGCATTAAAAAAAAACTCCTTTCATGCAGAGCTGCAAATGAGGAAAAAGTTTCTACTGAAATAATTTCAAAGGTCTTCGAGGGAATAAGTATTTCATATGTCTGCGATGCTGGAACTCCATGCATATCAGACCCAGGTTTAAAATTAATAAATACAGCTATAGAACATGGCATTGAGCCATTAATCATTCCGGGAGTCTCAGCTCTGACATTCGCAATAACAGCATCAGCAATGCCCGCCGCCAAATTTGCATTTTATGGATTCCCTCCGGTAAAAACAGGACGCAGATTAAAATTTATAGAGAAAATTAAAAATGAAGATAAAGCCGTCTTCTTATATGAATCCCCTCATAGGATTTCCAAACTATTAAGTGAAATAAACAATCTGATAGGACCAGATACGAAAATCGCACTAATCCGAGAAGCAACAAAAATTCATGAAGAATGCTTGCGTGGAACAGTTCAGGATATAATTTATAAGACAAAAAATAAATTATGGAAAGGCGAAATAGTCTTAGCCATTTATCCAAATCCAAAAAATAACTCAAATAATCAAATGGAGAATAATTATGAAGATTAAAAAAATCCCTTTTGAAGGATGGAAGAATTGCGTAGAGCTTAAAAATGGAAACTTCAGACTTGTCGTAACTACTGATATTGGACCGCGCATAATAGGAGCATTTTGTGGAAATGGACCAAATATGATGTATGTTGATAAAAAAACCGCAGGAAAAATTGGTGGCAAAAACTGGAATATTTACGGTGGGCACAGACTCTGGCATTCTCCAGAGGCAAAACCTAGATCCTACGCACCAGATAATTCACCAGTAAAAGTAAAAAAGGAAAACGATGGGATTATTTTTTCCTCTGGAATGGAACATATAACAGGTATTTCAAAAAGCATAAAAATTTCTCCTCAAGGCAAAAACTCATTCAAAATCACCCATATCTTAAAAAATGAAAATCTATGGGATATCGAACTGGCTGCATGGGCGTTAACAGTAATGGATTGCGGTGGCACTGCAATAGTCCCTCAGCCAGAAGGAAATAAAAAAGACCTTCTCCCCAATAGATATATAACAGTATGGCCATACACAAATATGGCAGATAAACGATTAACCTGGGGAGAAAAATATATTCTCCTAAAACAGGAAGATAAATGCGATGGGCCAGCTAAATTTGGAATAAATTGTGAAGACGGTTGGATCGCATATGCAAACAAAGGGTATTGCCTGAGAAAAAAATTTACACATTTTGTAGACGCAGAATACCCGGATAATGGTTGCAGCATCGAATGTTATACCTGCAGTTTTATGCTCGAAATTGAAACACTAAGTCCTCTCTACCTCATAAGCCCAGGATCATCAATAACCCACGAGGAAATATGGGATATCTTCCCCTGTCCAGAAATAAACAACGAAGATGACGCCAGAAAGGTATTCGATAAAACAAATTAAAAAGATAATGCTTTGACATTTTGCGTTTGCCAGGATAGTGAGAGGCAAAACTGAAGAAGAATGTTATTAGAGTAGCACAGGTCTTTTTCTTTGCAAGCATAATACGCCATAACATTCAACTACTTGCAAAGTTTCAGCTAAAAATTTGAAGTATTAAAAAAAATGAGGATACTTTATCCTGCATATTTCAGGATCTATGTGTGCTGTAATAGTGAAGCATTTATCCTATACAGCTCAGTTAGAGTTGCCACAACATCATAATACCATTATAATAAAAAAAATGTAGAAAATTGCGTGCTTACCAAATTGCTTTCTGGACTGGAAATTTTTCTCTTCTGTTTAGTTGAGTCACAATGCCATAGGCGCACATCCTTGCCCGAACTTTCAGAAAATTCTACAGCAAAATGCAATCCCCCCAGCATCAAAGAACAACCAGATACTACCCCCCCCCTTTTCAACTTAAATATCAACAGCTTTTTTCAGGGCTAACGTTGTTTAGTTAAATTTAAATATAATTTTTTTTCATTTTATAAAAATTACAGTTGATTTTTTAACTTTTTGTAATAAATTTCTATTTCTTTTTACTTCAATAAAAATCACAATGGAGATATAAATGAAAGCTATAGTAGAATTGGGCGGAAAACAATTCGTCGTAAAAGAAAATGACATCATCGAAATCAATCGGATAGATGCCAAAAAAGGCGAGAAAATCAAAATAAACGAAGTACTTGCCATCATTAATGGCAATGATTTAAAAAGCGGTAACCCGTTTGTTTCAAATGCAAAAGTAGAAGCTGAAGTTATTGAACACATTAGAGGAAACAAAATTATTGTTTTTAAATTCAAACGCAGAAAAGGATATAAAAGAAAACAAGGACACCGACAGGAACTTACAAAAATAAAAATCAATTCTATCACGTGTTAACTAAAATGAAATTTGATAGAAATAACGCTCTTCTTCAGACAGAAATCCCGGAATTGAAACTAATTTCGAGAGGTAAAGTAAGAGATATATACGACCTTGGAGAGCGTTTGCTCTTTGTTGCAACAGACAGAATCAGCGCTTTCGACGTAGTAATGCAAAATGGTATACCAGATAAAGGTCGAACGCTAACAGCTATGTCTGTCTTCTGGTTTAAATTCCTGTCCTGGTTACCAAATCACTTTGTAACAACAGAAATATCTACCTTTCCAGAACTAAAAAAGTATCAAAATGAACTCGAAGGACGCTCGCTTATAGTAGAAAAGGCCACCCCTCTCCCAATCGAATGCATAGTAAGAGGCTATCTCGTTGGAAGTGGCTGGAGCGACTACAAAAAAACAGGTTCTGTATGCGGAACAAAACTAAGAGAAAATTATAAACAGGCTGAAAAACTTGATGCACCTCTATTCACCCCATCAACTAAAGCTGAACAAGGGGCACATGATGAAAACATCTCTTTCGATAAAGCAAAAGAAATTGTAGGTAATGAACTCGCAGAAAAGATAAAAGAATACTCTATAAGAGCATACAACGATGCAGCCAATTATGCATTGACAAAAAAAATAATTATCGCGGATACAAAGTTTGAGTTCGGTCTTCTCAATAATAAACTTATCATGATTGATGAGGTTCTCACTCCCGATTCAAGCAGATTCTGGCCATTATCTGAATATAAAACAGGTTCCAATCCACCAAGTCTGGACAAACAATTCCTTAGAGATTATCTAGAAACTTTAAATTGGAATAAAAAAGCACCTGGCCCAGAACTTCCAGATGAAATAGTATTTAAAACAAGAGAAAAATACCTTTCCGCATATAAAATGCTGACAGGAGAAAAATTAATTTAAAAAGTGGAAACTAATGCAAATAAATGCTGCACTAATTGGAGCTGGATATTGGGGAAAAAATATATTAAGAGCCTTAAATGAATTATCAGTTCTAAAAAAAGTTTGCGAAGTAAATAAACAAATAATAGCTGAATTATCCCCAAAATACCCAAATCTCCAATTTGTAGAAAATCTTGAAAATATAATCCCAGATGATAATATAAACGCAGTATTTATTGCATCTCCAGCAGTTTTACATTACCACCAAGCTCTCATAGCACTAAAAGCAGGAAAACACGTATTTATCGAAAAACCACTTGCACTTAATGTAGAGGAAGGAAAAATCTTAGTAGAAGAAGCAGAAAAAAATAAAAGAATACTCTTCGTCGGACACATCCTGAATTATCATCAAGCTATAAAAAAAATGAAGGTAATTATATCTGAAGGGACTATCGGACGCATCCAATATATTTATTCAAATAGACTAAATCTAGGCAAAATACGCAGAGAAGAAAACATATTATGGTCTTTCGCCCCTCACGACATATCTGTCATCCTCAACTTACTCGAAGAAGAACCTAATTTCGTAGATTGTGTTGGCAGTAATTTCCTCCATCAAAACATTGCAGATATTACAATGACAAATCTAAAATTCCCATCAGGGGCATCAGCTCATATTTTCGTTAGCTGGCTCAATCCATTCAAAGAACAAAGACTTGTTGTTGTGGGAACAAAAGGAATGCTCGTATTTGACGACACCAAAGATATAGATCAAAAACTTATCTTCTACCCACATACAATAGAGTGGAAAAACAGCACTCCTATCCCAAATAAAGCCGAACCCATAAGTATAAAACTCTCAGATTTATGGGAAGAACCACTCAAAACAGAATGCAAAGCATTCCTATCTTCAATCGAAAATGGAAAAAAAGCATTAACATCAGGAGAAGAAGGACTAAAAGTCTTGAAAATCTTGAAAAAATGTCAGGATTGCCTCGAAAACAAAAAAATATCCCTATCTGAACAAAACCATTCAAAACAAAATTACACAGACTTCTTCGCACACCAATCTGCTTATATCGATGAAGGCGCAAAGATTGGAAAAAATACTAAAATCTGGCACTTCTCACACGTAATGAAAGGAGCTAAAATAGGAGAAAACTGTATTCTCGGACAAAACGTATGCATCTCGGAAAACGTCCAAATCGGAAATAATGTAAAAATACAAAATAATGTCTCCGTATACACTGGAACAATTATCGAAGACGATGTTTTCCTCGGACCCTCATGCGTCCTCACAAATGTAACAAATCCAAGAAGCCAAATAAACAGACATGCCCTATATGAAAAAACCCATATAAAAAGAGGTGCTACGATTGGAGCTAATGCCACTATAGTCTGTGGAGTAACACTCGGAAGCTATTCTTTCATAGCTGCTGGAGCTGTAGTAACAAAAGACGTCCCTGACTATGCCCTTATGGTAGGCGTGCCGGCAAGACAAAAGGGCTGGATGAGCCGACATGGTCAGCTTCTATCACATCCTGATGAAAATGGTATAATGTATTGCCCTGAAAGTGGTTATAGATATAAAGAAATTGAAAAAGGTATCTTGAAATGTCTCGACCTCGACGAAGAAACTCCCCTGCCAGATGAAAAAAAAATTGGAAAAATAAAATATGATGATTTTAAAAATTTAAAAAATAAAAAAAAGGAAAAAAAGTGAAAGTACCATTATTGGATTTAAAAGCTCAATTTACTACAATCAAAGACGAAACAATGGAAATCGTCGAAAAAGTTTTCGACAGCCAACAATTTATAAATGGACCTGAGGTGAAACTCCTTGAACAAAAAATTGCTGAATATTGTAACTGCAAAAGGGCCATAGGGGTGTCGAGCGGAACCGATGCCCTCCTTTGTGCTTTAATGGCTCTCGATATAGGACCCGGAGATGAAGTAGTCACAACGCCTTTTACTTTCTTTGCAACTGCGGGTTCTATATGGCGTGTGTGTGCAAAGCCACTATTCGTTGATATAGAGCCAGATACATTCAATATAAATCCGGAACTTATCGAAGAACCAATAAGTGAAGATACTAAAGCAATAATACCAGTCCATCTCTTTGGACAAATAGCAGATATGGATGAGATTAATAAAATTGCCGATAATTTAGCCCTCGATGTCATCGAGGACGCTTGCCAATCTATAGGGGCTACATACAAAGGTGAAAAAGCAGGCTCCCTCGGCACAGTTGGATGCTTCAGCTTCTTCCCATCAAAAAATCTTGGCTGTGCAGGAGACGGCGGAATCATTACCACAAACGATGAAGAACTCGCGGATAAAATGGAAATGATAAGAATGCATGGCTCAAAACCCAAATATTATCACAAAATTGTTGGCGCAAACTTTCGACTTGACACCCTCCAGGCCGCAGTCCTCCTCGTAAAATTCAAATATCTTGATACATGGTCAGAAAAGAGAAGGCAAAATGCATCGAAATACAATCAACTCCTATCAAATATAGAACAAATAAAACTCCCAGTTATAAAAGAGTATAATGTATCTGTTTTCAATCAGTATGTAATCAGAGCTCAAAAACGCGATGAACTCCGCAATTTCCTATCTTCTAAGGAAATCGGAACCGAAATTTATTATCCCCTCTCGCTACATGAACAAGAGTGCTTTAAGGGATTAGGGTACAAAAAAGGCGATTTCCCAGAATCTGAAAAAGCGGCCTCAGAAGTAATCGCATTACCAATCTATCCAGAACTTACTGACGATCAGATCGAATATGTTGCAAACTCAATAAAAGAATTCTATAATATGTGAAAAAAAATATCCTAATATTAATAGTTGCGATTTTAGCAGTCTTCTATGGCAATCTTTTATCATCTCAGCAAGAGAAAAATGCCTCTGCAGAAAATAAAAGCGAAGATGCGAAAATCGCAGAAGCAAAGGACGCCGCAGAATTATGGCTTAACCTCCTTGATAACGAAAAATATGATGAAACATGGAATAATGCTTCTACTTTCTTTAAAGAAATAGTCCCTAAAAAAAATTGGCTTAAGGACATTTCAAAAATAAAAAAAATTTTTGGGAAATTAAAAAGTAGAAAACTTATAGGAACAAAATATTTGACTTCAATACCAGGTGGACCGGATGGCGAATATGTAACTTTAATATATCAATCCGATTTTGATAATAAAAAAAATGCAATAGAAACAATTACCCCAATGCTCGATAAAGACTCTTGGCGAGTAGCCGGATACTACATAAAATGAAAAATGCATCTAAAACAAAAACAAAGAAATACATTACTCCGAGAACAAAAAGAAATCGCTTCATCCCTGATTTCTGAACTTGCAAAAGGATACCCGGCAGACAAATCACTCGCGTCAGAATTAAAAAAGAGAAAGTATCTCGGCTCCAGAGATAGGCGTTTCATAAGTGAAAATATATTTTCCCTTTTCCGATGGTGGGGCTGGATTTCAATAATAATTCAAATTCCTAATATCCATCAACTTGTAAATAATAAAAGAAAACTCGATGAATCTCTTTTTCTGGCTGAAGAAATAAGAAAAATCCTTAATCAAACTGGCACTACATCAAATCTCCATGAAATAGCAAAAATCATCTCATCTCAATTTAAAATACAAAATTTAATCCCAGAATCGCTATTCCCGAATTTTTTCAAACAAGCACTGTCCCCTATGATTAACTTTGCTAAAATTTCAATGGTATTTCAGTCCAGACCACCTATTTGGCTCAGAGTAGAAAAAAATAAAAAACAACATCTTATCAAAACACTTATAAAATTAAATGCAGTATATGAAAAATCCGATATCCTACCAGAAGCAATAAAAATTCTAAAATTCGAAAAATCCCTCTACGAATTAAGTGAATTCAAAAAGGGCTTCTTCGAAATTCAGGACTTCTCATCGCAAATGGTCGCTACTATAGCAAATCCAAAAGAAGGGGAAAAATGGCTCGATGTCTGCGCCGGTGCAGGAGGGAAAACCCTTCATCTCGCAGACTTAATGAAAAATAAAGGCTCAATAACCGCAATAGATAAAGATGAAAAAAAAATATCAGAACTCAAGAGAAGAGCAAAAAGGCATAAATTTTCAAATATCCATCCAATAGTAGCAGATGCCACAAAAATAAATAGCAGAAGAAAATACTTTTACGATGGGATAATAGTAGATGCACCATGTTCATGTTCCGGGACATGGAGAAGAAATCCTGATGCCAGGTGGCGGCTAAGGGAAAAAGATTTAGAAGATTTCCATTCATTACAGCTTCAAATACTTTCCACATCAGCAAAATCACTTAAACGCAATGGCTATCTAATCTATGCTACATGCTCAGTTTTTCACAATGAAAATGAAAAAATAGTGGAAAATTTTCTAAAACAAAATAAAGATTTTGAAATCGCAGATTTTGAAAATCCCATTAATAAAATCCCATGTAGCGGATACTTCTACGTAGACCCTTCTGTTTGTGACTCAGACTCAATGTTTATAGCAAAGTTCCGTCGTCACTAATAGCTCATTTTTCTGGTGGAATAAGTAATAAAGCTAACTTTCCATATTTAATTTTTTTCGCATTTTCTGGAATAACTTCTATTCTGTCCTCTTCTATTAAAAGAAAGCCTCCTTCAACTGCTTTTGGCGATAGCTCTTCAGTAATTTTATAATCTCTATCCATATAAAAAAGAAATGCCTCTGCAGAAAGCCCACGCCCTATATAAAAATCAGATTTAGCAGGCACAAGTTCAACAATATTCTTCGCAAAAACCCTGGCTTTCTCGTATTGTTGCTTAATTGGAAAAACAAAAGAGTATATATATAAAGAAACACAGAGCACTAATGAAAGTACTCCTCCGAATCTGAAGTCAATCTCACCACAAAGAGAATCCTCTTCAACTCTAAAAAAATAAAAGAATATTGGCAAAATCACAGAAAGAACCATCAACAAAAAGGAAATCCCCACATCATATGATGCCTTTTTCATCAATAATACTATCTCATTTCCTGATAAAGCAGAATTTATAAATCTGAATACCAAAAATAAAAATAATGAAATTAATGATACAAACGACAAAAAGAGCAAAAGAAAACGAAGTGCCTTGCGCAAAACACCCGGAATTTGCCACTCAGACTTTCCAGAAAGGCTCAAAGAACTTAAAATGGCAGCAAGAGGATAAATCGGCATCGAATATCGAGGCTTAACTTTTGGCATTAAATTAACAATTGCGAAATTCGCAAATAATCCCATTTTAACGTTAGATAAAATTTGGGCTTCATCCATCATTCCCTTCTTACGAAGAATTTTAATCCCCTCAGGCAAAAACAATAACCACGGCATAAATGAGAAAACCGCTCCAAAAACAGCTAATATCCATTTCTTAAAATTTATATTCAATGGATTTAAACGATATAATATCTCATCCCGCCATGTATTACTCATTTCAGAGGCAGAAGATGCAATCTTTTCATGAGATGCATTAAAATACCATAGATAAAATATCCCAAATGCTACAAAAATTGAAAGAATATGAGAAAAAGAAAATAATTCAAACAACCTCTTATTTTTCTTTAATACAAAAATCACTGGCAAGTAATAAAAAAGCAAAATAAGAGGACCTTTCAAAAGAAAACCAATCCCAACAAAAAATCCAGGCAATAACCATAAACAAATACCTTTCTTTCCTGAAGAAAAAAAATTCAACCAAATCACTATTGCAGCCCCACTTACTGCCACGTAACATGCATCTATCTCTACAGCCCTACCAATGTCAAGTATACCCAAACAACTCATAATAACAATAGACGAAATAAGACGTTTCCTATTGTCCAAAAATCCTGACGGCATAAAAGCAATTAACAAAGATAAGGAAAGTATACTCACTCTTGCTGGTAAACGCACCGCAAAATCATTTGCCCCAAAACACCTTATCGAAAATGCAAGTAACCAATTAAACATTGGCGGCTTCTTGTAATAACTTTCCCCCATATATTCAGGTATAAAATAATTTCCTGTCTCAAGCATTTTCATCGCAGGATAAATACGCCTCGTGTCTTTCTTACTTATCTCAACAGTTGTTATTGCTGACAAATACAATATCGCCCAAATGATTGTAACAAATATTCCCCTATACCACCATGGAGATTTTGACAATCTCAGGATAAAAGAAGCAAAATTCGGCAATTCTTTGAGTCTAAACATATCAACACCTTACAATTTTACGAAAGAGCGCTTTTATCTTTTTTGGAACTTCTCTTTTCTTTCTGAATAAGATATAAATTTCGAAGATAGATAAAAAATCCACTTCCCTGACCAACTATAAAAACGGGATCCCTGCGATATATTGCATAAGCAAAAAGCATCCCTCCTCCAAGTAAACTCAAATACCAGAATGCAACAGGAACAGTACTCTTCCCGGCTTTTTCACTGGCAAGCCACTGAACAATAAAACGAGCCGCAAATGCAGCCTGCGCAATAAAACCAAAAATAACCCATATCATCTCCGTCGGATTCTCAGAAAACTTTCTCAAAAAATCACCCATAATATCTCCTCATTTTAAATTCTTTTTCAACTTCGGAAATACAAGCCTCTTTTTCATCCAGCATACTGCCATAGTATCAGCTATCCCAACCCAGAGTCGGTTCCAAACGCCATATTTTGTCTTACCTCTTTCTCTCGGACGGTGTTTCACAGGAAGCTCGAAAATTTTTTCATAACCAGCTATTCGTATCAGCGTAGGTAAAAATCTATGCATCCCCTTAAATACAGAGATTTTCTCAACACATTCCTTTCTCATAACTCTCAATGCACACCCTACATCTCTAATTTTCTCTCCTGTAAAAAAATTCCTGGATCCATTTGCAATACGAGACGAAAGCTTCCTTATCACATTATCATGCCTTTTCTCCCTCCAACCATTTACCACATCGGCATTTTCTTCAATCAATTTTTTTACTAAATCCGGTATACACGATGGATCATTCTGACCATCTCCATCAAGAGTAACAAAAATTTTGCCGCGAGCAAGTGCAAATCCACTTGCCAGAGCCGCAGATTGCCCAAAACACTTTTCATGCTGAAATACCCTGTGTACAGAATTCTCTTTTTTCTCAAGAAGCTTTAATTTCTCAAAGCTCTTATCTATAGAACCATCATCTATCCATATACACTCCCATTTTCTACCTAAAGAAGAAACGGACATCTCGATCTCATCAGCTAAAACCAATATATTCTCCTCTTCATCCTTTATTGGAATAATAACACTTATTTCTATCATTTTCTATCCCATTTTTTAAGCCAGTAAAATATATCCCATAAACCTTTATTCAAGAATATTCTACCCCTCAACACATAAAACTTGAAAAAGATGTGTTACCAGTATATCTTGACAGTTTATCACTTTAAATATTTCAAATATGCAATTCCTATATAACATCAATGCAAAAGATCTCATCACTCCGTTAATCCTCATAACCATTGTCATAATAAGTATTATAACTCTTTCAAATAATATGATGAAGACTCTTGGCATAAAACTGATAAAATGGAAAAATGAAAAAGATTTATACCCAATAGAAAAACTATCCAGAATAGAGAGAAAAAAATGCCCTGAATGCAATAATCCAATGAAAAAAAATTCTCCACTACAAAAATGTGGTGAATGTGGACACTTACTTATGAATTCAGATATTGAATACCTTTCTTATCTGGTTTATATCCACAAAAGATATATTTTCCAATCTATTCCTGTATGTATTTTTTTGAGCTTTTTCCCATTAATAGGTGCAATTATTGGTCATTTTTATATAAAAAATGCAATAATACGACCATTCAAGCTATATCTTCCCCTGATAGAAAACATAAAAACAAAATTATATTTAAAAATTTTTATCTTACTATTAACTATTTTCCAGTTTATTCCAGCATATGGAGTTATATCCGTCCCCCTAATTGCATATTTAAAATATCGCTTTTATATGAATACCTTTGCGAAATTCGCAAGACCAAACTAATTATCCCGCACATTTTATGATTTTTTATCAAAATCCCATTATTAAGTAGGCTTTACTAAAAAATTCAAAAAATATTATATAATCTATTAAAAAGTAGGTAGTTATATAGTATAATGTTCTCAAAAAAGAGGGGCGTTAACACGCCTCGAAGCTTTCCAGGCTTGGGCGTCCTGCGCTTGATGCGCGGTTGGTACTTCTCGGAATGAACCTCTAAAAACGGCAGCATCGAGAGCCTAAAACTGAGAGAAACAAGAAAAAACGACGGCGAAGCCAGAAAATTTTTTAGAAAATATAGAGTATGCGCAGAAAAACTTTTCGCCCAAAAACTCAAAAATCTTTTTCAGCAGACCCTAATTATATCTTCGATTAACAGTCTTAATTCAGAGGATTTTTTGATTTATTCCCAATCATTCAAC
>CAYRRM010000030.1:0-38841 GCA_964426675.1 uncultured Lentisphaera sp.
TCCTGATCTCCAAATTCACTTTCTTTTAAGAGGGCGGAAATTTAGCACAGCCTTCGTTAAAATCAAAAAAAATCACATCATTTTTGAGAGACTCTTGAGGGTGCCCCGCAACGGCTTCTAATACTATCTACAATTCCAACTATAATTTTGAGCAGATAATCTTTGTTATTATCTGTTCCTAAATCATAAGAGCCTATCAACACATAAAACAAAAAAATAATGCTAATATAAAAATATTTGTGATCTGCTAACTTGTGAAAGGTAAATGAGCAGATATATTTTGTAAAAAACAAAAAATGAAGAGTCCCAAAAAACTCAAACCCTGCAAAATCGCAATGAACTGAAAATGGGACAAAAAAATAAAACTTTCAGTAATATTCCCCCTTGATTTGCTATTTTTTTATTAGACATCATTATTATAATGGGGAAAATTCTGGATGTTAATAGATTAAAATTAATAAGCGATAATAAAGAGGAAGAAGACGAAAAGGCACTTGAAGAGAAGAGTAAAAACCCTTTCAAGTGCTGGCATAGCAGTTGGAAGAGAGCAAACAACTGGATGAGGAGATAAAAAGAAATCTGGAGAAAATCAGATGGAGGATATGAAAAAAGAGCAATTTGAATTTCATTTACAACAAGGCGAAGGGTTCAATCTGGAATTCATAGAAAATTCAGAAAAAGTGCGGAGAAAATACGGAAAAAATATTTATTGAAATCGCTTCAAATCCTTAAAAAACCAGATAATTTGTAAATAATAAATAAATCTTATTAAGGCGAAAAATATAAATATGGCAGAAAAAGAGGCAAAAGCTCGCATAAAAATTAACAGGCTCCTTGAGGAAGCAGGATGGCGTTTTTTTGATGACGCGCGTGGTAAAACCAATATCTTATTGGAAAATAATGTAAAAATAACAAAAGAAAATCTTGATGAATTTGGTGAAGATTTTGAAAGTACAAAATCGGGGTATGCGGATTTTGTGCTCCTGGATGAAAAGGGTTTTCCTCTGGTGGTGCTGGAAGCAAAATCGGAAAATAAAAATCCTCTCTTTGGCAAGGAACAGGCACGCAAGTATGCAGAGTCGCTTCACTGTCGCTTCGTAATTCTTTCTAATGGTAATATTCATTACTTCTGGGATCTGGAACGTGGGAACCCACATATCATAAGTCGTTTTCCTTCCTACGAAACCATAAAAGGATATACTACTTTCAAACCTGACAAAAACAGGGTCGTAACTGAGATTGTTGGCAATGATTACATCGTGCTCTCTCAGAAGCCGGATTATAACAAAGATCCTTCTTACCTTGATGAAAAAAGCAGAAGAAATTACATTGAGCAAAACAAACTTCGATTCTTGCGCGATTACCAGCTACGGGCTATCAGGGCTATTCAAAATGCAGTGAAAGAAGGGAAAGACCGTTTTTTGTTTGAAATGGCTACAGGTACGGGTAAAACATTGGTATCAGCAGCGGTTATCAAGCTATTCCTCCGTACCGGCAATGCCCGCCGGGTCCTATTCCTGGTCGATCGGCTTGAACTCGAAGACCAGGCATACAAAGCATTTGTCCAGTATCTGAAAAATGATTACACCACTGTTATCTATAAGGAAAATCGCGAAGACTGGCGAAAGGCTGAAATTGTGGTCTCAACCATTCAGACTTTTCTTGCAAAAAATCGCTACAAAAGGGCATTCTCGCCAGATGATTTTGATCTTATTATCTCTGATGAAGCACATAGAAGTATCGGCGGTAACAGTCGGGCCGTTTTTGAATACTTTATCGGCTATAAACTTGGACTTACAGCCACCCCGAAAAATTATCTCAAAAACATAGATATAACCTCTATTGGAGAAAACGACCCAAGACAACTTGAGCGAAGGTTGCTGCTTGATACTTATAAAACCTTTGGTTGCGAAAATGGTGAACCTACATTCCGGTATTCTCTGGTTGATGGAGTAAAAGACGGCTTCCTTGTAAATCCTGTAGTGGTGGATGCCCGAACTGATATCACCACGCAACTTTTGTCAGACGAAGGTTATGCCGTTGTCATAACAAATAAAGAGGGAGAACAATTTGAGGAAACTTACATTCATAAAGATTTCGAAAAAAAGTTTTTTTCTGAAAACACAAACGAAGCATTCTGCAAGGCTTTTCTTGAAAATGCATACAGGGACCCCATAAGCGGAGAAATCGGCAAAACAATAGTATATTGTGTATCACAAAACCACTCAGCTAAAATTACGCAAATTCTTAACGAAATGGCTGATAAAATCTTTCCCGGTAAATACAACTCAGACTTTGCCGTTCAGGTTACTTCAAGTATTCTCGGTGCCCAACAGCATACTATCAACTTTACCAATAACAGGCTTTCCGGCTCCGGCAATTTTAATCCTGCATATAAAACCAGCAAGACAAGGGTTTGTGTAACTGTTGGCATGATGACCACCGGCTACGATTGCCCGGATATCTTAAACCTCTGTCTTATGAGACCCATATTTTCTCCTACAGAATTTATCCAGATTAAAGGCAGAGGAACAAGAAAACACAATTTTAGTAATGAATTTATAGACCCATCATTAAAAATTCAAATTGGAGATAAACAAAAGAACAATTTTAAACTTTTTGATTTCTTTGCTAATTGTGAATACTTTGAAGAAAAATTTAATTATGATGAAATTCTTGAACTACCATCAATTATAAATACAGATAATAGCAAAAAAACAGAGCAAATTTTCGAAAAGAATCATTTAATATATAATTCAGTTAACCCTGATAAAATTACCACCCTTCATGAGACGGTTGTTGGTTACAATGGCATGAAGATTGACAGAATGTACTTCGAAAGGTTTGAAAAAACTATAATAGAGCATCCTGTTATTAGAGAAAAAGCTGAGAGAGGACAATGGGAAGAACTTCTTGATTATATCGAAAAAAACATCCTCAACAAGCCTGAGGATTATTTTACACTCGAAAAACTCAGAAAATCAATACATCTGGATCGCCGGATTACCATGCGCGAAATTATTGAGAAAGTACTGGGCATTATTCCATACTTCAAAACAAGGGATGAACTCCTAAACGAAGAATTTGACAAATTCGACACCCGCTATCTTCCAAAAGAAGAGTACTTTGAATATGCTAAAACTGTCTTTAAGGCTTATATCCTCGATGCCGATTTCAGAGCGATTGTTGACAACAAGGATTTTGCCCTTTTGAATGTGTCTCCATATGGTGAGGCATATAAGAAATTACCACAGGAATTGAGAAATATAATTCCGGAGTATATTAAAGATTACATCCCGCTAAATAAATTTGTAGCGTAATTATGGAGTCAAAAATGACTAAATTTATTTTAAAACCATTGCCACCGAATTTTGATTTTGAAACAAAAGCAATATTAAAACAGCTTGCAAATTCACATCGATTTCTGGCAGAACTAAAAGGTATGGCCAAAACTATTCCCAATGAGACAATACTTATAAGCACGCTTCCACTTCTCGAGGCAAAAGAAAGTTCTGCTATAGAAAATATTATAACAACTCATGATGAACTCTATAAGGAAAATATCTTTGAAAATGTTGTCACAAATCCATCTGTCAAAGAAGTCAGGCAATATTCCAAAGCAATGAATAAAGGGTTTGAAAGCATAAAGGAACACGGTGTTTTAACCAACAATATGATACTTAACATTCAGGAAGAAATAGTAAAAAATAATGCAGGCTTTAGACGATTACCGGGAACAGAGCTTAAAAATGAAAAAACAGGCCAGACTGTTTATACCCCTCCCCAGACGTATGATGAAATTATTAACCTCATGAACAATCTTGAAGCTTATATAAATCATGATCATTTGCATCCCGTAGATCCATTAATTAAAATGGCAATTATTCACTATCAGTTTGAATCCATTCACCCTTTTTATGATGGTAATGGACGAACAGGCAGAATAATCAATATATTACTTGTGTTAAAAGGATTGCTCGATTTACCAGTACTGTACCTGAGCAGTTATATCATCAATACTAAATCTCAATATTACCAGCTGCTTCAAAATGTACGTGATAAAGAAGGCTGGGAAGAATGGATTTTGTATATGCTAAAGGGTGTTGAGCTGACTTCAAAGGGAACTGTCTATCTTATAACCGAAATTAAAAAACTTATGCAACAGTATAAAAAAGAGATACGGAACAACTATAAATTTTATTCCCAGGATTTACTTAACAACCTCTTTAAAAATCCATATACAAAAATAGAATACCTTGAAAAGGACTTAAAAGTACATCGTCAAACAGCTTCAAATTATCTGGAACAACTTGTTAATGGCGGTTTACTGAAACGCGAAAAAATCGGAAAACACAATTACTATATAAATAAACCCCTGTTTTTGCTATTTAAAAATTTTGATTTGAATAAAACATGATGAAATTTTTTAATTTTTTCGATATGTATTATATAATATGTCGAAATTTTTTAATTTTTTCGACATGAGAAAATGGGTATAACGAAAGGATAAAAATTATTTACAGGATAAACAAATCCTGTTAATTCTAAGGAGGACAGGTAAAGATGGACACGAAAAAAAAGTTAATTCTTGATTATATCAACAAAGACTATGTGCCGCTCAATAAATTTGTGGCGTAGATGATATGGTGGTGAATATGGCAAAAAATGATAAAGTAATCATATACAACACAGCTGATGGGCCTGCCATCGAAGTTCGTCTGGAGGATGAAACTGTATGGCTCTCGCAGAAACAGATGGCAGAACTTTTTGACAAAGATGTCCGGACTATAAACGAACATATCAAAAATATCTTTAAAGAAGGGGAATTGGATGCTCATTCAGTTATCCGGAATTTCCGGATAACTGCCTCTGATGGTAAAAATTACAATACAAATTTCTACAACCTCGATGTCATCATTTCTGTGGGCTATAGGGTAAAATCTATCCGGGGTACCCAGTTTCGTATCTGGGCTACAAGAGTTCTCCGTGAACATCTCGTTAAGGGTTTTACATTGAATCCATCGCGTGTAAATGAAAAACTCCTGAGCGATTTGCGCGAAGCCCTGGCTATGATTCGTGCTTCCATCCATACCCCTATGCTCACAGCCAGTGAAATGCAGGGAATGCTGGAGCTTATCGAACGATATGCATTGGTATGGCAGTGGATACATCAGTATGACAGTAATACTCTGCCCCTGCCTCCCACACGAAAAGAAACTAGACCTATTACCATTTCCGAGGCCCGCATGTCAATTGGAATGCTGAAAGATTACCTTATAAAAAAACAGGAAGCATCGGATCTTTTTGGTTTGGAACGGGATACAAACCTATTTGATAGCGCGTTGAACACTATCTATCAGACCTTTGGAGGAACTGAATTGTACCCTTCTTTTGAGGAGAAGGCTGCGCATCTGCTCTATTTTATTATTAAAAATCATCCTTTTGTAGATGGAAACAAACGGATAGGGGCGCTCTTATTCATTCAATTTGTTTATCAGAATATTTCCAGAGATAAACTTCTGGAAAAATTTAATAATAATGCCCTCACTGCCCTTTGCTATCTGGTTGCCGGAAGTCCTCAGGAACAAAAAGATCAACTTGTAAGGCTTATAATGCATTTTCTAACCTATGAAGAAAAGGAGACACTATGTTAGACATAGACACCAAACGACGCATTGATACCGCCCGCGATATACTGGTGGGCAAGGTACCCGACCCCAAAAGTCAGGTTGAGCAAATCACCATTGCTCTTATCTACAAGTTTATGGACGATATGGACAAAGAAGCCGTGGAACTGGGCGGCAAACCATCGTTCTTCTCCGGCGAATACGAAAAATACAGCTGGCGAAAGATTTTTGATCCCCATTTGGGCGGCTATGAGATGCTGAACCTCTATGCCGATGCTATCACCCGTATGAGCCAGAACCCAAAACTGCCCGAACTCTTCCGCAATATCTTTAAAAACGCTTATCTCCCCTACCGCGACCCGGAAACCCTGAAGCTTTTTTTAAAAACTATAAACGAATTTACTTACGACCATAGCGAACGGCTTGGCGATGCTTTTGAGTATCTTTTATCTGTCCTTGGCAGTCAGGGCGATGCAGGACAGTTTAGAACCCCGCGGCACATCATAGATTTTATGGTGGAGGTAACGAGCCCAAAGAAAAACGAAACTATTCTTGATCCTGCATGCGGCACAGCAGGATTTCTCATCTCTGCCTATAAACATATATTGCGCGAAAACACCAGCGAAAAATACAAAAGTACCAATGGCAATAACGGCACATACCGTGCAGACCTGCTTACCACAGAGGAAAGGAAAAAGCTTCTTTCCAACTTCAAGGGTTATGACATCTCGCCGGATATGGTGCGACTCTCTCTTGTCAATATGTATTTGCACGGATTTGTGCAGCCGCAGATTTACGAATACGACACTCTCACCAGTGAAGACCGGTGGAACGAGTATGCCGATATCATCCTTGCCAATCCGCCTTTTATGACGCCAAAGGGTGGGATAAAACCCCACAGGCGTTTTAGTGTGCAGAGCAACCGCAGTGAAGTGCTGTTTGTGGATTACATTGCCGAGCACCTGACTCCCACAGGCAGGGCAGCTGTAATTGTACCTGAAGGGATAATCTTTCAGAGCGCCAATGCTTACAAGCAACTGCGGAAAATGCTTGTAGAAAATGCCCTGATAGCCGTAGTATCTCTGCCAGCTGGTGTGTTTAATCCTTACTCTGGTGTAAAGACCTCTATTCTGATTATGGACAAACAGCTGGCAAAGAAAACCGACTCAATACTGTTTGTAAAGATTGAAAATGACGGGTACGACCTCGGTGCACAACGCCGACCCATTGAAAAAAACGACCTGCCCGATGCATTGAAACTATTGTGCGAATATATGGAAGCCGTTCGCAGCGGCAAGGCGGATGCATTTACTACGGAAGGCAAGCCCTGCAGTGCACTGCTGGTAAAGAAAGAAAAACTGGCAGAGAATAGAGAGTACAACCTCACAGCAGACCGCTACCGCGTGGTGGAGAGAAGAGGTCATCAGAAATGGCCGATGGTGAGATTGGGGGAGGTGTGTGAGATAAACTTCGGTGAAAGAATAACTAAAAAAGAAAATGAGGGAAGTATTTATCCGGTTTATGGTGGTGGAGGTGAGAGTTTTAGAACAGATAAATACAATAGAGAAAATGAGTATGTGATTTCCCGATTCGCTATGTCAGAAAATTGCGTACGTTTTGTCAAAGGTAAATTCTGGCTTTTAGATTCAGGTGGAACTATTGAAATTAATGAAAATTTCAAAAAAAAGGTTTTAAAGGATTATATAGGTAATATTTTATTGTCAATACAATCAAATATTTACAAATTAGGAAGAGGACATGCTCAAAAAAATCTTGATATTAAAGAGTTTAAAAATATTCTCATCCCCCTCCCCCCGCTTGAAGTGCAGCAGGAGATAGTAGCTGAGATAGAGGGTTATCAGAAGCTGATAGACGGTTGCCGTCAGGTTGTAAATAGCTGGAAACCCGATGTAGATGGCTATCTGGATGAGGAATTGAAGCAGTACATCGAAGAACACCCTGAACGCCACCCTGAGCTTGCCGAAGGCTGGCAAATGGTGAAACTGGGAGAGGTAGGTAAAATTTGCATGTGTAAAAGGATCTTTAAGGAACAAACAAGGCCTAAAGGTGAAATTCCTTTTTATAAAATAGGAACATTTGGAGGGGATGCCGATTCTTTTATCAACAAAGAATTATTTGAAGAATATAGGAATAAATATCCTTATCCGAAAAAGGGAGAAATTTTAATTTCGACTTCCGGTACAATAGGTAAAACTATTATATTTAATGGTGAACCTTCATATTTTCAGGATTCAAATATTGTATGGTTATCTCATGATGAATCAAAAATTTTAAATAAATTTTTATATTATATTTATCAAAATATTACTTGGTTACCCGAGAAAGGTGTGACTGTTGCAAGATTATACAATAAAATTATTGAGCAAACAAAAATCCCCCTCCCTCCTCTTTCCGTTCAGCAGCGAATTGTTGACCGTATCGAAGCCGAGCGCAAGGTCATCGACGGCTGCCGGGAGTTGATTAAAATTTATGAAGAGAATATTAAAAGGGTGATTGATAGGGTCTGGGGGGAGTGAGAAATAAAAGAACTGAAAAGTGGAATTATATGAGACAATCAAAAGTACTTTTAGATACAAATATAATTAAAGTCTGCAGAAAAACTTTTTGTTCAAAATGCTAAAATCTTTTTTAAGCAGACTTTAGTTAGTCTATTGGATTTTTGAAGGAATCTTTGGTTCCTGTAAAAATATTGAATTTTATCATATGAAATAGAGCTGCTATGCCATCGCGCCAGGTGATTTTTTTTCCTTCTTCATAGGTTCTCCCGTTATAAGTTATTGGGACTTCAAATATTCGCAGTTTTCTATTTTTTGCGATTTTCGCAGTAATTTCGACTTCAAAGCCAAATCTATCGGATTCAAGTTTAATATTTTGTATAACCTCTCTTTTAAAAACTTTATAACACGTTTCCATATCGGTAAAATTCAGGTCGGTAAGGAGATTAGATATAAAAGTGAGGAACTTATTTCCAAGTTGGTGTTTAAAATACAGAACGCGCCCTGGTCCTCCGTGAAATCGCGAGCCATAAACGACATCTGCTTTTCCCTCTAAAATTGGGCGGATTAATATTGGATAATCAGAGGGGGAATATTCTCTGTCGGCATCTTGAATTATAACTATATCTGCGGTGGCGTGTTCAAAGCCTTTTCTCAAGGAATATCCTTTTCCTTTATTTTTCTCATTTTTGAATATTTTTATTCTACTGTCTTTTTTTGCCAGTTCTTCGACGATTTCGAGAGATTTATCTGTTGAACAATCGTCTACTACAATTAATTCTGCTGTTTCGGGTCGTGCAAGAACATCGGCTATGGTAAGAGCAACGGTTTTTTCTTCATTGTAAAGAGGCATTATTACTGAGAGGACTTTTTCAGACTTCATATTTTTTTCCTAATTCAATAGATCTTTCCTTTGCCGCAAGTAGAGCGGAGTATATTAAATCCCTGAACTTATGTTGTGAGAATACTTCAAGGGCTCTGGCTGTTGTTCCGCCCGGGGAAGTAACGTTATTTTTGAGTTGTTCCGGAGGAAGGGAGCTTTTTTTTAGCAGAGAGACTGCACCTTCTACTGTTTCGATAGAAAGCATAAGGGCTGTATCATAAGATAAGCCTATTTTTTCTCCGGCTTTCGCCATAGCCTCTATAAATTCAAAGACATAAGCCGGGCCACTTCCACTTAATGCTGTAACAGCATCGAGCATATTTTCATCTACTTTTACTGTAATTCCTATTGATTTGAATAATTTTTCTGCAATAGCGATATCCTCTTTTGTAACATCTGGGGAGACGGCATAAGCGCACACTGCTTTTCTTACGATAGCTGGTGTATTTGGCATTACACGTATAATTCTTCTGGAAAGAGACTTTTTTTGAATGGAGGAAATTTTTATTCCTGCCATTATAGAGATTATTAGTTTATCTTTGGCATTGTCTTTCAGGCTTTCAAATAATTCAAAAAAATTTTGTGGTTTTACTGCTAATACAATGAGATTGGCAAAATCAAGTCCTGTTTCTAAATTATTAACGATTGATATTCCGGTTGACTGTTTGAATTTTTCTGCATTTTCCTGTGAAATATCATAAGCTTTTATTTTGTTTTTTGGAAAGTTTTCGGCAAGAGACATGGCCATAGCTGTTGCCATCTTGCCGGCTCCTATAAATAATATCGTGTATTCCATAAGTTTTTTTTCCATTTTTTTAAAAAAGATACTGCATTTTCCTTGCAATTCAAAATAAAAGAGAAAAAAGAATTGGAAAAAGAAAAATAAGAATATATAATAAAATTCACTTTGTCTTTTTGTGCCCGGGTGGCGGAATGGCAGACGCAACGGACTTAAAATCCGTCGGGGAAACCCGTGCGGGTTCGAATCCCGCCTCGGGCATTTTTATTTATGTGTTTCAGCAGGAAAAAGCCAGTGTAAAGCGGGAAAATGGAAGTATCAACAATTTTTCTTCAGAAAATATCTTCAGCTTTTAATATAGAGGGCAATTTTTTATCTTGTCGTCCATATGGTTCTGGACACATAAATGATACATTTTTGATAGAGTTTACAGGATTAAAAAAACGGTTTATTTTTCAGAGGATTAACCGCTATGTTTTTAAAGAACCTGAAAAATTAATGGAGAATATCTCAAGAGTTCTTGAGCACCTTGCAAAATTCAAAGAAAGCTCTGATGAACGCAGCTGTCTTAATCTTATTCACACGAAGGGCAATAAAAATTTCTATATAGATGAAAATGGGGATTATTGGAGATGTTATATTTTCATTGAAGGTGCTGCCACTTATGATAAACTTGAAAAGCCTGAACAAGCTTATTTTGCAGCGAAAGCATTCGGAAAATTTCAAAAGCAACTTTCATCTCTTGGAGGAAAGAGACTTCACGATACTATTCCTGATTTTCATAACACGCCAAAAAGGCTGAGTCGTTTTCTGGAAGTCTTACAGAAAGATTCTTTAAATCGTGCGAAATTCGCAAAAGAAGAAATTGACTTTATTCTAAAAAGAGAAAATCTTGCCAATTTTATTGAAGAAAGGCGAAAAACTGGCGAAATTCCTGAAATAATTACTCATAATGATACTAAGATTAACAATGTTATGCTTGATTTAAAGACAGGTGAAGGTGTTTGCGTAATAGATCTTGATACTGTGATGCCGGGAGTTGCTCTTTATGACTTTGGCGATATGGTTCGTACTTCTGCGGCGAGTTCTATGGAAGATGAGAAAAATCTCTCTTCAGTAAAAATTAGAACTGATATTTTTGAAGAACTTGTTAAGGGATTTATTGAAGGGAGAGGCGGTACTTTGAATGAGCTTGAAATGGAAATGATGCCGATTAGCGGGAGAGTCATAACCTTCGAAACAGGCATACGTTTTCTCACGGATTTCTTAGAAGGAGATATTTATTTCAAGATAAAGAGAGATAATCATAACTTAGACAGGGCTAAAGTGCAGTTTAAACTTGTTCAGTCTCTGGAAGAGGAAGAAGAAAAAATGAACAAAATCCTGAAAAAATACACAAGCTAAGTCAAACAGGAGTCCTCAAAATGAAAATTCTTGTAACTGGTGGAGCAGGTTTTATTGGAAGCCATCTTGTAGAGGAATTACAGGGAAAAGCCGATATATATGTGATTGATAATTTCAGAACTGGCAAGATTGAGAACCTTAATGGATTCAAGCTTAACTTAATCGAAGGCTCTATCAATGACAAAGAGCTCCTCAGAGAAGTCATGGTAGGGATTGATTTTGTTTTTCATATGGCAGCAGCAATAAGCGTTGTAGAGTCTATGGAAAATCCTATAAAATATGTGGAGACAAATACCATTGGCACACTAAATATCCTTGAAGAGGCGGCGAAAACAGGCGTTAAGAAAGTATTATTTTGCTCGTCATCAGCTATTTATGGAGAAAGTTTAGAGCTTCCGAAGACTGAAGATATGAAAGTAGAACCGTTAAGTCCCTACGCCATAACAAAATTAGATGGAGAATATTACTGCAATCTATTTACAAAAGAGAAGGGTTTAAAAACTGTTTGCACAAGATTTTTTAATGTTTTTGGACCGCGTCAGGATCCTGAGAGCCAATATGCAGCAGCAATACCAATTTTTGTTTCAAAGGCTGTAAACAATGAAAAAATTACAATTTATGGTGATGGAAAACAAACTCGCGATTTTATTTATGTAAAAGATGTGGTAAAAGCGTGTATTTATCTTACAATTGAAAATGATTCCTATGGCATTTTTAATGTTGGATACGGAAAGAGTATTGAAATAAATGAATTAGTCGAACGTATATTGAAGAAGACTAATTCAAAGTCGCCAATTTCTTACGAGAAGGAACGACCTGGAGAGATAAAACATTCTATCGCTTCAATAAAAAAATTGAGCAATACAAATTTTAAACCATTATTTGGCTTTGATAGTGGACTTGATTTGACGATAGATTATTTTAAAAAGAAGTTCTCTTAAAAATAATTCCTATTGTAACTCCATCGAAATATCTATTGCCTTTACTGAATGGGTTAAAGCCCCACATGAGATAAAATCGACCCCTGTTTTTGCGATTTTCGCAAGTTTAGAAAAAGTGATTCCTCCGCTGACTTCGATTTTTGCTTTGCCATTTATTATTTTTACGGCCTTTTTTATTGTATTAATATCCATATTATCGAGGAGTATATAATCCGCTTTAGCGTCGACTGCATCTTTTACGTCCTTTAAAGTATCAGCTTCCACTTCCACTTCGAGTTGAGGAAATTTTTTCCTTGCTTTCATTACCGCGTCTTTTATAGCGCATTTATACAGAGCAGATGCCAGAGTGCGATGATTATCTTTTATCATTATTCTGTCGTATAGACCTATTCTATGGTTTGACGAGCCGCCTACAGCTACTGCGTATTTTTCGAGATTTCTCCATCCTGGTGTGGTTTTACGGGTATCAAGAATTTTTGTTTTAGTTCCTTTTACTGCCATTGCGTAGCGATGAGAGACGGTAGCAATGCCGCAAAGGCGTTGTAGGAAATTGAGAGCTGTTCGCTCTGCTGAAAGGATTGGAATAGCCTTTCCTGCGATTTTCGCAAGTATAGTTTTTTTCTTACATAATTGGCCTTCTTTTACGAGAGGAGTGAAAATTATATTTTTATTGAGTTTTTTAAAGACTTTTTCAGCTACGGGCAAACCTGCGCAAACGCATTCTTCATTGCATATGAGTATTGCTTTCGTTTCGCTGTCAGGTGGGATTATAGAGAGGCTGGTTGCATCTCCAGATCCGAGATCTTCTTCGATGGCGAGTTGGATTAGTGTTTGAACTCTTTTCCAGTCAATTTGCATTATTTTTTCTCTACTTTTCAGTCAATGATAAACGGTAAAATATCTTTTGAAATATACTTTGCCATATACACTTTTTTTTTGATTTCCTTAACTGATGAAATTATATTTGGATTATCTTTGCAGGTATTTTCAGTTTTGTCAGCAGCTCGAAGCAATTTTTTTTCAATAGAATCAATATCATAATTGTTTTGTAAACTGCTAATAGCGAGGGCTATTTTCCATTCTCTATACCATGCTAAAAGTTCTGCAAAATCTTTATTTAATGGTATTAAATCTCTTTCCCACGATGCATTTTGTATTAATTCGGTATTTATAGATACAATTTGTTTGAAAATTATATCTTTGTTTTCAGGAGGAGCAATTTGTTGTGTTTGACGAAGTAGTTCAGCTACCCACAAGAGATATTTTTTTCTCTCAGGGTTTGATTGACTGATAAGTAGTGAACTTGCATTGAATTCAAAGAGTGCTTCCCTTTTAAGGTATGGGTTTTTAAGATAGCTATGAATAGAATCATATATTAGGCTATTAATTTCTTTTGCAGGGAGAAAATTGATATTAGCAAGGATGAAAGGTAGATTTTTGGATAAGCTATCAAATGAAGGTTTATTGATGATGCATTCAGTGTAAATTTTCTTTATATCATCTTTTGAATAATATTTTCCCCAGTTATGTTCTTTATTTGGGATACTACACAACAACAAGAAATTGAAATCGGCCCAGAGCCCCCTGAAGCCAGTTCGCGGGATTATAACCTTGTCCGCAATTTTTTCTTTTTGTTCAAGTTCTATGCTTCTGAGTGTACCGCTAATGTAAAAAACGAGGAAAGCAGATGTGAAGAAAATAAAAAATTGTATCAACATATGCATTGAGAAAATTGGAATCCTATTATACCGTTTTACAATAACATAAAGAAGAATAGAGAAAGACCCCAATGCGAGTATCCATAAGAGGCCAAGTCCGAAGACAGAAAAAATATAAAGAAAAGACCCATATACGCCATGTAAAAGGAGCGTATTTACCTGATAAAAGTCCATATCAGGGATAAAAATTTTATTTATCAGAGATAACTTCGAAGAGAAAACAATCGAAATAAAAATGAATGCAGAAATAATTAAGTACAAACTAACTTTATTTCTTATCCAGATTGATAAAGATGCGGCAATAGCAGATAACGGCAGATAAGCAAGATACGATAAAATCAGCATATTCAGAAGAGCAAACTGAGAGCCTCCGGAAAAAAAGTAATTTATAAGAAGAAAAACAAGTGATGAAAAAGAAAAATAGCTAATAAATGACAGGGCTCCGGATAAAATTTGCTCCCAGATTAGACTCATCAGGGCAAAAGGATCACCGTAGGAAGACTTATTTTTGGGATTGGATACTTTGGATGATATATTATCAGCTATAACAAGAGAGAAAAACATCGCAAAACATATATTAACTATTACTGCTATATCCTGAAGGACAAAGAGAGAGAATTCTGACATCAGCCCCCCCATAACTAATGTTACAAGTAAAACGACTGCTGATGAGATGATAAGTGTTCCAAAGAAAGGCTTAATAAGCCTCTTAAAATCTGAAGTATTTATCTTAATTTTTATGCTTGAATTATACATTGCAATCTAAATTCGCTCCCACAAATAAAATAAAGTATAATTATTTTGAACCAGGTTTTACAATGGGAATGCCTTGTTTACAGAGAGGACATTTAGCTGCTTCCCAGCTCTGTAAATCGAGTTTTATCAAGCTGGTAAAGGGCACATCAAATGATGCCGTTCCTCCGCTCCTATCAACAAGAACTGCCAGGCAAACCGGTTCTGCCTCATACGAACGAACAAGGTCTATAGTCTGTTGTGATCTTCCACCTTTTGTAACTACATCTTCAGCAACAATGATTTTTTGTCCTCTTTCTATTGAAAACCCCCTTCTTAAAACCAGGTTATCATTTTCTTTTTCGGCAAAGATAGATTTTACTCCTATTGCAGCCGCAAGCTCATGTCCTACAATTATTCCCCCGATTGCAGGCGAAATAACTGCATCTACCTTCTCTTTTAAATCGATTTTTTTTGCTAATTCAGAACAAATCATTTTTGCGTAAGCGGGATACTGTAAAATAAGCGCGGCTTGAAAAAACCTGTCGCTGTGCAACCCGCTCCTTAATAGAAAATGTCCACTTAATAACGCTTTACAATCCTCAAATATTTTAATTAATTCTTTTTCTTTCATTATTTTCCTGCGAAATTATAAATGTTAAATATTTTTTTGAAAATATGAAAAAATGCTATATTTATTAATATTATATGATTTAAGTTTTTTTCAAGATATAATAAACAGGACAGAATGTTTTGCGGTTCAAAAAAAATTGCTTCCAAAATATTGTTTATAACAGGTCTTGCTATAACAATTTTTGGTATTACTGTCATAAAAGAATGGTTTAAGTGCCGTTATTGGGAAAAAGTAGAAGGAGAAATAATTGGTGCTTATATAAGGGATTTACCTGTCCCTGAAGCAAAAACTCATAATTACCTTACTCCTGAAATAGTATATGAATATAAACTCCCAAACGGGAAGGAATATTTTTCTAACAAAATATCTTTTATTGATATCCGCAATTTGCCAAATATAAGTGATAATTATTATTCTGGAAATTTTGATGAAGTAAGAAATTTTATTTCAAAATACGATCCGGGAACAAAAGTAGTAGTGTATTATAATCCTAATTGTCCATCTGAAGCTATTTTAGACAACAGCTTAAAATTGCCACTACTTATTCCTTTTATTTTTGGGCTTGGACTGATATATGCCTCTTTACATTTTCATATATTTTCATATTTTGCAATCAAAGCAAAAAACTAAAAGAGGGTTGTAAAAATGCTATGTCCTGAATGCGCGCAAGAAATGCTTGTTATAGAGATGAACGATGTTGAAGCAGACTGGTGTTCTAAATGTGGTGGTATATGGCTTGATGAAGGAGAACTTGAATTAATTTCTGATATGGAAGGGAAAGACAGTCCATTTCTTTCTTCAATTCATAATCCTCAAGGAAAAATAGGTAAAAGAAAATGTCCGCGATGTAATTCTTTAATGATAGAATCGGAAGTTTTAACAAAGCCACCAATAGAACTTGATTTTTGTCGAAAAAAACATGGTATCTGGTTCGACAAAGGGGAACTTGAAAAAGTTTTGTCTTCAATTAGCGGTGAGCCAGTTGCTAAATTAGTCTCTCTGCTAATGAAAGAATGAAAATATTGCTTGAAAATTTCAATAATATAAATATTTTATAGAAAAAAAGGAGTTCAAAAAATATGTCAATAGCTTTAATTATTTTATTAGTCATTGTAGGTATAGTTATTCTGTTCATTTTATTTTTCCTTGCAACTTATAATTCAATGGTTGCATTGAGGAATCAAGCCAAAAATGCGTGGGCTCAAATTGATGTTCAATTAAAACGCAGACACGATTTAATTCCAAATTTAGTTGAAACAGTTAAAGGATATGCAAAACATGAGAAGGAAACTCTGGATGCGGTAATAAAAGCCAGGAATGCGGCAGTAAACGCAAGTGGCGTTGGAAATCAAGCAAAAGCTGAAGGAGAGCTTTCAGGTGTTTTGTCGAGACTTTTTGCTCTGGCGGAAGCTTACCCTGACTTAAAGGCAAATCAGAATTTTCTTGCGCTGCAAGAAGAACTTTCGTCGACAGAAAATAAAATTTCTTTTGCCAGACAAGCTTACAACGATGCAGTGATGATATACAACACAAAGATTCAGATGATACCTGCAAATATTATAGCTGGTATTAGCGGTTTTACTCCTATGGAGTTATTTGAACTAAAGGATGAATCTCAAAGAAGTGCTCCGCAGGTTAAATTTTAATAGGCATTTTGAGATGGGATTGGAATTTTAGAAGGATGTTTTTTTGTTTCTTTTAGATAGAGTTGAAGAGATCCGGAGTATAAGTTTGTTTTTCTTCTTTTTGTCTTTGGTGTGAATTTTTTTCGAATTCCTGAAGGATGCTTTTAAGTTCTAATTTTCTGCATATTTCACTAATTTTCTCAAAATCTGCTTTTTCTTTTTTTAATTCATCGAATTGTAAATTAGATGCTGTGTTTGAAATAGGCAATTTAATCAGGGTTTTATTCTTTTTAAGTTGCTCCGCAGAGGAAATAATAGAATTTTTCACTTTTTCACTTTTTATGGAAGATATATTGGATAGTAGAGATTCAATATTTCTATATTCAGCTAACAATTTTGAAGCTGTTTTGGGTCCAATTCCGGATGCTCCACGAATATTATCGCTGTTATCGCCGATTAGAGAGAGGTAATCCACTATTTGTTCTGGATAGACTGCGAATTTCACAAAAACTCCATCTTTGTTCATTTCCGAAAGTCCGCCATCTTTTGAACTTACCAGCATTAAAATATTGTCATTGACCAATTGAGCGAGGTCTTTATCATTACTTACGATATATATTTTTTTTTCATTGAACTTTTGGCATATTGATGCAATTATATCATCTGCTTCTGTGTTATCAAATTCAATAATTTTCCACCCAAAGGCTTTGGCGATTTCCTTTATATATGGAAGTTGTTGCAAGAGGTCTGGTGGGGTTGGTGGACGTGTAGCCTTGTATTCAGGGCTTATTTCGAGGCGTTTTGTGGATTTTCCTTTATCAAATATAACAGCACCGTAGTTAGAGGGGAAGTTTTTTTCAATCATCAGCAAGGTTTTCGAAAATGCGAAAATCGCATTCGTCAAAATACCGGATGAATTAGTTAGAGGCGGGAGCGCGTAAAATCCCCTATATATATGGGCAAAGGAATCGATTAATATTAAGTCTGCCATAATTATTCCGAGCTTTTTTGATTTTTTCTTAGATGTCTACCTGAATCAACAAAGATTGTCTGGCCTGTTATAGAATCATTTTCGAGCAGGAAAATTACTGCGTCAGTTAAATTTTTCAAAGTTGGTAATTTTTGTAGAGGTGCTGCTTGCGCCGCTTTTTCAAGGGAAAAAGATTTTGTTTTCGATGGAGGCAAGATTGCTCCCGGAGCGATGGCATTGACGCGGACTTTGGGTGCATATTGCACTGCAAGGAGTTCTGTGGCTGAATGTAAGGCTTTTTTACTCAGCCAATATGAGCCGTCAGCACGTTCAAGGTTATTTATTCTGCAATCGAGCATGTTTATTATTGAGCCGGTATTTTTTACTTGCATATAGAAGAGTTTTGAAAGAAATAATGGAGATAAAAAATTTACTTTGAACTGATTTTCTATATTATCAAAACTTTCTTTTGTAAAATCGTCGGGGAAATAAACAGAAGCATTATTAATCAGGATATCTACCAAACCTATTTTATCGAAAAAATTGGCTGGGATTTTCCTGTTAAGTTCAAGTTTGACAGCGGAATGACCTGAATTTTTTTGAGAAAGGATTTTTAATAGTTTCTTACTTTCCTCTTTTGATTCATTGTAGGAAATTGTAATTATGGCGCCTAATTCTGCAAGGGCAAGCGCAATCTCCCGTCCTATTCTCAAGGCTCCACCAGTTATAAAAACTCTCTTATTGAGTAGGTTCATAATTAGTTGAATATTATCGAAAAAATAAAAAAAGCAATAACAAAAACAAAAATAAATTGCAAATAAAATTTAAAATATTTATTAGTATTTTTTAGCATTTTAATAATTTTTTGTGTTTTTATCTTTGTATTAAATAAAAAATTAATTATTTTATCTTTTTTAATAAAACTAATTATTTAATTTTTTGATACGATATTTAGAGATACGAGGGAAATTATTATGAAAAGAAAGTTTACTCTCATAGAATTGTTAGTTGTAGTAGCCATAATTTTTATTCTTATGGGGCTATTTTTTCCTGCTCTACAAAAGGGAAGGGAAAAGGCAAAGCAAACAGCTTGTATGAACCTTTTGAGGCAATATGCTTTAGCAACAGAATATTACACTCACGATTGGGAATATTATCCTGACGCTCAAAGATATCTTTTACCTGAGACGTGTTTTTTATCTTATTTTGCAAAAGGTAAGGAGACTGTGCCTGAAGATATTGTGAGGTGTCCTGGTGATTTTAGAACAGAGGAATATGGTCGTTTGGGTGAATGTAAACAAGGAAATGTTATTGTTAAAGTAAGTATTGGAGTAAATGGAAATAACATATCGGACAGTTTAAGCTGGCGGCGCTTTGGTCCTGTTGAACAATGGATCAGGCCGAGGGATTTGAAAAACGCACAACCGTCAGAGATTTGTTTGTGGTTGGATTATCAGTTTCAACTTCCATTTGTAAATGGAGAGAATAATCCACTTACTGCACCTGTAGCAAAAATGGCAACAGTAGGTTCTCTGGGGAGATATGCGTTTCGTCATTTCAATTCAATGAATAGTTCCTTTTTGGATGGTCATGTTGGAAAGGTTAAACTTTTAAAAAGCACGATAAACTATGGACATGATTTTGCTACTGGAACGAGCTGGACGGCTGGGCAATTACCGAGTCATGTGCGGATTCCATTTGGAGCTCGTCCTGCAAATGCGACGATGTTTCCGAATGGTTTTCCAAAATCACCAGATGTAAGTTTTGAATAGGAAAGGATGTTATATAACTAACTATGTATTACAAGGACCTGAAAATAAAATTAAATGAGGCTAAAAAGAAGCAAATAGAACAAGAATTAAAGTCTCATATTGCTGAAAAAAGAAATTTAATCACGAGCGCAGAGAAAAGATTAAAACAAGCTTCAGAATTAAGTCAAAGAGCAGATAGGAGAAAATATATTTTTAAAATGCTATCTAAAGTAATTGTTTGTGTATTCTTAATCTTTGCTTTCGCAATAGGAATGACAAAAATTACTTTTTCAATTTTGAACAGGGGAAAGTATATCATTCAAGAGAGGACATTACAACAGGAATATTTATTATCTACTGATGTTAGCAGAAAATATCCTGATCTTAAAAACTTCATCAAAAACATATTATCAGGAGAGTTAGATAATCATTTTCTGAGGTTATCCTCTGATAAAGAAACTAAGGACTGTATAACCTATTTAAGATCTAAGAATTTTGAGATACTATCTGTGGAAATAGACAAAAATAATAATTTATATTTTGTTATGTGTGATTTTGGAGAGAATGGGTATTTTTATTTCAGGTTAAAGCCGGGGAGAAAGCAGTCTTTTGATCTTATTTCAATAGAACCTTTTTCATAGGATAAAAAAATGGAAAAAAATGGAGGAAAAATGACTTACAGTGAATTTCCTGTAGTTTTAGAAAGCGTTTCCAAGAGTTTTAAACAAGGAGAAAACAGGGTAAATGCATTAAAGAATATTTCGGTGAAGATAAAAGAAGGTGATTTTGTTGCAATAATGGGGGCTAGTGGTTCAGGAAAGAGTACTTTTTTACATGTTTTAGCTGGTCTTACTCGCGCTGATTCAGGAAAAATATTTATCGCATCTAAAGATATTAATTTATTATCTGATAGAGAGTTAACTATTTTCAGGCGTAAAAACATAGGAATAGTATTTCAGGCATATAATTTAATACCGACACTTTCAGCAAAAGATAATATTTTATTGCCTTATTATGTTGATTTGAGGAACAGTAATAAAATACCTCCAGAATTTGATGAACTTGTAGAAAAACTTGGGCTTCGAAATAGACTACATCATTGCCCCGATGCTATGAGTGGAGGTGAACAGCAAAGGGTTGCGATAGCAAGGGCGCTTATAAATCAGCCTCAAATAGTTCTTGCTGATGAGCCTACAGGCAGTCTTGATTCAGTAAATGGGCAGGAATTTTGTAAATTGTTAAAAAAATTTTCTGATGAAGATAAAAAGACGATTATTGTTGTTACTCACGAGCCTTCTGTAGCGATATGGGCGCGCAGAATAATGATTTTGAAGGATGGTGAATTTATAGATGAATTTGATTCTTCATCCTTTCATGATGTGCACTTACTCGCGGCGCGTTATCAGGAATCATTAGAGAAAAAGTGTGCATAAGAGCAAATAGTGGAGGGTTGAATTTATGAAAATGATTTTGAAATTGATTTTTTCTGGAATTTTTAAACATCCAGCAAGGCTGATTTTTTGCTGTTTAGCGATGATAGCATCTTCAGGTATAGTTGTTTGGATAGTAAGCGGTTACGATGCATTGCTTGGTCAGTTTAAAAGTTCGGCCAGGATATCTCTTGGCAGATATCATATGATGATAGTTCCTAAATCGTCAAAGAATCCAATTATTGATAAAAAAATTTTTGAAGATATAAAAAGAGATAATGAGATTTCAGAAATAGAACCCGTGATGCAATGTCTTGCATCGGTAAGTAGATCTGATGGTTTTACTGGTGCTCCACTTTTCCCCCAAATTGATGAGAAGTCAAATATAGGACCGCGGCAAAGATTTGACAAGAATTTAACACCTGGGAAAAATACTTTTTCAAAAAAGGAGGTGGAAAGAAAATCAGAAAATAGGCAAGATACTGGAAGTAAAGGAACTATGCAAATGCCACAGAAAAGAGAAAATCCGATAAAAAGAATGAGGTCCTTTGCCAAACCTGTAATTGTTGGAATAGATGCAGGAAAACCACCTATTGACTTAAAGGCAGGTTTATGGCTTGAGCCAGGCTCTTCGGAAAATGAAGCTGTAATTAGTTCTGGACTTGCGGATAAATTGGAAGTCGAAGTAGGGGATAAATTACTTGTTAAAAGCTCCAACGGTGAATTTTCCCTTAAGATTATAGGAATACTTGAACAACAACGTTTTCCTATACAGTTGGACAGAGATTTTTTAGCGCCAGATCTTCTTTCTCGTTCTCCTGCTATTTTGCCAGTATATGTTCCAATGAGATTAGCTGAGAAAATTAATAATGGAGAGAAGAAAATATCTATCATTTATCTGATTTTAAAAGATAATGTCAGTCCCATAGATTTTATGGAAAAATGGAGAAAAAATCTCATTTCAAGTGGAGATAAAGCAGAAATTTATTCTTTAAAAGATATTGAAGGGACAATGGAAAGAAATCGAATGGCATATTCGGTAAAGATGCAAGCATATTCGGCTACTGCACTTTCTCTTATGGCATCGATTTTCATAATATTTACTACTTTAAATATGGGGGTTCATGAAAGAATCCGTCAATTTGCAATTTTACGAATTGTTGCTTTCACGCGTTTGCAGGTTGCAATGATGATTATTATTGAAAGCCTCTTTTTAGGTTTTATCGGATGGTTTGGAGGTTTGTTAAGTGGTCTTATTTTATTGAATTTGCTCCAACGATCTCATCCAGAATTATTTCAATATGGCGTTAGTCTTGGAACTTTTTGTGTTAGTCTTTCTGGGATAAGTGCCTTTGGTGGGGCCCTTGCAGCTTCAATAATACCTGCGGTCAAAGTTGCAAAACTGAATCCAATAGATGTGTTTACTCCGTCTATTTCTTATAAGAAAGCTCAAATACATTTTTCTCTTTTTCTATGGGCTATAATATTAATAGCTTTAAATCCATTGCTATTTTCTATATTGCCATTATCTGAGGACAACAAATATCCTTTAATTATTGCTGGTTTTATTTTTATGGGTATTGGTTTTATTCTCTTAATACCAATACTGATTATTATCGTAGAAAAGGCTTTTCTACCGATTATATCAAGATTTTTACTTTTACATTCTGCTTTGCTAAATTCCCAACTTACGATTAATTTATGGAGGACATTTGGCACAACAGTATCACTTTCGATTGGACTTTCTCTTTACATTGCCACAGTTACGTGGGGTTATTCAATGCTGCAACCATTTATACCGGGAGAATGGGTTCCTGATATGTTACTTTTTTTTCGCAAGGGAGGACTTCTCCAGTTTGAAATAGAAAATGTGCGCTTAATAAAAGGAATAAAGGCGGAAAAATGTGTCCCACTCGCGGTAGAACAACCTAAATTGGCAGATGACATCACCCATAGCGAGGAAAAAAGTTCCGTAACCAGGCAGGATAACGTTATAATTATAGGGATTGATCCTGAAATTGCATTTTCTGGAGACTCCCCATTATTGCCATTAAAGTTTATAAATAGTTCCGCCAACGAGGTTGTAGCTTTACTTAAAAAAGGAAGATATTGCATTGTTCCTGATCATTTTTTAAAGGCAAGTAAACTTAAGGTCGGAGATAAATTTACAATGATACCACCAGAATCTCCCAACCCAGTAGAATATATTATCGCAGGAGCAGTTTCCCTGCCTGGTTGGCATTGGATGACAAAATTTTCTGGTCTCAGAAGGCGTAGTGGGCGAACTGCAGCAATGATTTTTGCTGATTATGAGACAGTAAGAAGTGATTTTAAGATAGAAAAGATAAACTTTATATGGACGAATATAGAAAAAAATGCGGATATAGAAAAAATAGGATTAGCTGTTCAGGAAATAGCCGATCGTAATCTTGGGCCTGATCAACCAGTAAACATGCAAGGTATGTGGAATTTTGGAGCAAGGAATTATGGAAAATCATTGCGTATTACACTCCCTATTGATATTAGAGAAAGAATTAATTCAAGAGCTGATGGGATGATATGGGCAATGTGCCAACTTCCATTGATAACTTTGTTAATTTCATCTTTTGCTGTTATTAATACAGTCCTCGCTTCAGTCAGGGCGCGCCGGTGGGAAATGGGAGTTTTGCGGGCTATTGGAGTTACGCGTTTTGAACTTATCAGATTAATTCTTGCGGAAGTTATTATGATAGCAATAGTTGCTTCGTTGCTTAGTCTTATTTTTGGAGTTCTATCAGGGTATTCAGGTGTAACTGTTTCACAATTTAGCAGTTTCTTTGGCGGGCTTACCACAAGTCTTTATATTCCATTCAAGAAAATATTTATATGTATAGGTTTTACTATTTTACTTTCAATTATCGCTGCAATTTTACCGGCAATTTACACAGGTAAGAGTGAAATATTAAGACTATTAAATGAAGGTAGAGCCTGTATGTAAAAAAAAAGGAGTAAAGAAATGAAAAATAAATTAAATTGTACTTTGATAAAGATATCAGTGATATCAATATTTTTTTTATCTTTTTTTTGCCTTTCTCATACTCAAGAAATCGTAGAAAAAAATGAAGAAATTAAAAAAATTAACCTGTCTTCTCAATCTGTAAAGTTAGCAAATGACCTAATTCAAAGAGGAGTAAACTTCCTTACAGATAATCAAAAACCAGATGGTTCATGGTGTGAACATCCTGGAATAACAGGACTAGTTTGTATCGCTTTATATAACAGCAAAACCACTAACAATCTTGAATTAAAGGAAAATGCGATAAAAAAAGGCAGAAAATATATGTTATATTTTGTTCAAAAAGATGGTTCTATATGGATGGCAGGAAAAGAACGAGAATTTCCAGTATATACAACCTCAATAGTTCTCGTAGCTCTTGCAACATTAAATAATCCTGAAGATATAGAGATTATGAAGAATGCACGAAAATTTCTTCTAAACTGTCAGCTTACTCAAAATAATCCAGAATATCCAACACCTGAAGATAGCGATTCGTTCGGTGGATTTAGTTATGGTCCAGATGGACCTCCCCGTTCTGATTTATCAAACACACAATGGGTACTCGAAGCATTATATATGACAGAACACCTTGACAAAGAACCTTACAATAATAATCCTGAGGTGCAGAAGAAATCAAAATTAGCATGGAGTAATGCTGTGAAATTTTTGAGTCGTTTGCAGAACCTCCCCGAATCAAATGATCAGGCATGGGTTGTAAAAGACCCTAATGATCCTCAAAAAGGTGGTTTTGTATACATTTCTCCAGAAAAGATGAGAGAAGGCAAAAAATCTCTCAGAACATATGGTAGTATGACTTATGCCGGGCTAAAAAGTATGATTTATGCTCAATTGAAAAAGGATGATCCACGAATAAAAGCTGCCATTGAATGGGCGGAAAGAAACTATACTCTCGATGAAAATCCTGGTATGGGAGAAGAGGGACATTATTACTATTTGCATACTTTTGCAAAAGCTCATTCTGTATACGGAGAAGATATAATAAAAAGTTCTGATGGGAAATTAAGGAATTGGCGTGAAGATATTATACGAAAATTATCTGAATTACAGAGAGAAAATGGTTCATGGTATAATCAAAATGGTAGATGGATGGAATCTGTCCCTGAACTCGTAACCGCTTACTCACTCATTGCGCTTGAACTTGCTTTAAATAAAAAATAAATCAGATACATTTGAGCATTAGCAGATAATTGCAGTAATTAACTGAAAACGTTTCATAAGACTTTCCATTTTCATCAATCTATTTTCTGTTTTTTTTCAATAATTAAGAGGATTTTTTACTTGATTTGAATATTTTAGGGCTTATAATAAGTCTATTATGAAAAAATTCTTGATAATAACAGCAATAATTCTGTCTTCCTTTGTTTTTCTTCAGCCAAAAACAGAGGCGATAGATCCGGTAACGATTTCTTTATTAGCTCCTTATGCTATGCCAGTGGCAGAAGCAGCGGCTCAATACGCAATAAAGGGTATGCTCAACGCCGCGCCTGGCTTTATAGAAATTGGCAAGGACATATTTTCAATATTTCTTCTGCCTCTTGGTGTAATTGAAGCTACTCTTGGAGCACCTTTTGGTTTCTTTTATTCTGGCGCAAATCATCTGATTTCAGGGATTGAAGCTCCATTTTTATTGGTATTTGACACTCTTATCTTGCCCATTCGATTTTTTGGTTTTAAACCCTAATTTCCCCATTGAAAAAAAATGATGAAGAAACAGCTAATATTTCCCAAAAATAAATATTGGCGAAAAAAAAACGCTTTATGTGGAATTCTCGAAGAATGGTATGGTAAAAAAGATGCCACAAAAATAATTTGTGACATTACATCACAGCCAGTTGAAATTCAAACAATTATAGAAAAAATTTTAGCTCGTGACTCATCCGATAAGGTAATAGAGCTTCAGAGAACAAAAATTGCGTGGGAAAAAATTATCCCTCCCGAATATAAAGAAAATACATATCCATCATATATCAAAAATAATATTCTCTATATAAAAGTTAAAGATAGTTGCTCTCTTATGGAACTTAAAATGCAACAGAAAACACTGACAGAAAAATTGAAGAAAGAAATTTGTAATCCAAAATTTACAAAAATCCATTTTCTGGCTTGTTAAGGAAAATCATTTATGCATGAAATCCTAAATAATTTCAGAATAGAAAAAATACAACAGCATCTGTGGATGCCAGTAAAAACAAAATCTCGATGTGAAAAAAAACTCGCCGCTTACTGCGCCGCAAATAATGTGCCTTATTACCTGCCTCTCATAAAAAGCGCAAAGAGGCAAAAACGCCAAAACCTCATCTTCCATATTCCAATGTTCTCGGGCTACGTATTTTGCGCGCTTAATGACGAACTATTCAGAAAAATCGTGAATTCTAACTGCGTAGTTCATAAATTGAAAGTTGATGAGGTAATGGAAAGAATTCTTATAGATGAACTCAATGCAATTAAAAAACTCGAAGAAAACTCTGAAAATATAGAGTTAGTAGTAAAACCAGAAATAATTGAAGGACAAAAAATAAAAGTGGTTGGCGGCCCTCTTCAAGGACTGTCAGGAATTGTTACAAAAAGAAAAAACTCTGCAATAGTGTCGGTAAATCTCGAATTACTCGGACAATCAGTTTCAGCAGAAATAGATATTGAATACATAGAACTTGATGTCAATTAAAAAAATGAAGGCAATATTAAAACTTATTTCTCTTTTATTTACTATCTTTTTCTTGAATTATGGAAACTTTTATGCAGAAGAGAAAAATGAAGAAAAGACAAATAATGAGGGACAAATATCAGATTTTGAAGGTGCTTTTACAATAAAAAATTGGGATAAAGATCTAAAAGTTCCTGAAGTTATAGATGACAAAAGAAATATCCTTATCGAACCCTTTACAGAACAACAAATTGCGAAAATCGCAAAAACTGAAGGACTCGCTTCAAAATTAAAACCAAAAGAAAAAATAACCTGGAAACCATTATGGAGATATGATGGTCCAGGCTCTGTTGCTCTCCCATCAATAGCTATTAGCACAGACAGTAGCCTTCTCGCAATAGTAGAAAGGACTGGAGAAACAAAAGGGCCAAATGGAAGTAGAATAGTAATACTGAGAACCTCTGATTGGATTATTCTTAGAATACATGAGATAAAACAAAAGAAGATAAACAAAATATCTTTCTTCCCAGATTCAACTGATTTAATATTAAGTTCTGTAAAACAACCTGAATTAAAAGAATTCAATGAAATAATTTGTCTTGATGCAGATTCTGGCACTATCCAGCGAACTAAGAAATTCCGAAATGAAATAAAAGATATTATATTGCTAAAAAATAAAATAATCGTAATCTTTAACAATCAAGAAAAAAATGAAAATGAAATATACGAAATTGATACAGATAGTTTGAATTTGAAGAATAATTATAAATCAAGCAATAAAAAAGGTATTATAGATGAAGATAGAGAATCTGAAAAATTCATATTTGCCGGAGATAAAAGAATAGAAATATTTTCAGCTTCAGCAGCTAACCCCATTGCTCAATTTACGGAAGAAAACTCCACACCAATTGCAGTTAAATTTATCCCCAGTACTGACAATTCATTTGTTGTAGCATTTGAAAATGCAGAAGCAAAATTATTTCGTCAATCTGTAAAGAAAACTCTTATTCAAAATCCCGCTCCTATAATTTTAATAGATCGAGAAGCTCAAAAAATACTTTTAACTTCAGTTAAAAATGATAGAGCGGTAATATTTAATACTCCAGAATATGAGGAAATAGATTCATTTTCTATCTCGACTCTTAAGCCAAAAACTCGTGGCGACTTGATTTTTGCCGCCGTAATTTCTAAAGAAAATTACCTGTTTATTGATAATCATGGAAATATTTTTACATGTTCAAAGGATGGCAAAAAGTGGAAAAAGAATATCCTGATAGAAGCAATGAAATAAACCTGAATTTTTAGCTCTATCTAAAAAAAACAATTGGTATTCAGGGTCTACTTTTTAAGAAAATTAAACTATATAACTACCTACTTATCAAGTTCTTATATAATATTTTTTGAATTTTTAAGTAAAGCCTACTGTAGAATTTTCTGAAAGCTCGCGCGGTATGATTATCCTTTAACAATAATCGCAAAGATATACTCAGCATATTCTTGAAGCCACTAAGAAAATGGAATATTATCAAAAAAGACTTAGTGGTTATCCATTATTTTCTCTTTCACACTCCATAGTCCAGCTGATGGTGTTGATATAAAATAAATCTCTTCACCATCTGGCATCTTATTGAAGCCATTCTTTAGTATTTTCGGATTATAACGACTTAAAGCTTCATTTATATCCATATAATCAAAACAGACTGAACGGATTTCTTCTTCGCTAAGTTGTCCTGGCGCATAGGTTATGGTAAATCTTCCTTCTGACGAGCCATGTATCAAATGAGCTGTTCCATGAGTTAAATCCTGAAGCAAAGGGTCTATTTTATACATTTTCATAACTTTTTCTGTTCCACAATATCCATATTTTCTAATTAATTTATCTACTTCTTCCTGTTCTCCAAAACGTTTTAAACCAGGTGCTATTATAATGAGCTGCCCTCCATCTGCCATAGCCATTCTTGTTCGGTAAATAGCTTTATTTGCTACCCATGTGCTGTAGAATTCATCTCCTTGCATTATGGCAACAACTTTTTTAAGCGGTGGAACAATTGTTATGTTTTGCTTTTGTGAAGCGCGAGCTCCTACAAGATAAGTTTCCAGATCTTCACCGGCATAAAATCCAGTATGGCATAGTGTTCCATTCTCATCATATGCCATTACTACCTGCAAATAAGCATCTGGCAAATGTGAAAGATATTCTTTTTCTGCCTTGTTATAACAATCTCTCAGCGGAGTTATAAGTCTACCAAGATTGTTCTCTATTCCACAACACGCTGCCATCATATGAGAAGCACATATCATTTCTTTGCCGCCGAGTCCGATAAAATAATTTTTATTATGATTGGCAAAACCAAGAACTTCATGTGGAACGATATGTCCTATATTGATTATAATATCCCATTTTTCTTCAATAAGCATTTTGTTTACTGAAACAGGTATTGGCCAATCGGCTTTTCCTTTTGAAACTTCTTTTACATATGAAGCTGGGATTTCACCAATCTTTACCACGCCATTCCGCCAATCGTGAACGTGTATTTTTTCCTCCGGAATGTCGCCGAACATCCATTTATTTTGTTCTTGAGTATGTGGTACATGCTGTCCAAGTGTTGGGATTAGATGCACGTCTGCTTTTTTGGCGAAATAATGATAAAGATGATTCGTTATCCAGCCAGCTCCGCTATGAGCCCTTGTAATATCTGGAGGTAAAAGCAATACTTTCTTGGGATTTTTGCAAAAATTTCTCTCTGTTGCAAGTGCTAACTGTTCGGTAAGTTTTAAAATTCTTTCCTTTTCTATTCTCTTCGACTCCTCAACTATCCATGGCATATATTTATCTCCATTTTTTTATCTTTTATCCATTGGTAAAAATTTTTTCTGGGTAGGGCCTGTATATAATTGACGTGGACGACCTATTTTCTGGACCTTAGAATTTTTCTGCTCCAACCATTGCGCAATCCAGCCTGGCAACCTTCCAAGCGCAAATAATACAGTAAACATATTAGTAGGTATTCCCATCGCGCGATAACCTATTCCAGTATAGAAATCTACATTTGGGTAAAGCCCTCTATCTACGAAATATTGATCTTTTAACGCTTTTTCTTCGAGTTCCATTGCATAATCAAAAATAGGCTCTGATCCATGACCAAATTTTTCAAGCAATTCTTTACAGGTTCTTTTTGCGATTTTCGCACGAGGATCATAGGATTTATAAATCCTGTGCCCAAAGCCCATTAATCTAAACTTAGAATTTTTATCTTTCGCCATTTTTATTAATTCTTCTGGCTTTATCTTGTTCTTTATCGCATTTTCAAGCATATTTACAACGGCTTCATTTGCCCCCCCGTGCAAGGGTCCCCATAAAGCGCAAATCCCAGCGGAAATTGAGGCATAGAGATTACTGCCAGCACTACCAACGGATCTTACTACCGATGTAGAACAATTTTGCTCATGATCAGCATGAATTGTTAAGTAAAGATTTAGTGCTCGAACAGCTACCGGATCAGGCTTATAATCCTTTATAGGCGACCAGAACATCATATTCAGAAAATTCTCGCAATATGTATATTTATGACTGGGATAAACAAAAGGTTCTCCTATTGATTTTTTATACGAAAAGGCCGCAATTGTACGAAGTTTTGAAAGTAGCCTTGTAACAGTAATATCTACATCTTCACCAGTATCTTTTTCAAGTTCTGGGTAAAATGATGATAAGGATACCACCATTGCCGAAAGGACTGCCATAGGGTGTGCCCCCTCCGGGTAATTTCTAAAGAATGTTTGCATGTCTTCATGAATCATCGAATGTTGATTCATCAATTTTGAAAAAAAATTATACTCTTCCTTATTAGGGAGTTTGCCATGAATTAAAAGATAGGCAACTTCAAGAAAAAGACAGTTCTCAGCAAGATCTTGTATGTCATAACCGCGATGTCTTAAAATTCCCTTTTCTCCATCTATAAATGTTATTACGCTCTCACAGGATCCTGTATTCATAAACCCCGGATCATACGTAATATGCCCTGTTTCTTTTCGTAGAGATGATATATCAATAGCTTTTTCTCCCTCACTTCCTTCATAAATTGGCATCTTGATTTTTTTCTCCGGTAGATGAAGTTCTGCTTCGCCTTTTTTAAAGAAAACACCTTCCATTCTTTTTCTCCTTTAACTACAATTTTGCTCTTTATTGGATCCCGTTCAAAGGAATGGTAATATAAAAGCGTAATAAGAAAAAGTAAAGTTTTAAAAACAATTTTTACCTGATAGAACTGTAATTTTATGAGAAAACAATATTTTTTTCTAAATATAAGCCGCTACAAATCTATCTTTCCCAGATAAATCTCTTATGATTACAATATTTTTATAGATATCCATTTCTTGAAGGAAGTGTTTTAATGGGACTGCTTGCTCTGGCGAAACTTCTGCAATTACAAACGTTCCTTTATTTGAATATCTATATGCTTCAAAAAAGAATTTCCTTATTATCTGAAGCCCATCTTCGCCTCCTTTTAGGGCCTTAAGAGGTTCATATTTGCGAATTTCGCAAGGTAGTTTTGCTATTTCCGAGTTTTTTATGTATGGCAAATTTGAAGCTATAACATTAAATTTTTTATTTTTAAATGCGGAAAATAAGGATGCTCTCCGCAAATATACATTTTTTATTTTCAAATTTCTTTTATTTATTCTGGCGTATTTTAATGCTTTCAAAGAAATGTCGGAGGCGAAAACTTTTGAATCTGGTCTTTCCGACGCCACTGCAAATGCTATTGCACCAGAACCTGTGCCTATATCACAAAATACTCCATTAAATGGAAGGCGTTTTATAATTTCATCCACCATTAATTCTGTTTCCGGACGTGGTATTAAAACCCCTTTTCCAACTTTTAATGTTAAGTTTCTAAAGTATGCTTTACCAAATATGTATTGTAATGGTTCTCCTTTTGCTCTGCGCTTTACACAAATCATAATTCTCTGATAATCTTTTTCATTAATAATCTCATCTTTTAAAAAATCAATTTGAGGGATAGGCAAAGCGAGCACTTCTGATATGATGTATCGGATAGAATTTGACGAATCCGTTATTTTTCCGTCAAAAATTCGTCTTATTTTATTAATTGTTTCGTAAATTGTAATCATCATTCATTATCTGCCTTGCAGTATTCCTTTGCGAAATTCGCAAACGTTCCATCGCTAATATGTTTTCTTATTTTTCTGATTAAATCAAAATAGAAGTGCAGATTATGAATTGTGAGAAGACGGATACCAAGCATTTCCCCGACGTTAAGAAGATGACGGATATATGACTTACTAAAATTTCTACATGTATAGCAGTTACAATTTTTGTCGACAGGAGACAGGTCTCTAGAATATTTTGCTGCTTTAACAGGGATATCTTCTCCATTTTCAATGAAAGCGGTGCCATGTCGTGCAAGACGTGTTGGTAGAACACAATCGAACATATCAATTCCCTCAGCTACTGCTTTAACAATTTGTTTAGGCATTCCGACGCCCATGAGATAACGAGGTTTGTTTGGTGGAATGATTGGTTCGGTCCATCTTATACATTTTATCATATCTTCTTCCGGTTCACCTACACTTAGGCCCCCGAGTGCGTAACCGTCAAAATCCATATTTACAAGTTCTACAGCTGATCTTATTCTGAGTTCTTCATATACGGAGCCTTGAATTATTCCGAATATTTTTTGTCCTTCATTGAGTTTGTATTCCCTTGATATTTTTTCCCATTTATGTGTTAGTTTCATTGAATTCATAGCTTCTTCGTAAGTGGCTGGGTATGCTGTGCATTCATCAAAAGCCATTACTATATCTGAGCCGAATTTTTTTTGTAATTCCATAGACTGTTTGGGTCCCAAAATTATACGTGATCCATCTATATGAGAAGCGAATTCTACGCCATCTTCTCTAATTTTTCTGATTTGAGAAAGACTAAAAACTTGAAATCCTCCACTGTCTGTAAGTATTGGTTTGTGCCATGAGCAAAAATTATGTAAGCCGCCTGCATTTTCGATTATTTCGATTCCCGGTCTTGTAAGGAGGTGATATGTATTTGCAAGCATTATTTCTGCTCCAAGTTCTTTGAGTTCAGCAGGTGTAACGGTTTTTACTGTAGCCCGTGTTCCGACTGGCATATAGACAGGTGTTTCTATTTCTCCATGGATTGTTCTTAATTTTCCTCGTCTCGCCTTTGTATCTTTACATTTGTCAATAATTTCAAAAAACATATTTATACCTTTAAATTTTTTATATTAATAGAATGAGGATGAGAAACAACTGTTCAGGGGGATTAATTTCATCTGCAAAGTTCTATTCAAGCATTCGTTTTTCTTTTTCTTGTTTTTTTCGTTCAATTTCAATACTTATATGATTTATGGCCCTATTCATTTCATCAATCATTTCAGACTCTGTATTTATGAAGTTATCGGTAGTTTTCATACTCAGCCAGGAAGAAATTTTTTTAAGTAACGGATTTGATTTTTCTCTAACAAAATTAAGTTCTCTATGAATTTTTACAAGTTTTTGTGGAGGGATTCTCTGATTACCTATTTTTATTGCTTCTTTGTAATGGATAGCTGCTAAAGAAAATTTTCCCATACAGGCATAAGTTCTTGCAAGAAAATATCGATACAGAATATTGTTTGGCACAATATCAACGAGTTTTGAAAAGTATTGGAAGGCGTTTTTATATTCCTTCCTTCTAAATAGATATTTTCCCTCCCTAAAATTTATGAAAATTTCAGTTTTCTCAAGATCAAGAAATAATGTTGCTAATGTTGTGTTTTTGGGAACTTCATTTCCAACAATTAATTCTTCAAGAGTATCATCTGCATCACTATCCATAATCGAAGAATAAGAAGGTTCAAAGCCTGGTATTTTCTGTTTTTCATTACCACTTTTAAATCTTTGTAAATCGTAAACAGACTTTTTGTCAGGATCTGACAAAATGTCAAATGCGAGAACAATTTTCTTAAATTCTTCCTCCTTTTCGTGTGAGCCGCCATAGAGGTCTGGATGACAATCCTTTACCTTTTTATAGTATGCTTTTTTAATTTCTGAGAAAGTGGCTGAATGCTCAATACCAAGCATTTCATAGAAATCATATTTGGAAAAATCTCTCATTTTTATCTGATATATTCAAATTTTTTTTGTATAAAAACTATAAAATGGACTTATGTTATTAACTGATTATATTATTAATTTGAAAATTTTATAATTCAATTATCATTTATTTATAATTAGTCCTACTATGCAAGAAAAGAGAACTTTTATTACAGAGATTGTGCAATTATTTTTAACGGGGCCTTTATCATTTTTATTTGTTCTATCTGCTCTTTTTCTTGGTATCCTTGGCGTAATTTTAACTCCACGTGAAGAGGAGCCTCAAATAGTGGTTCCTATGATTGACATTACCGTTGATTTCCCTGGATATTCTCCAAAAGAGGTTGAAGAACTTGTAACTACCCCCCTTGAACGTCTATTGTGGCAGGTTTCAGGAGTGGAACATGTATATTCTACAAGTTTTCGAGATCGCGCGATGGTCATAGTGCGTTTTCATGTAGGAGAGGACTATACTGAATCAATGGTAAAAGTTCGTGACAAGATGGATGAGAATATGCATCTTATTCATCCTGATGTAAAAAGATGGGAATTAAATCCGGTGGAAATAGATGATGTGCCAGTTATAAGTTTTACCCTTTTTTCTCCTGATAAAAACATTTTTGAATTACGGAGAATAACGGAAGAAATAAAAGCCCGTATGGATGCCTCTCAAGATATTTTCCAGAGCGAAATCATAGGTGGTTCTCCGAGAGAAATTCTTATTGAACCTGATATAGAAAAACTCACTGCACATAACTTATCCATAAATGACATAATAAATGTATTGCGAAGGAATAATAATTGTGGAACTTGTGGATTTAGCGTTATTAATGGGAAGTATCTCAGAATATTAACTTCTCCTCCTCTTGAAACTATTGATGATATTAAAAATCTAATACTAATTTCCGCTGAGAAGGGAGGGGTAGTCAGGCTTTGTGAGGTCGCAAAAATTACAGATAGGCCGGCAGAATACGATAATTACACTGAAATTTATTTCGGACCTTCTGCAAAAATAACAGAAGAGTTCAAAGGGAAATCTTTTGAATGTGTTACATTAGCTTTCAGTAAAAAGAAAGGTGTAAATTCTGTAACTTTTACAGAAAAATTAATAGCTAAGGCGCAAGAATTAAAAAAAGAGATTTTACCTGAAGACGTAGAACTTGTAATTACAAGAAATTATGGAGAAACTGCAAACAGTAAGGTAAATGATCTCCTTTCCAGTCTTGCATTTGCAATGATAACAGTTATTGGGCTGATAGCTTTTACTATGGGGTGGCGGGAAGGGATTGTTGTTGGACTTGCTGTTCCTGTAAGTTTTTCTTTATCCCTTTTTACTAATTACGTCGCTGGTTATACTATTAACAGGGTCACACTTTTTGCGTTAATTTTAAGTCTTGGAATGGTTGTAGATGATCCGATTACAAATGTTGACAATATTCAAAGGCATTTAAAGATGCGATTATTTGATCCGTTGAAGGCTACTTTGCATGCTGTTCAGGAAGTCTTACCGCCAGTTATCCTTTCCACTATTGCAATTATAATCTCATTTACACCTATGTTCTTCATCACTGGAATGATGGGGCCATATATGAAACCTATGGCTATAAATGTACCATTAACTGTAACTTTTTCTACTCTATGTGCTCTTACATTTGTTCCATTTCTCTCTTTATTTCTCCTTAAAAATTTAAGCAATAAAGGTATTCAAAAAGAGGAAAAAGACCCTACTCCTGAATGGATAAAAAAAAGTTTTGCATTTCTAATCAAACCTTTTTTTAAAAAGCGAAATGCATATATTTTTCTATTTATTGTTGTTCTCGCCACACTGTTATCAGCTTTATTAATGTTAAAGATACCCCTTAAAATGTTACCATTCGACAATAAAAATGAGTTGCAAATTATTCTCGATATGCCGGAAGGAACACCTCTTGAAGACACCGTATCAACAGCAAAAAGACTTTCCGCAAAATTATCAACTTATAATGAAGTAAAAGATTGTACACTTTATGCTGGAATAAATTCCCCAATAGACTTTAATGGTCTTGTCCGCCATTATTATATGCGTAGGGAACCAAATCAAGCTGAAATAAGGGTAAATTTAGCAGACAAAAACTTTAGAAAAGAACAAAGCCACTCTATTGCACTTCGCATCCGTGATGAACTTACGAAAATAGCAGAAGATTCTGGAGGAATTCTCAAAATTATTGAGCTACCTCCGGGTCCCCCTGTACTATCAACTCTGGCTATTGAAATATACGGCAGTTCGACACATAGCTACGACGACTTATTAGATGGAGCTAAAGAGATGATGGAAATTCTCCACAAAAGTGATCCCAAACACATTAAAGAAATAGATTCTTTCGCTGAAAGCCCTCACAAACGAATTAATTTTTATATTGATAAAGAAAAAGCCGCAACGCATGGTCTAACTGCCTCCGAGATTTACTCTTTGTTAAGAGATTCAATAAATGGAAACGTAAGTGCGGGCTCTTTGCACCAGCAATTTGAGAGAAATCCTCTCATGATAAAGGTTCGACTTTCATTATCTGAAAGAACTTCTATTGAAAAACTACTGCATTTAAGGATTCGTTCCCCCAAAAGTAATAAGTTGATAGATATAGGAGAGCTCGGAAAATTCTCATTTGAAGAAGAGGAACAACCAATATATCATAAAAATCTTCAAAGAGTTGTTTATGTAACAGCAGAAACTGTCGGTAGAGCTCCAGGCGAAATCATAATACAAATTCTTTGGAAATCATGGAAAGATTTCCTTCCCGAACTTATTAAATCAGCTATTTCAGGAAAATGGAGACAAAGCCTTTCAAATCGCACAATTGCAGAGTGGAATGGTGAGGGAGAATGGGAAGTAACTACGAGAGTATTTAGAGACCTTGGACTCGCCTTCGGAGCCGCATTAATAGGAATTTTTATTCTGTTAGTCGCACAAACAAAAAATATAATTATATCAATAGTAATAATGTTGGCTATACCTCTTACGATCATTGGAATAGGACCAGGATTTTACCTTTTAAATTTGTTATTTGGTAAAACGGTTAGTGGGTATTCTGACCCCGTTTTTTTCACTGCTACCGCTATGATTGGAATGATTGCTCTTGGTGGAATAGTGATAAGAAACAGTATCGTATTAATTGAATTTATTCAAGATTCTATAAATTCAGGAAATGATATTCAAAAAGCTGTACTTGAAAGTGGCGCTGTTCGTTTTCGCCCAATTATTCTTACTGCATTAACAACAATGCTTGGTTCATGGCCAATAACATTAGACCCTATTTTTTCTGGCCTTGCATGGTCTCTCATTTTTGGACTTCTTGCAAGCACACTTTTCACTTTATTAGTCATACCAGTAGTATATATGCTCATAAAAGATAAAAAAAATACTCCTTAAATTTTCCTCCTTTTATAATTAAACCTCAATATTTTAGCTTAAAAAACACAAAAAAATACAAAAAAAACACACAAAAATACATTTTTTATATATTTTTTTACATTAAATTAAGTAAAATAAAAAATTTAAAAATAGGAGTTTCCAAATGACTATCACTGAAAAAAATATTCTAAGAGAATTGGCAATGGAATATGCTGAAGCAGCTTCAAATCCTATACATGAGACAAAAAGAAAGCTCTGGAAAAAACTTAATAGCTTAAATCCGAAAAGACCTATGGTGATGATAGATCAAGTATGTTGGGGAGAGCTTGAGAGCTCATGCAGTGAACTTAAGTTACAATGCACGGATAAAATACTCCAAAAATTTGAAAGAAAATTGAGAAGAGACTTATATCAATGGAAGCATTTTCCTGTTGACTTTGTCCTGGAGCCCTATTTAGAAATAAATTATGTGATACATAACAGTGGATTTGGGATAAAAGTAGAAGACGAGATTCTTATTTCTGATATTCACAATGATGTGGTAAGCCATAAATTCCATAACCAGATGAAAGATGATAAAGATCTTGAAAAAATAAAAGAACCCGTGATAACATATGATTCAAAAGAAACAGAAAAAATATTCTCTATAGCAAACGATATTTTCGATGGTATAATAGAATTGCGTCTTGACGGGCAAACCCCTTATCTATCAATCTGGGATTTTATAAGTCAAATAATGCCTGTGGAAGATCTTCTTTACTCATTAATAGATAGGCCAGATTTTATGCACGAACTGGCCAGACGTATAAGCAATGGCTATATGAAAATGCTTGATCAACTTGAAAATCAAGGCCTTCTTCCTCGTCCCCAAAAATTGATTCACTGCACTGGTGCTTATTCCGATGAGCTTCCAGCAGAAGGTTATGATCCACAGAAGCCTCGTTGTAAGGATATCTGGATGTTTGGCTTGGCTCAAGTCTTTTCAACTGTCTCTCCAGAAATGTTTGAAGAATATGAGGTAAAGTATTCAAGTCCAATTTGTGAACGTTTTGGCCTGGTATATTACGGATGTTGTGACCCTCTTGATTCCAAAATGGAACAAGTACGTAAAATTCCAAATGTAAGAAAGGTTTCAATGAGCCCATGGACAAATCCTGAACGAGGTGCTGAAGAAATACATGGAGACTTTGTGTTTTCTTCAAAACCTAATCCTGCACATGTAGCAGGAGAAAACTTTAACGAAGAATTAGTAAGAAATGAATTAAATAAAATAAAAAATGCCTGTAAAAAAAATAACTGTCCTCTTGAATTTATTCTGAAAGATATAAGCACAATCAAATATGATCCCTGTAGATTAGAGAAATGGGCAAAAATTGCAATGGAAATAGCGGAAAATGCATAAATCTACAAAAAAAAACAGTTGGGCGCATCTGCCGATATCAGGCAGCGAGACAAATCTGTAGTAACTTAGTAGTCGAAGCTAACCCAAGTTGCGCAGTTACAAGTAGTTTTAAAAGGCCTTTTCACCTGAAGGGGTATCTGAAAAAGTTCATTTTCCTCCACTACACGCACTTTTGAAAATTTTCAGAGAGAAGAATTTCCGCAGAATAAAATAGGCTTTACTGAAAAATTCAAAAAATATTATATAATTATTTGACAAGTAAGTAT
>CAYRRM010000031.1:0-32818 GCA_964426675.1 uncultured Lentisphaera sp.
GTTGAATGATTGGGAATAAATCAAAAAATCCTCTGAATTAAGACTGTTAATCGAAAGTATAATTATGCCAAAAATAAATATTTTAAACATCTTTTCTCCTTTATTTATAGTATTAAGAATTTTTGTAAATTTTAAAAAGAAAGAGCGATATTTAAAGTTCTCTTCTAAAAGATTTCTGTTTGAAAAAGTTAAGAGGAGTTGAATTCGAATTTTCAAATCGTTGGGTATTGTTTCTTTTTTATTCATTTTATTATTATTCTCCTTAATTTACAGTTAGTTATGCTTTATAACTTTTAATCACCTGGTGAAATAGTCCACATCCCTTTCGGCAGTACAAGTGTACCAGTGCCTACTGTTTCTTGAGGTTTGTATGAACGTGCGTGGCCATCAATAAAACCATAGTTCCAGCTTTTATTATGTAGTGGTAATGGAACTCCCCAAAAAGTATCTATATCGATTTGTTGGTTTGGATAATCAGTTACTGAGTTTGAGAAAAGAAAAGCTTGATTATTGCGTTTAGGTCTTTCAAGAATCATTATTGTATTAGAGGGATCTTTGAAGTCCTTATAATTTTTGTCACAAACACCGTATTTGGTTCCACTTTGTTCTGTTCTTGTTATACTGTAAGGCGGGGATCACATTGATTGCCAAAAGCGTCAGCTCTTTCTAATCGATCAGATGGGCATACCTCCCATTTCCCCCCCTGTCCTTTGATATAATATATTGGCTCTTTTTGAAGGTATGGCGAGCTAATTAATCGATCCCATGAAAGCCACCAATTTGAGGATCCTCCACCAGCCACAGCGCCGTTGTGCTCATCTGCATACATTTGAAAGGCTAAAAGCATTTGCTTCTCATTATTTATACAGACAATACTACGCCCCATTTCCTTTGCACTTTTTAGTGCAGGTAAAAGTAGTCCTGCTAGAATCGCAATTATCGCAATTACTATAAGTAATTCAATAAGGGTGAACGCCTTTCTTAAAAGATTAATAAAGTGTCTTAACTTTAGGAAATAAATATATATTTTCTTATTCAACAAGATGCATTTATCATAATTCCGATGTCCCACTTTTTCTATCATTTTATCTTCTCCTCTTTTATATGATAACTAAGCATTTAAATTATTAGATTAATTTAAATAAAACAAAAAATTATTTTTTTATCATTTTCAGTAAAAAAATTCCAGGGATGCTTTTTTCTGGTTGAGAGTTAAAAGAGACAGTTACTTTGTTCTTATTATGAGTTAGTTCTAATGGAATATCGTATGTAATATCTATGAAATCTCCGGGTTTATCTATGTGTAACTTTTGTGAAGCTATTTTTTGTTTATCAATGAGAATATCGAAATTATATTCTGTCCAATTTCCTCCCCAATATGTAACTATAAGCTGCATTGGTGTGGAAGGATTTACTCTCATATCGTATGAAAACCATCCATTAATTTCTGTATTTCGTCCTTTGTGCTCCATAAAATCAATAATATTACTGTTAACGCTTTGTATGTTGTGTTCTATCTCAGATTGCTGAAAACCGGGTTGTACGAGGTCTATTATTGCATTTTCTTTTTGGATTTCTAGTTCTTCTCTACTTCGATATTCATTTTCTTTACTAAGCCATTCTTGTTTTGTTATTAAATGAAAGTAAACAGCATAGTGTTCTTGGTATATCTTATAAAGTGGAATAAATGTCAGATTTTTAGGACGAGTGACCGTATTACTTTCAAATTCAGTCAATGATTTTCCTGTTGGTTTTATCGATGAAATAATTTCATTTGTTGTATTAGCAATTAAAATTGGTGGTATTTCATCTGTTTTTCCTCTTGCTAATAAATGATTTGAAAATCGTTTTCTTGCTGGATTATTTTCATCTTTATCTGGAGAAACAATAGCGGCCATAACCATAGGACCATACATTAATGCTATAATTTTTCCATTTGAAAATGGAAGTGTTTCTATCCTTAAATCCATTGGTAATTCAACTTCCATTACATCTCCATTTTTCCATGTAGATTCTATGGAAATATAAGAGCTTGGTATAGACTTTAATAATACCTCTTTACTGTTAAGTTTTATTACAGGTTTTTTACACCAGTATGGATGACGTAACTTTAATGTTAAGTTGATCGGATTTTTGCAGCTAAAAAGAAGTTTTATTTTTGTCCCTTCAGGGAAATCTGTTTCCTGAGTTAATTTAATTCCCTTTTCTGGCCAGTTAAGTTGACTACCAATGAAGAGATTTACCCATAATGTACTGTCGTTGTAATAGTAAATATATTCCCCATAACGAGCTGGATTTTCAAGACCTGTTCCTACGCAGCACCACCATGAGTCAAATTGTGTAGAGAAAACCTTGATACCAACAGAATCGAGACCGAGAAAATAACCAAATTCACCTGGTTGTCGACCGATATTCGCAAGAATATGATTTATTAATGCGCGTTCAACGAAATCCATATATTTTGCCTCTTGTTCCCATGAAAAAAGAATACCAGTAAGTTTTAACATATTATAAGTATTGCACGTTTCAGCAGTATATGTTGTTAATTTTTCAGGGAATTTTTCTGGTGGAAAAAAATGTTCGCTTTCACTATTTCCACCGATACAATAAGAACGTTTAAAAACAACATTATCCCAAAAGTTTTTTGCACCTTCTTGGAGATTTTTATTCTTACTTATATTATATTGCTTAGCAATGCCTATTATTTTAGGAATTTGTGTATTTGCATGTAAACCATTGAGATTGTCTTTTCCTTGTTCAATTGGACACAAAACAGCATCATGATGAAAGTAATTTTCCGCCATTACAAGATAATAATTATTACCAGTATCCAGGTAGAGGTCAGTTAACACTTCGTTCATTCCACCGTGTTCACATTTTAGGATATTTTGTATTTGTTCATGGCTTAATGGGGAGAGAATTGTGGCAAGCCAATCGGCTAACTTAATCTCAATATCAATTGCTTTTTTATAATTAGTATATCGGTAAGCATCGCGAAGTCCTGCAAATATCTTGTGCATGGTGTAAAATGGGACCCAGATTTTATTCAAAGAGAAAGCAGTTGTTTCAATTTTCCCATCATGAATCTCATTGAAGAGTTTTTTGTTTAGCGGAAAGAGGTACCCATCACCATTAGCATCCTGACATTTTTCTAACTCATCAATAATGTATTTTACCTTTGTTAAAAATATTTCATCGTTTGTAGTAGCATACATTATTGACAGAGCTGATAAGTAGTGTCCAAGGCTGTGTCCTGCTATGTCCCTGGCCTCCCAACCTCCATAACGTTTTGCTTTTAGAGGCAATCCTGCTTGTTCACGGAATGGTGCAATAAGCCTGTCCTCTTCAATACTAAGAAGATATTTTTTGTGAATATCCTGGCGTTCCTTAAATGGACCATTTTTAAGATGAATTTTTGATAAATGAAAGGGGTGTGCTTGCATATATAACTCCTTTTTTTTTTGAACTTCATAATCTTCAAGATTTATACTATAGTATCCAAAGAGATTAGATAATAATTTTTTATTTTGTTGTAATATTGCATGCAACATAATGATCATCATTTATTTTTATTAAATTTTGTTCTTCTCTTGAGCAATCATTAGTATGTATGGGACAACGAGAAAAAAAACTGCAACCGGATGGTAGATTACTAATATCTGGCAACTCTGATTGTTCATTGGGAATTAGATGAATATCTGGATCTGGAGAAGGAACCGAAGAAAGCAGGAGTCTGGTATATGGATGCATTGGGTTATGGAAAAGCTCTTCTGTCTTAGCAAGTTCAACAATTTTTCCACAATACATCACTGCAATATTATCACAAATATGTTTTACAATTCCAATATTGTGAGATATAAAAATATATGTAAGACCAAGTTCTTTTTGAAGGTCCTGTAACAAATTTATCACTTGAGCCTGGACAGATACATCTAAAGCAGAAACTGCTTCATCACATACTACCAGAGATGGATGCATGATCAGGGCTCTAGCTATACCTATTCTCTGCCTTTGTCCCCCGCTGAAAGCATGAGGGTATCGATGCATGTACTCAGGCCTCAAGCCGACTTTTTGCAACATACCAGCAACTCTATCTTCAAGTTCCTGTCCTTTAGCTAATCCATGTATAATAAGTGGTTCACTTACAATCTCTTTTACTGTCATTCTAGGATTTAAACTTGAGTAAGGGTCTTGAAAAATCATTTGCATCTTTGTTCGTAAAGGCTTCAATTTTTTTTCTGGGATTTTACATATATCTACGTATTTATTTGAAAGATCGAAAAGGACTGTCCCTGCATCAGGATTAATTGCTCTTAAAATTGTCCTTCCAACAGTCGTTTTTCCGCAACCACTTTCACCTACGAGCCCAAGAGTTTTGCCTAAAAATAAATTAAAACTAATATTATCTACAGCTTTAATGAATCCTACCTTTTTTCTAATAAATGAATTACTGTATATTGGAAAATATTTACAGAGATTTTTTACTTGTAGGAGCGGAAAATGATCACCGTTTAGATCATTAGTATCAAGTCTGTTTTTCGCATAATCGAAAATTATATCTTTTAATTCAAAATCAAGATTATTCATATCAATCTCTGTAATTTTTTATTAATTATTTTTAAATTTCTTTAATTCTTGCGCATGCGACAAAATGGTTTTTAGTTATTTCTTCCAGAGGAGGAGGGTTACCTACATTACAGATGCCATCTTTGAAATATTCGCATCGAGGATAAAATGCACACCCTGATGGTATATTTAAAAGAGATGGAACGCTTCCTTTTATAGAAAAAAGGCGATTTGCGTTATTATCAAAGCCAGGTAAAGACTTAATAAGTCCTTTTGTATATGGATGTTGTGGATTTTTCAATATTGTTTTTACATTTGCTTTCTCTACAATTTTCCCAAGATACATTATTGATACGTCGTCAGCCATCTGAGCAACAACGCCTAAATCATGTGTAATTAGTAAAATAGATGTCCCCAATTCTTGTTGGAGCTTTTTTATTAAAAAAATTATTTGAGCCTGAATAGTAACATCAAGTGCAGTGGTTGGCTCATCTGCTATTAACAATTCTGGATTACAAACTAATGCCATTGCTATCATTGCCCTTTGTCTCATGCCACCACTCATCTCAAAAGGATATTGGAATATTCTCTTTTCAGGAAAGGAAATTCCTACTTTTCGCATCATTTCAATTGCTTTGTCTTTTGCTTCTTGTTTTGATATTTTTTGATGCAGTAAAATTGCTTCACATATTTGATCTCCTATAGTATGAACGGGACTAAAGGCTGTCATTGGTTCCTGAAAAATCATGCTAATCTTACCACCCCTGATCTTGTAAAGCATCTTATCATTATCGCTTAACTTGACCATATCAACTGAATATCCATCTAAAGAGTTAAAAACTATGGAACCTTCAACAATTTTGCCGGGAGCTTGAATCAGTTTTAATATTGAATAACTTGTAACTGTCTTTCCACACCCTGATTCACCGACTAATGCCATTACTTTACCTCGTTCTATAGTAAAACTTACCCCATTAACAGCTTGCAAGCATCCCTCCATAACGTTAAAGACAACTTTTAAGTTTTGAACATTTAGTAGCAATGATGATGAATATTTTGAAGTTGGATGCGCTGCACTATCTTTCAATTTTTTTTCTTTTTCTGACATTTATAAAATCCTCTCAAAAGTTAAATTTTTATTGCATATATTTATGAATGGTATGGATCGGCTGCATCACGAAGGCCATCACCTATAAAATTAAAAGACATGACAATCAAAATAATAAAAACAACTGGCAGTAATAACCACGGATAGGTCTTAACTACCTGCATACTCATACAGTCCTGTAGCATTACTCCTAAACTAATTGTTGGCGATTTTAATCCAAGACCTAAGAAACTGAGACTTGTTTCGCCTAATATCATTCCCGGGATAGCCATAGTAATTGTAACGATTATATGACTAGTGAACCCTGGTATCAAATGTTTAAAGATAATGCGGATATTGTTTGCCCCAAGTAATCTTACTGCAGTTATATAATCTTCTTCACGTAGACTTAATATTTTCCCTCTCACAACACGAGCTAGTCCCGTCCACCCAATAAGAGAAAGAATTAATGTAATACCAAAATAAATCTGTAAGTTGCTCCACGTTCTTGGCAAAGCTGCTCCTAAAGCTAACCAAAGAGGTAATTTTGGGAAAGCATTTATGATTTCAATTATTCGTTGTATGATGGTATCAACTATTCCACCAAAGAAACCAGAAATCCCTCCAACAGTCACACCAAGAAAAAAAGAAAGAAAGATAGAAATAAGTCCGATAGAGAGAGAAATTCTTGAACCAATTATTAGTCGACTAAAGATATCGCGACCAAATTTATCCCCACCAAATAAAAGGAATTTTAAATTATTATCTTTTTCTGTTTTCGTTGAAATCTTTGATATATCTACTCCGAAAAAATGTAGATTAGATGGAATAATCCCACCAATTTTATATTCATATCCCCGAACAAAAAATGCAAGTGGAATAATTTTTTCTTTATCCTCAATATAATATCTTTCTAATGTGACGGGGTCTGTTAATTGCTTCATAGAGTAAGCGTAAAATCCTCTTTTTATGTTGAACCTTGGAAGATTAGGGGGGCTATATATGTTTTTGATACTAATTTCATATGGTTGGTTAACCGAAAAAAAGTCAGCAAAAAAAGAAATGAAATAAAGACCACATATTAATATTCCAGAGAATGAAGCTAGCTTATGTTTATGAAAACGAAGACCAATCAACTCCCATTGACTCATCGAAGATAGATCTAATTTTTTCTTCTCTTTTTTTATTTTCACAAATTTCACTTCCTTTTATTATTTTTTGTTATTTTTACCTATTTATTTTCCCTTCCAACCTTATTCTTGGATCCACGATAACCAGTAGCAGATCGCTGACTAATGTGCCAACTACACTCAACATACTAAGCACCATTAACATGGATCCAGCGAGGAACATATCCTGTTGAAGGATTGCATCTAATTGCATGGGACCAATTGTTGGTAGACTCATAACGATAGAAATTATAGCTCCACCGGAGATCAATTCAGGGAATATTCCTCCAATTCCGGATATAAATGGATTTAATGCAACACGAACTGGATATTTGATAAGTAGCTTTAATGGAGTTACTCCCTTTGCTTTAGCTGTAATAACGTAAGGTTTTTTGAGTTCATCAAGCAAGTTGGCTCTCATAACACGGATCATCCCTGCAGTCCCAGTTATCCCTTGAATAAAAATAGGTAACCATAAGTGTTTCAATAAATCAAAAAATTTTCCAATAGTCCATCCAGTTTGAGCCGCATACTCAGGCGAAAAAAGTCCTGATAGATTTGCACCAAATAGTCGTTCTGATGCAAACATCAATAGTAAAGCAAGAAGAAAACCAGGAATACACATTCCAATAAAACCAAGAAAAGTGAAAAAATAGTCAAAGATTGAATACTGTCTTACCGCAGAATATACTCCAATAGGTAAGGCTATGAGCCACGTAAACAATATCGTTCCGAGAGATAGAAGAAATGTAAAAAAGAGACGATCTCCAACTTTCTGATTGACCGGAACAAAATCTAACATTGAGCGGCCCATATTTCCTTGAAGTAATCCTTCATCTTTCTTTGAGAAAGTACAGAACCAATCTAAACCTATCCACCATGTATATCGTTTCCATGCGGGATCTTCCATTCTAAACATTTTCTTTATATCTTCTATCAATTGTTTATCAACAACAGTTCCTTGCTCTTGTAATTGAATTATCTTGCTTGTTACTGCATCTCCTGGAGGTATATCTATTATTATAAATGAAATAACAGATATTAAAAATAAAGTCGGTATCATGATTAGAAGTCTTTTTGCAATATAAGGAGAACGAATAGAAAACAAAATAATAAGTAAAATTAGCGAAATTAAAAGGCCATATTTGATAATTGAACTAAAAAGAATACTAAGATTAGAATTTTCTTTTGAATTTGATATACCTTGATAAATATCCTCTTTACATAGAGGACGTATTGGTTTTAAATATTTTAATTCAGTAACAATGTCAGAAAATTCTTTAGCAGAGAATTGAGGTTTTTCCCAGAACCATGTTTCTGGATAAAGATTTGAAGGACTTAAAAAATCCCAAGAATAGACAGCTTTTTGTGGAACATTTTTAAAGCCATCTTTCACAATTGTTAACGCTGGTAATGGGGTGGTAAAATTTAATACGTATACGTTTTCAGATGCAATATTCAGGATTTCTTTAAAAATTTTTTTTCTTTCTTCATAAGAAGAGACAAGTTTTAAGTTTTCATACAATTCCATTGCCTTATAACAAGGATCAGTAAGAGGTGGTCTTGCTCCATTAGAAGAACCTTTTTCAGAGTACATCCCTCCAGAAGAATACCAAATACCATACTTAATTGCAAAATTTGATTCTACCGAATATGGGAAGTAATATCGTGGATCAAGTATAGGTAAATAAGCACCATACCCTCCCCATACAGAGAAATCATGAAGACCAGCTGATTTTTCTACGTAAAATATTGTTCGTTCCATGGGACGAAGTCTGGCTTTTATCCCTACTTTTCTCCAATCATTTACGACAAATTCAGCGGGGCCTTCTCCTGTAAAACTACAATAATTTATATCAAAGAGAAGAGCCTTCCTTCCAGGGAAACATCTATACCCATCATGATCTCGCTCAGTTAGACCACAACTATCTAACAATTTGTTGGCCCTATCTGGATCATATGAAGAATACTCATCTATAAAATCATCATAATAAAAAAGAGAGCCCTTAGGTTGTCTTATTTGTGATGGTTGAGCAACTCCTGAATATACAGCGTCAACGATAGCTTTTCTATTTATTGCTAAAGAAAGAGCTTGCCTAAAACGTTTATCTTTCAATAATTGAGCTTTTTGTTTGCTTTCTTCATCGGTAGGTTCAAAACGACGATTTATATTGATAGAAATTCCAAAATTTGAACCGTCACCATTTAATAAGTGATAAACTTGATATCCATATTGTTTTCTTTGTTTCATTAACATTGTATAGTCCTGATTTCTTATATAACGTGCTTGCATGGTCACTTCCCCCTGCGCGGCTGAAATCGTTAACATATCCATAGTTTTATCAGTTACTACAATCCTATCAATATAAGGAAGTTGCCTACCTTTTTCATCTACAGCCCAGAAATAAGGATTCCGTACATATGATATTGGAGAAGTAATTTTTTCTGTGCGTATAATCCAGGGATTTAAAGAGGGTTTTTCTACATGTGAACGAGCAAAAGAGTAAACGGCTTCAGAATTTATCAGATTATGTTGATTCATTACTTTGTTTATTAGTTCCTTATTACCTTTCTGAGGGTGAAATTTTTCCAGAAAATGTTTTGGTGACGCACACATCCAGGGGTAAGATGCTACTCGTTCTAAAAATAGAGGATAAGGTGCGCAAAAAGTGAACTGTATAGTATAATCATCTATAAGGTTAACTTTCATGGGTTCCCCTCTATGTATAAATTCTTGAGATGGGCCAGATTTATTAACTGTTTTATCTATTTGCTCTGACTCCCACCAATAAAGAATATCGTTAGCGGAAAAAGGATGACCATCACTCCATTTCATGCCTCTTCTAAGGTAAAACGTAAAGGAAGTAGCATCTTCATTTACTGTAAAGCTTTTTGCTACATTTGGAACTAATGGGTATCCTTGTGGACTCCAACGGATTAACGTAACAGGCTCCATTCTCACTCCTCCAAGGTCTTTTAATTTATACATAGTTCCACCATATTGCCCTTCTTTTTCTATGCCGCTTAATACGAGAGGTTCATTTCCAACTCGAGACTCTACTGAAGGTAATATTCCATTTTCAACAAGTTCTTTTAATACCGGTGACTCCTCTTTAGGATACCATTTTGCATTACTACCTTCACTATAATCAACTTCTTTCTGAATGCGTAGTGGTGAAGAAAAATTAATGCTTTGATTTTTTAAACGATTTAGTTCTTCCATTTCATCAAATGGAATTCTCCTATATTCTTTCTCCTTGTTTCCGGAAAATGCAAGAGAAAGGAATATAACAAGTAAAAATACGCATATACACCCAAATAAGGAATTATATAAAAATCGTGTAAGAAAAGTAAAAATTTTCACTCAATGTCCCCTCGAATTAATTCTGGTTTTATAAGTATCTCAACAGGATCAGTGTAATTTTTTAGTCGTATACGTTCTAATATTTGAATAACAGCTTTTTGGCCAATTTTATCTAATTTTATGTCAATTGTCGCTGGACGTGGTTTCATTTGGTCCATGAAAACAGAATCATTATTACATCCAATCAATACGATATCTTTTTCAGGAATAATATTATGCTTTTTTAAGTGGTTATAAGTATAAAGTAGAATATCGTCAGTAGGTGCAAATATGCCATTATATTTTTTTTTAGTGAGGCATGCCCTATCCAAGAGTTCTTCAGTCCTCCGCAAAATAGAATGTTCTACTTTATCTTCTGCTTCAAATACGTCTACATCTACTCCTTTTTCATGACATTCTCTAATAAAATCAATCTTTCTGTTCATGACAGCACTATTCTCAGGAAGTGAGTTTATAAAACACATAGACCTACATCCTTTTTCATATAAATATTCAAAAGCAATTTTTCCTATACATGAGTTATTATAAAAAACATGATCATAATGCCTAGAAAAATCTGAATGTTCTCTAAAAAACCACACAGCAGGAACTTTTATATTGGAAAAGAGTTTTTCAGGCTCATATGTTTTTCCAAAAATGAGAATACCATCAACAAGATTCTTCTTTATTATTGCAGGGCAAGGTGTCTTATCAGGCCAGTGAATAACTGTTAAATTAAATAAATTTCTTTCCGTTTCTTCTAGAATTGAAGCAAATAAAGAAGGAAATATGGGTTTCTTATACAAATCAATTGGTTTCAATTCACCTAAAAATAGAATTGCAAGATGCCTATGAAGAGTATTTTGATAATTTTTTAGTCGAGGACCTCGTCTGACATTTGGTGGAGAATAGTCAAGTTTCCTCATTGCATTACGAATCCGTTCTTGTTTTTCCAATGAAATTCTCGCTGTATTATTTATATATTTTGAAACAGTAGAAGGAGAAACTTTAGCTACTTTTGCTACTAGATAAATAGACATAATACAATTACTAGTTATTTATATTTTAAATTATATTTCAAGTATATTTCAAATATATTTCAAAGACTATTATAATCATCAAAAATAAAAAGTCAAGAAAAAAGTTCATTAAAGATATAAGATGACTTATGATTTTCTTTTTTATAAATATGAATATTCTGAGAAATCATACTCTTTGCACAGAACTGCAGTTCCAGGCTAAAAAAGAAAAGAGACAAAATAATAGAACATATTCTCTCATTTAATTACTACTTTATTGCATTCAATTGCAATAATAGAATCTATTGAAAAAATTTCTCTAATCAATTTACAATTTATCAAAATGCTTATAGTATAAAGATGCAGGATATAATGAACATTCTCACCGGATATCTGTTTTTTTTCTAAAAAGATGTAGTTTGAAATATAGCCTTTTATATTGTAACATTGCTTAAAAATAGAACGTAGCAGGATATGATTATAAATTTGACAACGGGTGTTTTTATATTTGACTAATTATTTCCTTACATTATCTTAATTTCCCTTTAATCTGAATACGTTACGAATACTATGTAGTGTAATTTTTATTAAGTTTATAATAGGAGAATAAGTTGAAAAGATTTAAGTTTTTTTTCATTACAATATTTGCGATTTTCGCAATAGTTTCCTGTAGAGAATATAAAGAAACAGAAGTCAGTGAAATAAAGATAATATCTGGTGATAATCAATGCCTACCGCCTAATACAGAAGGCAAGGACGTTTTCTGTGAATTCCTCGGACCTTCTCGTGTTGGTATTTTTGGAGGAAAAGGAGAGAGATCCCCTGTTCCTGCCGTGAAAGTTTCATTTGAAACTCTCGATAATTCTGATATTCAGATAATGAATTGTTCTGAAAAATCAGATGATGGAGGAAAAATAAAGTTCAGATTTAAAACTGGAAGAAAACTTGGAGATAATTATGTAAAAGTCATTCCTGAAGGGTTCGAGTCGGCATCAAAAATAATTAGAATCGTAAATGGTGTATCAATATCTGGGGCAAACCAAGAGGCTTTTGCAGAAAGTTATCTGGAGGAAGCTTTAAAAGTAAAGGTTTTTAATTCGGATGGCTCTCCTGCTGAGGGAGTAAAGGTATATTTTTCTTTTATCTCTTTTCCAGGTTCAAAAAATACTGCAAAATGTAAATCATTAGTAGTTACCGACAAAGATGGTGTGGCAGAGAATCAGGTTAGAGTTGGAAAAGAAGCTGGAAAATACAAACTGCTTGTTGAAGTATGTAGAGAGTCTATAATTTCAGAAAGCGAAAATAGAGGGATAGAACTTACTTTTTATGGAAAAAACTTCTTTGGAATAACAGGAGTTATAATTACTGTCTTAGGCGGTCTTGCTATTTTCATTTATGGAATGACTTGCATGACATCAGGATTACAGCTTGTTGCCGGAGAACAGATGAAAAGAATATTAAGGTTTTTTACAAGGAACAGTGTATTTGCTGTATTAGCTGGAACACTTGTAACAGGGATCATCCAGTCTTCGAGCGCATGTACTGTTATGGTTGTAGGTTTTGTGAATGCCGGGTTGTTGACTTTAAAACAGGCGATTGGAGTGGTATTTGGGGCAAATATAGGTACAACTGTTACTGCTCAGTTAATTTCATTTAAGATAGGGGATACAGCATACATATTTGCGATTTTTGGCTTACTGATATTTATGATTGCAAAAAAAACAAGAGCGAAAGGTTGGGGGCAAAGTTTCATAGGATTCGGCCTTTTATTTTTAGGGCTTGAAATTATGAGTGAAGAACTTAAATCGATATCTGATTTTCCATCGATTATAAATACATTTAGATATTTTGATTGTACACCTCATGAAGGGTTTATTAGTCCTCCTATTACAGCTGTTTTAGGTGCAATTATGGTAGGTACTATTATGACAGTTATAATTCAGAGTAGTTCTGCAACAATCGGGATTGCTCTTGTTCTTGCAAGTAATAATCTGATAAATTTTTATACTGCAGTTCCTTTGATTCTTGGAGATAATATTGGAACTACGATTACGGCCAATCTTGCTGCAATAAACGCAAATCGAAGAGCAAAACAGGCTGCTTTTGCACATTTTATATTCAATTTTATCGGAGTGTTATATATGTCCTGTTTATTTTATCTCCCATGGGATTCAAAACCAATCTTTCTTTCCTTTATAGATTATATTACGCCTGGCGATGTATTTGCCCCTGAACCAGTGAATATTACTCGACATATCGCCATGGCGCATACTATGTTCAATGTAGTTAATGTGATCATTCTTTTTCCATTCATACCTTTACTTGAAAGAATTTCTTGCTTTGTAATTCCAATAAGAGATATGTCATCTGTAAAAGTAAAACATCTTGAACCCCACCTTCTTGATACTCCCCCAGTAGCGATAGAGCAGGTGATAGATTCGATACGTTATATGACATCGGAAGCCTGGAAAATGTCTAATGATGTAATGCAAAAAGTAGTAAAAACAACTAAATTTGATGAATCCATTATTGATGAAATCAATACTCGTGAAATGAAAATAGATGAAATGCAAAAAGATATTACCTCATACCTGGTCGAATTGACATCCAGGAGATTAACAGAATCGCAGGCTGAAATAATTCCACTTCTTATACATTGTACTAATGATGCGGAGCGAATTGGGGATCATGCGTGTAATCTAATGAAATTTGCTGAGGCATTACATAAAAATGAACAAAAAATTCCTAATTCAATACAAGGCGAAATTGATTACTTATGGAGTATATTGAATAATCAGGCAAAACACGTGCTTGACTGTTTGCAAAATACCAAAAAAGAAGATTACGTTATGGCATTAAAAGATGAGGATAAAATTAACACACTTGTGAAAAATATTGAAAAGAAAAATATAAAACAAATGAAAAAAGGAAAAACCGACGCAATTGTAGGTACTTCTGTGCTTGAAATTCTTACTTCAATTGAAAAAATAGGCGATCATCTCACTAATATTGCAGAAAGAATTCCAGATATACAAAAAGAGCATATAAGACTATTCTGAAAAGTATTAGAATTCTTTAAGAATAAAAAAATAGCTGAGTTTTGAAAATTGAATAGTGAAATATAAAAATTTTTTTAATGAAGTAAAATTCTTCGTAGCTTCAAAATTTACAAAATTATGAGTTTAGATTTTGAGATATGATTGAGATTGAAATTCCATCGTTTTTTAGCGTTAGAGTCCCTCGATATTCTTTTGATGGGGGAGAAAAGATATCTGCTCTGAGATTTTTTCCCCCTTTTATTAAACCTGAACTATATATATTGATTTCCGAAGATAGTCAAAGTAAAAAATTTGCTGACACATTTAATCGTTTTGTTATTATAACTTTCGTAGCGATAACGCTCGCTGGTTTTGCTGTGATAAGTTCACTCCTTACTTATTATAATTATCATATTAGAGTATTTTTTATGCCTGCCTTATTACTTCTTTCCACATCTCTAATAAGTAATTTTATGGCATGGTATAATTTTATGAAGATGGCTGAAACCTATATGCATTTTGCTAAGAAAAAACGTGATACAGGGATAAATTTTGAATATTTTGATATAAATGATAATGGAATATTCAAGAGAAAAGTGAAAACAGAAAAAACTGATTTAATTTGATTTTTTTATCTTTTTTCTTTTTTCAAAAAAAAAATTGGAAAAAATATGCCTTATGATGTATATTGAACGCACTTATGTAAAACTTTTTTATTTAGGAGAAAAATGATATGGCTGAAGTAACATTAAAAAATGTATGTAAAATTTATCCTGGAAACGTAAAAGCTGTAGACAATGTAAATCTCCATATCAAAGATAGGGAATTTGTAGTGTTGGTTGGCCCTTCCGGATGCGGAAAATCAACTACGCTGAGGATGATAGCAGGTCTGGAGGAAATATCGTCTGGAACAATTTCCATTGGTGACAGAGTAGTTAATGATGTGCCACCGAAAGATAGAGATATAGCAATGGTTTTTCAGAATTATGCTCTTTATCCCCATATGACTGTTTATGAAAATATGGCCTTTGGTTTAAAGTTGAGAAAATTCAAAAAGTCCGATATTGATAAACGCGTAATGGAAGCTGCAGATATTCTTGGGATAAGAGATTATTTACATAGGAGGCCTAAAGCTCTTTCGGGTGGACAACGTCAGCGTGTGGCTGTAGGGCGCGCGATTGTTAGAAAACCAGAAGCTTTCCTTTTCGATGAGCCTCTGAGTAATCTCGATGCGAAAATGCGTGTGCAAATGCGTACAGAAATAAGTAAACTTCATACTCGTCTTGAGACAACAATGATATATGTTACTCATGATCAAGTTGAAGCAATGACGATGGCTGATAGGATAGTGGTAATGAAGGATGGAATTGTTCAGCAAATAGATACACCTTTAAATATTTATGATAATCCAGCAAATCTTTTCGTTGCTGGTTTTATTGGTACTCCGCCAATGAATTTCTTTAAAGGGAGACTTAGCAAAGAAGGAGATAAACTTTATTTTTGTGAAGATTTCTTTAAAGTTGAATTGTTGCCAGATTGGAAAGCTTCGCTCTCTCCATATATAGAAAAAGAAGTTATTTTTGGTGTAAGACCTGAAGATATTGGTTCTCCAGAAGCAGAGAATCGCCCGGGAATGCCAAAAGTTTCTGCTGTTGTAGAAGTAATAGAACCAATGGGAGCTGAAACATACCTGTATTTAAATACTGGCGCTCAATCTTTCATTTCCAGAGTTGATGCGCACAGGAAAGTATCCGTTGGGGATAAGATTGAACTTGCCGTTTTATTGCCAAAAGCACATGTATTTGACATTTCAACAGAAAAAATAATAGTTTAAAAAATTAAAATATAGAAAAATCTTCGGGGCAGGGTGATTCCGTAAGTGAAAACGGGAAATTCCTGACCGGCGGTAAAGTCCGCGAGCTTTGTCAAAAGTACAAATGCAGATTCGGTGCAATTCCGAGACCGACAGTAAAGTCTGGATGGAAGGAGATTTTTATGGAATAGTTTTCTGTATCCCCCGGAGATTTCCGGGGCTTTAATTTTATGAGTAAAAAGAAAGAAAAAAAAATACAATTTGATACATTATCGGAAGTTATTTCAGCATTTAAAAGGGGGGAGATGATAATTGTTACCGATGATGAAAGTAGGGAAAATGAAGGAGACTTGGTGCTTGCAGCTTCGAAAGTTACACCTGATGCAATTAACTTTATGGCAAAATATGGAAGAGGCTTGATCTGTGCTCCTATTACGATGGAAAGGGCTGAGGAACTCGGACTTAGAAAAATGTCAGATGAATCCGATCCCTATAAAACGGCTTTTACAGTTAGTATTGATTTAAAAGAAGGGACAACGACAGGTATTTCCGCTTACGACAGAGCAAAAACTATTGCTGCATTAGTGCATCCGGAAACAAGTCCTGATGATTTTGTAAGTCCTGGACACGTTTTCCCACTCATAGCAAAGCCAGGCGGAGTACTGCAACGCGCAGGGCATACTGAAGCGGCAGTTGACCTTGCGAAACTCGCAGGATTGTATCCTGCAGGTGTGATTTGTGAAATAATGAATAATGACGGAACAATGGCCAGACTTTTAGATCTGAATAAATTCCGAAAAAAACATAAGCTTAAATGGTGCTCTATTGCAGATATAATTGCATTCAGACGCAAAAATGAAATATTGATTAAACGTATTGAAACTGTTAATATGCCAACTCGTTATGGAATATTCAAAATGCACCTATATAAATCTCTCATAGATGATAAAGAGCATATCGCATTGGTGTATGGAGATCCAACTGACAAAGAAGATGTACTGGTGAGAGTTCATAGTGAGTGTCTTACGGGAGATGTCTTTCATTCCCTTAGATGTGATTGTGGAGAACAACTTGAGAACGCAATGCAAATGATTGTTGAAAATGGACTTGGAATTATAGTTTACATGCGTCAAGAAGGCAGGGGAATAGGACTTGTAAATAAAATTCATGCATATAAACTTCAGGAACAGGGTTGTGATACCGTTGAGGCAAACTTGAAATTGGGGTTTCCGCCTGATTTGCGAGAATATGGAATAGGTGCTCAGATTATCGTAGATCAGAAAGTAAAAAGTGTGAAACTAATAACAAATAATCCTCATAAAATAGTTGGAATAAATGGTTATGGCTTTAAAGTCAGTGGACGAGTTCCAATTATTTCAAAAACTCACGACTTTAATAAAAAATATCTTGAGGCAAAGAAGAAAAAATTAGGACATATGTTATAACAAAATAATATTGGAGGAAAAGATGAATAAAAACCTGAAAAATGTATTTGAAGGAATGATGGATGCAAAAGGGCTAAAATTTGCTATAATATGTGCAAGATTTAATAGCTTTTTTGTTTCTAAACTATTAGAAGGAGCCGTTGATTCACTGGTAAGGCACGGAACAAGAATAGATGATATAAATGTAGCCTGGGTTCCGGGGTCAAATGAAATTCCTCTTATAGCATCTGAATTCGCAAAAACTGGCCTTTATGATGCTATAATAGCTCTGGGAGTTGTAATTCAAGGGGCGACTCCTCATGCATCTCTTATAAATAACGAAGTTGCAAAATGCCTCGCAAATATATCTCTGCAATTTTCTTTGCCAGTTATAAATGGAGTAATTGCTGCAAATGACATAGAACAAGCTATAGAACGAAGCGGAACAAAAGCTGGAAATAAAGGCGCTGCAGCAGCTGAAACAGCGATTGAAATGGCTTCATTAATGAAAGTAATTCCAAAAAAGTCTAAATAATTGCGCAAATGACTAAATTTGATTACAGGAGAAAGGCCAGACAACTTGCAATACAGTTTTTTTTCCAATATGATTATTCAGAAGGAAATTTTGAAGAAGATCTCCTTATCTTCTGGGAGAATATAAGAAATTTTGAACCTGACTTACCTCATGGCAAAAAATTCGAAAAAATAAAAAATCTATCCGATAAATTCATCAATACATATATTCAAAATAAAAAAATGGTTGATGAGAAAATTCAGAGTTTTGCCAAAAACTGGAGATTAGAAAGAATGGCTGTCGTTGATCGTAATATCATGCGTCTGGCTGTTTCTGAAATGCTTTTTATCGATGAAATTCCGCCTGTCGTAAGCATAAATGAAGCACTTGAACTTTCAAAAAAGTATGGTTCCGAAACCTCTCCTGTATTTATAAATGGTATTCTTAACAGCGTTAAAAATACACTTAATAGACCACCAAGAGAACCATTAAAAAAAGAAAAAGAAAAATAAATGAAAGCAATATTTTCTGTCTTTAAAAAAGGTTTGCAAAAAACATCAACAGCTCTGTCAAGAACTGTCGAATCTTTATTCACAGATGTTCATCTCTGGGGAGCAGATGATTACGCAAAACTCGAAAGCATACTCATTAATGCGGACTTTGGCACTAAAATAAGTAAAAAAATCGTTGCTGACATAAAAGATAGATACGAAAGAGGGCTCATAAAAACATCTGAAGATATTCTCAGTGTTTGTGCAGAAGAAATAAAAGCACTTTTTAAAAATAATGTTCGAGAAATGCATAAAGCCGCCCCTGGAACACCTACTGTAATTATGATGGTAGGAGTAAATGGAAGCGGGAAAACTACTACCTGCGGAAAACTTGCAGCACAACTTATTGCTGAGAAAAAAAAAGTAATGCTTTGTGCCTGCGATACTTTCAGGGCTGCAGCTGTAGAACAGCTCAAAATATGGGCAAACAGAACAGGCGCAGCAATAGTATCATCAAAAAGCGGTGCCGATCCAGCCTCAGTAGCTTTTGATGCAACATCTTCCGCCATCGCCAAAAAAATGGATTACCTAATAATTGATACCGCAGGTCGACAACATACAAAAAAAGGCTTAATGGATGAACTCGCAAAAATCGTAAGAGTAATTAAAAAAAATATACCAGATGCGCCACACGAAACACTACTTACAGTAGACGCAACCACAGGACTTAATGTTATCTCTCAAGCGCGCGAATTTGCGAAATTCGCAGGCGTAACAGGACTTGTTCTGACAAAACTTGATGGAACAGGGAAGGGGGGAGCTGTCGTATCTGTTCATTCAGAATTTAATCTGCCTGTGCTTTTCATAGGACTCGGAGAGTCTGCAGAAGATTTACAAAGTTTTTCTCAGGAACTTTTTGTTAATGCAATATTCAATTTAAAATATGGAGAAAAATAGAAAAATGCCTGAAACAGAAAAAAATAAAGATTTTATAAGGGAAATTATTGAAAGTGACTTAAAGACGGGTAAGTGTAAAACTGTTAGAACAAGATTTCCACCAGAGCCAAATGGCTATTTGCATATAGGACATGCTAAATCTATTTGTCTTAATTTCGGTATCGCAAAGGAATTTGGTGGAACATGTAACCTCCGTTTCGATGATACAAATCCAAGTAAAGAAGATATTGAATATGTGGAATCAATTAAAAATGACGTAAAATGGCTCGGTTTTGATTGGGAAGATAGAGAATATTACGCTTCTGATTATTTTGAAAAACTCTATGAATATGCTGTAATCCTTATAAAAAAAGGAAAGGCCTATGTTTGTGATTTAAACTCCGAACAACTATCTGAATCAAGAGGAACATTAACATCTCCCGGTATAGAAAGTCCCTTCAGAAATAGGAGTATCAATGAAAATCTTGACCTTTTCCAAAGAATGCGAAATGGAGAATTTCCGGATGGCTCTAAAACACTAAGAGCTAAAATCGACATGGCATCGCCAAATATTCTAATGCGAGACCCAGTGATGTATAGAATCATGAGGCATCATCATTACAGGACAGGAAATGAATGGTGTATTTATCCGACTTATGATTATGCCCATTGTATCTCCGACTCTATTGAGGAAATAACTCATTCTATATGCACTCTTGAATTCGAAATACATAGACCTTTATATGATTGGTTTCTCGAAGAGCTTGGTATATACAGGTCAAGACAATACGAATTCGCGAGATTGAATTTAAGCTGGACAGTGATGAGTAAAAGAAAGTTACTTACTCTTGTAAAGGATAAACATGTATCAGGATGGGATGACCCAAGAATGCCTACCATCTCAGGAATGAGAAGACGAGGTTACCCCCCTGAAGCTATAAGGCAATTTTGCTCTATGATAGGGGTCACAAAGTATGATGGAATCACAGATTTTGCCCTGCTTGAGCATTGTGTGAGAGATATTCTTAACAAAGTTGCTCCTCGTTTTATGGCTGTATTTAATCCGCTCAAACTTACAATAGTAAATTATCCAGATAATAAAATCGAAGAATTAAATGCTATTAATAACCCGGAGGATCCTCATAGTTCAACAAGGAAAATTCTATTCTCAAAAAATCTTTTTATCGAATATGAGGATTTCTCTGAAAATCCTCCCAAAAAGTTTTTCAGACTCTTCCCGGGAAATGAAGTAAGACTCCGCTATGCCTATATAGTAAAATGCATTGATTTCTTAAAAGATCCTCAAACAGGGCAAATTAATGAAGTTCTTTGCGAATATTATCCAGATACAAAAGGCGGTAATGCTCCCGAAGGGAAAAAAATAAAAGGGACAATACATTGGGTAGCACAAAAATATGCAATTCCTTGTATTGCAAAACTTTATGATAGATTATTTATAAAAGAAAATCCAGATGAGGGAGGAGATTTTATTAAAAATTTAAATTCTGATTCTCTCAAAAGCATAACAATTATGGCTGAGTCAAATGTAAAAATCTTGAAAATACTTGACAGAATTCAATTTGAAAGGAATGGTTATTTTTGCCTTGATCCAGATTCAACAGAAGAAAAATTAATTTTCAATAGAACTGTAACTTTAAAAGATACTTGGGCAAAAATAGCTCAAAAGACATAGAGCAAAAAGATTAAAAGGATTAAAATTCAGTAAGAAAAATATGAACTTCCTGAATTTTCTGTCCATCTTACACCGGTATAACCAATGACCTGTCCCCCCACAAAAAGAATATTGCCGTATTTATTATGGTTATCATTAATATCTCTTGAAATTCCGCTTGATATACTGCAGGTTTCCAGTAATCCACCTGCATAGTTATATGAAACATGTTGGTTTCTTACATCTCCATTTAAAATTATATTTTCCGAATCTTTTGTCGATGGACAACAAAGTAGTTTTACATGTTCAAGATATCCTGATGATCTTAAGACCTCGAAACCTACTCTTCCGGGAAAAGGGGGAAAATAGTTTTTGTTTTCATAAGAGTACATTCTCAGAGCGAGCCCAAGTTGTTTTAGGTTATTTGAACAGCTTATTCTTCTCGTTCTTTCTCTTGCAGTATTTAAAGCAGGTAACAAAAAACCACTTAGTATCATGATTATTGCTATTACAACAAGAAGTTCAATTAGTGTAAATTGTTTTTTTAAACTTCTCTCCACTGCCCCATCCCTTTGTAGCTCAAAATTTTTCTATCTTTAAAATATATTATAAATCAATAAAGTCAAGGGGAAATACAATAAGCTCGTTTATCCATGAATTTTTTGAATTTATAAAATAAACATATAGGAAATATCTTGAAATTCAAGATTTCTGTCCGGAAGACACAATATAATTTATCCTGTATTTTGCATTTGGTTAGTATGGAGAGGCGAAGCGGAAAAGGACTCCGGTGTATATTAGCTACACCAAATCCTTTCCTCGCAAGCATATAAAACGCAGTTCTCAAATCCTCACATGTGGGGGGTACAGCCAAAAGTTGAAGAAAAAACGAACTTGTCTGCAATTCATAAGATTTTTATATTGTGATAGTTGTAATCTCTTGCTTTGAAGCTCAAAATTTAAACTGAATATTTCATGAGAGCTCAAAGAAATATTCAGCATTAGGTGTTTTGGAAGGGATTATGTGAGTAGCTAAAATGAAATATTTTACAATTGGTGATTATGTAAAATTTAACATACAGTAATAGTTTTTAGTGATTTTATTTTTTCTACTTTGTCTTATCAAAGAATTATAGATCCTCCTTTTGATAATGTTTTTCGGAGTTTTGTTGATGATACAAGGTGTAGAGGAATATTTGAATTTAAAGCAAGATATGCTGCTGTTCCAGCAGCTTCACCAAGTTGATTAAGATTTATCATTACACGTACTGCCCCAAAAGCACTTTTGTCAGCTGAGATCATTCTCCCGGTAAAAATTAAATTATCAACCTTTTTGTTTAACATTATTCGATAGGGTATTTGATAAAAAGTAGGGTTTGATTCTGTTTCTGGTCTCCATCTAGTTTTTTTGTACCCAGAAAATGAAATTTGCTCTTCTGTACCATCGAGGTATCTAAAGATGAAACCCCCATCTGACGCATTATGAACATCTATGCGATAACTTCCATTTGCAATAGCATCATCAAATTTTTCTCCATTAAGGAGTTCGTTTCCTTTTAGGAGATATTCTCCTTTAAAACGTCTCGTTTCTCTGATTCCGATTTGAGATGGAAGAGCTAGTAATTGCATTTTTCTGGATGGTGCATATTTTCTGAAAATATCCATAATAGCCCTTATCTGGCGCCTTCCTTCTATTTCTGCCTCAGTGAGTTGATTTGCTTTTGAGGCATCTATTTTGAAGACGTGTGTCTCTGCATACATACGTATGTCATCTGCTCCGGGGATTTCGCCGTTCCACCCAAAGTCTTTTGCAAGTCCAAATTCTTCTCGGTGTTTTTTGATCATTTCTTTAAGATCAATTTTATCTGGACATAGATTACGTATTTTTGCACACGTGGTTGGGGGTTGGAGCTCTCCATCATGTATTTGGGGAACTTTGAGGTGATAAGCCAGATCTCCATCCCCACTTGCATCTATGAAAATTTTAGCCTTTATGAGTTGTCTGCCATCTTTATTTTCTATAAAAACACCTAAAAGCCTTCCATCTTTGAGATAGGGAGCACAATAAAGAGTATGAAGCATTGGGGTGATTCTGCGATTTTCGCAAATAATCTGATCCAATTCAATTTTTAATTCTTCCGTATTTAGTATAAAGGCAGTACTATTAGATCTTTTCTCAATCACTGCATTGCGTCTTTTGAGTCTTTCTATTATTTCGAGACTTAATCCTGCAATAATTTGCTTTTTCCATTCTGTATCGTAAAGACTGTGCCATACGTTTACCAGTCCTTGAGTCGCTACGCCTCCAAAAGAATTCATCTTTTCAATGATTACAACTTTTGCTCCGAGCCTTGAAGCTCGGATAGCAGCAAAAACACCAGTGCAGCTTCCACCAATTATACAAATATCGTATTCGCCATTAATTTTAACAAATTTTGCTCTTTCCAGAATTCTTTTCATAGTTCTCCTTTAAAATTACAAATAGCGTCTGCAATTTTTGCGCCTATTTCGAGATAATCTTCAATATATAGAATCTTCTCTCCTATGCGACTATATGGAATTTCGAAGCTTAATGCTAATAAATTATGTTGACAGCAGAATTTTGTAAAATTCATATGCAGATCTGTCTTAAACCTACTTGGATATGAAGCTATTCTCTTGAAATTGTTGGCGGAATATTTACCAAGAAAATAAGCTATCTTGTCTGCGAAAAGATTGATTAATTGTTTTTTTCTTTCATCAACGGTTGGGATGAAAGCATAAACACCATCATCCTCACATGCTCCAGGAGAATGAAAATCCAGACATATCAAAGGCTTACAAAGTGATTGCCAGAGAGATATATCATTCATACAAGCTTTCACCTCAATTCGCATCGGAAGGTGCCCCCATGCGCGGTTAATATCCCATGGGAAAGGGTCTTTACCATAGTCTCCCTCAATAGTTCCATCAATATTTAATATAGGGATGGACCATACAAGTGGCGCATTATTGCCTTTTCTTGCAATTTCAGTAAGGAATCCTTGTAAAACCCATGCGCCAGACATTTCTGAAGCATGCTGATGAGCAATGCAATATATTCCCGGAATTTTATTATTATCAGAACCGTAGTTGTTAGAGACACGTATTACTTCTCTGCCTTTTTGGCTAACTCCAATTGAATCAGAATTCCACTTACTTTTATATATGAAATCTTTTAACTCATTTGGTCCATGAGGGAAACAAAAAGCAACATCAATATATTTTTCAGGCTTAGTTATTTCCCAATAAGCGTAATTGGAACCTCCTGGATTTTGTTGAATACAGGGACTGGGAAGTCTTTTCCATTGACCGTCATCATATCTAACAACAGGATTTACCATTGTTACATTATCCCTGTTCAATCCAAGACAATTATAATAGTGTTTCCATACGAGTCTAATTATATGGATATCATCTTCTTTTTTTCTTTCAATTCTAAAACACCACCATAAAGTTTCTGTTCCACCATGTGGATCTGCTGAAAATAAAACAATAAGTTTATTGCCCTCTTTTTTGATATCTTTAGCAGCGGCATTTCCATGAGTTATATTTGTAGAAATACTCCAATTCACAGAAGAAAACCTCTTTTCTTATATTTAATAGAAACTATCATAGTAATGTATTTTTTGTTTTTTTTAATAGAAAAAACAATCTAATATGCAAAATATTTGTTATAATTTTTCTTTAAATATAAACCCATACTTTGTGTTTGGCAAGCGTGGAGGAGTGAAGCGGAAAAAGTGGTCGGTGTAGTACAACCCCAAGTCCTTTTTTCGCAAGGATATGAGCAGCAATTGTCAGATGCAAAATGGAGGTTAAATTCTGGAAAGGATTCCGATGAGTTCTCTTTCATTCATGCGGTGAGGGTGAGAGAAAGGATTGTTCACAAAAACTTTTTTCCCTGATATAGGTCCATTCTCGATTCGAACATCAATGAAATCACTATAAAAAAAGGTTGTTGCAAGCAGGGAAAAGGAGGAATTAGCGGACGGTGAAATGTAAAATGAAGGAGTGACCAGTAAAAAAAAGAATTTGAGATAAGATTCATAGGAGATTTATATTGAATACACTATTCCTAAGAGAATAGTATTAGCTTTATCCTGCATATTTCACGAAGTCAGTGTGTTACAGGAATGGCGTACGAGATACAGTTGTATAGCACTATGCCTTTGACTTCAAAGTGAAAAACACAAAAAAAATAAAATGTCATAAATTGTGATTTTTGTAAAAAACCATAATACCTCTAAAAAAGAGATATATGGCTTTTAGATTTTTAATGAAATTAACAGATTATTCAGGTAATTTCTATAAAATTATCTTTTTTTGCATTACAGATAGGACAGAAATCAGGTAAATCTTCTACAGTATTTCCGCAAATTTTACATACCCAGATTTTTGTAGATTTGATGTCTTTTCCCATTTTTACTGTTTCGAGAGCCTTAGAATAGAGTTTATGATGAATTTTTTCTACTTCATTTGCATTTTTGAAACTTATTTCAGCTTGTTTATTTCCTTCTTTTTGAGCTTCTTCGATGAACTTTGGATACATTTCTTTAAATTCATAGCCTTCACCATTTATTGCTTCCTGAAGATTTTCTACTGTGTTTTTGACCCCATTCATTACTCTCAAATGAGCGTGAGCATGTATAGTTTCAGCTTCAGCGGCAGCTCTAAAAAGTTTTGCCACTTGTTTAAAACCTTCTTGTTCAGCTTTTTTTGCAAACGCAAGATACTTTCTATTTGCTTGGCTTTCTCCTGCAAAGGCAGCTTTTAGATTTTCATTTGTTGACATTTTTTTTCTCCTTTTTTTTATTTTTAAATAATTTATATATAATTTTATTTTGATTTACAATTGCAATCACTACATATTCCTCTTATTTCTACGTGTATGTATTTTGGATAACCCACTTTATATACTTCACGTGGAATTACGAGATTATCTATTTCATTATCATTTATATCTAATATTTTCCCGCATGCTAAACATATAAAATGATGATGTTTTTCATTATTGCCGTCAAATCTCTGCTTATCGCCCCACACTCCTATTAGTTTGATAATACCTTTTTCTTCAAAAGTTCTCAATGTCCGGTATACGGTATCAAAAGAAATAGAAGGTATTTTTTTTCTTATATTTTTAAAAATTATCATTGCATCAGGATGAACAGTAGAAATAATAAGCTCATTAAAAATTTCAAATCGTTGTTGGGTAAATTTGAGCCCGGAATCACGACATAGTTTTCTGAATTTTTGTATGGAATTTTGTTTTTTGGTTTTATTTTGCATATTTAAGAAAAAAAACTATTTAGTAATTATTATTAATTTAGTGCTTTGAATTAAAATGACAAATAAAAAAATAAAAAAAAATTTGAAAAATAAAAAGTTAAATATTTATTTTCATCGAAAAAAGGAATTAAAAGATGTCTAATTTGAAAAGAACAGTACTGTATGGTAAACATGCTGAACTTGGAGCTAAATTTGTTTCATTCTCAGGTTGGGAAATGCCTGTTAATTATTCAGCGGGGATAATTGCAGAGCATCTTTATACCCGCCAGCATGTAACTCTTTTTGATATATGTCATATGGGTGAATTTAGATTAAAAGGACCTGATGCAGAGCGAGCTCTTGATTACATTGTTGCAAGGAGCGTGAAAGATCAAACTGTTGGTTCCTGCAGATATAATTTTCTCTTAAACGAAAAGGGAGGAGTTCTTGATGACATAATTATATATAAAATAAGTTTTGATGAATTTTTCATAGTTGTAAATGCAGGGACAAAAGATAGAGACTTTGAGTGGATAATGAAAAATTTAAATGGGGATCTTGATTTTACTGATGAATCCGATTTTACGGCGAAATTGGATTTACAGGGCCCCGAATCGAGAGATGTCCTTATTAAACTTGGATTTAGTTTTGCTGACCTTCCCGCTTATTATAGGTTTATAGAAGTAAAACTGGCAGGTATGGATATTCTTCTTAGTAGGACAGGCTATACTGGGGAACTGGGGTATGAAATTTATGCCAATAATTCTTATGCAGAACACCTTTGGAATACAATTACTTCTGATAAGAGAGTGATGCCAGCCGGATTGGGCGCAAGGGATACATTGCGTTTAGAAATGGCTTATCCACTTTATGGACATGAACTTAATACAGATACTACTCCAATAGAAGCAGGTTTTGGAAGGTTAATAGACTTAAAATCAAATAGAAAATTTATTGGTAAGGAGGCATTGCAAAATTTAAAGCCACAGAAGAAACTTATTGGAATAGAGCTTGAAGGAAAAAGAGCAGCAAGGGAGGGAGCAGAGCTTTTCTATGATAATAAAAAAATAGGTTATATAACTTCAGGTTCTTATTCTCCATCACTTGGAAAAGCCATTGCTCTGGCATATATTTCGGCGGATTTTCCCATTAAAAAGGGGGAAAAATTTGAAATTTTTTTAAAAAAAATTGATTTTAGAGGTTGCTTTTCAGAAATTCCGTTTTATAAGAATGCAACAGCAAAAATAAAATAACAAGGAGAAAAAATGAAGAAATATACAAAAACACACGAATGGATTGAGGTTAATGGAGATGAAGCCAAAGTCGGTATTACCAGTCATGCGGCTGAAGAACTGGGGGATATTACATTTGTTGAACCTCCCCCAAAAACGACAGATATGATTGTTGGGGATAAGGTTGGGGTGATTGAATCGGTAAAAGCAGCCTCTGATATTTATGCTCCGGCAAGTGGAACGGTAATTGCTGTAAATAAAAAACTCGAAGATGATCCTGGCCTAATAAATCGTTCTCCTGAAGATGAAGGATGGATCTTTAAAATAAATAATATTGATCTGGAAGAAATTGATAAATTAATGTCTAAACAAGAATACGATAAATTGTTAGCTTCAAAAGATAAGAAGTAATTATATGCCATATATCCCTCATAATAAAGAAGAGATAGAGGAAATGCTTGTTGCTTGTGGGGCATCTGACTTAGATGATTTAATAAAACAAACTGGAGTGCCACAGGCCAATATTAATCTGAACATCCCACCTTCCAAATCGGAATTTGAGGTTCTTGAACATCTAAAAAGGCTCGGTTCTCTAAATTCCAATAACTTAACATATTTCTTAGGAGGAGGGTATTATGATCATATAATTCCTGCTGTGGTGAATTCTGTTATTTCCAGATCTGAATTTTACACTGCATATACGCCATATCAGCCTGAAGCTTCACAGGGAACATTGCAGGCGCTCTTTGAGTATCAATCCGCAATATGTCGAATTACTGGAATGGATGTTTCAAATGCATCACTTTATGATGGGGGTACTGCTCTATTTGAAGCTATGACTATGTCCGTAAGAATAAGTTCAAGAAAGGAAGTAATTATATCAAAAACGGTATCTCCTATTTTTCGCGAAATGATTCGTTGTTATAGTTCAAATCTTGAACTCTCAATAATTGAAATTAATGAAACTGAAGATACGAAATCAGATATAAATAAAATAATCGAAAATATTTCAGAGAATACAGCATCTGTAATTGTACAATATCCGAATTTTTTCGGAACAATAGAGGATTTCTCTGAACTCTGTGAGGCTGCAAAGAGGAAAGGAGCTATTCCTATATGTTCTGTTTATCCAATATGTCTTGCATTGCTTAAAACACCAGGTGAAATGGGATTCGATATTGTTACAGGAGAAGGACAAAGTCTTGGTTTGCCTTTATCCTTTGGCGGCCCTTATCTGGGTTTTATGGCAGTAAAAGAAAAATACATGCGTAAAATGCCTGGAAGAATTGTAGGGCTTACAAAGGATTCAAAGGGGCGGGATTGTTTTACTCTTACTCTCCAAACACGAGAACAGCATATAAGACGTGAAAATGCAATGTCAAATATATGTTCCAATGAGACGTTATGTGCAATTGCAGCTATTGCCTATTTAAGTGTTTTAGGCAAAGAAGGTTTTGTAAAAACAGCAGAATTATGTCATTCAAAAGCTGTTTTCCTATCTAATCTTCTTTCTGAAATAGAAGGTGTTTCTATAACGAACAAGGATAACTTTTTTAATGAATTTACTTTAAAACTTCCATGTGATGCTTCGGAGGTCGTATCCAAAATGATAGACAAAGGTTATGCAGCTGGCTTCCCGCTTGGTAGATATTACCCTCAAAGAAAGGATGAACTTTTGATTGCTGTAACAGAAAAGCGCAAAAGAGAGCAGTTAAAATCTTATGTTGCAGCTCTGGAGGCTTGTATATGGACATGATATTTAATATTGGTAAATCAGGAAGAAAGGGGGTTACAATACCTGCACACGATATTCCGAGTGTATTGAATATTCAAGAAAAATTGTTAAGAAAAAAAAAGCCAGAACTTCCGGAATGTTCGGAACTTCAGGTAATTCGGCATTTTACTCTCTTGAGCAGAAAAAATATTGGCGTTGACAGTACTTTCTATCCATTGGGTTCATGCACTATGAAATATAATCCTAAAATGAATGAAGTTGTCGCCGCAATGCCGGAATTTTCAGAACTTCATCCTCTTCTGCCACAATTAAGACACGGGGGCGCTTTAACTCAGGGGGCACTTGCTGTAATCTATGAAACAGAGCGTTTACTGAGTGAAATACTTGGTTTTGCTCAATTTACAATGCAACCTCTGGCTGGTGCTCATGGAGAATTAACAGGTGTGATGATGATCGCCGCATATCACGCTGATAAAAATGATAAAAAACGTAAAATTATGTTAATACCTGATTCTGCCCATGGAACAAATCCAGCAAGTGCAGCTATGGCTGGATTTATAACCAAAACAATAAAGAGTTCTAATGATGGTGGAATAGATATTAATGAATTAAAAACAAACCTGAATGAAAATCTTGCCGGATTAATGATAACTTGTCCGAATACCCTTGGCTTATTTGATCCTAAAATAAAAGAGGCCTGTCAACTTGTTCATGACGCAGGAGGTATTGTATATGGAGATGGAGCTAATTTGAATGCACTTGTTGGAATAATAAAACCTGCAGAACTTGGCATAGATGTAATGCATGTAAATTTGCATAAAACATTTTCAACTCCTCATGGATCAGGAGGACCAGGATCTGGTCCTGTTGGTGTTGTGGAGAAACTTGTTCCTTATCTACCTATTTCGAGAGTTGTAAAAAGAGACGATGGTACTTATGCCTTGGAATATAATTACCCGAAAAGTATAGGTTATATTGCTCCATTTTACGGAAACTTTGCGGTTATATTAAGAGCTTATGCATATCTACTTAGCATAGGAAAAGAAGGATTAAGAAGGATTTCTGCATTTTCCATTCTAAACGCAAATTATATAAGGCAAAAATTGAAAGCATTTTATCACCTGCCATATGATAAAACATGTATGCACGAATGTGTCTTTTCTGCAGAAAAATTTCTTGAAAGAGGAATTCATGCAGTGGATATAGCAAAAGCTTTAATTGATAAAGGATATCATCCTCCAACAATTTGTTTCCCATTGATTGTCAAAGAAGCAATAATGATTGAGCCTACAGAAACAGAGGATAAGGAAACTTTAGATAAATTCATAAACGCTATGATAGATATATGGAAGACTATTAACGAAAATCCAGATAAGATAAAGGAATGTCCTTTGACAACACCTGTATCAAGAGTAGATGAGACTTCCGCAGCAAGGAAACCAATAACCTCTATCTAACATAATATTTTTTGAAACATTTTTTCTTAACTGATAATTGATAAAGTATGTTAAATAATCACCACCAGAGCGCCTCACAATTTGTTGCACTTCACTTTTCCACATTTTTTATCCGAAAAGCAAAGCCATTGTGCTTAAGCTTCGTTATCTTCAACTCGTAGTAGTACAACTTCATCTCAATGCACCCTCGCTGTTATAGCACACTTACTTCGTGAAATAAACAAGCTAATTAGCCTGCATTTTTATGATCCAACCAGAAAAAAATTATAACTGTATGAATACAAAAATATTATGAATTCTCAACATTTTTTCTTTTTTGAAAGACTATTAATGATCTGGGAATTGTGATTGTATATACTTGTTAAGAAAGGCCTTGGGTAGTTTGTCTCAACATGATGAGATCTTTCCTTGTTTATTTTTTACACCACACTGCAAAAATACAAAATGTAGTTCAAGTTGAACTGCAAAAATAAATATAATAGAGGTAATTGAGGAGGTAATTCCGGATTTACAAAAAAAAAGCCCGAAATTCGGGCTTTTTTCATAAATATGAGTGTATTTTTTTACATAAACAGAGCTTTATATTGTGAAAAAAGTTGATATGCAAAATACGCAAGAGCTATTAGCGAAATGGAAGCAGCAATAGCGGTAACGGCAGAAGTTCCGTCATCTTCCAGTCTTTGTCCTTGCATTTGTTGATATTGGGCATTTGTCATTTGAGGTGGTTCTGCTACGGGAGGTGCACCATGTTCTGTTGCCATTCCCATATCACTGGAGGCAGGTGCTGGAGGTGGTGGTGCCCCAGTAGTTTTTAATTTGAGAGTACGTTTTGAACTTACTGGAGTTTCCTGGGCTTCTGGGGGAGTCTGGACAGTCGGAGCGGAAGCTGGACTATCGAGTTTTACAGTCGGAGCAGAGGGTTTTTTAGAAACAAGTTTAATTGTCCTTTTTGCTGTCCCTTCTTCAGATTGTGCTGGTTGAGGCGGTTGAACTTCAGATTCATTAGCTGTTGTTGATGGAGGTTGATTTGGTGTAAGTTTTAGTGTTTGTTTGCTTACCGCTTTTTGTGAAGCAACTGGTGCTGTAGCGTCATCTGATACGGAAGAGGATGGACGAAGTTTTATAGTCTGTTTTACTCCTGGTATAGCAGGCGTAGAAGGTGGGGTTGGAGTTTGTTGTTTTGACACTTTTTCAATTTTTACCGTAGCATCCTCTTCGGGGGATGACTCAGAAGTCTTTTCTTCTATTGGAGGAGGTGGCGGGGTTGTAGAAGCAGTTCTATTAATTCCTACGGTTGCATCTTCATCCGCTGATGGAGTTTCTGGCTTCGTAGAGAGCTCTTCTCTCTGCATTGATATTGTTTCTTCTTGGGTACTTGGAGGGGCAGGGGCTACAGTTTTGAGAGGTTTCAGTTTTATTGTCTTGAGTTTTTTGGGTTCTGCAGCAGGCTGTGCGGCAGGAGCAATCCTTGTAACATCGGAGGGTTTGATTGTTGAATCAGCGGTAGACGGAACAACAACTTTTTTATCTTGATCATCAGCCATTGTATTCATCTCCTTAAATTAAACATTTATTTTTATTAATTTATATATTGTAACGAAAAAGTCAATATTTTTTTGGAAAATATCTTAATTTTTAGAAAAAAATCATCAAAAAAATAGTTAAATCAAAGAAATGTAAAGAAATAAAAAGTTAATTTGCAATATTTTTAAATGGATATAGTTTTATTTTTCTCTTAAAATAGGATACAGGAATGGTTTTAAAAAGGGAAGAAAATAGGATTCAAAACATCGGTATAATAGGACTTGGTTTGCTTGGGACGTCACTTGGCCTCTCGTTACATGGGAAATATAAGCGAATTGGTTGGGCAAGGAGAAAGGAGTCCCTCGACTACGCAATGAAAATAAATTCATGCGATGAAGTTTATGTGGATGTGAAGGATGTCTTATTGAATTCTGATATTGTAGTTTTATGTCTTCCAGTAAAGACTATAATAAAATTTTCTAAGGAAAATCTTCATCATTTCGCTGAAGGAA
>CAYRRM010000032.1:0-28385 GCA_964426675.1 uncultured Lentisphaera sp.
TTATGAATCCAAAAAGCTATTCTGTAATAACTATTACACTCAATTCAGCGCAAACTATAAAAAGAACAATAGATTCAGTAATGAAACAGAGGATTGCTCCATTGGAGTATATTTTCATAGATGGTGGTTCTGAAGATAGAACTCATGATATAATTCATTCGTATGATTTTAGCTCAAAGGGTATAAAGTTTATATTTGAAAAACAGGAGAAAAAATCAGGAATATATGGGGCAATTAATCAGGGCATAAAAATCGCCAACGGAGAAATAATTTTCATTTTACATAGTGATGATTGGCTTGAATCTGATGCAGCTGAACTTGTGCTTGCGAAATTCGCAAAATATCCTGATTGTGATGTTGTCCTGGCATCAGCGTATTTTCATTCAGATTATGGAAAAACTACCCTTCGCAGCCCAAAAAACTTTATTCTTTTTCCAATTCTAATGCCTGTAATCCATCCAGCATCATTTGTATCAAAGAAAACTTATGAGAAATATGGGCTTTATGATGAGAAATATAAGGTTTCTGCTGATTATGATTTCTTTTATCGCCTCGCAAAAAGCGGTGCTGAATTTTGCGAAATTCGCAATCCAATTGTTAATATTCAATTGGGTGGCTTTGCAAATAGTAATAAACCTGTAGCAAGAAGAGAAACTCTGGAGATAGGACTAAAATACTGTTTTTTTACTATCTTGCCACTTACTGCGTATATTCTGAGAAAAATTTTCAATCGTTAATCCTCTTGCAGATAAGGAGGGGCGGAATAGTCACTGCATCGGCGCTTTTTCTCTGCGTTTCCTCCCTCCTCACACTCGCTAATCGCAAAATACAGATTGCTGCATAGACAAGATAACTTCAAGGTAATTTATAAAAATTAATTTTTTAACTTAAATGTTTTTATTTCAAATGGTTTCATCTGTATTTTTACTTTTTCGGAACAGTTAATTTTTTTCCCAAAATCATTCCATTCCATTATATCACATTCAATTAATTTCGCATTTTTATTGGAGAATTCGAGTTCTGCAACTGATTCACAGCCTTTTAATTCAACAAGTCTTATTACGAGGCTATCCTCTTTTTCTGCCCGTTTTAACACTTCCATAGAAACAGAATTTCCTTCAGAATAAATAGAAACAGGCACTTTTATATTTTCTGCTGAAAAACCATCGAATATTACAGGTGGCATATTCAGAGAAGCCGCTTCTGATATAACATCGGATTCCACAAAAGAACCCTTGTGTGGCAGGAGAGAATATGTAAATTCATGTATTCCCATATCTGCGTCAGGATCCGGCTCTGTTGGAGATCTCAATAGATTAAGGTCTATCACATTATCCAGAACTTTGTGCCCATACTTGCAATCATTCAATAAAGCAATTCCATAATTTTGATCGGATATATCTACATATCTATGTGCAACGCTTTCGAATTTAGCAAAATCCCAACTGGTATTTCTATGAGTTGGGCGTCTCATGTATCCATATTGAATTTCAAAAGTTGCGTAATCACTTTCTATGTTTGTTGGAAATGAAACCCTGAGCATTTTATGCTTCTCTTTCCAATCTATTTTAGTTTTAAAGTCGAGTCTTTTACTGTCAGAAGTCAACCAGACTTCCTGTTCAATTGTGGAAGAGCCTATTTTAAAGTTTAACTTTATGCCTTGTCTGACATTTCCTGAAGGGAGAGATTCAGAATTTAATAGTTCAGCGTGTGCTACAATGGATTTTTCATAATGGAAATCAATATCCCAGGCATCCCAGTTGTTTGGAATATCAGTGTAAAGTGTAAAGAGATTAGCTTTTTTGCCCTCATGAATGAGTTCTTTTTTGTATTCTTTATCATAGAGACTTTTTATTGTGCCATCATTATTGAACTGACATTTAATGAGGGAATTTTCAAGCTGGAGAGATTTTCCTTTCTGAATTTCTGCGATTTCCGCATTTCCAGATTTTTTCAATGTCAAGTAGCTATGTGGAGGAATTGCGATTTTAGCAACTGCTCTATCATTTTCAAGTTGTACATTAATTTTTTGTCCATCTTCTGTTTGGAGGCAGTTTTTGAAATCTTCTGGTAATTCTACTACACCCTTAAATTCATTAGAGAGACAATTTACGAATGTAATAGAGTTGCTATCTTTCTTTAAGATTTGATTAGCGGCTTTTTCTATAAGTTGATCGCATTTTTTGAGACATTCTTCATGTTGTTGCCATGTATCTTGATAGACACCATGTATACTTGACCCTGGCAGTATATCATGGAATTGGTTAACGAGTAGGGTTTTCCATATTCTATCAAGTTCTTTTATTGGGTATTTTTCAATTGGAGCGCAGGAACAGATAAATTCTGTCATTTTTAATTTTTGCTCAAGCTTTCTGTTTCCTTTTTTTACTCTTGCCTGAGTCGTGTAAGTGCCTCTATGCACTTCAAGATAAAGTTCTCCTACCCATTTTGGGAGTTTATCTTTATATTTTCGTAATTTCTCAAGGAAATCTTGAGCTCTTCCAAATTTTACTTTAGGAACACCATAAAGGTTGGATAATCTAATTCCTCTTTCAATGTATTCCTCTTTTGGACCACCACCGCCATCTCCTATTCCAAAGAGAGTAAGGAATTCATCTATATACGAAGATTCTTTGAAATTATTTCTTGCAAAGATTAATGATTCTGGTCTAAGGTTTGCATTATATGTATTTTCAGGAGGGAAATGGGAAATAACCTCAGAACCGTCAATGCCTTTCCATATAAAAGTCGTATGTGGAAATTGATTAAATTGACTCCAGCATAATTTTTGAGTTACAAAGAAATCAACTCCGCTTTTTTTCAAGATTTGGGGTAATGCGGCAGAATAACCAAATACGTCAGGCAGCCAGAGGTTTTTTACATCTACCCCAAATTCATCCATAAAAAAGTTTTTTCCGTGAAGGACCTGACGAATAAGAGATTCACCACTTGTTATATTGCAATCTGCTTCCACCCACATTGCGCCTTGAATTTCCCAGCGACCTTTTTTGACATAATCTTTAATTTTTTCGTAAATTTCAGGATAATGAAGTTTTGTAAATTCATAATGTTGTGCCTGTGAGGCCCCAAAAACGTAGTCGTTATACTTTTCGAGCAATGTAATCTGACTTGCAAATGTTCTGCCACATTTACGGATACCTTCTTTTACTCTCCATAACCATCCTGTATCTATATGAGCATGGCCGACAGCATATGTAGTAAGGTCTAAATCTGTTGCTTTTCTCGAGAGTTCCTTTTTGATAATATCGCGTGTTTTTCCTGCATTGCATGGATTCTCTGCAAATACATCTATTGCATTGTTTACGGCTTCAAGTATGCGAAGTTGTTGAACTTTATGGATATCTTTTGTCTTGATTAGTCCAATGGCTATTTCAAGGTCGAGCCAGAGATCATAGATTTCCCTGTTAAAAACGCAAAGTCTCATCTTATTTGCTACCGCATTGAATGTTCCATGTCTATCAGGATCATCTTGAGCGGCATCGGGATGACGATTTACTCCAAAAAGGTGGTTTCCAACTGCTTCTACCCACAATTGAATTTTTTCTTCTCCTTTGCATTTTTTTAAGAGGTAACAGAGGTCTTTGCTGTAGTCAACTTCAAATACAGAGCCATTTGTTATGCTTTGTATGGGTTCTCCTGCTGAATTAAATATTAGCCCTTCTCCTGTGAGTTCGATTTGAGCTACTACTTCTTTTCCAGCCCAGTTTTTTGGAACTACAGCGTTTAGCTCGAACCAGGCACAATCCCACGCTTTACCCCATGAATCTCCTTCCTTTATTTCTTTGAATTTTAATTTTTTTGCTTCTTGGAATTTTAGCATTTCAGGAGTTTTTGCGATTTTCGCATTAAACGGCGTGGAATCGGTTAAAATCATTTTTCGAATTCTCTTCCAGAATAGCTCTGCACGTACTTTTAGCATTTCAATTTCTTTTTCTTTCATAGTATTTACTATTTTTTATTTTATGTTTTTTCATTATTTTTTGATTAAACACATTAAATTTGCGTTTAAAGGAAAAATTACAAGTTTTAAATTTAGAGTTTTAAAGAATTTATGTAAGTAATTAGATAAAATTTGTTATGGAAAAATAAGAGGTTAAATTAATAAATTAGAAAAAAGTTTCATTGAAAGGATTTTAAATTACTGTTGTAATTATGAAAAAGAGTATAAACTCTAAAAGAAACAAAGAGGATTTGCTTTATATTTTTAGAATTTTAATTGAGAAGTATGGAAAACCTAAATGCTTCTTAAATTTTATAAATCCATTTCAGTTACTTGTAATGGCTGTGTTATCGGCTCAATGTACTGATAAGAAAGTAAATGCAATAGCGCCTATGATTTTTGCAAAATATCCTAATGCTGAAGCAATTGCACGTGCGAATTTCGCAGAATTCTCAGAGTTGATAAAACCATTAGGACTTTTTCGTGCAAAGGCTAAAAACCTCATTGATACAGCAAAAATACTTGTGGAAAAATATTCAGGAAATGTCCCTGATAATATGGAAGAACTTACAAAATTGCCTGGAATTGGGAGGAAAACAGCCAATGTAATTCTCGGGCATGTTTTTGGGATTCCTGCTTTTCCCGTTGATACGCATGTTCAGAGGATTATGAAGAGATTGGGGTATGTAAATAAAAATGATTCTCCTGAAAAAATTGAAAAATTTGTCAATAATAACTTAGCGCCAGAATATTGGAGTGATTTTTCATTGCTTTTAATATCTCATGGACGTGAAGTATGCAAGAGAACTCCATTATGTAAAGTTTGCGAAATTCGCAAATTTTGTCTCACAGGTTCTTCAATTTAAAGATGTTTTATTGATTTTTTTGTTCTTTCTCTGTAATGGGATTGTGGATTTCATGAAGCATAACGGAGAGAGTTTCGCGAGCGATCATAAGTTCCTCATTAGTGGGCATAACAACTGCTTTGCATTTACTTTCTGCCGTTGAAATTATTCCAGGAGTGCCTTTGTATTTTTCATTTGCATTTTCATCAATATAAATACCAAGGCAAGAGAGTTTTTCGAGTATAAGTTTTCTAACGTAAGAGGAGTGCTCACCTATACCGCCTGTAAATACTATTGCATCGGCTCCATTTAATTCGGCAAAGTATGCTCCCGCATATTTTACAATCCTGCCAATAAACATTCTCAATGCGCGAAGAGCTTGTTTATCTCCTTCATCTGAGGCTGAAATTATATCGCGCATATCGCTTGATCCTATTCCACTGACTCCGAGGAGTCCACTCTTTTTATTTAAGAGAGTATCTATTTCTTTTGCTGTCATTCCAAGTTCAACAAGGCGTATTACAATTGCCGGGTCAATATCTCCGCATCGTGTTCCCATGACGAGACCTTCAAGCGGAGTCATTCCCATTGAAGTATCAACTACAGTTCCGTTGTTTATGGCCGTTACGCTACATCCATTTCCCAGGTGAAAGGTTATTAATTTTAGTTTATTAAAAGGAACATCGAGGAATTTTGCTGTCGTTCTGGCGACATAACTATGCGATGTCCCGTGGAAACCATATCTTCGTATGCCATACTTTGTATAAAGTTCGTAAGGAATTGCGTAGAGATACGATTCTGGAGACATTGATTGGTGAAAAGCAGTATCAAAAACAGCTACATTGTGAACTCCTTTAAAAATTTTTTCACACGCTTCTATCCCTGCATAATTTGGTGGATTGTGAAGAGGAGCCAGAGAAAAACAATCTTTTATTATGTTTTTAACTCTCTCGTCAATTAAAATTGGCTTTGTCATTTGTTCGCCGCCATGAACAACTCGATGCCCAATTGCTTCGACCTCACTTGGGCTTTTTATTACACCGAGTTCTGGATCAGTTAATTTTTCGCATACAATTTTTAAAGCTTCCACGCAATTAGCGACATTTACTTTTTTTTCAATAGCCAGATTATCGTGGCGACAATATTTCATGACAGGCTCTGTGAGTCCGATTCTTTCTACAATACCTTTTGCGAGGACTTTTTCTTCTTTCATTGTGAAAAATGTAAATTTCAACGAAGAACTTCCAGCATTTACAACGAGAATTTTCATTTATAATTTTCTCCCTATTTTCTTTTCAAGAGTTTTCATAAAAATACAAATATTTACATAAGTTTTCAAACAAAATAATAAAAAATTCTTTTCTTAGCATAATTTTAATTAGTTCTTAAATATTTTCGAGACAAAATTTTGAAATATATGGAAGACGCGAAATTACCATGCTTCCGTTACATATATTACAGCCTTTCTTGCAGCTTCACGGCATGCCTGTTGTACACCCCGTCTGCGTGATATAAAATGATCTGCAGCGACTTGATATTTTGTTTCTCCAACAACTTCTCTTAATTCGATTAGAGGTGTTGTTCTTGATGGTATTATTACCGTATATTCAATTTTTACAGAAACGCCAAATTCTGCAGGCTGAAAGGTTTGATTTCCATCAAAAGAAGAAAAGCTTGTCCCTTCTGTTTTTACGTTTACAATTCTGGCGTATAAGATACAATCAGCTTCCTGAATTGACTTTACTTTGAGGGAACCATCTAATTCGAACTGTTCAGCTAATGATTGTCGTAGCCATGCTGACACATCTGGTTCTGTAGTATCATTTTTTACTGGTGCTATTGCTATGCTTTTAACCTGTGGGTGCATAATTGAACCGACATAGTATCCGCATGAATTTAAGGCAATGGCAATAAAAATCAGGAATATATTTTTAATTTTGAAGAGTTTTTTCATCAGTATCCTTCCTTATTTTATCCAATTCGAGGTCTTCGATAGGTAAGAGCCATTTTCCTTGTGAGTCTGATGGGACCTCAATATATTTTTCTTTTTCCTGGGGCATTGGTAGGTTTTTGTATTTTTTTTCAGCATAATCAAATTGTTCTGGTTTTATAGGTGGTTCAAAGTATTTTTTTCCCATTTCATTGAGTTTTATAAGTGCTTTTTCGGCGATTTCAGTCTTTGGGTATTCTGTGATAATATCATTCATATATCTTGCTGCGGCATCGGTGTTCCCACGTTTTCTGTAAAAATCTGCAATAGCAAACGCTTTTTCTGCATTTAGAGTATCAGCTGTTTTAAGTTCCTGTTTAGCCCACAGAATATCTTTATCGTCGGGATATTTTTTTATGATGTTTCTTAATGTTGTTCTGGCTTTTTTCCCCCAGCTGCCATCGCTATCTCCCCGTGATGCTTTTTTCAGATATATATTAGCAAGTTCGAACATGGCAAATTTTTCTTCTTCGGCGCCTTTATGATATTCATTAATTTCTTCGAATGCTTCTATTGCTTCATCTATTTTGTTTTGTTCAAGGTATAGGATACCGATACGGAATTTTAATTTACTTGCGAATTTCGCAAAAGGCGCGTTTTTCTTTACGGCCTCATAGATTTCAAGGGATTTATCTTCGTTTTTTATCCATGGCATCCATGAAATGGCTGGTTCACGTTTTCCTGCGTAGAAAAGGTTTCCTATTTCAAATTCTCTTTCAACCAGAGCGTTAAAATCTACTTCTGAAGGATAGTTTTTGAGCAATTTCTCAATTGCAGTGAACTCCTTATAAAGAGATTTTGCTTTTTTAAAGCATTCTGCAGCGTTTTTTAAGGCATTAATTTTGAGGACTCTATCATCTGCAAGAAATGCAGCATCCATAAATTTTTCACCGGCGGCAGAGTAATTGGATTTTTTTTGCTCGGTTAAGCCCTCATCGAATTTCAATCTTGCAGCTGAATCATCTGCTATAGATATATTTAATTTTACAAAAATTATCAGTATTGCCAGGATAAATTTACCAGGAAAGGTTTTTAATCTTATTTTGCTTGAGTATAGCATTTTTGACTCTTTAATTATGAGTAAAAAACAAAATAGCTTTGTATATATAAAATTCAAATAATTTTTTTATATCAACTTAAAAGATGGGAGGTCCTGAATATCAACAAGCCCCACAACCTTTCCTTCGGAGTCAACAACAACAATATCGTCAATATGCTTTGATTCTACAATTTTCAGTATCTTGATTGCCATATCGTCAGCGAAAACAAAACTTGGAGTTTTTGTCATATAATTTTGAACCTGTTTGTCGAGGATGGACATATCTTTTTCTGCATTTCTCCTGAAATCTCCATCGGTAAATATTCCCATAAGCTTTCCATCTTCTGTAACGATAATGGCGGAACCCGTGCGGGCGGAAGTCATTTTTAGAATAGTTTCTCTTACTGTTGCATTAGGGGGCAAAATTGCTATTTTATTGCCAGTTCGCATTATATCAGAAACTTTCATACTTATTGCTCTGCCAATTGCGCCAGAAGGGTGCAGTCGACCATAATCTTCTTTTGTAAATTTTTTTAGTTTAAGCAAGGTCATTGCGAGAGCATCTCCGGCTGCAAGCATAGCCGTTGTTGTGGCTGTTGGAGCAAGATTAAATGGGCATGCTTCGCGGGGAACGGAAATTTTTACGATAATATCGCTGAATTTTGCAAGGCGTGAGGAATCAGAACCTGTAAGACAGGCTACTGGGATATCAAAGCGTTTTACAGCTGGTATCATTTGAAGGAGTTCATCAGATTCTCCGCTGTAGCTGAGGGAAAGCAAGATATCTCCTTTCTGAACAACTCCCAGATCGCCGTGCATCGCTTCAACAGGGTGAAGGAAGACAGAAGGGGAACCAGTACTTGCGAGTGTAGCGGCTATTTTTTTTCCAATATGTCCACTTTTTCCAATTCCACAGACAACAATTTTCCCGCCATTTTCAGTGATTTCGAGAGTTTTCTTTACTAATGTTACAAAAGAATCCCCGATATTTTTTTTTACATGGAGGAGGGCATCAATCTCTATGTCAAAAACTTCTTCAACTATATTTAATATTTCGGAATCTTTCATTCCTTAGAACTTTTACTTCTGTCAATTTCTATTTTTCCTTCGGCAATCTCAAAGAGGGCTATGTCAAGGAAATTGTCACTATCAAATTTTACCATTGGTCTTGCACCTCTTGCAAGCTGTTTTGCCCTTAGAGACGAAATATGTATTAATTCTTTTGGTTTCTGAATTTTTTCTTTTGCTTTATGGAGTAATTCAGGGGTAATCATGTTTATTTCTCCTTATATTAATAATCGATAATTTCTCTATGTCTGTCAATAGTTGTGTAATCGCCACTAATAACTTTTTCATACTTTGCGTTGAATTCCGGTAAGTAATCGAGAAGAAATTTTTCCGCTAATATTTCGCGAGTTTGATCTTTTAAGGCATCTCTCATCATGAGAAGGGTAGTATATATGATTGTTTCCATTTCAACGAGATTTCTCGCCATAAGTTCGTGGTATGAGCTATCCTTTTTTTCCTGGACAAAAGATACAGCTTTTTTATGTTTATTGAGCATGTCTCTAACCTCAACAACCATCCTTTCAAGAGTACCTTCAAAATTTAATTTTAAGAGTTGTTCTATTGATTTATCTAAGACTCTCTGCATTACACCTCCGATAGCGGCGACTACCTGAAGTTGGGTTGTGCCTTCATATATGTTTGTTATTCTTGCATCTCTGTAATAGCGTTCAGCATTAAAATCTTTCATATATCCTGTTCCGCCGTGGATTTGAATGCCATCGTATGCAACCTGATTGGCGATTTCTGTGCAATAGGCTTTTGCCATAGGAGTCAAAATAGCGGCCATCTTAGCGTAGTATTTCTGCTTTTCTATTTGTTCCTGACTTGCGTTATTTTCAGAATGATCAACGAGTTTAGTGTAAGCATTTTTGAGATCAACTATTTTTGTTGTTTCATATAGAAGAGTTCTTGCGGCGATAACTTTTATTTTCATTCTTGTGAGTATGTCGTAGATAGCCGGAAATTTATCAATAGTTTTCTTGAATTGTTCTCTTTCTGCTGCATATTTACGTGCTTCTCTGTAAGCTGCTTCTGCTATGCCGAGGGCTTGTCCGGCTATTGCGACTCTCGCTCCATTCATCAGAGACATAATGTACTTTGTAAGTCCACGTCTGCGCATTCCACAAAGTTCAGCTGGAACATGATTATATTGTAATTCACACGTTGCTACGCCGTGAATACCAAGCTTATTTTCTATACGGCGAACTACTAATTGAGGACACGCTGTGCAGATGAACATAGATAAACCTCTTCCATCGGTTGTTCCCTCTTCGGAGCGGGCAAGTACAAGGTGAACCTTTGCGCATCCATTTGTTATGAAGCGTTTCATTCCGTCGAGATACCATTGGCCTGTTTTTGGATCTTGAGTTGCCTTTAATCTTACTGATTGCAAGTCTGAACCTGAATCTGGTTCTGTAAGGTCCATTGAACCATCGTATTCCCCTGACGCAAAACCGGGTAAGTATTTTTGTCTTTGTTCTTCTGAGCCAAATTCGCAGATAGTTTCGGATATATCTTGAAGACCAAAGAGATTTTGTAAACTCGCATCTGCTCTTGATACGAGTTCTGTCATCATTGTATAAATTGTATTGGGAAAGTTAAGCCCCCCGTATTTGTATGGTAACATTACTCCCATTACACCGGCATTTTTGAGGTCTTCAAGATTTTTTTGTGTAAGAGGATGATAGGTGACTTTATTATCTTTAAAAGTTGGGCCTTCCTCGTCAACGATTCTCGCTCTCGGAGCAATTCTTTCGGCTGTAATTTCGCCTATTACTTCGAGAGAACGGCGGTAATTTTCCATTGCTTCTTCAAAATTTTCCGGAGCATAATCATAAATTTTTGATTCAGAAAAGTTTTTTTCTTTGATAGTAACGCTTTCTCTTAAATCTACATTTTCAAGTGCGAATATTAGGTCTTTATTATCTGTGAAAAAATTATTCATCTTACAGTTCTCCTCAGCATTTTGTCTTATATGCTTTTATCATTTTTGGAATTACATCATTTAAATCCCCAACAATTCCGTAATGAGCTACAGAAAATATTGGTGCATCAGGATCATTATTTATAGCCACTATAATGCCACTTTCAGACATTCCGGCTCTATGTTGAATAGAACCACTAATTCCGCAGGCAATATAGAGTTTCGGGCGAACAGTTACTCCGGTTTGTCCTACTTGATGGTCATGATCTATCCAGCCGGCATCAACAGCCGCACGAGATGCTCCAACGTCTGCTCCAATAGTCTTTGCAAGATCATAAATTAGTTTGAAATTTTCTTTACTTCCGACGCCATATCCACCTGCAACTATAATTTGAGATGACTGGAGGTCGACGCTTTTTTCGCGTTGAATTCTGTCGATGACCTTTAAAACTTTGAGATGATCGGGAATACTTACTTTTATTTTTTCTATCTGGCCTTTTCTTCCTGTATCAGGTTCACATAACTTCATTACTCCCGGTCGGACTGTTACCATCTGAGGGTCCTGCCATGTATTAACAATTGTCGCTATGATATTTCCACCAAAAGCAGGTCTAATCTGCATTAACTTATTTTTGTAAAATTTATTATTAATTTTATCTTCAAAGTCATCAATCTTTAAGTCTGTACAATCAGCAGTTAATCCTGCAAGCAATGCTGAAGCGACGCGGGGAGCAAGTTCTCTTCCTTTCATTGTTGCTCCAAAAAGTAGAATATTAGGTCTGTGTTGTTTTGCAAGATTTATCAATATGTGTGCAAAAGGGAGAACTGTAAATGGCTCAAGATCTGGAGATTCAGCCAGGTATACTTTTTCGCATCCGTAATGGAATAATTGTTCTGCGCTTTTTTCTATGTTATTTCCAAGAAGGACAGCTTCAGTTTTTACTCCGAGCCTTGCGGCAAGTTCCTTTGCCTTTGAGATAAGCTCAAGACTTACATTAGCTATTTTCCCACCTTCATGTTCAGCAAAAACCCATACATTTCCAATTTTTAGACTCATTTTATTACCCCAATATATGCTCTTTTATAAGTTCGTTTATGAGTGAGCGGATGCCCTGCTCAGTAGCTTCAATTTTCTTCATTTCACTGGCTTTTAAGACTACGCTTTCTATTTGTTTTACCTTAGTAGGAGAGCCCTTTAAACCAATCCTTTCTATGTCAGCTTTTATATCTGACGCTGTTAACTCCTCTATCCAGAGTCCTTTTTTCCTATATTCTTTTTCTTCATTAGCAATATTTTCTGCTTCCGTATATGAAGAACGTTTTGCAGAAATTTCAGAACGAGTTCTGGCCCTTTTGTATTTCATCAGTCTTTTTACTGATGGTGGACGAGGCTCATTTGCGTCAATTACTGTTAAAAGGACTGGTAAATGGCATTCAACGGTTTCATTTCCTCCCTCAATAGCTCTTCTTGCCTTTATCTTCTTTTTATCAAGTGAAAGGACTTCCTCTACGTAAGCTATTTGTGGTAATTCAAGTTTCTCTGCAAGCTGCGGTCCAACCTGGGCAGTATCTCCATCTATAGCCTGTCTGCCACAAAGTATAATGTCAAATTTTGTAGCATTTTTGGCAAAACAACTTAATGCATAACTTGTAGCAAGGGTATCAGCTCCGGCAAAAGCTCTGTCAGTAATTAATGCCACCTTATCAGCTCCTCTGTAAAGAGATTGCCTCAAAACTTCTGCAGCAGACGGAGGTCCCATTGTAACAACAGTAATTTCTCCGCCGTAACGTTCTTTCAGTTGTATTGCAAGTTCAAGAGCGTTCAAATCTTCAGGGTTAAATATTGCCGGTAAAGCTGCCCTGTTGACCGTGCCATCAGGCTTCATTGCCTGTCCGGTAATATTTTTTGTATCCGGAACCTGTTTTACACATACGAGATAATTAAAACTCACTTACTCACCTTTTATTTTCATTATTTTTACAAAAAGGCTCTTAATATACACCTTTTTAATCAAAAAACAAAGTATTTCTCCTAAATTTCTTCTGAAAATTACAAATAAGTTATCTGTATATTTCACAAATCCAGCATGTTGTAGCAGAGAGGTATTGAGACGTAGCTTCTTGCAAATTAAAGGAAACGAAGGACGCAATAGTTCCTTTCCTCGGAAGAAAAATACGAAAGAATAAAATGTCTGAAATAGTGATTTTTGTGAAAAATTACAATACCCTCAATATATCTGTAATTTTTACATTTTTCATAATAAACAGGTTAAGATGTTTAAAAATGAAAAGGCTTTGCTTTATTTTCAAAAAGCCGGGCTTTTTGAAAATTCTTCATAAAATTTTTTAAGTTCTTCAATAATCTCACAAAGAGGGAGTCCTACCACATTAGTGTAAGAACCATTGATGCGACGAATCATAGAGGCTGCTCTACCCTGAATAGCGTAAGCCCCAGCCTTATCAAAAGCTTCTCCGGTTTCTACATAAGACCTAATTTCTTGTTCAGATAAGTTACGAAATTCTACTGAAGTACTGACGTGAAAAGAGATAATTTTATTCGGAAAACGCAGGCAAACGCCTGTAATGACATTATGAGTTTTACCTGAAAGTAAGCGTAATGTATTAACAGCATCTTCCATATCAGAGGGTTTTCCAAAAATACGACTCTCCAACATTACTATGGTATCAGCAGCAATAATAATTCCATTGGTTTTTATGCTTTCGGCTTTTTCGCGTGCAAGGCGCAGACAAAATCCTACTGGATTTTCATCAGGAAGTAGTATTTCATTGATTTTAGGAACAATCACCTCAAAATCTATTCCAGCACTTCTTAGCAATTCAGCTCTTCGCAAAGAACCGCTGGCAAGAATAACTCTAAATTTACTTTGATTTTGAATATCAGTTATCATGGTTTATTTTTGAGCTTTTTGAAATGATAAAAAGTAAATGTTTTGCCCTTGAAATTGCTGTACATAATGCTTCTTTTTTCCAGCGCGAATCCTCAACTGATACATCGAGTAAAATAACAACATCGGCTTCACAACCCTTATATTTCATATATGTAAAATACGGTATTTTTAGTATATCATGGGAATTATTTTCCACAATTTCGAATTTTCCAAGAATTGGATTATCTCCTATACAAGTCTTTCTCATAGAGTGCCCACCAAGAATGACTATTTGTCTTTCATATATTTTTTGCTCAAGTAAATCATTCAAAATCTGGATTAAGATTTCTCGTCTCTTTGTGTCAGATTCTTCATAAAATATTTTTACATTTCCTCTGGGGGCAAAGTCTGAAATCACAGGATTTCCAGAACAGTAAGGCTTGAGAAAATTAAAAATTTCCTGTGAATTACGGCAATTTTTATTCAATATAAATGGAGTACCCAATTTTGGCAAACTTAACTCTTTATTAAAAAGGTTTTGATCCGGATCGTAAAATATAAAGAAATAGCCATCATCCTTCACAAGTTCGGATACAGATTCCCAATAATTAATATTAAAGTCCTGTCCTTCATCAATAATTACAGCGTCAAATTTCATCGGCTTTTTCTTTAAAAGAGCCATAAATTTAGAAGGCAAAGTTTCTGTCCAGATTTTATCATCACTCCTGCGAGGATTTAATTCTATCCCATTATTTCTAAGAGTTTCTATACATAAATCATGGAAAGTAATGACTTTTACATTAGTTTTGTCTCCTAATGAAAATTTTAATTTTTCACACAACAGAGAATTGTAAACGAGTAACAACACAGTTAAGCCATTTTCTGCAAGTTCAGCAGCTTTTTTCATAGCCATTATAGTTTTTCCAGAGCCTGCACATCCTTTTATCAGAGCTCTTTTGTGTTCAGAAATGAAGTTTAAAAGCTCACATTGTTGTTCTGTTAATGTAAAAATTTTTCTCTCAGATTGTTTTAAATTTTCAGACAATGATATACCATACTCAAAAACAGGAGATAACTTTTTCAATATCAAGTTATAATCGAAATGTTCTATTGAATTCTTTACTGAAAAATCTGAAAAAATTTTTTTAATCGCTTCCTTTAAATACGGTATTTCCTTTCCAGTAATACAAATCCCTTCACACTCTGCCGGCACTTCCTCTAATTCGTATATATCAGGAAAGCATATGGCGTGTGCGAAATTCGCAAGACTGACTGATGGCAAAGATCGTTTAAGATAGCTCAATAATGCGTATTTATTATTCATTGCCTGTCTCGCCGGGCTAATTATCTTCCATCCATTTTGTTGCCATATTCCATCTTTGAAAGAAATATGTCCTCCTTTTACTTCAAGTACCATTAATCCGAATTGCGGAGCTAAAACGATAAAATCTATTTCAGCATCTATAATCTTTTTCTGTTGAGTCCTGTTGAGTAAACTGAAAGAGTGGAAGATAACCCAATCGTCAGGGATTTGTTTCTTCAGTTCATAAAAGAGGCCTATCTCTGCTCTGCTTTTGGTATCATCCTGACATTCTGAAGGAATCATCCGTGCCATGAACTTTTCTTCTCCTCCTTCTTATGAAATAACAACTTTATTTCTTCCTGTCCGTTTAGCTTCATATAGGTTTTTATCAGAGCATTTTATCAGGTTATTTAATGATTGGAGAGAGGAAATATTTTTTTTCGTGAATTTTGCTCCAATACTTACTGTAACAGTCCGTTTGTCGTTGATTTTTAATTCCTTTTCTGCTTTTTGTCTTAATCTTTCTGTGATATTTTTTGCGTCAGCAATATTATCTGAAATTGCAAGGATTAAAAATTCCTCTCCGCCAAATCTACACAATAAGTCGTATTTTCTGATAGATTTTTTTAATATTTTAGCCAGTTTTACAATTATCTTATCTCCTTCAAGGTGCCCAAAATTATCATTGATTTCTTTAAATTTATCTATATCTATGATAATAATTGCAAGTCCCTTGTTTTCTCTTTTTGTCAGTTCTGCTATCGGTATGGCACGTTCATAAAAAGCTCTTCTGTTTAAAAGCCCGGTTAGAGGGTCTTCAAAGGATTTTACTGCAAGTTCTAAATTTGTTTTAAAAAGATTCACAACGTTTTTGAGCAAAAATTTTAAATTGCTTAATTCTTCAGTTTCCCCGATTTTTGATACGAGTTTATTAATATGTGAAGAGTAGTCTTCAATGTTGTGCCCATAATCTCTTTCAGAAAAAAATTTAAACATCATTAAAAATTCTGGCATCAGGAGATGAGCTTCGATTTGGAGTGCAATTTCAAGGGAATCTTTTCTATTATAAGAAGATTTCTTCTCAAATTTTGCAAGTTTATCTAATACTTCTTTTATCTTTTTATAAATGCTTTGGGGGGCGTCAAATATTTCTGGTAATCCATCTTCAAGAGCCTTTTTATAGTTTTTTCCCCAGAATTCAATATGAGATTTTTCATCTTCTGCCATCGAAAACCAGAAGATTTTATCTTCTTCATTATTTGCGATTTTCGCAAAGTTCCGATATTCAGCGAATGCAATTGAATCAATTTTCAAACATAATTGAAGAATATCAGCCAGCGTAGAATTTTCTCTCTTTTTTCCCATTTATTTCAAAAATATTGCGTTGATTTTTCATAAAGTTTAAATATATTGATTTCCCAATAAAAATCAATAAAAGTAATGCGTTGTATAAAATATTTATTGTATTTTCTGATATTTCTCATTTTAGTTATTCCTGTTTTTAATCTAAAATCAGATACTCTCGATGATATATTCAGAAGATTGTCAAAGACAGAAGAAAAAGAGGCCCTCATATTAGCTAGAAAAGGCGAATATGAAAAAGCTATTAAGATTTTAGAACCTCTTTTTCTTGAAAAACCTGAATCTCCTCAGATAGCTTCCCTGTATATCTGGTTAAAAATAAAAGCAAATCAAGTTAATGAAGCCTGGAATATTTATTCGAATTTAGAAGAAAAAAATATTATCTCAGATGATGTGAAAAAAGAATTATTCAAAAACTTCGCTTTGAAAGAACATGAAAAAGCTGTTATCATGGCAAGAGATGGAAAATATGATGAAGCTCTCGAAATCATTGACAAATGTATTAAACTCCAGCCTGATAATCATATATTTAAGGCGGATAAAATCCTAATAATGCTCTGGAAAAATGATAAAGAAAATGCGTTGCAGGAATTTAAAAGGCTTTTTCCGGATGGCAATCCACCAGAGTATCTGAATGACGAAATAAAAAAACTGAACGAAGAAATGTCAAAAAAAGATAAATCACAGGAATTAGAAAAAGAAACAGATAAAGTAAATATTTCTGAAAATACCATCTCTTCAGATAAAAAAAAGGATCATTTTAAAGATTTACAAGAAAAAGCTGTGGAGTTGGCGCGTAATAATAAATATGAAGATGCAATAAAAATATTTAAAGAGATATTTAAAAGTTCCGAAAAAATAAATGACGATATTATAAATGATTACATTGTGGTTTTATCCTGGAGTGGAGCAGATAAAGATGCTGTAGAATTCTACGAAAATAATTCAGGAAAATTTAAAGAAAAGACTTACTTATATAAAAATTTAGCAAAATCCTATTTTAAAATAGAAAAGTTTGACTCAGCCTTTACTTTTTATAAAAAAGCTCTTGATGAAAATCCATCTGATATAGAAGCCCTTAAAGGAATGAGTTTTGTGATTTTCGCAAAGAGTGGCGAGGCCGAGGCAATTAAATTCTTAGAGAACTATCTTTCTGTTCATTCTAATATAATGAACCATAATACTATTGAAAATGTTATAAATGAAGTAAAAAATACTTTTGCAAAATATTCAAAAAAAGTCAGTGAAGATGCTATATTAGAAAAAAAACTCTTAGAAGCAGATGACCTCATAAAAAGAAAAGATTTAGAAAGGTTAATGCCACTTGCAGAAGAACTTTCAAAATATTCCGATAATCCTAATGCGTTGATTATAAAAGTTTATGCCCTTCAGATTGCAAAAAAAACTTTTGATGCATTAGAACTAAATGAAAAAATACTCAAAATCTATCCTGATTATACACCATCAATAAATACAAAATATCATATACTCCTGGATATTGGAGCTGCTCAACTCGCAAACGAAAAATTGAAACAAAGCAATGATAAAGTATCACCTGAAGTGCAACAACGGATTCTTGGGGATCTCGCTGCAGAACAAATAAAATTCCTGGATCCTAAGAGAGCAATAAAACTTCTGGATCAAAATATAAACTATTATGAAGAGTATTTGCAAAAAGACAATGACCCCAATAGCGCTTTGGCATTTAAAAGAAGGGCGCAATTCGATAAATTCTTAGCAATGAGGCAGGCAGAAATGATGGAAGAAATCATAGAAGACTACGAGAGTCTCAAGAAAGAAGGAGTAGAATTGCCTTACTGGGTTTTAGAGGCTGTTGGAGATGCTTATCTTTATATGAAGAAACCTGAAAAAGCTATAGTAATATACAACAAAATCATAGAATACTATAAAGAAAATAATCAATATAGATATCCAAATAACTATAACGTTTTAATGGCAAAGTATGTTGCACTAATTGAACTTGAAAGACATTATGAAGCAAGAAAAATTCTCGAAGAACTTGATCGGGAAATCTCATATTTCACATATAAAAATGGAATATTGAGTGAACATTGGGACAAATTAGATTTATTAGTTGAGAAGGCCTGGTCTTTAATCTATGATGATAGACTCAACGATGCTGAGAGTTATATTGAAAAAATTATAGAGGATATTCCATATAACAGTAATCCCCGTATTGCTCAGGCATATCTGCATCTGTATAGAGGTTTTCCAAGACTTGCACTCGAGGATTTTGAAATAGTTACAAATCTCAATCCAGAAAGCAAAGTTGCCGCCGTTGGAAAGGCATATGCTCTTGATGAAAATGATAAAAGTGAAGAGGGCAGAGAAATTGCTAAAGCTTTAAAGGAAAAATATTCAAAAGACCTGGCAGTCCTGAAATTAAATAGATATTTCGAAATTCAGGATATGAGGCTTTTGTCTGTAAAAGCAGAATTTTCACACGGAGGCTCATTCGTTGATGGCGCCGGATATACAGTTCGACTTGAACAACCAATTTACCCATATAGAAAAATTTATGCTGAAACGCTCTGGCTGCAAACAAAAGATGAATTTGAGAAGAGAAATATTTTTCGTTCGGGTATCGGATTTGACTGGAGAATAAATAGGGACCTTTCTCTTGAAGGTGGTTTTTCATTAGATCATCAGGGCAAAGATCCTGGAATAAGCGGAGGAATAAGATGGAATGTGGACGATCACCTGAGTCTTGCAGCTTCTTATAATTCTTATAGCCTGAACTTGCCTCCAAAAGCTTTGCTTTACAAATACAAGGGACAAGAAGCAAAATTTACTGCAACTTATAGATTCAGTGAAGATTTAATAACAGAGGCTTCATTTTCAAATATCAGACTCTCTGATGGCAATAATAATCAAAATTATACTCTGAGGATTGATAAGGGGCTCAGTTATAGCGCGCACTGGAAAACACGGCTTGCTGTGGAGGGTTCTCTTACAACAAACAGGAAATATGATGATCGTGGATATTATGCTCCAAAATATGCGGCTTCTCTATATTTCATTCCGATGGTAGAGCATATGTGGTTCAGAAGATATGATTTTTCAGTCTTCGATAGAGTATATTTTGGCATAGGTCCACATTGGGAAAAAGATTATAAAATTGAAGATGTATGGTTTATCAGGTATGAACAGGAGTGGCGCTTGACAGATACTTTTTACTTTAAAATTGGAGGGCAATATGGGAAAAATAAATTTGGAAGAGACAATCCGCATGGATGGAATTTTTATACAGAATTTTACTGGAATTTTTAGGAGAAAAAAATGCCTTTTATGAAAATACTTAAGAACCAAACTTTAATTTTTGCGAAAATCGCAATACTATTTTTGTCTTTTTATATTTCTAAAATTTCTGCTTCAGATGAAAATTACTTTATTTCTGGATTTGATTCTATTGCATCAGTTAACAGAGACAGAAGCTTTGGGGCGGATTTTTCGCGTGAAAAGTTTTTAGTCCTTTGTTATCACGATATTCCGATAAAAATTACTGATAGTCGCGATGATTATGCCGTGGAACTTGAGAATTTTATACTTCAAATAGAATTTTTAAAAAATGAGGGATTTTCATTTATAAGTATTAATGATATTATTTCTGCAGCCGAAGGCAAAAAAGAGTTGCCTGAGAAGTCTGTTCTTCTGAGTTTTGATGATGCCTATGAAACTTTTTATGACAATGTCTTTCCTGTATTAAAGATTTATCAAATCCCGGCAATGTTGGCGGTTGTTGCCGCATGGATAGAAAAAAAAGAAATTCCAGAATATAAGAAGAAATTTATGAGTTGGGAACAAATAAGGGAAGTATCAGATAGTGGTCTTGTAAATATTGCGAGCCATAGTTTTAATATGCATAAAAGTGTTATTTCTCATCCGCTTGGCAGTACATCTGCAGCCTATATATCGAGAATTTACGATACAAATAAAGGAAAATATGAGAACAGTGAAGAATATCTTTTGCGAATTTCGCAAGACATTAGAGAGTCTTTTAATATTTTGAAAGAAAAAACTGGCAAAGTTCCATTGAGTATCGTCTGGCCATATGGCAGATATAATGCATTGACTATCATTGAAGCAAAAAAAATGTTTAAGATGATGTTCACTCTTGACGAAGGACTTGCAAATATAAAAAATATTGAAGCAATTCCAAGATATATGTTAATAGGGAACCCACCAATATCAGAATTTGCAAAACAATTTCGAAAAAAGTTTATTCAATATCCAAGATACAGAATTATTCATTCAGATATTGATCCCATTTATGATAAAAATGAAGAAAATTTATTGAAGAATATTGATAAATTTATAGAGAGGATTTACCAAATCAAACCTCATGCTGTGTATTTACAAGCTTTTTGCGATGATGATGGTGATGGTAATGTGGATTCGCTATATTTTCCTAATCGTATTTTACCTGTTCGGGCAGATATTTTTGGCAGAATCGCAAGGTCATTATCAGTGCGTGGAATTGCTGTTTATGCATGGTTACCTTTGATGAGCTTTCATTTGCCAGATAATAAGGATAATATGAAATTGCGTGTTTGCGAATTTACCAATGGGAAAATAGAGTTGTCTTCATCATGGTATGACAGGTTATCTCCTTTTTCTGAAGAAGCCTGTGAAAAGATTACTCAAATCTATGAGGACTTATCTATATACTGTAACTTTGAAGGAGTAATATTTCAGGATGATGCGTATCTTACTGATTATGAGGATTTTAATGAAAATGCGATTCCTCATTATTTAAAAGCTATAAAGAGCGAAAAGTTTATTCCGTATGAGAAACTCACAAGCGAGCAAAAAAAAGAATGGACAAAATTAAAAACACGAAAAATCAATGAATTAACTAAAAAAGTTATGAGAAAAGTCCTGGAATATCGTCCTGAAACAGTTTTTGCAAGAACAATTTACGCACCTGTTCTCACTAATCCTGAAAGTGAAGAATGGTTTTGTCAGAACTATGAAGAATGCCTTCAGATCTATAATTATACCGTTATTATGGCATACCCATTTATAGAGGAGAAATTCTGGGAACGCGCATGGCTTAGAGAACTTGTCAGAAAAGCGAGTTTGTATTCGGAAGGATTGAATAAATCTGTATTTAAAGTTCAAGCGTATGACTGGAAAGATAATGAATGGATTTCTGATTCCACTATCAGAAAATGGGTGAGAACTCTTGAAGCCGCTGGTGCTCACCATGTTTCCTACTATCCAGATGGATTCTTCGAAAATCGTCCTGGTCTTAAAACTGCCAGAGATATAATATCATCGAGAGATTTTCCATATGATAAACCCAAATAATAAATTATGAACTATTTGCTTGATTTTGTATTCTATTATCCTCTTACCATGTCATTTGTATGGATGAGTGGAGCTTTTATATTTGCCTTTTTCAGGGAAAAAAAGTTTTTTGGAACTAAACCAGAACTAAAGGAGTATCCATTAGTATCTATATTAATCCCCTGCCATAATGAGGAGGACTGTATAGAGGATACAATAACTTATCTACAGTATCAAAAATATCCCAATTTTGAAATTATAGCAGTTGATGATGCAAGTAAAGATAAAACTTATGAGATTCTTCTGAAACTTCAAAAAAAGTTTAAGAATCTACGAATCATAAGACTAATGAGTAATCAGGGTAAGGGGACAGGACTTAATATGGCTATGATGGCAAGTAAAGGCGAGATCCTCGTATGTATAGATGCAGATGCTTTACTCGAAGTTGATGCTGTAGAATATATGGTATGGCATTTTCAAAGTTCTCCACGGGTAGGGGCAGTTACTGGAAATCCAAAAGTCAGGAACAGAACAACACTGATGGGAAAAATTCAGGTCGGAGAATATTCAACAATTATTGGTATGATAAAACGCGCCCAAAGGATACTGGGAAAAGTATACACGGTGTCTGGAGTCGTGGCTGCTTTCCGTAAAAAAGCTCTTCTTGATGTTGGGGGATGGTCAAATAATATGGTAACAGAAGATATTGATGTAAGCTGGAAACTCCAACTTGATCACTGGGATATAAGATATGAAGCGCGTTCTCTCTGTTGGATTTATGTCCCTGAAACTATAAAAGGAATCTGTAAACAACGCCTTCGCTGGGCTCAAGGAGGAAATGAAGTTTTACTTAAATACTTCTGGAAAATGATTGAATGGAAAAACCGTCGCATGTGGCCATTATATCTTGAATATGCCACAAGTGTAATATGGTGTTATCTATTCATTGGGACAGTAATACTATGGATATTAAATCATTTCATTAATTTACCAGAAAGTCTAATAGTTCGCAATATTATGCCGGGCTGGACAGGGATTATTCTTGCAGTTACGTGCACAATTCAACTTTGTGTTGGAGTAATCATAGATAGTCGTTATGACCCTTCTATGCGAAAAGTTATTCCATATCTTATCTGGTACCCTGCAATTTACTGGATAATTACGTGCATTACTACCGTAATAGCTTTGCCAAGAGCTATATTCAAGAAAAAAACTGAGCTTGCAGTGTGGGAAAGTCCCGATAGAGGCTTAAAATAACTATTTTTAGGAGAGAGGAGAAAAATGAAAAGTTTGGAAAATTTTAAAAAGGAAATGATAATAGATAAACGCGATATTATATCAAAAACGCGTAGTTTTACAGAATTTACCCTGAATACTATCGGATGGATTTTATGGTTTTTCCTCATAAGGCCTCTTGTATTGTTAACTATCTGGTATATTGCTTACAGATTTTTCAAATATCATATGTTTACACTTGAAGGAATACAAAATCCAGGTTTTTTTGGTATTGGGGCAGGCACAGTTTTACTAATATTTTTAACTATGTTTGGATGGAACAGGTATAATTTATGGAGATTTAGAGGACTTGATAGACGTAAAACGCGTGGTAACGCAAGCGCTGCGGAAATCGCAAAACATCACAAAATAACTGAAGAACAAGCAGAAAAACTTCGTAATGCTCAAACACTAAATATATTTTTTGAGAAAGATGATTATATTAGAATTGAACTCCAGGATGGAACGAAATTCGAAGCTTTGTATTCTCCGTTAGGCCTAAGCTCAAGAAAGGAAAATTAAAATTAATCAATTCTTTCAGGAATTAGATTCAATGGAAATTTCCCTTATATCATCTTCCATAGTTGATTGAAATGATATTTTTATATAATTCTGTGGAAAATTTTCATATCCGAGTTTATCTGGCCACTCAATAACTTTGATTCCATCAGGATTATTCAAGATTTCATCTATTCCAAGAGAATAAGCATCTTCAGGGGAATTAATTCGATAGAGATCTATGTGATAAAATATTCCTCTCATCCTGTTATTTTTGAAGGGATATTCCTGGATTATTGTAAAAGTTGGACTTGTAATATGCTCTTTAATACCAAGCCCCTTTGCTAATCCTTTTGTAAAAGTTGTTTTTCCACTTCCTAAATCACCATCCAAAGCTATTATGATGCCTGATGAAAGCTTGCTTGCGAAATTCGCAGCAAAATTAATTGTTTCCTGAGCGGATTTAGAAATCACTTTTTCTTTCATAATTATTTAAAATGATCAAAGCCGGAGTCGAATTTAGAGATTAAATCAATACCTTCTTCAGAAAATACCTTGCCTTTTGCGATTTTCGCAAATTTGCCTATTGTTGTTAATTTTGTCGGGAAAGGCCATTTTTCTTTCAATTCTTTGAGTTTTTTTGGTGATAAAGCGAACAATAATTCGTAATCTTCGCCTTCTGACAAAGCGGATTTTATATCAGCCCCTTTTCTCAGAGGGATATGTTTCGTATCAAGAATTATTCCAAGACCGGATGCTTCTGCGAGCCTTGACGAATCTATAAGAAGACCATCACTTACGTCAATCATGGTATTTGTATATTTTCCCGATAAAAAATCAGCCTCTATTATTCTCGGAGTAAATTCAATGTGGTGATTTGATTTGAATGAATTTCCGAATTTTCCTGTCGCAAGGAGAAGATCTCCTGCTTTTGCTCCGGCTCTGGTGCAGATTTTTTTTTCTGAGCTTTCCCCGAATAATGACATAGTTATAACGCTTTGTTTTGGTTTTGCGATTTTCGCAATGTCTCCGCCGCATATAGTTAATCCAAATTTTGCGCTGTATTTTCCGAGAGATGCAAAAAATTCGTCGAACCATTTTTTAATTTTTATTTTTCTATCATTTGATAGGGCTATTGTACAAAGGGCAAAGAGATTTTTTGCCCCTCCTGCTGCCGCTATATCGCTAAGGTTTCTTGCGATTAATTTTCTTGCGATTTTCGCAGGGCTTGTATTTCTGGAATAATGAATACCTTCTATTAACTGATCTGCAGTGGCAATAATCAATTTTTTTTCTGTTATTTTTATTGCAGCGCAATCATGGCCCGGTGCGACAAGAATTTTATTATTTTGCCTTAGGTATTTAAATGCATTTGACAGAATTTCTTTTTCATTCATTTTTTTTCTGAATTTGAAAGATAAAAAAAAATATATAAGTTTCTTCTAATATACATCAAGAATATTTGGTTTTGAAATTTAATTTATATCTAAAAATTTTTTATGTTAAAAGCTATATTTTTTCCTGATTCATTTACAGTATTTTTTTGGGGAATTGTTTTTCTCCTGATGGAAACGGCTACCGCAATTCATATACTTTATAATAAACGAGAAGAGCATGTAAGCGCCGTATTCTGGCTACTTGTAGTATATTCATTTCCCATAGCAGGAATAATTTTTTATGTTTTATTTGGGATAAACAGGGTTTTTACTGAAGGAAAGAAGATAAAGACAGCATCTATAAAATTTCGGGAAGAGAAAACACGCCAAATGCATAATGCGTTTAGAAGACATCTCAAAATTCAGAAGACACATCTTCTCGTTGAAAATATTGGGTGGGATTATCCAGATTATCTAAAAATGTTCGATCGTCTTCTTCCTCAAACATTGCCGTTAAAAGGAAATAAGATAGAACTTCTTATTGACGGAACGCGCGCTTATCCTAAAATGCTTGAAGAGATAGAAAAAGCTCAAAATAGTATTCACCTTCAATCATTTATAATAATGGATGACCCTATTGGAAGAACAATATTTGATGCCTTGTATAGAAAATCGAAAGAAGGAGTGAAGGTTAAAGTTATTTATGATAGATTTGGCAGCTTAAGAGCTGGAAGTAAATTATTTCAAATGCAGAATGAAAATTTCAGAGCAAGGCCATTTTCAATAATAAATCTTAGTCGTCCTTTCGCAATTCAGTTGAGAAATCATAGAAAACTTCTGGTTATTGATGGTAAAAGAGCATTTATAGGCGGAATAAATATTAGTTCTGAGAACGACATTAAATTTTCATCCAAAGATAAATATATTCATGATTTACATTGTTTTATTGAAGGGCCTGCTGTGGGTGATTTTCAGTATTCTTTTTTAAATGATTGGCATTATGTGTCAAAAGAGGATTTTTCAGTTTTTCTTTCTGAAGATTTTTTTCCTGAACTCGATGAATGTGGGGATTCTGTGATAAGAGTTGTCCCTTCAGGACCAGGCCAATGTGATAATGGCACTGAGAAAGCTTTTACTGTTGCTGCGTTTACTGCAAAAAGGAGCTTGTGGATAATGACACCGTATTTTGTTCCTGATATTCCCTACTGGAAAATGCTTTGCGCTATTTCGGCAAAGGGAGTGGATGTTAGAATTATAATCCCACATAAAAATAATCACTGGTATGTTCAGTTTGCCACAGAAAATTTATTTCCAGTATTACTTGATGTTGGGATAAGAATTTTCCTCAAAAAAGGTCCTTTCAGCCACGCTAAAGCAACCTTAATAGATAATTCGTGGGCAATTATGGGTTCGAGTAATTTTGATGTAAGAAGTTTTAAATTAAATTATGAATTAGACTTTGTAGCTACTTCAGGAGATTTCATTAATGTTCTTCATGGACAATTTCTTCAGGAAATTGAAGATAGTGATGAGGTCCTGGCGACAGACGTAATTAAACGTAAGTTTTCCAAAGAAATGTTATGTCGCGTGTGTTCACTTTTTACTCCTGTACTTTAGAGCTAAATTTCTATAAAAAGTTCGAAGATGGAATAACAAACATTTTATAACATGTTATATTGTAATTATTTACAAAAAATAAAACGGGAATATGCTAGTGATACAATGTCTTTAAGAGATGATTTTCAATTAGATTCTTTTCTGGTCTCAAAAGGCGAAAGGTTGAGGTGAATTTTTTGGGTGAAGATGTGGGCAGTGGCGGGGGGGAGTTCTTATCATGCAGATTGACAGGAAGCATAGTCTGCTTCATAGGGTTGCAAAGCGAGTAGAGATAAGGATGGCATCGCGCAATTCAAAAAAAGAGTCTATGCTTCATCTTCAGAGTCGGAGCAAACGACACGTTTTTTCATTTTGTTTTAGAGACTGTTTTGTCTGATAGGTTCAATTTTGCGAATTACCTTTATCAGAATGTGGGGAGTCTCCGTGTCCTCTTATTTTTCTGAAGACCTTCTCGGTTTTCATTGAGTAAGTCATCCATTTTGCGGGCTGATTTGTTTTTTTATTGGTTTGCCCTGCTGGGTTTCTATAAGCGTTCTTGAATGCCTCCTATACAAGTTGGCGGGTTTTGTAGTGGTTTTTCATAGCAGATATGAAAAAGGATTTATTGAATATAATTGAAAAATAAATCTACAGTTGGAATTTACAATTAATATGTTTCTATGGAAATACAATGAAATTAGTTCTTTTTAGCAAAAACAGTTGTCTCATGCTTATCAAAAGATTTGCCGATGAAAGAATAGGAATACAATTCTGGGAATCTTTCAAAATTTTGCATAAAAACTTCATTTTTCGCGTATATTGATGAAAGACGAAAATATTTATTTATAACTATGAAATCATATTTTTTAGATAATACAGACTCTACTAATAAATGATTTGGTTCGATAGAGTAGTTTATTCCAAATGAAAATACTGCTATGTCAGAAGGTGAAAGACCAGCAAATAGCGGTTTTTGATTTTTTTTGAGAGAAGAATAATGTTGTCTTATACTTTTTATTAGATTTTGGTTTGTCTGCCTAATCCCTATGAGAGGAAGCAAAAAACATACTGTTACAGCAACTGCAATAATTTTTTTAAAATTACTATTAATTACTTTAAATGCGTTATTGAATAAATAATATACTCCTATGAAACAAATAGGCGCAAATGGCGAATAATATCTACTATCCGGTATAAGTAAAAACATTGGAACAATCACAGCAGAAGCGATAATTAGGCTGACCAGGAATTCATGTAACTTAGCGCGAACTACAGAACTCTTAAAATTTATACTTGATAATGAAAAATTTTTAAAAAATAAAACAAATCCTGGTAATAACATAATAAATAAAAAAATGAGTTGGATAATTTCGAATTTTCTTTTTTCAGGAAAAATAATGCAAATTCTCTGACGAAAAATAGCCGGAATCATTATAAAAGAATTCCTTATACCATTCATGATAAAGTATTTTGCAACTTCGATAGGATCATAAAGTAATATAGATAAGAAGTTTGTCCTACCATTAAATCTTTGTTTTAAGATATCCTGATATTCGGTCATAGCCGAAAATGTCATCTCAGGATGTTTTTTCATATAAAATGTGGCATAATGTTGCCCGAAACATAAAGATAGATTATGTTCAGAAATTTCTTTTTTAAAAAAAGCCAGATAAGATACTGAAAAAATTAGAAAAAAAAGCAGATAAGAAGAGTTGTATAATTGCTTTTTTAGTCCTGATATACTATTGTCTTTTTTCCATAGAAACTGATAGAGGCCATAGATGATTAAGAACATTAATGGTAAATAGTACTCATCTCTAATTTGTGAAATCCAAATCAATGTTATAAGAAAGAGTAAATAACGGTTTAAAGTTATTTTTCTAAGAAATGGTATTGCAGAGAGCAAAGTTATTGAGAAAGCAAATAGATTAATATTACCAAATTGAGCTG
>CAYRRM010000033.1:0-27792 GCA_964426675.1 uncultured Lentisphaera sp.
AAAACAATATGAAAAAACTCTCTTCCAAACAAGCTCTATTTACACTGATCGAACTCCTCGTTGTGATAGCGATAATATCGATTCTCGCCGCATTGCTGCTGCCCGCGCTGCAACAGGCGAGGGAAACCGCCCGCGAAGCAAATTGCAAGAGCAATCTCAAGCAAATCGGTCTTGCCGCATACCTTTACGACAGCGACTTCCAATGTTTTTATTTTTCCGGCACCGTGAATGGATTCAACGAGCCATTGGCCAATGGCGGATACATGCGGCAGAACGGCCCGGAAGTAACTTGTCCATCGGCGAAAACGAAAACAACGGAGACTTTTTCTGGGCAGGGCTGGACATATGCCACGGCTTATTTGTCATGTAATTATTTCACAGATGACATTTCTGGGGATACTGTCCTGACCCTTAGCAGATTCAAAAAAGATGTCTACAATGCGTTTCCCGCAAATTATCCAACTGTCTCGAGCATGTCGAACTTAGTCCTGATGGGAGATGTCGTATTAAGACTTAATGCCGGTAAATATGAGATAGGGGGTGGGCTTGACCAATCCGCGGCTGGCCCCTGGCCGAAGGATATAGACAGTTTTCCCCAATATAGGTTACTATGCTACAGGCATAGGTTCAAACCAGTAGTTGTGTTTTATGACGGACATGTCGATGCTCCATACAAATATCCGCTTTCTGCGCCTATGCAAAGAGGATTTACCCAGACAGGCTCACCATATCCGTTAAATACCGCAAACTGGTGGCCTCAGTAAAATTGTATTTTTACAATCATGTTAAAATAAAAATATGGGGATTCTATGCGGAATATAAGAAGTTTAAATGTTGTTTTCAGACCTAGTTCTTCGGTACTTGCTATATTTTGTTGCTTCATCAGTATATTGGTTGTTGCCGATCAAAGAAATGTCCGCATTGTTGATTTCGGCAACGACATGGGGAGCGGAGACATTTTCTACCGCGGTAAGGGTCCGGAGAAGGCGAATGGAGAATCAGCAGGAGAGACATTTTCATTCTGGCCTTTCAGTCTTTCAGAACCTTTAAATCCGACTCCCCTGCGCTACGACACAGACCAAAAGAGCGCGAGATTCTATGGAGGACTCATGATGCGCGTCTTGAACAATCCCCAACGGACTATCAGCGAGGGACATATGAATGCCAATCACGACTTCCGGGACGATTTCAATTTCATGGGTGGTCTTGCCCCGCACCTGCCTGATGAGTTGATCGAGGCATATGGAGTATGGTTCTGGCAAAAGGCCGATTTCTGGAATGGTGGTAACAAATATCATGTTTCCTTCGATAAAAATAGTTTCATTGCCGTTTACATATCCAGATATTTCGGTGGGTTCCATTCCGCCCATTGGCTTGTTAGAGATGGCGAACAATTCTATTTTTCAAAGGCATCTTTCGGGAAATACATATCCATTAACAACAAGGATGAAAATGATTTAATCCTACGTAAAACGCACATCTTGAAGCCATTAGAAACTGAATGGGCAGAATATAATCCGATACCGCCGTACAATATAGCATTCAATCCGGATTCTGCGAAATTCGCGAAAAAAGACTTTAAAAACATCACTGCAGTCGGGTGGCTAATTCGTCGCGAATTGAGCAAACCAGAGAAGGTCTATCAACTTAGACCTCCATTTGCACTCAAATGGTGCGCATTCAGATGCGACGCAGTTGTGTTGTCGCCCGAAAACCAAGATTCGTTTTACGTACCAATGGTCCGCTTAAAAAACCAAAACCTCTCATTCTCAAAGGGTGAAATAACATTTCAGCAATGGGAAAAGGTCAGGAGGGCTTCGGTGACAAACCAATATTGTTATGACCTTGGGGATCTTAACTATTCATTCATCCGTGATGGATCGATGGGTTCTATGCGGGTTGATGACCTCCCACACTCACCAAAAGAGCCAGTAACAGATATAGAATGGATCGACGCAATAACATTCTGCAATGCTTTATCCGAACTCGAAGGAAAGGAGCCATGCTACTATACGGATGCCGATTTCAAGAATGTGCTCAGACGGCCCATCAACCGCGCAGTAAGGGAAGAATGGGGAAAAAGACCGATTGTCCATTGGAAAACTACTGCCGACGGATATCGCCTGCCTACAAGAATTGAATGGACAATAGCAGCCGGCAAGACTTCACCTGTAACAGCCACATCAAACTCCACCCATGCGGCTGGAATAACAATTGCAAACGAGAACGGACTTCGTGATATGTTCGGAAACGTCTGGGAATATGTCTGGGATTCGAGTGAATATGTGATAGATGAAAATAAAATCGATTCGCATACGGTTTTGGGTGGCTCATTTTCATCTCCAGATTCCCCGCCACGTAAAACCATGTCTCCATTTTCGGAAAGACCATTTGGCGGCAATTACGCCATAGGTTTCAGGATAGTAAAGGGAAGAATCGATCCGAGTAAAACAGACGTAGAAGCTTCCATACCCTCATGGACAATACATAAGAACTCCGTTCTTGAACCACTGACACCTCTCACCAAAGAGCAACTTATTCCGTTAATATTATCTGAAATGCATATGATAAATGTGCCCGGTGTGGGTAGAGCAAACAAATATGACTTCGTGGACCCTGTTGATAATCCTGATCTTGAGAAGCGGAAAAAAATTGGGTCAGCTGCGAATGAAAAATTCCTGGGCAAAATCACGGAGAAGGAATTCAATAAAATTTGCAATGAAAATAAAATAGAAGAAAAAACAAAAACACCATACGACCTGAAAGTAGGAAAAACCGAGATATCTTATCGAATCTGGAAATTAGTCAAAGGATGGGCTGAGTGCAACGGCTATACATTCAATTATTCAGGTGATTTGGGAAGTTCAAGACATTCGACAGATGACTGCAAGACGTATTACCAAGACGAACCTGTGACGTTCATATCCTGGCACGATGCCCTAGTCTGGTGCAATGCTCTATCTGAAATTTTCGGGAAAAACTTTGTCTACTTCAATGATTCAGAAAAGAAAATCCCATACAAAAACGCAATCCTTTTCAGGCTCGACATGTTTGACGCAAGATTAGGACCTCCGTTGCTTCCCTGGGAGGCTTCCGCAGGAAGAGCGAAAGGGCGCCCCCCACATTCAGGAAGCTGCATAAAAATATTCTTTGACGGCGAATCCAATGGCTTCCGCCTCCCGACAAATGAAGAGTTCAAACTCATTGAAGCATCAGAGAAAATCATCATGCCCGAAAGGGAATGGACAGTGCTCAATTCCTCTGATAAAAGCCAATCAGTTTTTTGTGGAGTTAAAGAGAATGATTCAATATGCGGAATTCGAGGAAATGTCCTCGAATGGGGATGGGATATTGATACAGCATACTTCAATCCCCAAAATTCTATTTATGAAGTGAACGGCAGTGGCTATTTTTATGAGGATATCAATGCGCCCAGAAAGAAAGATTATTTCTATACGGATTATACCGCAAATGCAAAACCATTCATAGGACTAAGGGTGGTATCGAGATGAAAAAACGTGGAAAATTTTTGTCAGTGCTACTTGTGGCAGCTTTGTCCTTGTCTGCCCAGGAAGATGGCAAGGAATACGAGGAGGCCGGCAAAAAAAATGAAGCAATTAAGGTATTAAAACATTTCCCTAACGGAACAAAACACGAGTCGCACATGCTTCCGATGAAAGACGGAATCAGGCTGGCAGTGGATGTTTTCATCCCTCCGGGGACAGGACCATACCCAGTATGTTTGGCAAAGGGTTATTATGGTCATTTCAGCACTGCGAATTACGCAGATATTTGTAAAAATGGAAAGATCGTATTCGTCTGCGTTGATTCAAGAGGTACAGGAAATTCGGAAAAAAGTTCGCTCGATCCAAAATTACCCGATTATGAAATAAGGGATATGTGGGAAATTGCGGAATGGATATCCAATCAAAAATGGTGCAATGGGAACATCGGAGTACGGGGCGGAAGCGGTAACGGGGTCGCAGCATATTGTTCATATCTCGCGAAACATCCTGCAATAAAGGTTGTAGCTCCGGGCAATTCCAGCGCATATACATACAATTATTGGGGATTCAATAATGGCGTCAAGCGAGCCAGCCTATACAAATGGCTTCATTTCATAGGTATATCTAAGGAAGAATGGCCTAAGCCCACACAACACTCTCTTAGATTGGCAGAATGGTATGATTTGCTAAAATCCTCTTCAGAGAATAATAATACAGTTGTGATCGCTGGAGCGGCATGGTTTGATATTGTAAGCGAATCCGCAATTGAACTTTTTATGCATTGCTCAAATAAGGCTAAAATATTTGTCAATATAGAACCAAAATCACACGCTGGCGAAATACCGTTTAAATTCCCCAGAAAAAATTCGCCAGCAGGAGCAATATTTCCAAAATTTGAAGATGTTCTCACCAATAAAGCAAAGATTCCAGAAAAATCCATTATACGCTACTTCGTAATGGGAGATAAGAACGACAATACCGGAGTTGGAAAAGGAAATATCTACAAGGAGTCCGAATCGTGGCCACCAAAAGGAACAACAATGACCCCATTCTATCTCAAGATAGATGGAACCATCTCCAAAGATAAGTCCACAGACAAAACAGCTTTGCTTGAATACTGTTACGATCCGAGAGATCCCGCTCCGACCATCGGGGGGAATTGGATGTATGCGAGAGAAAACATGGGTCCGCTCGATCAACGCCCACTAAAGAAGAGAAAAGACATTCTCTTTTTCGCCACCGGAGAATTGAAGGAAGCTATCGAGATAGCCGGAAAAATTTTCGCCGATATCTATTTTTCAACAGATGTTCCTGATACCACCTTCGTAGTAAAAGTTGTTGATATATATCCCGACGGCTACGAAATGATTGTGAGAGAATCTGCCGGAATGGCTCGTTTCACTGCTGGCATTGACAAACCTGCACCAGTTGAGAAGGACAAAGTCTACAAGCTAAGCCTTGACCTGTGGAGCACCGCGATAGTTTTCGAGAAGGGGCACAAAATAGGCGTTTACATCACAAGTTCAAGCGCATCCGCCTATGAGTTGCATCCGAACAGCTTCGAACAGGTCAAGTCATATGAAAATTCTCCTGTAGCAAGACAGAAAATACATTTATCACCGGAATACCCCTCTTGTGTAATTCTACCATTGCAGGATGGGATAAAATAAGCTACGCTTCAAATCAAAATATAAGGAGATTATTTTTATGTTTTACTCCTTCAGAATTTTAACTTCTGTAGAGATTACAGAGGCTGGAAATCCCTTGAATACATCGGTCAGAAACCCACAAATTGTTACAGAAATTTGTTGCTGTGAAAAAGTAAACAAAATCTTTTTATAAAAATAATTCTAATAAGCACGAGGAGAAGTACTTATGAAAAATAACAAAATCTTATCGATTGTGATTTTTGCAGCTATCGTTCCATTTGCGAACTTCGCAGACGAACAAAGAAATTGCCCTGTAATAGATTTTGGCGACGATTACTGCTGGCACGGCGGAACACAAGGACTACCAACATATCGCGGTGGTGAAAGACCAGTTCAACTCTTTAAGGGATCAGGACAAGGGGACTGCCCTATCGACGTGGATGGTGATGGTAGTGCGGAGAAAGACTCTATCGCATATTACGAGTTTTCAATGGAAATCCCTTATAATCCAAACGGCTCTTTCTACAATATCAAGGGAAATAATCCGATATTTTACGGCGGAGCTGTGACATTCTGGGCAAATAGAAAACCAAATTGGACCGAAGGAGGGATAAACATCGACCACGAGCTGAGAGATGATTTCAATTTGCACTCTTACGCTACCGAAGGTGGTAAGGTAGCTCTCAGAACTTTTGGTCTTTGGCTCTGGAAAAAGGAAAATTTCCTCAACCAAGGAGATAAGTATCCTGTCTCATTTGACAAAAACAGTCGAATCGCCGTATATATATCACGATATTGGAAAGATTATGAAGAGGGACGTTTTGTTGTGCAAGATGTTGATAAATTTTATATCTCCGAGTTTAAATTTGGTGGGACAACCCGCACCCTTTACGAAGTCAAACCGTTTGAATCAGCCTGGGCTGAATACAATCCCAAATCGCCTTTCGATATCGAGTTCAAGGCGGATTCCGCGAAATTCGCAAAACGCCAGTTCAAGGACATCAGGGCATGTGGCTGGTATGTGGCAAAAGCTAAGTTAGGCAGGGCTTCACTATGGTTAAAATGGTATGCTTTTGGAGTTGATGCTATAGTTAATTGTCCTTATTCTCCATCACATCTAATAGATATGAAAAAACTCTCAAATAATACTGCTATAAGTAAAAATCCCCTCTCTTATATGCTATGGCGAAAAATTTACAATTGGAGTAATCGCAATCAATATTCCTTACACGAGCCCTATGTTTATGATAAAGATGGCGATATGGGAACAATGTTTCTTGATGATAAAACTCATACAATCGCCGAACCCGTAACAAACATCACCTGGCTTGATGCATTAGCATGGTGCAATGCTTTGTCCGAGTATGAGGGTCTCGAACCGTGTTTCTATACGGATCCAGAATTCAAAAATCCACTACGTCGCGTCTTTGACAGAAATCTAAGGGAAAAATGGAGCAAAAGACCAGAAGTGTATGTAAAATGGGATGCTGATTCCTTTCGGCCGGCAACCAATTCGGAAAAAGGATCATCAAAGGGATTCTTTGTCGTCAGAACTGCTGGCAAGAAACCATCTGATTACAGTTCCGCGATAGAGCAATGGAAAGAGGAATTCAAACCATTCAATCTCAGCGTCATAGCGGGAAATCCAAAGATAAAACTTATCCCAATACCAGGAGGAAGCTACCCACGATCAGATGGTGCAATAGTAAAAATTAACCCTTTCTACCTCTCAGAAACTGAAATAACTTTTTCTCAGTGGAAAAAGGTCTTCGCATGGGCACTTGATAAAGGATACGAATTTGACCGCGATGGAGACCTTGGCAGCATGGACTGGAGCGAACCGCAAGCGGTATTCTCTCAAGATGAGCCCGTAACTCAGATTTCACATAATGATGTTATGATATGGTGCAATGCCCTATCCGAAATGGAAGGCAAGACTCCAGTTTACTATATTGACCCAGAAAAGAAGACTATATATCGACAAGCTCATCGCTTTCGCCCAGAAAATGTCAGCGGTAGAGAAGCTCATTACAAACTTCCAGACAAAGGTAAGCAAAAGGTGTTTGTCCGCTGGGATTGTAATGGATACAGATTGCCTACACAGTGGGAATGGGAATACGCATATCGTGCAGGAAACAAAACGGAAAATGGCTTCCCGTGGGGAAATAATTCAACTGCAGACTATGCATGGTTTGCTGAAAATAGTGAGGATAAAACACATGCGGTAAAAGCTAAAAAGCCAAATGCTTTTGGCTTGTATGACATGGCTGGCAACGTTTTCGAATGGACGCTCAGCGGCGGAGAATCATATTACCTGAACGACAATCCGCGCGATTCAGGTTTACCACTCCCACTCGGAGGATCGTTCAGAACCGCTGGTGTTGAAGTTGACTTGATGATGAAAATGGGCGGACAGCCGCGCATTGCGATAATGTCTTCCTTAGCAAGGGCATATCCGGAAATAGGTTTCCGAATAGCAAGATATGATGCCAATGTCCATCCATCCGAACAACCACCATATGTGCCGGAAAAAGTTCTCAACTTTGATACAAAGAAATATGACGCCAATTAAAAATCTCCAATAATTTGCATTAACTTGATTTTTTAAATAAAAAAAAAGGAAAAAAAATGAAAAGAAAAGTCTTCCTATTAGCTGTAACTTCATTAATCTTTGCTTGCTGCATTGCACAGGATAATCCGACTCTTAACGGGCAAATATGGCGAGGAAATATTGCAAGAACCGGCGAATTCAAGTCTACCGGCCCATTGAAACAAATAAGACTGAAGTGGAAATTCTTAACTGGCGGAGCTATCAAATCGTCTCCTGTAATTTTCAATGAAACGGTTTACGTAGGCAGTGATGACGGGAATATATATGCAATAAATCTTCTCGACGGCAAGGAAAAGTGGAAATTTTCAACCGGCGCACCAGTCCAGTCTTCGGCTGCGATTTTCGCAGGAAAAGTATTTTTCATTAATTCAAGAGGAGTTCACGCAATAGATATCAGAACTGGAGACAAAATTTGGATAAAATCTGGCGGATTCTGGGATGATTCCCCTCTTGTAATACCAGGACCAATAAAAGATAAAAGCGGAAAAAATCTTGAGGGCGTGCTTTTTTTTTCAGAACCCTGGAAAAATCTCGTTGGCTTGAATACAGCGGACGGTAGTGAAGTTTGGAGATGCAGGGATGGACATGGGCCAGGCTCAAGAGGTAACTCCGCCCTTCTACACCGCGGAATGCTGATTTTCTTTAGAGGCAGTCAGGCAACGGTCGTCGTGGATGTCCTGACGGAAAGAAAAAAGTATGAAATCGACGGAGCTATTGATAATGGCGTATTCACGCCAGCCGCAAGAAATGGGATCTGCTATTCATATATAAAGGGCATTGTTGCCTTCGACATAATTGAAAATTCACAAATAACGGCAAAAAATTCGTCTGACTACAAAATTAAATGGCGGTTCGATCCGGGAAAAGAAAACGGGTGGGATTATCAACACCCAGGCATCTCCTCAATTTCAGTGGACGAAAAAAATGTCTACTTCGGACACAGCGATACTTATGTCTATGCCCTGAATAAAGAAAACGGAGAGGTCGTATGGAAAACTTCAACAGGAGGCGTCAATCGTTCGTCACCAGCTATCGGATCTGGCGATTTGTTATTTATTGGCTCCTATAACGGAAATGTATACGGCATTTCCAAGAATGACGGAACAATAGTATGGCAATTCAAAACGGGAGGAGCAGTGCACTCCTCGCCGGCAATTGAAAAATCAATTCTTGTCGTAGGCTCTGATGATGGGTGTTTATATGCAATAGAGGAAGAACAATAAAATTGCATTTCTCACCTAACTTCATTAATTTTTTTCCTATAAATAATTGCTTCGCTACTCCCATTTTCTTTATCTAAAGTAGATATGGTAATTATCTCAGTTGGGTTGGATTTCATATAAAATTCCCCTTTTGCCTTTCCAATATGAGCTTTTGCGGCTTCCCCTGTAAGCGGTTGCCACCCGTCCGCAATTAGAGAAGAATGCAGGCTCAAAAGGACGGTTTTTGCCGGGAAAGAACTTTCAAAACATCCATAAACTGAATTACGCTGTGGAAATTGCATAACATGAATAGGCTTCATATCCGGAGCAGAAGGAAGAGATGACGGCCATTTAAAGTCTTTGGGAATCTCCTTAAACTCAATTGAAAATTGCAAAAGTGGGTATTGAGGATTATCAGTTCTTATTAGATATAATCTGCGCTTCAAATCTCCTTCTTTGACTTCAAATAAAATAGCTTCATTATTGTATGTAAACTTCCCTTCAGGATAAAATTTCCTCAATAGCCTGAAAGAATCCACTAAATTAGTAGGTATTAAGGATACTTTCAGTTTACAATCCAAACCATTTATAATTATGGGTTCAGACCATAAATCCAGAGGATTAAGGGCATTTCCCGGCGATGGAGTGCCTCCATTTCCTCCGGGACCTAACAAAAAAACATCCGCCCTAACAATGGAAAAAAAAAGCAAGAAAAGGAAAAACAGTTTTTTTTTCAAAATAATCTCTCCTTGTAAACAAAAAATAGTATTCCAGGATATTTTTTCAAATATGAGCCTAAAAAAAAAGTAGTTGAAAATCGTTTTTATTTTTATGAATATGAAAGGTTGTTATAGATTATGCTCCGTCAATCTTTTAGGTTGACAATTTTTTTACGATTTTCAAGCCGCGAGGTGTTGTCCGCATTTATCGTATCTACTTCGTTAGCTTCGATTATTAGTACAATTCACTCACAACTCATATGCAAAATTAATTCCAAATTTTCTTTATATTATTGTTTCTTATCCAGCCTTCATTTGAGTTTATGCGTATCCTTATCCAATCACTTCTTTCTTCTACTATTTTTACTTTTTCCCCTCCTCTTAATATAATTTTTATTTTCTCAGAACTATCTGAGGGAAGAACGTGAATATTTGCCGCTTGACTCCTAATAATTGCTAAAGTTTTTGAATAATCTCCTGAAAACTGCTGCATTGCTGCGAAAATCGCAATTCCAATAGCGAAAATCGCAATTATTATAAATACGCATAGATACTCAAATGGTATCTTTTTGCGCAAACAAAGTAATACAAAGAAAATCATAAATGAAAGTGAAGCCAATATAAGCCATTCATCAGGGCGGAAAAGATCTCTGCAATAAATAAATATATCTGAAGGACTTTCAATTATACCTTTTTCAGGAAGTTCTAATTTTTTTCTTGTATGATTAAGGTTTTCAAGGATATCACTATCTCGCGGAAGTAAAAGATTAGCCTTCTCAAAGTAAAAGAGAGCGTCTGGAAATTTTCCCATTCTGTAAAAACAACATCCTATATTATATAAAACGTAAGGGTCATTTAAATCTTCTTTATCTGCACTGAATGCTATAGCTGCATCCATAAAATTACCTTTATCGAATAATTCATAAGGATTTTGTTTAATAGACAGCTTATTTTCAAAATTCTGAGCATTCGCAACTGAGATGATTAGTAGAGATATGCAGAGGATAAAGAGCGGATAAATACTTTTAAGTTTTTTAAGTAGTATATTTCTTTTTGTCTGAAAATCTAATTTTGATACTCCTGGCATAAAGGCAGAACTTGCCGCATCTTCTATTAATCTTGATAATTCCTTATCATCAATCAAGTTAATTATTTCTTCCGGACTTGTTCCAGGGGGATATGCTCTTAAATCATTTAGCCATGGGCAGAACTCTTCCCTTATGAATTTATTTATTTCTTCTTCATTTAAATTTTTAGCTTTCTTCAAAAGTTTTTTTCTTTTTGCGAGAGCTTCTCTTTTTCTGAGTTCAACTGGTGATATTTTCCGATTTTTTATCATCTGAAATATTTCTGAAAAAAGAAGAACTAATGGACCTGTCATGGCAATTAAAATCACCATTAACAGGTTGTTCTTCCATACTGGCACTTTAATTGTGCCATATTTCTTTTTCTTTAGATACAATATATCGGCGCTATTGTTCTTATTATCATTAATTAAAACAGGTTTTAAGTTCTGATTATCAGGGGTTTTATTCATTGCAATGAAGGTGGAGTTTTGAGTTTCTTCTCCTTTTTCCACATTTATTTTTTTAGAAAATTCCCATTGTTTATATTTCCCATCTTTAGTTGAAAATGTAGAAAGAGAGATATCAATTTCCCTCTCTCCTTCTTTCAGTGGCAGAATAAGATATTCTATAGTTGCGTCTTCTTTTATACTAACTGATTTTGAACTTTTTCTTATTTCTGGAGGATAAATTCTAAATCCGTCAATTTTAATCTCTGGTGCTCTGAGATTATCGAGTCCCCCTTTTCCTTCAATATTAATCTTTAAAGAAAAAGTTTCGCCTGTTCTAAATTTTTGCTCAGGACAGACAAAATTTAAATTCCAATCTCCTATAAGCCCTATAAAATCTGACTGATTGGTTTTTTCCGGGAGTGAGAGAATTTTTATATCGTTTATTTTACATGATATTACTTGATCGTAGACTTCATATTCTGAAAATGGGTCAAAAGGAAACTCATCAAAGTCAAATATAGAAAAACGTCTGCGATTACCTTGCCTTCTCGGAATTTTTATACGTGTATTTACTTTTACTTCTCCGCTTAAAATTCCGGGGGTTGTAGCTTTGAATGCAGTCCTGAAGTGATATGCGTTGTAAGTTTTGCCATTTATATTTTGGCTATCAGTAATGTATCCTGCGAATTTCGCATTTTCCTTGTTTACCTGTGAAAAATCGTGAAAAATTATATTTTGCAAATCTATTTCAGGCCAGGAATATTCTACTCTCATACCACTTATACAATAAACCGTAATCTCAAAAGGAATTTCTTCACCAACGTAAAATTCATTTTTATCTGATAAAGCTTTAGCATGAACAAAGAGATATTTTTCGAGGGAGGCAGGTGATGAACTATCTGAACTATCGTTATTCAAATTCAATTGCGGCAAGATAGCATCTACGCTAAAAGCATCGATAATAGTTTTTTTATTGCCTATTTTTATCTTAAGTTGTGGAAATTTGATTTCTCCTTCCTTTTCTACCAAAAAATTGTAGGTCACAGTATATCTCTTACTCACTTTAAAGTTTATTATTTCAGTTTGTGATGAAACTGTTCCCTTTCCCAACCAGCGAATTCCATCAATATCTGGGAATTCCATTAATTCGGGCTTGTCTTCAGAGCTCGTAATTTCGAGTTGTGCTCTTTGCCCCTTAATTAGAGGCTGAGGACTTATATTAAAATCAATATCGGCAGCAAAATTCGCAAAATTTAGTAAAAAAATAAAAATTATTAATAAATTTCTTTCGATTTTTCCCATTTTTACCTCATTTTTACCCAAAAATTCTAATCTTTGATACAGATAAACTAATTTACCTATAAAAAGAAGACAGAAAAAAAAATTTTTTGTTCCATCTAAATGCAGAGTTTGCGAAATTCGCAAAACTTACACTTTTCTTTATTTTCCACTTCTGGTAAATTACAGGTATTATTTTCAAAGTATAGAATTTCTTCTGATTTTTCTTTTATAAATCCTTTTATTTCTGAAATTGGTCTGGAAGCCCAGACTGATAAAAACTTATTTTCAATGAGAAATATAGACCTGACTGTAATTTTGGGCGACTTTGTTTTTTGTTTAGTAAAAATTTCAAGTAAGCTTGCAGAGATATCCCAATATTTTAGAATTTTGAAATTATTAAGAAATAATTGAGATACTTCCGCTGTATCTGCCTGGACTTTTAAAAGAAAAGGAGATGTAAATACTGGAATTCCTCCAATTTCAATTTGTTCAGGTTCATTAAGATCTCGTAAATAGAGATATTGCGTATTTGAGTATTCTTTAAAGAAAGTGGACTCAACAAATAATGATATTAGTTGTTTAAATTGATTAAAAATTTTAAAATGCAGCTCTTCAGAATTTTCAGGTGAGTAAAAGATGTCTAAGAGCATTTTATTTTTTCCTTCATCAGTGAAATTTAAAAAATTACTATAATATCGATTCCATAACTTATAAAATTCTATATTTGCTATCTGATAAAATTCTTTTTTTTGTTTTTTCATTTTTCCTTGCTTTAGGTAATTTTTAAAAGATTCTTTTAAAACTTCAGATAAAAACTGCTCTGTTCTTATAAGATTTTTCAACGAATAAATTTCCCTTGTCTTTTGAGGGGAAGCTTTATCCCAACCTCCACGAGATAAGATGTATCTGAAATAGTAAGCTCTTTTACAGAATTCAAAAAACCTGAGTTTTGATATTGAAAATGAGAATTTTTCAAAATTTTCCACTTTTTTATTACCCTGGTATTATAATTTAGTTAGGATTTCTATTTTTATCACATATAACCTGAATTACTTTTCCCCTACTTTCGTCACTAAAAGCTCCATCTTCTGAAAAAGTAAAACTATGTATATCTGCGATTTTCGCAACTATTATCCCTTTTTCAATATCAAAGAGAGTTTTTTCTGATGCATATGTGTCTATTATGATATTAAATTTTTTGAAAATAGTTGAGAAACTTTCTTTTCTTTGTGAATGAGTTTTTGAAGTTATAATTGCGCAAAGTTGTCCTTTGTACCTTGCATATCCATCGAATTTAGAAAAAACATGAATTTCTTCTGGACTGGTTGAATCAATAAAAAAATATGATATTTTTATAGTCATTTTCTCAGAATATTTCCATCTATCTCCGACTTTTACTGGTTTTTTTGGGAAAATTGCTTCTCTTTTCCAGTCTAAGATTTCGACTTTGCCTTCGAGGATATTTCCTTTTCCGTAAAGGAACTTTTGAATTTCACCAAATTTGGACATTATAAATTTCATTATCAATTTTTTATTTTCCCTAGATTTTATTTCAGATTCCATTAAAATTTCCCAGAATTCCTGCGAATCCCCCTTAAGTAACATTTTTATATATCTTGAAAAAGTCGATTTTATTCCAGAATTTTCATTAATTTGAGAGAAAAACAAAGAATTTTCGTAATAATTCAGTTCTTTTTCTGGCTTTTTAAAGTTTAATAATATTTCTTTATCTTTATTGATATTTAATCTATTATATTCAGAAAAGGGTATTTCTTCTGGAATTGCCATCGTATCAATTTCATTAAATGATATTGGGACTCTTTGCATTTGCAGGGTTGCACATGAGAAGAATAAAAAACACAAAATTATAATAATCCTTTTTTTGACTGTTCTGGCTTTATTCATAAAAATGATTTTTTTGCTTGATTATCTTTATATTGAGCATAAATTACCAATTTTTCAATATGTTAAAATACTTAATTCAGGAGATAAAATATGAAACGAACATTTCAACCGTCAAACATAAAGAGGAAACGCAAGATTGGTTTCAGAGCAAGAATGGCGACAAAATCTGGCAGACAGATTTTGAGCAGGAGACGTAGAAAAGGGCGCAAAAGACTGAGTGCATAGTTTTGCACAATCTCAAGAGTCAAGATGCCCTCTTTAAATAATAGAAAAGACGAATTAAAGGGTTTCGGCTCTCATCTGACACTTAAAAAAGAGAGTTTATTAAGGTCAGAAAAAGATTTTGATTATGTAAAAGCGAATGGGAAGAAGTTTTCGGGGCGTTATTTGATTGTTTTAATTGCTGAATCCCGTTCCGGAAGGCTAAAAAGTGGTTTTATATGCAGTAAGAAGTTTAGTTCTAAAGCTGTTATTAGAAATCGCGCGAAAAGAATAATGAAGGAGGTTTTTCGTAATACAAAGGCAACCATTAGTCCATGTGAAGTAATATTAATTCCGAAACAAGCATTGTTAACTGCAAATTTATTAGAAGTTCAGGAAGAGCTAATAGTACATTTCAAGGAAGCCAGAAAATGGAATATACTGTGAAAAAATCATTTACTCTAAGTGATATTCTTATCTCTTTTTTGAAGTTTTATAAATCATTTATTTCGCCTTTTCTTCCCCCAATGTGTCGTTTTAGACCAACATGTTCGGAATATATGATGATCGCAATCAAAAAACATGGAATATTTAAAGGATTAATTATGGGGATTACAAGAATTTTAAGATGTAATCCTCTTTGTAGTGGAGGATATGACCCCGTTCCAGATAAATTTAGTATACTAAGGAATAAAAATGAGCAGGAGACAAAAAAGTGAAATTAGATAAAGAAACAGTTATAACAATGCTTGTATGTATTACAATTGTGATAATGTGGGGCATTTATTCCAAAAAGAGACTTGAGGAAAGAGCAAAAAATATTGAAAACATCCAGAGTGTAAATACAGAATCGCACTTAAAACAAAAGGATAATAGTATTGAACATCCTGTAAATCAAGACCTTACTTTTTCGAAAAAAGAAGAAATTCCGTTAAGTAAAAATATTGATCTGCCTTCCGAGTTTATTCAGAATGAATATATCACGTGCGAAATTTCCCCCACTTCCTCTTCAATTAAATCTATTGTTTTCAATAAATACCTTGATCAACAGAGAAAAGAAAAAATTGCTTTTGGAACAAAAAATATACCATTTGACGCTTTACAAACATTTTTTGGACGAAATTTTGAATTAATAGATGTCACCGTTCAGGATAAAAAACCACGCTCTCTTACAATATCAAGAAAATTAAAATCCAATTTAGATATTATAGACGTTACTCAAAGTTTTTATATTGAAGACGAATACACTATTAATTCTCAACTTTTTATTAAAAACAGCTCAGAAAAGGATATTACGATAAGTGATTTTATGATTTCAGCTGGTACAATAACTAATTTCAACCAGATGGCAGGAGATAATATACGACAGGAATATTTCAGTATAGATAGCTGCCTTGCCGCTGGTAATGTGGTAAAAACAAAGGCCTTCAATAAGACTGGTTTTAATGAAAAGCAGGAAAATCCTTCTCGTTGGATTGCTCTTTCGAATAAATATTTTTGTTCCATACTTAAGCCTGCAGACATTTTTGAAGAAGGAAATATTATGGAGGCTTTTAATAAGGCAAATAATATTCCGTGTATAAGCAGTAAAGGGCTTAAAATTCTAAAAGTTAAAGCTGGCGAAAGTAAAGAGCTTAAATATTCTTTATATGTTGGCCCTAAAGAGAGAAAATTATTAAAAAAATTCGATGACTTTGCCGTAAAGATTATGCATTTAGGCTGGAATTGGCTCGAACCTATATCTCAATTACTTCTTACCTTTCTGGTCTTGCTCAACAAATATATAGCTAATTATGGATTAAGTATAATAGTTTTGACAATTTTGGTGAAACTTATTTTCTGGCCTGTAACAGAAAAAGCAAATTCGTCAATGAAAAATATGCAAAAAATACAGCCAATGGTACTTGAAATAAAAGAAAAGTACAAAAATGACCCTCAAAAAATGAATATGAAAATAATGGAATTATATAAAGAGCACGGAGTTAATCCACTGGGAGGATGTTTGCCAATACTCCTTCAAATTCCGGTCTTTTTTGCTCTCTATAACACACTAAATGGAGCAATAGAACTCAGACAGGCATCGTTTTTGTGGGCACACGATTTATCTCGACCTGATAGCTTATTCATCCCCGGAATACCATTGCCGATAAATCCATTGGTTCTTGCAATGGCAATAACGATGTTTATTCAACAAAAACTCACCCCTTCTTCAGGTGATCCCACACAACAAAAAATTATGGCTTTTATGCCTTTAATTATGCTATTTTTGTTGTATAGTTTACCTTCAGGTTTAACTTTATACTGGACTGTTAGTCAGGTTATCAGTATAATTCAACTTGTTTTAAGCAAATACAAGCCTCTATTGAAAAAGGAAGCTCAAGCTTAATAGATTTAAAAAAGAAAGGAGACTTCAAAATGGAATCAGGAATGCAAATGGAAGAAATGATTCAGAAAACAGTTACAACACTTGCAACAATGTTAGATTATCTCGGCTTAAAAGCAGAAGTTACTGCAGAAGAGAAAAATGGAAGAATCTACGTAAAAACAAAGAGCGAAGATGCTGGACGAATTATAGGAAAAAAGGGGCAAACCCTTGACAATCTCCAGTTCCTTCTCAATAGAATGATGCTCAGATTTGATACTAAATTTCCGAGAATTACAATTGACGTGGACGGATATTCTGATGGAAAAAGTGAAAAAAGAAGAGAAAACAGAAATCGTAGAAGGACTGAAGGGCCAGGTACAAAAAGACAAAAAAAAGAACCACAAGAAGATCCCAACAGAGATGAAAATTTGAAACAACAGGCTCTGGATGCTGCAAAAGAAGTAAAAAGATGGGGAGAAGCAGTTACTTTACCTCCAATGAATTCCCATGAAAGAAGAGTTGTACACACTACTCTTCAACAAGATCCTGAAATAACTACTGAAAGTCTGGAAACGGATAATCCAAGACTCAAAAGAGTTGTTGTAAAATTAAGCAAAAAAGAATCCTAAAAGATAAAAAGTATTCTTTTAGCTTCGGTTCTCTTTGTGATATTGCGATTTAATTGATTAAATTCAATAAATCTATACGGCGCAGTTAACTCAAGAAGCCAGATATACACTTTGCGCGAGCTTTCAGATCAAATAGGGTCTACTGAAAAAAGATTTTTGTGTTTTGGGCGAAAAGTTTTTCTGCATATCCCCTATCTGTTCTGAAAAATTCTCTGGCTTCGCCTTCGTTTTTTCTTGTTTCTCTCAGTTTTAGGCTCAAGTGCAAGGTTTTTGAAGGGACTTCTTGATATTCCTTGCAATTTAAACCATTTTTTTGAGAACATTATACTACATAAATACTTACTTGTAAAATGATTATATAATATTTTTTGAATTTTTCAGTGGAGCCTATTTAACTTAAAAACAGGAGTGGAATTTGCTTGTTTTCTTGTGCTGGTTGAGGAGGCCGCATTTTGCTGTAGAATTTTCTGAAAGTTAGTGCAAGTATCTGCTTTCATCAGACTTGTTAACTCAACTGCTCGGCATAGAAAAATTTCAAGTCCGTACAACAATTTTGATTGAACAAGCGGCTATTCCTAATTTTTATTGTTTGGACTTCTCAAAATTCCCTTTCACCGCACCGATAGTGCATTTTCACAATAAAAGATCTTGTTTTTAGCCATACGCCCCATTTCGCCGATTGTTTAAAGTCGTATGCGGCATCCATCAGGTGATAGAAATTTACAATGCGTTCCGCTTTTATCTGCGTCATGGTTATGGTCAGCTGGTCGTTATGTACCGAGGCGGACGATAATTATGCACTCGCTTGAATATTCCCGTCAATGCTGTCAATGTGCAATTCGTATCCGCACCACCTTACTTTGCTCCCGTTGGCATCATATTTGCAGCCTGTTAGCAGAATTTGGGTATATGGGCCAAATTTTCTTCAAGAGGCCGTTTCGGGGGGGTATGCCGTTTCTTCCTTCCCTCATCCTACTTCTCATTCAACTCCCCAAACTCCTCTTCAAGAGATGAGAACAGCCATCGCTGGGTTCTAATGAAAAAACCAGAACCACAGTCAAACCGCATCAACATTTATATCCTAACATATTTAACAACAATACGTTACAATATATTTTCATAGAAACTTTCAAAGCTTTAAAAAAACATTTTTTGACTTTTTTCATACCCAGCTTGACTTTCAAGCATTCTACTCTAATTTAATGTTGTAATTTTGAAATTACCTCGATACTGTATGGTGCGATCTGCGAAAATTCGTGTACATCAGTGACTAATAACATTTTAGCGCCCTTTGCGAGTTTCGCAGTTTAAAATAAATTAACGAGAAATTTTATGAAGTATATAGATGCGAAAATCGCAAGGCTGCTGATAAATTTCTTCGGAGATGACGACCGGAGGATAAGCCACGCCATGTCCGTGCTTTTCCATGCGAAACGGATTGCCGCCGAGAGAGTAGGATGTGACTATGACATCATAGTAGCATGCGCTCTTCTTCATGATGTTGGCATAAGGCCGGCGGAGGAAAAGTTCGGCTACAACGACGGAAATCTGCAAGAGGAGTTTGGTCCTTTGGTCGCAGAGGAGTTGCTTCTCTCTATAGACTTCCCCATCGAGAAAATTCAGACTGTGAAGGATATCATAGGTAATCACCACTCGAAATCAAGATTTGCATATCCTGAACTAGAAGTCCTCAAGGAGGCCGACCGGATTGTGAACAGGGAGTCCGAGTAAGGAAAGAAACGGACAAGCTACAGAGGGGCACTGATTTTCTCAGATTGTGAATCCTCAAGATGAGAGACAGGAACTACGAAATACGCGGAAAACGCTAGAAGCAATTCGCGTATTACGCGACCACGAAGTTCTAGGCAGGTCAAAATAAATGGATTTGGCTGATAATAAAGAGGGTAATGATATTTTTTTAATATTTTTAAAAATTCCGCTTGCAAATTGTTAGGCAAGGCTTAATTTATGTGTCTTAGCAAGTTAAAATCAAGTAAAACAAAGGTTGTCTAATGAAAACGAAAGCCGAACTAAGCGCAAGTCTCGAGGATTACATCGAGGTTATATACGAAACGATCGAAGGTAGGAGTGCTGTTCGCCCCAAGGACATAGCGAAGAAACTCAAGGTTAGCTACGCTTCTGTGACAGGAGCCTTGCGAGCGCTCAGCGAAAAGGGTATGATAAATTATGTACCGCATGACATAATCACGCTGACCCCGGAAGGAAAGAAGGCGGCGAAGTCCGTTACACGTAGCCACGGTATCATAAAGGATTTCTTAGTTAAGGTTCTCGGCATGGAGATGACGGAAGCAGACAATGAGGCGTGCAGACTCGAACATGCGATGTCGGATACTGTATTGAAAAAATTTGCTGCATATTTGGATTTCTGCGAGGAATGTCCCGAGTGTTCTAAAAAATGGAAAAAATCCAAGACAGGAGTAACTACAGAAAAGCGGTGAAAGAGCGCGTTTTGTAGCTCTTTTTTTTTTGCCGTATTACTTAGGATAAACTAAATTAAATAGTATTTACTAATAATATATTGTTTATCATATGAATAAATATAATCAACAAAATAGGAGATCAGTATGAAAATGATGAAAATGAGTTATGAACCGGTTAGGGGCCGTAGAGGAATGAGAGGCAGAGCTTTTCATTGTCTTGGAGTGTGGTCCGGGCGTTTGTTTAGACGCAGGTTCTTCACCTTGGTGGAGTTGCTTATTGTGATTGTGGTTATTGCTATTCTCGCCGGTATGCTATTGCCGGCGCTTTCGATGGCGAGGGAAAAGGGTAGATCAAGTAATTGTCTTGGGAATCTAAAGCAGATAGGCTTGGCGATGGACATGTATGTGAACGACTATGAGGTGTATCCGCCAGTAAGGTGGAAACATGATGGCATACCAGCTGTCAGATGGCAAAATAGCATCGGAAGTCAAATCGGCGGTTCAGTTCTCGATCCTTCGATTGAGAGCGATGCTAATGGAAGCAATGTGATTGTGAACAATGTCTTCAAGTGTCCGTCAACGAACAGATCTGAGTTTCAGCTTTCTTCAAGTTTCGCCGGGAAAAAACGTGAAGATTATCTGCGGACCGGTTCTTATGGAATGAACTGGGCGACATTCGGCCCCTTTTCCGTGGATGCGGCTCAGATCCGTCTCTTTCCGGTTAAACGGGCGGTGATATCCTCCCCATCGACCACGATACTCGTGGCGGATTCCTACGGAGAATATGACAAGTCTGGAAATCGTCCGCATTCATACACTCTCGATGGTCCGACCATGCTAAACGGGCGCTGGGGGACATCGGTCCAGACTCCGGCTGACCCAAGACATGGAGGCAGACGCTTCAATGCCGTTCACGGGGACGGACATGCGGATTCATACAGCATGATTGAGGCTGGTTACGACGCAAAGAGCCCCGGATCACTCGGACAGACCGGGAATCCTGCGTTGTGGAATGGCAGCAACGATCCATCGTTGGTCAGCTTCTAACGCAAGGAGAAACAGGATGGAGACGCTGACCGTCAGAAAAATAAGGGAAATTAACAGCAAGCTTGCAAAATCCAGGCAACAAAAATCAACCCAACAGGAGCGGAGCTATGGTTCCAGTCTTGCTGAAATTGCCGCAGAAGCGACAAAGAAGTTGAGAAAAAAAAACTCGGAGGAACGAGCCAGGATCGAACTCTTCGAATCAAGGCTACGAAAACTTAAGATAAGCGCCTGTTTCTTTGCCTCCATTGTTTTGGCTCTCTTCATTGTCCGTTCCGTATCACAGCTGATTCCGAATAGGGATTTCAGCCTTGAAGCAAAGGAATGTACACTTGCTGAGGGGCTTGCAGGTGTAGTCCGCGAATCAGAGGCTATCTATCGAGATGAGATCACCATTATTACATTGAGTGCCGAAGGAAACCGGCATTACAAGTCAATCATATCGAGGTTCAAGAATGCGTCCGGGAGAAGCGCGGTGGGATGCATCAACGTCTACTGGGCTTTTTCAGATGCTGAATATGATCCGGAGAACGGAGGGGACTTCTCAAGCTGCCTGAGCGACGCTCTGAGAAAGTTTCCAGCAACTGGAACGCTGGTAGTGTTGTCCGGCGGCTTGATCCCGTTTTTCGAAAAAGGCGAGGAACTCGAGAAGTTTCTTGATGGGAAAGGACACCTAATTCTTGTCGGTGAACTCCGGGACGGAAGACTTGTGGAGAAGATCGGACCGGAAGAGAAGGTGTCTGTCTTAATGAGGGACCTATCGGGAGGTAACTCTGAGAATAGCTATCGGGTTTATAGGCTGTGAGCAATGACTAAGAACCCAGATATTTTTGGATGATATGGGTAAGATTCGCCTGTTAAGTATCACGCTACTATTTCTGTCAGCATCGCAATGTGTGATATCTCCTCACAGATGATGCGATCTATCGCCTTCCCGGCCTCCTCATCGAGGGCGACCTGCTTCAGCGCGCTGAAGAATACCACCGAGTTCTTCTCGAAGCTTATTGCTACCTCTATCACCTTTTCCGCCGATGCGTCAGGCGGGACCTCATCGCGCTTGAAGATTTTGCCCTTCACCATGGCGTCAAGGTATTCGAGTAATTCCGTGTCGGATAGCTCCGGCTCTCCGCCGTGCCTGGATGCGAATTTCGCAGTGAGACTGTGAAAGAGTTTCTTATGCCTCTTCTCCATCTCAGTAAGGCTCTCAAAGAGTTCCTTGAGCTTTGGATTGGCGGCGTATCGGACCGCGTTTGTGCTGTAGAATTCAATTCCATGCGCCTCGATGTCTTCCGCGGCACGGAATATCTCAGCTGACTTAAGAGCAAGCGACATGATAATCTCCATTGTTTTTTGTACTATAGCGCAGAAAACAAAATAGTCCAATAGATTTCAGGCACAGATACTCTCAGATTGTGAATGCCCAAGAGGAGACAGTAACTACGAAATACTCCGAAACCAGATATGTACACTAATTCCACGGATTCTTGCTCAAGCTGTGCCTGTTTGGATTCAGTTTGTTCTGCCTTTTGACACATAGGCGTACGCAGCGCCTATCATGAGAGATCCTCCAACGATGTTTCCGGCGGATACATACGCGAGGTTCCTGGCGTATCCGCTCCATGTCACCGCATCTCCGGCACCGGCAAAGAGTGGCATAGCCAGTAGCGACATGTTTGCAACGCTGTGCTCGTAGCCGCATGCAATGAACGCGAAAAGACACCAGAATATAGATGCGAATTTCGCAATATCCTCCTTCACCCTTGCGGACATCCAGACAGCGAGGCATACGAGCATGTTACAAAGGATGCCGCGGACAAAGAGTTCGGAAGCTGGTGCAGTCATCTTGGAAACGGCTACTTTTGCCATGAATTCAGGGAGATGTCCGCCCTTAAAGAAGCCTGTATGAACGCAGAGCCCCGCGAAGAATAACGCCCCTATTAGATTTCCAATGTAACTCGCGATCCAGACAACTGCGGTGTCGCCGAGCGAGCATTTTCCTTCCATATTCCCGATCACCATTATCATGTTGTTGCCTGTGAAGAGCTCGGCTCCAGCGATGATCACAAGAGTGAGCGCTATTCCGAAAGAGGCTCCCATCAGAGTCTTCAGGAACGGTGATGCAGCCTCGGCGACAGGAGCGCCTATCGTAAATATGAGGATTATGCCGAATCCGACATATGCGCCGGCGAGCATTGAGAGGATCAGATATTTCAGAGTCTCGGTTCTTGCGAATAACGCCTTTCTCACGGAAGCAGCAGCCATAACTCCTATAGTTTCCTTATAGATGTTCATGATTTGAAACCCTTATTTTTTTTATTCCAGCCCTGGACACTAATTAAAAATGAAACTAATGAAAACAATTGAATCTATACTTTTGACCGACACTTATGTACCTCCACTGATATGTGGGAGAAGCCTGGAATCATGGATATCCGAGACTTATAGTCCTCTGGTGAAAGCGGAGACTCGGCGACTACTGAAAGTATAACAGCATTGCTGCCCGGGCCGATAGACCATATGTGCATGTCCGTGACCTTGCTGTCGCCATCGGCTTCAATTTTTGCGACTACAGCGCACCTCAGATCCTCTGGCGCTTGATGGTCGAGAAGAACCGAAGATGTGATTCTGATCAGTCCTATGGACCACTTCGCAACAAAGAGCGCTCCTACTACTCCCATCAGAGGATCCATCCAGACCATCCCGAAATATTTTGCCGCAAGCAACGCGAATATCGCTAAGACGGAGGTGAGTGTGTCTGCCACCACATGAAGATAGGCAGACTCCAGGTTATGATCGTGCGAATGCTCATCATGAGCAAAGTCGTCTTTGTGGTCGTGTTCATGTTCGTGATTGTGGTCATGATATTTCACATCCAGGATAAAAATACTTACACCGTTTACGACAAGCCCGAGTACTGCCACAGCAATCGCCTGGTTGAAGAGAATCTCGACCGGATTGAAAATTATATGAACACTTTTGAGAGCCATTAATATTGAAAATAGCATCAGAAGGACTGCGCCGCTGAATCCAGCAAGTGCATTGACCTTGCCGGTTCCAAAGCTGAATTTTGGATCAGATGCATGACGCCGAGCGTAAATGTATGCGAATGCGCTTATCCCGAGCGCGACCGCATGGGATGCCATGTGGAGGCTGTCAGCCAGAAGCGCCATCGAGCCGAAGAACAAGCCAGCAGCTATCTCCACCACCATCGTGAGAGCGGTGATCGCAATCACTATTATGGTGCGAACCTCCCCAGGGCGCTTCACATCTTGGTTGAATGTGTGCGTATGAGACCAGAAATTCAAATTTTCATGATGCATTTTTCTACTTCCTTTATAATCACTTGACTTTTGCTCATTTTAGCATATAGTAACGATTTTTCAAGCATGTTTACCATTTTGGTAGGAATAAAAGGGATTTGAGATGTCAGGTCATCTTTTTACATACGATTCAATGGATAAATTTCTGTCCGCACTTGCGGCGGATTCGTCAATATACGCGCCTGTGCTCCTAGCGGGGCGAGGGCGCTTCTCGGACACTCCGCTTGTCCGATACGGTCGGGTAAGCCGCGCCAAGGACATCTGCTGGATCCACAAGAGCTATCTTTCACCGAAAGAGCTTCTCTTTCCGCCTCGCGAGACGCTCTTCTATTTTACACCTGGGCGGATGGAGGAGGCGCCTCTCGGCGACGACAAGAGAAGGACGGTACTCTTTCTGCGCGCATGCGATATCAACGGCATTCACAGACTGGACCGGATCTTCCTGGAAAACGGAGGAATTGAGGACAGCTATTACAGGCGCCGAAGGGAGAAATTGGTGTTTTTCCTGATCGAATGCTCGGAATCCTTCGAAAACTGCTTCTGCGTTTCAATGGGGGCGAACATGACCGATGACTTTGCTGCGGCTTTCAGATTTGAGGAGGAACGGATACTCGCAAAATGTGCTTCCTACGAATACGATCCTCTTTTTGCGAAATTCGCTGATTCCGCGAAATACGAGCCAAATTTCGTTGAGGAGAATGCCGTGAAAGTGCGCCTTCCGGAGATAAAAGAGATGCCGCTGGAACTCTATTCCCACAAAATATGGGACGAATACAACACGCGTTGCATCGCTTGCGGACGATGCAATACTTCATGCGTTACATGTTCATGTTTCAGTATCTCTGACATATTCTACGACGAGAACAAGAATTGCGGAGAAAGGAGACGGGTATGGGACGGCTGCCATCTGGACGGCTTTACGGACATGGCTGGCGGACACAGATTCAGGGAGAAGAACGGACAGAGGATGCGTTTCAAGGCATTCCACAAGGTTTACGACTTCAAGAAACGTTTTGGAGAAAACATGTGCGTAGGATGTGGGCGTTGCGACGATGTCTGCCCCGAATACATATCCTTCTCAAATTGCATAAACAAGCTCGCCCGCGAAATCCGCGGAGATAGCGGAAAGAATACATAATAGTGGTTCGATGAATCCCTACAGGACAATTCAAAGCAGGATAATCGGAATTTCAAAAGACGCCGAGCTGGAGTGGACCTTCAGGGTTGAGACCAGCCTTAAGCCCTGTCCCGGACAGTTCTTCCAGCTCTCTCTACCAACTATCGGAGAGGCACCGATCTCAGTCAGCGGATTTGGCGATGGCTGGGTGGACTTTACGATCAGACGTGTTGGCAATCTTACTAATGCTATTCACGGCTTGAAATCAGGAGACAGCATTTTTATTCGTGGTCCTTACGGTAAGGGCTTTCCGCTCGACAAGTTTACAGGAACGCATCTTGTGATAGCCGCTGGTGGCTCGGGACTGGCCCCGGTGAAACCACTTATCAGCAAATATTTCGATAATCAGTCCGAACTTAAAGGCCTCGACATTCTTCTCGGATTCAAAAATCCAGGAAGCGTAATATTCCCGGACGAAATCAAAAAATGGAAGAAGAAGTTCAATGTAGTAGTCACAGTTGACAGGGGAGACAACCTATGGAAAGGTAAAACAGGGCTAATAACCGAGCGAGTGAAAGAAATGAACCTCCCAGAGGACGGAAATGTGAACGTGGTAGTGGTCGGACCTCCCGCGATGATGAAGTTCACAGCCGCGGAATTCGTATTGCGCAAAATCCCGCAGGAAAGAATATGGGTCTCGTTCGAGCGCCTGATGTCATGCGGAATCGGAAAATGCGGACACTGCAAGATTGACTACCACTATGTATGCCTCGACGGACCTGTGATGAATTACAGCATGGCGGCAAGGCTGATTGATTGAAGATAACGGATGTAGGATAACAACAAATGCTAAAGGCTAAAGTAGGAGAAGTGAAAAGAGAGAGTGAAAAGGGGGGAGAGATCTGCATTCGTGCTCACACTACGTCACGGTAAGTGTGCTGAGCGTGGAAAAATATGTATTCGGTATCATGTGTCGTATGAAATTTCAAAATAGGTTTGGAAAAAATGAGTCTTGACATCAATAGAAAGACGGTGGCTAAGAATGCCTTCCGTATAACAAAGCTGAGGGGGCGAACCGCCTTGCGCATACGCGTGCCTGGGGGCCATCTTAATGCCAAGTATCTCGATGTAATAAGGCATTTGGCGGAAAAATACGGCGATGGTAGTGTTCACATAACTATCCGTCAGGGATTCGAGTTGCCGGGGATGCGCTTCGAGGATATTCCGGCGATAAACAAGGAATTGGCCGAACTAATAAAGAATGTAGAGATTCCTCTCGGCGTTGCCATAGCTAATCCGGCTAATGGATATCCTTCTGCAGGAACACGTAACATCTCCGCTTGCATAGGAAACAGGGTATGTCCTTTTGCGAATTTTGACACCACATCGCTCGCATTTAATCTCGAAAAGGAGATTTATCCGAACGACTTCCATGTGAAGATAGCGGTCACGGGATGTCCGAACGACTGCATTAAGGCGCATCTGCAGGATTTTGGAATCATCGGTATGGCTGAACCCCAATACGAACAGGCTTATTGCATAGCATGTGAGGCTTGCGTCAAAAACTGCAAAAAGAGGGTTACGAACGCGCTATCTATGCACAAGGGCCTCGTGGTGAGAAACCCGGAGAAATGCATCGGGTGTGGGGAATGCGTCCTGAAATGCCCGACCGCTGCATGGACAAGAAAACCGAAGAAATTCTACCGCCTCATCATAATGGGTAGGACCGGGAAGAAAAATCCACGTCTCGCCGCCACTTTCCTGTCTTGGGTCTCCGAAGACGCAATTGTGAAGATAATAAAAAATGTGTATTCATTCATAGATAAGCATATAGATAGGAGTCTCGACAAAGAGCATGTCGGATATATAGTTGACAGAGTCGGATATGATCTCTTCAAGAGCGAGGTGCTCAGAAATGTAGAGTTAAATCCTGAGGTGCACATAGCATCGAGATTAGAAAATCGCGGATATTTACAAGGCACCGAAACGTATTAATGTGATAAACTTCGGAACCACGAGGAGCAAGCTGATTGGATAAATTTGTAACTACGAAAATCGCTGAAACCACTAAAATAGGGTCTGCTGAAAAAAGATTTTTGAGTTTTTTGGCAAAAAGTTTTTCTGCATATCCCATATATTTTCTGAAAAATTCTCTGGCTTCGCCTTCGTTTTTTCTTGTTTCTCTCAGTTTTAGGCTCTCGATGCCGCCGTTTTCAGGTTAATTCCGAAGACCCAGCCTGATCCAGATTTCCGATCCCTCCTTCGTCTTGTATCTTATCGGTTTGA
>CAYRRM010000034.1:0-25393 GCA_964426675.1 uncultured Lentisphaera sp.
AATTCTTGATTGCGGGGTTATTGGTAGAGCGGCTGTTCCCTCTGGTGCTTCTACCGGAGAAAATGAAGCGCTTGAATTGAGAGATGGAGATAAGAAACGTTATCTCGGTAAAGGAGTTTTAAAAGCTGTTGAAAATGTAAATAAGAAAATTGCTCCAGAAATTGAAGGCATGGATGTTACCAATCAGGCGGCAATTGATAAACTTATGATAAAACTTGATGGCACGAAGAATAAGAAAAACCTTGGAGCTAATGCTATTTTAGGGGTTTCATTGGCATGTGCAAAAGCCGCCGCAAACTGTCTTGAAATGCCACTTTACCGTTATATTGGCGGGACAAATGCAAAACGCCTTCCAGTTCCAATGATGAATATTATAAATGGTGGAGCACATTCTGATGCCCCGATAGATTTTCAGGAGTTTATGATTCGCCCAATAGGAGCAAAAAGTTTTAAAGAAGGCATTAGGATGGGAGTTGAGGTATTCCATTCCCTTAAGGCAGTTTTGAAAAAAAGAGGCTTGAGCACTGCGGTAGGTGATGAAGGTGGTTTTGCACCAAATCTTAATAGTATTGAGGATGCAATTGAAGTTATTTTAAAAGCTATTGAAGATGCCGGCTATAAAGCTGGACGCAAAGAAAACAAAGGAGATATTTCAATTGCTCTCGACTGCGCTGCAAGTGAATTTTATAAAAACGGAAAATATGATTTCAAAAAAGAAGGAAAAGGTATTGTCAAAAATTCTGAGCAGATGGTCGATTATCTCGAAAAACTCGTGAAAAATTATCCTATCGATTCAATTGAAGATGGAATGGCCGAAGGAGACTGGAAAGGTTGGGCAATGCTAACAGAGCGGCTTGGCAAGAAAATTCAACTTGTAGGAGATGACCTCTTTGTGACGAATGTAGAATACCTTTCAAGAGGTATTAGTGAAAAATGCGCAAATTCAATTCTTATCAAGGTTAATCAGATAGGTTCGTTAACTGAAACTCTTGATGCAATTGAAATGGCCCACAAAGCATCTTACACCGCAGTTGTAAGTCATCGCTCAGGAGAAACAGAAGACAATACAATTGCAGATATTGCGGTCGCAACAAATGCGGGACAAATAAAAACTGGTTCTGCCAGTAGAACCGATAGGATTTGCAAATACAATCAGCTCTTGAGAATAGAGGAAGAGCTTGGAGACCTTGCAATTTACGGTTGAGAATAAAAAAAACTTCTGTAAACTCAAAGAGGTGCGGGCTTTTCCGTACCTCTTTTTTTTAAAAAATTTAATTTTTTGTTTAAATTTCATCATTAAAAAACTATTATGATTTCAGGTATAGGAACAGACATAGTTCAGGTTGCGAGGATGGAAGAACTTATCAAAAAACACGGAGAAAAATTTCTTCAAAAAATTTTTACAGATTTCGAACTTGAAAGTTCAAAAAAGAGAGCAGATAAAACTGTTTTTCTTTCTGCTCGCTGGGCGGCAAAAGAAGCTGTTTCAAAAGCTCTCAAATGCGGAATAGGGAGAGATTGTGCCTGGCGTGATATAAACATAAAAAACGATAAAAACGGAGCTCCATTTGTTGAGCTCACTGGCAAGGCCTCAGAACTCGCTGAAAAACAAAACGTTTCAAATATTCAATTAAGCATAAGCCATGATAAAGATTATGCCGTGGCTTTAGTAGTAATAGAGAGAAGAAAAAATGTTTACCGGAATCATTCAAAAAGTAGGAAAATTAAAAAACCGCAAAATTAATGACGACGGCAGTGGAGCGATTCAGATATCCTGCAATGAATGGGATACTGAACTCGAGAAAGGTGAAAGCATAGCGGTAAATGGGGTTTGCCTCTCACTTGAAGCCTACTCAAAAGTAAGTCAAGAAATTATCACGATGAATTTTAGTGTTTTAAAAGAAACTTTAGATAGAACCACGCTATCTTCCCTAAAACTCGGTTCCTTAATAAACCTGGAAAGAGCTTTAAAGGCAAATTCAAAAATCGGTGGACATTTTGTAACTGGCCATATTGATGAAACCGCAACTGTAATATCTATGAAAGAATCGGGCAGAGATTGGAGGCTTGAAATCGAATGTAGTCACGAAATCCTCCAACAAATTGTTTATAAAGGCAGTATCGCTGTAGATGGCGTTTCGCTTACTATCGCTGAACTTACAGAAAGTTCATTTACAGTTTTTCTAATCCCTCTTACTATTCAGGAAACATCTCTGGGAAGATTAAGAAGGTTTTCAAAAGTAAACATTGAAACCGATATAATAGGCAAGTACGTTTATAAACAACTTGCGAATTACAATAAGAAAAATAAAATAGATATGGATTCTCTAATAAAAGCAGGATTTTAATTTGTTTTCTTATTGTTCATTAAAATAAAAATGGATATATTAAACAATCAAATAAAAGGATGAAAAATGACTTTCTCACAACTCTTTCATATCTTGTATTCAGGGCTTTTTGTTTTTTTTGCAGTTGGTCTATGTATCTTTATACATGAACTTGGACATTTCCTTGTGGCAAAATGGAGAGGACTTCATATAATTGCATTTTCTATTGGATTCAAAAAAATATGGTCATACAAATATAAAGGAGTTGATTACAGAATAGGTTGTATCCCATTTGGAGGATATGTAGAATTACCACAAATTGATAGTTCCGGAGACGCAAAAGATGAAAATGGGAACATACTCCCAAAAGCAAATCCATTAGACAAAATTTTGACGGCATTTGCTGGGCCTCTGTGCAATGTTTTCCTGGGAGTAATTTTCGCAACTATCATCTGGATTCATGGTATACCATCGGAATCTCCATCAATGAAAGAGTTTGAAGTTGCTACTATAGAAAAAGATAGCCCTGAATATATGGCAGGTTTAAGAGAAGGAGATATAATAGAATCACTAAATGGAAAATCATTTAATTACACATGGAGGGAATTTGTAGAAAAAATTATATTTAATATTGGAAAAGTTGAACTTGGCGTCAGAAGAGGAAATCAGAAATTGAATATCTCCTATCTACCAGCAGAAAACGATAAAAAATTCCCCGGTGAAAAGATAGCATATCCATTTTTTTCCCCGAGAATTCCAGTAGTAGTAAGTCCTGAAAAAAATTCTCCTGCGAAAATCGCAGGTATTCAGGAAAATGATATCATAATTGCCGTTAATGGAATAAAAATAAGAGATAGTTCTCATTTTACAGATCTCGTAAATAAATATGGAAATAAACCTCTTACTATTACAATTTCACGTGATGGAAAATTAATTGAAATCTCAGGAGTAAACGCGATAAAAGACAAAACAGCTAAAGCAATTTATCGAATAGGTATTCAATTTTCACACGCTCTCCCACCTAAAATTAATGAAGTAAGTGACGGTTCACCTGCGAAAGTCGCAGGACTCCTGCCTGGAGATCTGATTCTCGAAGTAAATGGCAAAAAAATTGAAAGTCCTGATATGCTATTTAAGCTAATCCAAGATGCAAAAACAAATCCTGTCAACTTAAAAATATCAAGAGAAGGAAAGATTATTGATGTTGAAAATATACGACCGGAATTGTATGAATTTTATGAACTTGGGGTAAGATTCGCATATTATCAATACCCAAGCCCAGCAGGGTTATTTATTGAAACAATAGATAAAACTTATAAAACCATTAGAGGAATCTTTTCGAAAAAAAATAAATTAAAGGCGAGAAATTTAAGCGGACCAATTGGAATCGTACATAGTGTGGGGAAAATTGTTTATACGGGAAATATAGTAGCTGCAATATACCTTCTTGCTTTTATTTCATACAGCCTTGCAATATTTAATCTCTTGCCAATACCTGTTTTGGATGGAGGACACATTCTTATTGCAATAATAGAATCTTTCATAGGGAAACCTATTCCCGAAAAAATGTTAAAGCCAATTTATACAACGATTGTTATCCTGCTCATATGTTTAATGCTATTTGTAACTTATTATGATATATTAAGAGTAGCAAGAGAATTCAAATGAAAAAAATTAAAGCTGTTCTATTTTTAGCTGATGGCATGGCAGATGAACCACTCGAAGAATTAAACGGAAAGACCCCTCTTGAATATGCAAATACCAAAAATATGGATAAAATTGCAAGACTTGGAGCAAATGGAACGTTCTTATCTCTGCCTGGGAATTGTCCAACATCATCTGACGCGGCAAATTTATCCGTTCTTGGATACAACATTGAAAATTGTTATCCCGGTAGAGGACCTATAGAAGCAGCCAGTAGAGGGATTGAACTATTACCAGATGACATCGCATTCAGGTGCAACCTGGTAGAAGTAAGAGATGGGATACTTACTGATTATTCTGCTGGACAAATAAAGAATCTTCAGAGTGAAAAAATTATCGAATTTCTCAATAAAAATTTAGGTTCTAAAAAAATAATATTCTACCCTGGAGTAAGTTATAGAAATATCCTTATACTACGTGGAAAAGAGTTTTCAGATAAAATCACTTATTCCAAACCAGATTCTTCTCACGGAGAAAGACTCGAAAATATTTTGCCTGCTCCTGCGGATAAGAGTATTGAGGCTCAACATACAACTCACACTCTGATAAAATTAATTCAGGATTCTCAAAAATTACTTTCTTCTCTGTCTCCTGAAATAAGTAATAACAATAGAGCAAATTGTATATTTCCATGGAGCCCTGGCAGAAAACCCTCTCTACAATCATTTTCTGAAAAATATCACGGAATACGAGCTGCCGTTATCAGCGCTGTAGATGTAATTATGGGAATCGCTGCATGCACTAAAATGACAATTATAAAAGTCCCCGGAGCAACTGGATTTATAGATACAAATTACGAGGGAAAAGCTCAGGCCGCTATAAAAGCCCTTGAAGAGTATGATTTTGTCTACTTACACGTTGAAGCTATAGACGAATGCTCTCATATGGGAAAACTTGATTTAAAATTGAAGGCTATTGAGGATTTTGACTCTAAAATAGTTGGGCCTGTATTCGATTCTTTATCTACAAAATATAATAATATAAGGTTCGCTGTCCTACCTGATCATCCTGTACCCATAAAACTAAGAAAACATACTCGCACGCCAGTACCAGTGGCTATATGCGGTCACGGGATTGTTCCAGATGACATAAAATTCTACAGTGAAAACCTTGCCCCAAAAGGAGCTCTCGGCCAGATGAAAAATGATGAGCTTATGAGGAAAATTATTTTCTAAATTGAAGCTAACTTAATTTTTCAGTTTTCTGCTGGCTTTGCCCGTTTATCACGCCGCCTATCAAGTTCAGAGAGAATTTTTTTTCTCATTCTGACAATTTTCGGAGTAACTTCAACTAATTCGTCATAAGATATATATTCAAGGCATTCTTCAAGACTTAATTTTTGCGCTGGGGCTATTTTCAACGCTCTATCCGAACCTGCGGCCCTGATATTTGTAAGTTTTTTTTCCCTCTGAAGATTTACAACAAGATCCCCTTCCTTGCAGTGCTCCCCCACAATCATACCTTCATAGGTCATTTCACCAGGATCTATAAAGAAAGTACCTCGCAATTGAAGAGCATCAATAGCATAAGCAGAAGCCTTCCCCTTATCCATACTTATCAAAACACCATTTATTCTTGTTGGAATATCACCTTTATATGGACCATACTCAGAAAATCTATGTGAGATAATAGCCAATCCATTGGTAGCATTCATAAGCTTGCTGCGAATGCCTATTATACCACGCGTTGGAATTTTAAATTCAAGCAGTTGCCTTGACCCGTGATTTTCCATCAGAAACATTTCACCTTTTCTTGAGCCAACTATTTCTATTACTTTTCCTGAATATTCCGGCGGAGTATCTACGGTAAGAATTTCTATTGGTTCACATTTTATACCATTGATTATTTTTAATATTACTTCTGGTTGCGAAATTGTCATTTCATAACCTTCTCGTCTCATATTTTCAATGAGTATCGAAAGATGTAATACACCTCTACCTTTTACTTTAAATGAATCTCCAGAAAGTTCTTCAACTTTTAGAGCAACGTCTTTTTCAGCTTCCTTAAATAAACGCGTACGAATATGCCTGCTTGTAACATATTTCCCATCCTGACCAAAAAATGGAGAATCATTTATTCGAAATGTCATTGAAAGAGTTGGTTCATCGACAGTAATAGGGGGAAGTGCCTCAGGAGAATCAATATCTGTTAAAGTATCACTTATATCAATATCTTCTACTCCAACAACAGCGCAAATATCGCCATGCGACATACTGTCTTTTTCTTCCCTATTCAATCCTTCAAATGAAAAAATTTGCTTTAACTGAACATTTTTTGTTGAACCGTCTCTCTTTATTAAAAGTAGTGGTTTGTTAGGAAAAATTTTTCCACGATGAATGCGGCCTATTCCTATGCGCCCTACATAGTCAGAATAATCAATGCTTGAAATTTGCATTTGCAATGCACCATCAGAAGTCTTTGGGGGCGGAATAAAATCAATAATAGCATCCATAAGAGGTAAAATTGAATTTCTTTCTCCGTCAAGATCTCTCGACGCCCAACCGTCCTTACCGCTAGCATATAATACTGGAAAATCTAACTGCTTATCACTTGCATTTAACTCAATAAAAAGCTCATAAATTTTATCCAGAACCTCTTTGGGCCTGGCATCAGGACGATCTATTTTATTTATTACAACTACTGGATAAAGGGCATTTTTCAATGCTTTATCAAGAACAAATCTTGTTTGCGGAAGCGGCCCCTCAGCGGCATCAACAAGCAACAAAGCCCCATCAGCCATATTTAAAACTCTCTCAACCTGCCCGCCAAAATCACTGTGCCCCGGCGTGTCAATAATATTAATCTTTACATCTTTATACCGAACACTTATGTTTTTGGCAAGAATAGTGATTCCGCGTTCTCTCTCAATATCATTACTGTCCAAAAAACAATCCCTCAACACCTGATTTTCTCTGAAAATCTTTGCTTGCTTAATTATCTGGTCAACCAGAGTAGTTTTACCATGGTCAACATGAGCAATAATCGCAACATTTCTTATATTATTAATATATTTAGACATAATTTATAGACATAATTTAGAATCTTTTTAATAATGGTAAGGGCAAATAAATTACACCATAATGTATGCTCTGCAAATAAAAAATTATTTTACAAATTTGACTTTACAGTAATTCAGTAATATTTTATTGCTTTTAACCAATAATATCATACTTAAAAATTATGAAAGCTAAAGTTTCAGTCGCTTGCGATAATAAGGAATACCATATAAAAGTTGAAGGACGTGCAACCTTTGAAGTAAGTCCTTCATTACGCAGTCTAGCACTTAGAATAGGGAGTTCTCCCATAAGTGGGATTTATATACATCTCGATAATTGCACTGGAATGGACAGCACTTTCATTGGTGTTTTAGCAATGTTAGGTCTTGAAGCAAAAAAACAAAATTCTCCTGCTATGATTGTAAATGCCGATGAAAATAACAGAAAACTACTAAATGGTCTCGGTTTACACAAAATATTTTTGTATACTCAATCAGAAAACAGCGATATAAACGATAAAAAATGGCAGGATAATAGTCTGCCCCCTAAACAGGATCCGATGGAAACTGCACAAACCGTCCTTAATGCACACGAAACTTTAATGAATATTGAAGAATCAAATGTTCAAAGATTCAAAAATGTAGTTGATTTTGTAAAGAAAGATATTGAAAAGAACAAAGAAAAATAGACTTCCAGATAAACAATTTTTTTAATAAAAATCACTCTTTACGCCTATTTTTTATAATTAGTCAAGACAAATATGAAACTTCAATATTTATTTCCAAATCATAAGAATAAAAGAAAATACTTTTTTTATGAATTAAGTAGAGGGGCGTCTTACTACCCGTTAATTGTGCAAAGAGTAAACCAAAAAGATACTATCATGCATAGCCATAATTTTGCAGAGCTCGTTTTAGTATTAGAAGGGACAGCTATGCACAAAATTGCGAAAAAAAAAATGGAACTTCACAGAGGGAATTTCTTTATAATTTCTGGCAATACTAACCATGGTTATCTAAACTGTAAAAATTTAAAGCTCATTAATGTTATTATAAATAAGAAATTCTTTATAAAGTTCTTAAAAAATTTTACAAATTCAGAAAAAGATAAATCAGATCTTATCATGATCCAAAAAAAAATGAAACACTATAATGTTTTAAATTTAAATGAAATTCAAATCTCTAATATAATGCAAATTATCAATAAAATAGAATTAGAACAATATGAATTCTTAACAGCTTCAAATCAAATGCTTGAACTTCTCCTATTTCAGTTATTAATATTATATATTAGATATTCAAAGTCTGAGTTTATAAAATCTGAAAACCAATTTCATGAAAGTTTCACTAACATAATATCCTGGATAAATGAAAATTATCAGAAAGAGATATCTCTTAAAGACATTATAGCAAAAGCTAATACTTCAAGAAGAAATCTTTTTAGACTTTTCAAAAAGATGACTGGTAAGACACCAATTCAATATCTACTAGAAATCAGAATTCATCATGCCATGCATAAGTTAAGAGAAACCTCCATACCAATTTCAGAGATAGCCGAAGACTGCGGTTTTCATGATCAAAACTATTTTGCAAGATTCTTCAAAAAACTTACTGGGGTTTCACCAAAGGATTTTCGTTTAGGCGTAAGTATTTTGGCACAATGATGCTAATTTTTGGCACTTTTATTCTTCTCTATTTTTTCTTTATGTAGTACGTTAATTCCAAGAAAAAAGTTTATTATTTATTATAAAAAATCTGAAGATAAAGGAGATGCAAATTCAGTAGAGTAAAAATTCTTTATTTTGAGATAAAAGGGTAACAAGAGAATAGCCTATATGTTGTACTCACAAAATTCCGTAAAGGAATTTTAAATAATAAATCATAATAACATAAATAAATAGATTAGGAGGTATAAAAATATCATGAATAATAATTCTAATTTAAGGGATCCTCGAGAGAACCTTAAGTATAATGAAAAAAAATTTTTATTATTTACTCTTATAGAACTATTAATTGTTATCGCTGTTATTGCAATTCTAATTGCTATTTTAATGCCAGCTCTAAGTGGTGCTAAAGAGAGAGCCTACCAGATAATTTGTGCAAGTAATCAAAAACAAGTTTGGCTTGCATTACATAATTATGCGTCAGATAATGATTCTTGGGGACCTGTTTATGTTTGGTCAAATATTCCGCCATACAATGCAAGAAAATGGTTTCAACCAGTTCCTAATACTCCCATTACTGGAACTTGGGAGTACACTTATCCGAAAAAAGAATGGACAAATGCTGCAATAAAATCCTCAATTTATACATGCCCTCGAGATGCTATCCGCATCGGAGTTTATCCTTCCGGTTATGAATCAGGTGGATTAAGTAGTCCTTGGGGTTTTGGACGGATATTTGCTCTCAATGCAAGATTAAATGGTTTAGACAGCAGTCCATCTTCATTTGATAAAGCTCCAAATTATAAAAAAATAAGACGACCAGATCAAACTCTTCAGATTTACGAATATCATACTACAAGTTTCCCATGGGTATGGAGATATTGGGGGCATCTTCCAGACAACATAATAAACAACCATTTTAAAGGTTCTACTCATACTCTCCTAGATGGACACGTTGAATGGATAAGCCAAACAAATTGGCCTGATCAAACAAACAATACATTTTGGAAAGGATATTAGTTTTACGTAAAAATATAATATTAAAAAAAAAGGAGAAAAAAAATGAAAAAGAATCTGTTATTTTTATGTGTCCTGCTTATTAATGGGATGGTCTATTCACAATCATTAGAATCTCAAAAGATAGAACTTTGGTGTAGAAATGACTTATCAAAATGGGGTGAAACACTGACTATAGGAAATGGATTAGATTATGTAGATGGAACTCTAATTATCGATTTTAATAGACTGAAAGGAGGAAACGCTAAGATGGCGTCACTAAATATTCCATTTAGCAATCTTGAATCAAATGCAGAATATGAAATTACTTTCGAATATCAAGCAAATAAAGCAGGATCTGTATTTCCCAATTATCCAGAACCGGACCCGGAAGGAAAGAAGGATGATAAAGGTAACTTGAAACCAAAATCCACATGGATGCAACTTAAAAATGATGGTAAATGGACATTTTTTAGTGATACTTTCATATTTGATCCTAGTATAAACAAAGGAACGTTTGGTATATTTTTTAGGGCTGATCAAATAGAAGGATTAGTATTAAAAATCAAATCATTAAAAATAGAAAAAGTTGAGAAAAAAAAGTGAAAGTAATTTTTTCTAAAAAGGATTTTTTAATAATGGCAATAACTATTAATTCACTAATGGACAATGTATTCGTATTAACAGGACAAATTACACAAAATAAATGGGAAAATCTTAACCCAGGCGCTGGTGGTCAAATTCAGGACATAAACCCAGACCCCAATATTCCAGATAGAGTTTATTATAATTCTGATATGGAAGGAAGTTATGTAACTGATGATGGAGGAAATTCATGGAAATACATTGGAACAGACCTTAGTGACAGTTACATGTTAACTATTGCAGTAGAATATGGAAACTCTAATAGAATCTATGCTGGCTCTAGAAGTGGTATAGATATTTCTGACGATGCAGGTACTTCATGGAGAAAAGTTTTAGAAATAAGTAATGAACCTATTATGTGTATCACTATCAACCCAAAAAACAACAATCAAGTTATAGCTGGTCCAGGTGAAAGATGGAGATGGGAAAAAAACCAGAAATATCCTAATGATAAGATAGTGGGTATTCCAGGTGTTTGGATCTCAAATGATAGAGGAATGACATGGAATTATTCACCACTTCAAAATGAGTTTTCAAGAAGAGAGGTTTTTTCAATAGATTTTTCTCCACGTCAAGAAATATATGTTGGAGCTTTTGCAGGCATTTTCGTTTCAGAAAATGGAGGAATTAAATGGAAAAAGATTATCAATCCACCTAAAACTGGAGCATGTTTTGGGGTCTGTTTATCTCCTGACGCCTCGCGCATATATGCTATTTTCCAATTAATGGACAAAATGGATATAGGTGTACAGAAAAATAACCTTGAAAATACTAATTTAAAGAATCTAGGTTTTCCTACAGGACTTTTTATGACTGATACTTCAAATTTCAAGTGGATATCTCTGAATAATCCGAATAAAGGATATAAAAAATTTTGGAATGATGAATCTCCTGAAATGTATTGGAAACCAAAAATGGATCAATATTCAACAAAATATTTCCAAAAATTATTAACAGCATCTTTTTCCAATAGAACAGGTCTATATGAAATCTCTGTAGAATATAATGAGGATGGTGAACTAAAGAACTATACGTGGAATAATGTACTTTTTTATACAACAGAAAGTAAAGTCAACTTTGATATAGGATGGGAAAAATATTGGCCTCGTCCGTTATCATGGTTTTATAGTCCTACTTCATGGAAAAAAAGAGAAATATGGACAACAGGAGATCAAACTTTATTCAAAGTTAACACATCCATTCCTAATTATGAAAATAAATGGGAGAATATATATTGTAAGTTTATCAGTGAAATAGACGAAACTAAAACATATTCAACACGTGGCGCAAATAGTACTTTTGTCTTTGATGTAGCAGCTTATAAAAACTACGTTATTCAATGTAATGCAGACAACGGTATTATTGAAAGTTGGGATAATGGCCACTCATGGGCTTTAGCTAATGGCCCAAGTGGATCCAAAAACCCAAGAAGTAATTCGGCCATAATAATGACAGGTTTAACGACTCCCATAGTTATAGCTCACACTGCCGAGGGATTTGGAGGTACTTCTTCAAATGGTATTCTTTGGGGAAAAAAATTATCAACATTTTCACCAAAAGATAAATGGCTACAACTAGCTGGAGGAAAAAATTGGAAAAAAGTTCTTCTACCAAATAAACTTTATGTTCAAATGATTCAAGATAATAATAATCCAAGGCAACTTATAATAGGAACTAATGATAGTGGCATTTTTATTATAAAAGATATCGAGGAATTATTTTTAGCTGTTGAGAAGAATAGTGTATTTCCTGAAGCTATTGGAATATGTAAAAGATCAAGACCACCAAAACCAATGTATATAAATGAAAAAGGAGGTGCTTTATTTCAAGATCCTGACGATCCTTTCTCTCTTTGGATTTGTTCAAAAAACATTGTGTATAAAGCTAATAGAATGGACAATGATTGGAGTTTTGAAAAAATTCGTGAATTCTCAACAGATTTCACCCCTTATATTTATATTTGGAAGAATGAAGAAGGAAAAAAAATTATTGCAATGACAGTACCTGGAGGAAACGGATCGCAACATTGTTCCGTCGAAATATCCAATGATAACGGCAAAAGCTGGACATCTATAGTTTCATTTGAAAAAGATATAAAACATCTGAAAAAATTCTCATGGTTTACCGACGATATAAAATTTGATGTAACAGGATTAACTGCATATAAGAATAATGTATTTCTTTCGTTCTCTTCACGCAAATATGGGGCAAAGAGTTATGGAATTTTTAAAGGGACTTGTTTAGATGAATTATGGACATGGACCGATTTCACAGATAATTTGCAATATCCATTTCCAGTAAGAGCTAAAATAATTAAAAATGAAAATGATGTTTATATTTATGTATGTACTTGGGGAAATGGTCTCTGGAGGAGAAAAATAGAATAACATGAAAAAATTTAAGATGCATCTAATTTTAAATACTCATTGGGATCGTGAATTCCGATGGCATTTTAGAGAAACACAACTTCGTTTAGTTGATATGATGGATACTCTGTTAGAAATAATGGAGAAAACACCAGAATTCAAATTTTTTCATACAGATTCACAGGTTTCTATTATATATGATTATCTGGAATTAAGGCCTGAAAGTCTAAAACGAATAAAAAATTTGGTAAATAGAGGGAGACTCCTTATAGGCCCATGGTATACATTACCAGCGGAGTATCTTGTAAGTGGAGAGGCACTAGCGAGAAATCTCTTAATGGGACATTCTCTGTGTAAAAAAATTGGACACCCAATGAAAGTAGGTTATAATGTTTTTTCATGGGGGCAGATATCTCAACTGCCTCAACTATACAAACAGTTTGGCATAGACACTATACTTTTTTATAGAGGAATCGATAATGAAATTTTAACTCGCAATGAATTTTTATGGAAATCACCAGATGGGACCCAAATTCTTGGAATAGCATTTGGACCACAACATAGGATTAATTTTTGGGCTTATGTATATAGGCCATACGTAATGTCTGGGAATAAACTTGGGGTTGTTCCTAATACTAATTCATTTATTGCAGCTCTAGGAGATAGAATCAGTAATTGGGGATCATATGAAACAATAAATGAGATCTCTATGAATGATTATGATTCTGCTTTAAAAGGACTTAATAAGTTAATTGAAGTAAGTGCTCCTAAGCATTCTACTAAACATCTATTATTTTTTCAGGGTTACGACTTTGAATTTCCGAATTCATCAATTATTAATCTTATTCAAAAACTCAATAAAAATATTAATAAAGGGAAAATAGTTATATCCTCCTTACCACACTATGTATCTGAAATAAAAAAACAAATCTTTAAAAAAAATAATAATGCTACAAAAAAAATGCAGGTTTTCTGTCAAGAAATGCTCTCAATAGAAAAATATAATCCTGAGTATGGGCAACTATATCCTGGAGTGTTTTCTGCAAGAATGCCAATAAAAATAAGAAATTTTTACTCTGAAATGCGCCTCGAACGTTGGGCAGAACCTATGGCATCTTTAAGTTTTATAATCGGAAAACGCTTTCCTGATATGGCATTAAAAAAAGCTTGGATGTTCTATCTCCAGAATCATCAACATGATGGTATAGGTGGTTGCTATATAGATGATGTAGAATTATCCATGTTGAATAGATATTCAGACATAGATCACATTTCTGAAAAAATCACAAGAGATTCTTTGTTTTATATTCTATCTGAGATAGACTCTTCCTCTCTCAAGGGAGATATTATTTTAACTGTTTTTAATCCTTCTCTGTATACTCAAAGTGCTATAGTAGAAACATACGTTGATATTCCATTTAACAAAGTTTATCCTGATGGTGGCCTATTCTACAGGAATCCAAAACATATTCTTGTAAAAGAACCAAATGGACAAAATATACCTGTACAAATACTTGGATACACGGATGAGAGAGCCTGTACAAAAAGAAAATTTTGTGATCATGGATATTTTCATTCCGTACGTTTTAGAATACTCTTTGAAGCAAGAGATATCCCGTCTATGGGATATAAATGCTTTGAAGTTGCGGTCGCAGATGGAGAACTAAGGCCTTCTCCATCTGCATTTCTCTCTAGCAGTAAAATGGAGATAGAAAATAATTATTTGGAGGTAAAAATTAACTTTGATGGAAGTATTGATATAAGAGATAAAATTAATGGTAACACGTATCAGGGACTTAACTATTTTGAAGACACAGGAGAACAAGGTGGACCTCTATATCATATCCCTCCAAAAAATAATAAAACATTTTGTACTATCGGTGTTCCGGCTGAAATATCTCTCATTGAGAATGGAGTATTACGAGCGACTTATATGATCCGGCATAAATGGCAACTTCCAAAATCTTTATCGACACAAATAAGAATACACCACCCAAACATAAAGCAGTGGATTGATTTCGGTGAGTTAAGTAGATCTGAAGAAATGAGTACCGTCGATATCATATCGTATATTTCACTAGACGCTATTTCTCCTTTTATCAGAATAAAAACAGAAATTATAAACTCCTGTAAAGATCATAGATTAAGAGTTATGTTTCCTTCAGATATATCGACAGATTTTTCTATAGCAGATATTCCTTTTGATATTGTAAAAAGAAATATAGCTGTACCGGATTCTAGCGGTTGGCTTGAACCAGCACTCAGATATTATCCATCTTCGAGCTTCGTCAGTTTACATGCCAAAGCTCGTGGACTTTCAGTAATACACTTTGGATTGAGTGAATATGAAGTAATGAATGATACGAGGAAAACAATTGCTTTAACTCTTCTCAGATGTTATTCTTCTGGAGGTGGAGCAGCAGAAACTTATTTTGAAAAACCATTAGCTCAATGTCAGGGGAAACATACTTTTGAATATTTTATACTTCCTCATTCACAAAACCACATAATTGAAAATATAGCATCTATATCCTCAATAATACGAACTCCTCTTCGTGTAGCTATAAGTTCCCCACATAAAGGAAAAAATCCTTTGTCTTATTCATTTTTATCTATATCAGACAAACGACTTATTTTATCATGTTTGAAAAAGGCAGAAGATAAAAATGCTATAATATTAAGAATTTTTAATCCTTACTCTGTGAATATAAAGGCTCTGGTAGAATTGAATTTCGATTTTATATCAGTACAAAAAATTACAATGGAAGAGAAAGTAGTTCGTAAGTTACCTTCTCTAAAAAATAAAATTAACATAAAAGTAAGAAGTGGTGAAATTTATTCTATAATGGTAAATTTATGAAAAGAAAACCAAATATAATTTTAATTATGACTGATCAACAACGATTTGATACAATTTCTGCTTATGGCTGTAAAGAAATAAATACACCTAATATCGATAGAATTGCAAAGCAAGGAGTTGTTTTTAATAAAGCATATGCCGAGTGCCCAGAATGTGTTCCAGCAAGACATGCGTTAATATCAGGACAACATCCATTGAGAACAGGCGTCCTTTCAAATGCTGTAGGACGCCTTGCTCCAAATACACCAACAATAATGTCAGTTTTATCCAATAATGGATATTATTGTCAGGCTATAGGAAAAATGCATTTCATTCCAACAAGAGAAAAATTTGGATTTCACAATATGTTACTATCAGAAGAAGTACCTTCAAGTATTGAGATTGATGATTATTTATCTTATTTAAAATCAGAAGGATATCTTAATTATATAAGAGAACCGCATGGCATGCGTGGACATATGTATTACATTCCACAAGTATCACCACTTCCAAAAGAAAAACATACTACATGGTGGACAACAGAGAAATCAATAGAATTCATTAATAATATAAAAGTAGCAAGACGACCTTTTTTTCTTTTCATTTCTTATATAAAACCTCATCCACCTTTTGATCCTCCCTACCCTTATAATTACATGATTTTACCTAATCAATTAAAGGGACCTCTGAAAGGTCCTGACGATAATATTAAAAATTGGAATTTGATACAACTTATTCAAAACTATTACAAGTGTAATATTACTGCTCCTTATTTCCTCAAAACAATGAAGGCTTTTTACTATGCGTCTATTAAATTTGTTGATGATATGATTGGAAAAATCCTTGACGTATTAGAAGAAAATGGACAAATAAAAAATACAATAATCATATTTACATCTGACCATGGAGAATTTTTAGGAGACCATGGTTGCTTTGGGAAACGAAGTTGGTATGAAGGACCAGGAAGAATACCATTAATAATATCTTACCCTCAAAAATTGCCTCCAACAACTCATTCATTGGAACTCGCTGGGCACCTCGATCTTATGCCTACAATATTTTCACTGGCTAACATTAAATATAATGGTATTATGGACGGTATTGATCTTTCAAAATCAATTTTAGAAAATAAAAAATATAGAACACATTTATTTGGTATCTTAGATTTTGATACAGGAGGCAGTTTCCATTGCGTAATTACTGATAATTATAAATATACTTATTCTTCAGCAGAGGGGATGGAGACGCTTATAAATATCAATAAAGATCCCTGTGAATTTTATAACCTTTCAAATTATATAAATTATTCCGATATAAAAAATGATTTGATTACTTCAATTTTTTTACGTTATAAACAATTAAATTCTCATAATAAATATTTTGTTAATGGACAATGGAAAAATCTTAATTTAGAGAAAAGAAAATATTTTGAAGCATTGTTTTACAACCAAGACAATTCGGATGATACAGGACGATATTTACATTTTTCTGATTGGGATGGAAAAACTAAAGATATTACTTCAAACATAAAAATAAAATTTAACCTTTTTAAGTAAATAAAAAATTAAAATGAAAAATAGTAAGGAAATTGTAAGAAAAGCGCTTAATCACATAACTTCTGAAAAAATTCCTCTGGATCTTGGAAGTACTTCAGTAAGTGGAATTCATGTTACATGCGTTTCCGAACTAAGACAGTATTATGGACTTGAAAATCGACCTATAAAAGTTATCGAACCATACCAAATGCTTGGAGAGATCGAAGATGATTTACTTGAAGTAATTGGCATTGACACTGTTCCATTTCCAAGTCAATATACAATCTTTGGGTTTAAAAATGAAGATTGGAAAGAATTCATGGCCCCATGGGGACAATTATTATTGGTCCCTCAATCTTTTCGTACAACGAAAGACATAAATGGAGACCTCTTAATTTATCCACAAGGAGATACTAAAGCGCCTCCTTCCGGACGAATGCCCACAAACAGTTATTTTTTTGACACAATAATTCGTCAACAGCCAATAGATGAGGAAAAACTTAATCCTTTAGACAATTTAGAAGAATTTAGTATAATCTCTGATGATGATTTAAAATGGTACGCGATGCAAGCAAAAATTATGGCTTCTTCAGAACGTGCTATAGTTGCAGGAATTGGAGGTACCGCTTTTGGTGATATAGCTTTTGTACCAGCACCATTTCTTAAATATCCAAAAGGAATTAGAGATATCGAAGAATGGTATATTTCCACTATTACCCGACAAGATTATATCCATCAAATATTTTCTAAACAATGTGAAATTGCAATAAAAAATTTGAAACGCATTCATTCTATCCTTTCAGATGTCATTGATGTCATCTATATATGTGGGACAGACTTTGGAACACAAATATCAACATTTTGTTCAATAGAAACATATGAAAACTTATACTCTCCCTATTATAAAGAAATTAATAATTGGATTCATCAAAATACAAGATGGAAAACATTTAAACATTCATGTGGAGCAATAGAACCTCTCATCTCTCACTTTATTAATTCAGGATTTGATATAATCAATCCTGTTCAATGTTCAGCAGTAGGAATGAATCCAAAAGAATTAAAAAAAAAGTATGGCAAATATATTGTTTTTTGGGGCGGAGGGGTAGAGACTCAAAACACCCTACCTTTTGGGACACCAGAACAAGTGAGAAAAGAAGTTCTTCAACGTTGTGAAATTTTTTATTCTGAAGGTGGATTTGTATTTAGCCCTACACATAATATACAAGCAAGAACTCCTATCAGAAATATTATAGCAATGATAGATGCTGTGAGAGAATTTAATGGTTAATAAATATTATATGTGCTCTTGATAAAAAATACCATCTAAAATAAATAGGACTTCATGAAATTCTATAATAAGTTTTTTATTCCTGGCATTGGAATACTCAGTGATAATAAAATTAATAGTTTAATTTTCTTAAATGAAACTTCAGATACTTACTGGAAATCTGGAAAAAATGGTGTTCATTGTATTTTTTGTCTACGAGACAAAAAAGCAGAGTTTGTTGTTTTTGAAAATAAAACGATATGCATTGTAAAATCCGAAATGGGGTATCCTGCAATCTATACTTTAAAAGAAGTTTTTTTTGATCCTCCTCCTATAGCAGTCTTAATGGATCTTGATGGAACAAGCGTGCACAGTGAGAATTTCTGGATATGGATAATTGAAAAAACAATAGCCAAACTCCTTCAAAAGAGAAGTTTTTCTCTCTCTCAAGATGACCTCCCTTATGTCTCAGGACATTCTGTCTCTGAACATCTCCAATATTGTATAACTAAATATTGTCAAAGCGTTTCTATTGAAAAGGCAAGAAAATATTATTATGAAATTGCATCAGTTGAAATGAAAAAAATATTACAAGGGAAAGGAAAACAATGCGCATTTTTACCTAGCCCTTATTTAAAAGAGTTTTTGTTATCACTAAAATCAAAGAAGATAAAAATTGGACTTGTTACTTCAGGAATTTATGAAAAAGCGTGGCCAGAAATAACCTCAGCATTTAAGAAAATTGGGATTGACAACCCTCTCTATTTTTACGATTCTATTATTACGGGTGGATATCCAGTCAAAGCGGGACAAGTTGGTACCCTTGGAGAGCTTTGTCCTAAACCACACCCGTGGCTCTATGCAGAAATTGCTAGAATTGGTTTAGGAATCACGCCTTCTCAATGTAACAAAGTCATTGGTATAGAAGATTCAGGAGCTGGGATTCTTTCTCTACGTTTAGCAGGATTTCCAACAATAGGACTACAAGGAGGAAATATAACTCAGGCAGGAGCAGATATTTTTTGTAATTTTAAAGCAAAAAATCTTGAAGACGCATTGAAAATTATATTAGGAAAATCACAATCAAATTTTACAAATGAATTAAAATGATTATGAAAGAGATATTTTTTGATTTTCCTTCGTGATAGTCGATTTATTTTATTTTGTTTTTATTTTTAGTTCTGGAATGGTTGCTGTAATTTTAGTTCCTGCAGGAACAGATTGAGTTAACCATACATTTCCTCCGATTACTGAGCCTTTTCCCACAACAATATCTCCCAAAATAGTAGCCCCTGAATAAATGGTAACATCATCCTCGATAGTTGGATGTCGCTTTCTGCCTTTTATAATTTTTCCATTTTCATCTTTTGGAAAACTCAATGCTCCGAGCGTAACGCCCTGATATATTTTTACATTATTTCCAATTACGCTTGTCTCTCCTATCACAACCCCCGTTCCATGATCTATAAAGAAACTTTTCCCTATTTTTGCTCCGGGGTGAATATCAATCCCTGTTGTTCTATGAGCATATTCACTCATCATTCTCGGAATAAGAGGAACAGCCCTTATGAAAAGTTCATGTGATATTCGATGAATCGTTACTGCCTTTATACCAGGATAGCTTAGTATAATTTCATCGAGACTTTTTGCTGCCGGATCTCCATCGTAAGCTGCTTGAACATCAAGTTTTAAATACTCCCTGATTTCAGCAAGAGAATTAAGAAGACCTATAGTTGCATTTGTAGAAAGTTTTGGCACATCACAGTCTTTACAATTATTTTTTGAGCAATTATATCTCATTGCTCTCGAAATTTGATCATTTAACTGGATGTAAACACGACTAATAGTTTCACCAACAAGGTATTTTATATTCTTTAAGCTTAGTGTCTTTTTCCCAGTATAACCAGGAAATACTATTTCGATAAGCTCGGTCAAAATATTTATAACTTCTTCCTCATTAGGGAGATTGAATCCCTCAATATGATTTATCCCCTGTTCATCAGAATAAGTTGCACAAATCTTCTCAACAATAGAGTCGAGAGAAGGATCTGCGAATTTCTCGAAACAGGCTTTTTTACTACATTCTTTCATTATAGAATCTCCAAATTTTTTATAAATTTTATTTCCTTTGAAAATTGTGAGTTTTTGACTTTAATTTTTTCTATTCTCCAAAAGTGGAGAGAGCTTTTTATATAACTAAAATATCAATTTTTCCCCATATATATAAACTTCTTAAAATTTAGCATATATTGTTATCTCTTCAAACTATTTAAGAATGGAAATTTTCATTTTAAGCACTATATTCGGTAAAAACTAAAAATATCGGGAACTTATATGAAAAATGCAGTATTAAAATGCCTTATTGAAAATGCAAGAATGGATTATAGTGAAATATCCGAAAGAACAGGGCTTACTGTTGATGAAATTCGCAGTGAAATAGAAAAACTTGAAAAAAATGGAGTAATAAAGGGCTATCATGCTATAATTGATGATTCCGTTGAGAATGGAAATACTAAAGTCTGCGCTATAATTGAGGTAAAGGTTCGTCCTGAAAGAGAAGGAGGCTTTGATAAAGTTGCCCGAAGAATTAGTAAATTTCCTGAAGTAGTGTCTGTTAATCTCGTTTCAGGTTCTTTTGACCTTGAACTTGAAATTCAAGGCGATAATCTTCATGAAGTTGCTAACTTTGTCGCAAGCAAACTTGCTCCAATTGATGGAGTTCTATCAACAAATACCTGTTTCCTTTTAAAAAGATATAAAATTGCAGGAAAAATTCTTGATAATAAGGAAGAATATGAAAGACTCAAAGTCACTCCGTGAAAGAGGATTATTAGCTAAACATATTGTTTCTTTGCCGAAGAGTGGTATAAGAGATTTCTTTGAACTTGTTAATAATATGGATAACGTAATATCGCTCGGCATTGGAGAACCTGATTTTGTTACACCATGGACAATCAGAGAGAGTGCAATATTTAGCATAGAAAGAGGCCATACCAGCTATACATCAAATTTAGGCCTTCTATCCTTAAGAAAAGAAATCTGTAGATATCTTGAAAATAACTACAACGTTGAGTATGACCCTTATAATGAATGTATAATTACAGTCGGAGTAAGTGAAGGACTTGACCTTGCTCTAAGAGCTATTATCAATCCTGGAGATGAAATCATTTATCACGAACCGTGTTATGTATCTTATAAAACAGAAATTCTTATGTCACACGGTATTCCTGTGCCTCTTGAAACTGACAAAACAACTGATTTCACTCCCGATCCAACAAAACTTGAAAAATTAATTACTCCACGAACTAAAGCAATTTTACTAAATTTTCCCTGTAATCCAACGGGCGCTGCAATCGATAGAAAGAAGCTTGAAATAATTGCGAAAATCGCAAAAAAACATGATATATTTGTAATCACTGATGAAATCTATTCTGAACTTACCTATGAGGGGCAACACTGTTCTATTGCATCACTACCAGAAATGAAAGAAAGGACAATTTTTCTACATGGTTTTTCGAAAGCATTTGCGATGACAGGGTTCAGGCTTGGATATGCATGTGGTCCTTTTGAAATAATTGACACGATGATGAAGATACACCAATATTCGATACTTTGTGCTCCCACCGTAGCTCAGGAGGCAGCACTTGAAGCTTTAAAAAACGGAAAAAAAGAAATGTTGAAAATGAAAGATGAATATAAAAGACGAAGAGATATGATTGTAAAATATCTAAACGAAGCCGGGCTTGATTGTTTCATGCCAAGAGGAGCATTCTATGTTTTTCCTTCTATAAGAAAAACAGGCCTTTCATCAAGTGATTTTGCAAGGAAATTTCTTGAGAAGCACAGAGTTGCAGTTGTCCCTGGAAATGCCTTTGGAAGTTCCGGTGAAGGACATGTCCGTTGTGCTTATGCAGCATCTTTTGATGATATTTTAGAAGCAATGCGACGGATAAAAATATTCGTGGATGAAATTTAAAATAGCGCCCAATGTTATATAAAAATCCAGTACTTGATACTTTAATTTTTGAAGAGGCTCCTGAGGTCTTAAGCTCAGAGCAGCTTGAAAAAATGCTTGAACCTTTATACTCTCGTCTCAAACTTTCTGAAGGAAGACTTGAATTGATGACTGGAATTAGAGAAAGGCGTCTCTGGCCTAGAGGGTTCAAACCAAGTGATGCTGCTATCTTAGCAGGGAAAAAAGCATTGCAAAAATCATCGGTTCCAAAGGAAAAAATAAAGTGCCTTATTATGTGTTCAGTATGCAGAGATTTTCTTGAGCCAGCAACCGCGACTGTGGTACATAATGCCCTCTCTTTACCATCAGATTGTTTTGTCCTTGATATATCAAATGCTTGTCTTGGCTTTCTTTCTGGTATTATAATTTTATCGGAAATGATTGACAATGGTAGAATTGAGGCCGGTCTTCTGGTATCAGGAGAAAACAGCAGAGCCCTTATAGAAAGTACAGTGAAAATGTTAAATGAAAATGAGAAGATTAATCGCAGAGAATTGAAAAGGCACTTTTCGTCTCTTACTATTGGTTCAGGAGCAATAGCAGCAATAATCTCATCAAAAGAAATATCTCCGTACGGACACAAAATTATAGGAGAAAAGACTTCTGCATATACAGAGGCGAACAAATTATGCAGAGGAACAAATGATACAGGGATGAGTGATGACCAAAATATTTTAATGAATACAGACTCGGAAACTTTATTGATAAAAGGGATTGAAGCAGCCTCTAACAACTGGGAAAAATTTAAGAAAGAATTATCATGGAATAATCAAAGTCCTGATATCATATGCACTCACCAGGTGGGAGTTGCTCACAGAAAAATGCTCTTTGAAAGATTAAATCTACCAATTGAAAGAGATTTTTCGAATTTTGAAAAATATGGAAATATGGGAACTGTATCTTGTCCGTCATGCCTGGCTCTCGCAGAAAATGCTTCGTTAATAAAAGCAAAATCTAACGTTGCACTGCTTGGCATTGGCAGCGGAATAAATTGCACAATGATAGGTATACAATGGTAGATTTAAACGATATAAAAGATATTTATCCATTCAAAGAAAACTACTTTATTTTAAAAGAAGGATATAAGTACCATTATTTAGATGAAGGAAAAGGTGAAGCTATACTTATGCTTCACGGCAACCCAAGTTGGTCTTTTCTATTTCGCAATCTGATAATCGGGTTGAGGCATAATTACCGCGTAATTGCCCCGGATCATATAGGCTTTGGCCTCTCAGATAAGCCTTATGACTATCCCTACAGATTAGAAACGCACATAGATAATTTAGACGATTTCATTGAGTATTTAAAACTTGAAAAATTTTCTCTTCTTGTGCATGATTGGGGAGGACCAATTGGTTTTGGTTATGCTGAAAGGCATCCGGAAAAAATAAAAAACATTATCATATCAAATACTGCGGCTTTTACTTTTGATTGGATACCTTTCAGATTAAAAATCGCCAGACTACCTTTTTTAGGAAGATTCCTTATAGAAAAATTAAACCTATTTGCGAAATTCGCAACATTTATGACAACAACAAAACCCATGAAGAAAAATATAAAAGAAGCCTATATTTTTCCTTTTCTTAAGGAGTCATCAAGAAAAGGAGTTTCTTCATTTGTAAAAGATATCCCAATGTGGCCAGAGGAGCAATCTTATGAACTTCTTGTTCAAATCGAGCATGGATTATGGATTTTTCGTGAAAGGCCTATTTGCATAATCTGGGGAATGAAAGACTGGTGCTTTAAGAGACGACTTCTTAAGCGCTGGCTTGAATATTATCCTGAAGCGGAAGTTCATAAGATAAAAAATGCAGGGCATTTTTTATATGAAGATGAACCTGAAAAAATCCTGAATATAGTTTCTGATTTCTTAAAGAGGAATAATTCCTATGAAAAGGTTAGATAAAACTATTTGTGGGTCCTGCAATGCTATTCTGAACGTTTCAGAACTTGAGCCGTTTACCAAATTTTCCTGCCCGGGGTGCGGAACAGAAATTTATTCTCCTGCCCATTTGGGACATATTCGTTTTGACAAACCATTAAAGGAATTTCCTTGTTTTCAGAAATTTGAAGGTTTTGATGCAAAGGGAAATATATACGTTGATATTAGTTATTTTAAAGGGAAACAATGCAGTTCCTGCGGCGTTAAAAATATTATTAATGCTGCTTTAAAAGAAGCTGAAATCCTCAGACAGCTCTCTCATCCAAATATATGCCCGCTTAGTGGCGATTGGGTTATCAATGAACAATTTGTAGCGACCTCTCCCTTAATGGATGGATTTGATCTTTCAGAATATAATCCATCATCAATGGAATTACTTGACGTTGAAATTATGCTCAACATTTTACAAAAAGTTGCTATAGGAATCTTTTCTGCACATCAGAAAAATATCATTCATCATAATATTTGCCCTGCAAATGTTCATATAGATATGCGAAGGAATGTAAGAGTTAAAAATTTCTTTACTTCAAGATTTTTATATAAAATTTGCCCTCTAAATGATTGGAAGGGAGACTTTAGTGCTACCGATTTTTTCAGTCCTGAAAAAATCCTGACCAGGCAAGAAGGGAAAGAAGGCGATATTTTTAGTTTTGGGGTTATGAGTTATTTCCTTTTGTCTGGAAAGTTACCATTCCCTGGCGTTACCCTGGAAGAAAGAATTTTTTCAAGATGTTTTCAGTCAGATTCTAAATTTAAATACAAAGAGCCTCTTCCTCTTACAGAAGTCAGAAAGGATTTTCCATCAAAAATAAGTAAAATCATAATGCAAATGCTTTCTCCTCGTCCTGAAGAGAGAGCCTCTCTCCCGGAATTTATATCCGCTGTTAATTTTTTTAATGCTGAAAATGAAAAAGACAGAATATATGAAACAGAATGGAAAATGCTCTTTGATCGTACCGATACAAAACCAATACCTAAATTAGATAAAATAGGACTCAGCGGTTCCAGTATAGAAGGAAAAAACAACTCAATCAGTATCCCATTCTCAATAAAATCGTTTTTTGTGAAATAGAAGGAGAACAATAATGAAAACTG
>CAYRRM010000035.1:0-24577 GCA_964426675.1 uncultured Lentisphaera sp.
TTTAGATTTTGATTTTTTATTCATAATATAGTCCTTTTTATTTTTGTTAAGGTGTTTTAAAAATCAATGCGCCTAAAGGAGGAAGAGTCAAATTCAAATGGAACGGTCTGCCATGACATGCTTCCTGAACTGCTATAACACGCCCCTTATTTCCAATTCCAGAGCCACCATATATTTCTGAGTCGGAATTGAATATTTCAAGCCATTCACCTCCGTAAGGAGCACCTATCTTATAATTATATCTCGGTACTGGAGTACAATTCAAAACAACCAATATAGGAGATTGCCTTTTTTCATTCCATCTAAGATAAGAAAAGACGGATTGTTCTACATCACTTATGTCAATCCATTCAAATCCTCTGTTTTCGAAATCTACTTCCCATAAAGAAGAATTTTCCTTGTAAATTTTATTAAGATCTCTTATACTTTTTTGTAGCCCTTTATGTATTGGGTATTTGAGGAGGTTCCAATCAAGAGATACCTTACAATACCACTCATTCCACTGTCCAATTTCATAACCCATGAAGTTAAGCTTTTTTCCAGGATGTGTCATCATATATGTAAGCATCAGGCGTAGGTTTGCAAATTTTTGCCAGTAATCTCCTGACATTTTATCTAAAAGGGATTTTTTTTCATGAACTACTTCATCGTGACTGAAAGGAAGTATAAAATTTTCACTGAACGCATACCATAGTGAAAACGTAAGTTTATCGTGGTGGTATTTTCGAAATACAGGATCCTTAGAAAAATATTCAAGAGTATCATGCATCCAGCCCATATTCCATTTACATGTGAATCCAAGACCTCCAAGATAAGCTGGACGGGTAACTCCTGCCCATGCTGTTGATTCTTCAGCAATCATGAGTGTTCCAGGATAATATTGATGAGTTAATTCATTAAGACGTTTCATAAAATTGATTGCATCAATATTTTCTTTTCCACCAAATTGATTGGGAATCCAGTTCCCATCTTTTTTTGAATAATCAAGATAAAGCATTGAAGCAACAGCGTCTACTCTTAAACCATCAACGTGAAATACTTCCAACCAGTATAATGCATTTCCAATTAAAAAATTGCGAACTTCATTTCGACCATAATTAAAAATATAAGTACCCCAATCTTCATGCTCACCCTGTCGTGGATCAAGATGTTCATATAGAGCAGTTCCGTCAAATCTACCGAGAGAAAAATCATCTTTTGGAAAATGCGCCGGAACCCAGTCTATAAATACCCCAATTCCTCTGGAATGCATATAATCAACAAAATACGCAAAATCTTCAGGAGTCCCGTATCTTGATGTTGGGGCATAATAACCTGTTACTTGATATCCCCAGGATTGATCGAATGGATGTTCCATAATCGGCAGGAGTTCTACGTGAGTATATCCCATATCTATTACATAGTCTGCCAGAACATGAGCAATTTCCCGATAATTATGGAGATCATTTTCATTTGTATTATCGACTTCTCTTAAGCCTGACCCACGCCACGAACCCAAATGAACTTCATATATATTGATAGGTTCTTTCAGATAATTCGTTTTCTTTCTTCTTTCTATCCATTCTGAATCAGTCCATTTAAAATCTAACTTAGAGACTCTGGATGCTGTTTTAGGACGTAGTTCTGTCCAATATGAGTATGGGTCTTGTTTCAGGAAAATAGCACCATTTTTTGCTAATATTTCAAATTTATAAATAGCTCCTTCAGCAACATCTGGAATGAAAATCTCCCATATACCAGAACTACCAAGGAGTCTCATTTGATGTTTGCGTCCATCCCATAAGTTAAAATCTCCCACAACTGAAACTCTTGCTGCATTGGGTGCCCATACAGTAAAAAGAGTACCTTTTACATCTCCATATTGGCGCAAATGAGCTCCCATGATTTCATAAACTCTTCTATGTTCACCTTCATTAAAAAGGTGTTCATCAATACTTCCAAGTCCTGGTAGAAAACAATAAGGGTCTGCTGAACGATAAGAGGAATTTTTATAAAATCTGACTAACTCATATTTAAATGTTCTACTTCTTTCTGGTATACTGACTGAAAAAATACCTTTTTCATGAAGTTTCTCCATAGGAAATTCTATATTATTTTCCATATCTACAACAATCATTTTCTCTGCATCAGGATCAAAGGCTCGAACAATAACTTCTCGTGTATCTTCGTAGTAATGCATACCCAATATTGAGTGTGGATTATTGTGTTTTAAATCGAGAAGTCGTTGTAATTCATCAATAGAAGGAAGTAGATTTTTTGACATATTTTCCCTTTATTTTTTTTTAAAATATACATCATAAAAAATATTCTTCAAAACAAAAAAAAACCTGACTTGATTCAAGTCAGGTTTTCTGAAAAAAACAGCAAATTGGGGTTATCTATCCCTTCTGTGCCCGTGTCCACCTCCACGTCTATGATGAGGTCTGTCTTCCTTAGGACGAGCCTCATTGACTTTTATCGTCCTTCCGTCTACCTCTGTGTTGTTCAATCCTTCGATTGCTTTTGCAGCATCTTGGTCAGACATTGTGACAAATCCAAATCCTTTGGACCTGCCAGAATCACGGTCTTTAATAATTTTTACTCTTTCAACGTTTCCGAACTGACTGAACAGTTCCGATAGTTTTGAATCTTCCATTGAATAAGGAAGATTCCCTACGAACATTTCCATATTTTCCCTATTGTACTATACTGCCATTTTCTACTTACCCTGAAAATCCAATGGCACCTAAAAATTCTCAGAGTTTTTTAAACTTCTTCTACTCATACTACCTCTTTTGCAAAATACAAGTAGATATTAAAAAAAAATTCAAGAGCTTTTCCTATTTCGTTGTTTTGTATTTGCAAGAACTCTAAGACGAAGAGCATTAAGCCTGATAAAACCAGTAGCATCTGCTTGATTGTATACATTTTCCTCTTCAAAACTTGCGATTTTTGGATCATAAAGGCTATAAGGAGAGCGGCGCCCACAAACTCTACAATTACCTTTAAACAGTTTTAATTTCACATCTCCAGTTACATATTTTTGACTCTCTGTTATGGCTGCTTGAAGCATTTCTCTTTCCGGAGCAAACCAGAAACCATTATACACAAGTTTTGAATAATAAGGAATCCAACTATCTCTGAGATGCATTACTTCACGATCCATTGTGATGCTTTCCATTGCCCTATGTGCTATATGAAGAATAGTTCCACCGGGTGTTTCATAAACACCTCTTGATTTCATCCCAACAAACCTATTTTCAACAATGTCAATTCTACCAATAGCATGCCTTGCTCCTATATCATTGAGTGCTTTCATCATTGTTGCAGGAGAGAGCTCCTTATCATTTAATTTAACAGGAATTCCTTTTTCAAAAGAAATGGTAATATATTCTGCTTGAGCTTCAGATTTTGAAAGAGGCCTTGTTAATACACTCATTTCCTCAGGCGCTTCAACCCATGGATCTTCTAATATTCCTCCTTCAAAGCTAATATGTAATAAATTTCTGTCCATACTATAGGGTTTTTCTGTTGTTACAGGAACAGGAATATTATTTTGTTTTGCGTAATTAATTAGATCCGTTCTTGATTTAAATTCCCATTCCCTCCAAGGAGCAATAATTTTTATATTGGGATTTAAGGCGTATGCTGTTAATTCAAAACGCACCTGATCATTTCCTTTCCCGGTAGCCCCATGACATATAGCATCTGCATTTTCATCTTCAGCAATTTTTATGAGATGTTTTGCTATCAAAGGTCGGGCGATTGAAGTTCCAAGTAAATAAGCCCCCTCATAAATAGCATTTGCTTGAAACATTGGAAAAATAAAATCTTTAGCAAATTCTTCTTTTAAATCCCTAATGTAACATTTCGATGCTCCTGTATTTTTAGCTTTCTCATCGAGACCATTCAATTCTTCTTCCTGTCCAAGATCTGCGCAAAATGCTATTACTTCAGCGTCATATTTCTCCTTTACCCACTTTAAGATTACAGAAGTATCAAGGCCTCCAGAATATGCAACAACGACTTTCATTACTCTTCCTCATTTTTTTTTATTTTTTCGGAATTTACTCTAAAGTATTTTTTTTTCAATAGCTTTTTATACTTTTCTATTTGCAAGAAAGAATTATCAAGGCTATTTTATTAAATAAATTTTTATCATTTTCTACCCTAAAAATTATATATGAAAAATAAGTACTCGTGCCCTTTCTGTAATACTGAGTTTGAATGGGATGATGAACGCCCTGAATTAACACTTCTTTGTCCTGCATGCCAAAAACAAATGACAGCACCTGTTCCAGCTTTCAAAAAAGGCTCTCGAATAGCTGGTTATATTATCGGTAATAGGATTGGAATAGGAGGGATGGGAGAAGTTTATACTGCCGAACAAATTTCAATGAAAAGAACAGTTGCTATAAAAATATTACAACCAGAACTTGCATCAGATAAAAGTTATCTCGAAAGATTTTTTAGAGAAGTCAGAACTCTCGCTCAAATCGAACATCCAAATATAGTTCGTGCCATAGAAGCAGGAGTAGATGGAAATACATATTTCTTCTCAATGACATATATTAACGGTAGCGATGTAAAAAGAATGCTCGATGAAGGGAAAAAATTCTCTGAATTTCAAGCTCTTAGAATTGGACTCGAATTGGCAAACGCTCTTAAATATGTTTGGGACAAACATAAATTGCTTCATCGAGACATAAAACCAGCAAACATTATGCTAACACCAGAAGATGAAGTAAAATTAATGGATCTGGGCATTTCCAAAAAATTGCAGGGAGAAGATGCCGATATTACTATCGCAGGAATGATGGTAGGTTCTCCTCAATATATAAGCCCAGAACAAGCACGAGCTGAAAAAGATATTGACTTCAGAGCTGATATGTATTCACTTGGCGCAACTTTATTTCATATACTCACTGGCTACACCCCATATCCAGGCGATAGCGGTATGACAGTAGTTGCTCATCACCTCAGTTCACCTGTCCCAGACCCACGCAAATTAGCTCCAGCTATATCATCCCAAACAGCTGATATGCTAATGAAAATGATGCAAAAAAATAAAGAAGATAGATATTCTTCATGGGACGAATTAATAGATGAAATAAAAAGAATAATCTCAACTTTATCTGAAAAATCTCTAAAGAAAGATAATAAAGAAAAAATACCTCAACTACCTCATAAGAAATTTACAAAACAAACAAAATCTCTAATATTTTCTAATCCACTATATACAACAATTCTCACAGTTTTATTTGCAATAACATTGCTTGCCTTTTATTATCTGATCAGAAAGAGTATCCGCGAAGCAAAAAATGAAAATGCAAAAAAACTCTACTTAGAGGCCTTAAATTTTATAAAGACAAATCCAGAACCAGCTAATTTCAAAAAAGCAATAATCTTATTTGATAAAGTATTAAAAACAGGCGTCCCTGAATATCAACAACTCGCAAAGGAGGAAATTAATAAGATTGCTGAAAAATCCGTTGAATTAAAGAAAAAACAAATGCTCGACAAAATTACTGAAGAATTAAATTCAATCAGAAAAAAATCTTATGAATTTGAACAAAAAAGAAATTGGGATAGCGCAATAAATCTATGGAACTCATACAAAAAAAATGGACAATTTGCAAAAGAACTCGAATCAGAAATATCAAAATCTCTCGATTATTTAAACCGCAAAAAAAATGAAGATAACCTCGAATAAAAAAAGGAGTATAAATATGGGAATATTAGAGAGTCTCACAGAAAAGTGTAAAAAGGCAAGGAAAAAAATCGTACTTCCTGAAGGACATGACCCTAGAGTCGTATCTGCAGCTGAAAAAATTCTTCAGCGGAATATTGCAACTGATGTTTTCGTAATCGGAACAGATGAAGAAATAAAAAAATCCATTGAAGCCGCAAAAATAAAGTCACCTTCATTCAAAATTATTAACCATCTCAAATCCCCAAATATGGAGGATTTTATAAAAATATTTTGCGAAATTCGCAAAAAGAAAAATATGACAGCTGAATTAGCTGCAGAATATATGAAAAACAGACTCTTTTTTGGTGCTATGATGCTGAGACAAAATATATGTGATGGAATGGTAGCAGGCAGTATTGCTTCAACACCAGATATGCTTCGAGCAGCATTCACTGTAATCGGCACAAAAGAAGGGATAAGGACTGGAAGCAGTTGTTTTGTAATGGATCTCGCAAAAGAAACAATAGCAGGAAATAAAACCTTAATCTATGCTGATTGTGGAGTAAATCCGGCTCCAGATTCTGAACAACTCGCAGATATTGCAATCGCTTCGGCAATGTCATGCAGGTCCATCGTAGGTATAAAACCAAAAGTAGCTTTTCTCTCGTTTTCTACAAAAGGCAGCGCACAACATGAAAATGTAGAAAAAGTTATAAAAGCCACACAAATTGCCCAAGAAAAAGCAAGAGAGATGAATCTTGATGTTTTAATTGATGGAGAACTACAAGCAGATGCAGCCCTGGTCCCTTCTGTTGCAATGAAAAAGTGTCCTCAAAGTCCAATCAAAGGAGAGGCCAATGTTTTGATATTTCCAGACCTTGGAGCAGGAAACATTGCCTATAAACTTACTGAACGATTAGCAGGGGCTGCCGCTTATGGTCCTATCTTGCAGGGACTCGCAAAACCTGTAAATGATTTATCACGAGGATGCTCAGATGAGGATATCGTAGGTGTGGCCGCCATAACTATATGCCAGTCAATAGAATAAAAATATTTTACAAATCATTTTATTTGGAATAACACTTTATATTTTGCGATTTAATCAATATGAAACAATGGAGTCGCAAAAATTTAAGTTAGATACCGGTATCAAATAACCATCCAAACTTATCCTCTTTTTCTCCGTATTGGATTCCAATTAAATGATCATATAGTTTTTTGAGGACAGCATTTGTTGATGACGGAAACGTCCATATTTTTTCATTATGGGTTATAGATTCTATCGGAGTTATAACAACAGCAGTTCCACATGCTCCAACTTCAACAAAATCTGAAAGCTCTGTTATATGAATAGGACGCCTTTGAACTTTAATTCCTAAATCCTCTGCAAGTGTACTTAGAGATTTATTTGTTATGCTCGGCAATATTGTCCTTGAATCGGGAGTTACATAATAACCTCTCTTATCAATTGCAACAAAATTGCTAGTACCGAATTCATCAATATATTCGTGTGTTTTCGAATCAAGATAAAGAACTATTGGAAATCCCATTTTCTTGGCAATGATACTGGGGTGCAAACTTGCCGCGTAATTCCCAGCAACTTTAACATGACCAGTTCCTTTTGGAGCTGCCCTGTCAAAATCATCCAGGATAATCGCTTTCACTCCTTTTAAACCATCCTCGTAATATTTTCCAACGGGAATCACAAGTACGATAAACTCATACCTTCCACTTGGTGCTACACCAATTGTAGGTCCACTCCCAATCAGAAGAGGCCTGATGTATAGGGATCCCCCCGTTCCATAGGGAGGAATATAATCGAGATTTTCTCTTATCACCTTCAATAATGCTTCAAAAAATAATTCCTCTGGAATTCGCGGAATATGAAGAAAATCTGCAGTATTATTCATTCGTTTTAAGTTCTCATCTGGACGGAAAATTTTGACTTTCCCATCTTTCGTAGAAAATGCTTTCAACCCCTCAAAGCATGCTTGACCATAATGTAAACATGTTGCAGCAATTGACATACTGATGTAATCTTTCTTAAAAATCTTAAGTTTTCCCCATTTTCCATCTTCCCAGCTTGCCCGAACATGTGCACGAGTCTTTATATATTCAAAGCCTAGTTTTTTCCAATCTAAATGTGCTGACATAAAATAAAATCCATTTTTTTTTTGATTTGCTAAAAAATGATTGTATAATATTGTCAATAAATAAATTGATTCAAATTTTTATTTTAGAAAAATAATTAAAATGGAGGCAATTTGAGAATGAAAATTATCAGAACAATCTTAATTTACACAATTATCTGTTCATCAGCATTTCTAAGTGGTTGTTCTACTTTATCTGATTGGTTCGGATGGGGAGATGATGAAACAACTCCTGAAAAATTGCCAGGAGAAACTTTACCCCCCCCTGGAGATCTCTCAAGCGGATTACCAGGATCATGGGGCGCACCAGGTGGTGGACTCCCTGCCCGACAAGGGGAATGGACTCCCATCCCAGGTATAACATTTCCAACAATTTATTTTGCCTATGATAGCTCAGAGATAGGCACTTCGGAACAAGCTAAACTTGAATATGTAGCAAATTATCTCATTCAAAATCAACAATTTAAGCTAATTATTGAAGGACACTGCGACGAACGTGGTAGTGTAGAATACAACAGAGCACTTGGGGAAAGAAGAGCCATTGCAATAAGGGATTACCTGGTAAAACTAGGAATACAGGACGCAAGAATGCAGACAATCAGTTACGGCGAAGAAAAACCTGCCGTAATGGGATCTGATGAAAGCGCATGGGCTAAAAACAGGAGAGGAGAACTCATCCTCGCAAAATAAAATTAAGATTCCTCATGAATAAAATAATTTTGGTTTTTATTGTATATTCCTGTTTTTCCTTGTTTTTATTTGCCGATTCAAAAGTTGAAGAACTCGATCCAGCATTTCTCAATGAAGCTCTCGGTACAAAAGTAATAAAAAAACTAAAAAAATCGCCAATAATACATCTCGAATTGTTTAAAGAACAATCACCAAATACCCTGATAGCATATCTTTTTAATTCGGGTGATATGAAAGTAAGTGGGAGAGGATACAGAGATAAAGTTGATTGTTATGTATTATTATCTCCAGAGGGAAAAATAATTTCTGTAATAGTAGGAGAAAATAAGGAATCCCCAAAATATTTGAAACGAGTATTGGAAAATAAACTTCTAAAAGAGTGGGAAGGAAAAAAAATAACTGATAAAATTCCAGAAACAGTTTCCGGAGCCACAAGGACTTCTTCAGCTATAAATAATTCCGTTGAAGCAGTATTAAGAAAGCTTGAGGAAATCAGATTTTTTAAAAGATGAGAGCATTCTTCTGTCCCGATATAGAATCCTCTTCACCAGAATTATCTCCAGAAGAAAAAAAACATATATTTAAAGTTCTACGCTCAAAAGAATCTGATAAAATACTTCTACTAAATGGAAAAGGAAAAATCGCACATGCGAAAATCACGAAAAATAATAAAATCGTTGTTGAAAAGATAATAACCTGCAATCCTCCTGATAAGGAAATCTATTTGTTTGTCGCTCCACCACGTCATTCAGGTATGGATCAACTCATTGCATATTCATGCGAAACTCCTGTAAAAAAAATAATTCCTATCATATGTAGAAATTCTGTTGCTATATCAAATAATACTGAAAAATGGAGAAAAAAAATCATCGAATCATGCAAACAATCAAAAAATCCATTTTTTCCCGAAATATCCGAGTTAATAGACTTTAATACAGCTTTAATTCAAGCAAAAGGTTCAACGATTTTCTTTGGAAGCCCAGAAGAAAATACTGGAACTGCGCTTAATATAACAAATATGATCTCATGGTTTGTTGGACCTGAAGGAGGTTTCATAAATGATGAGATCAAAAAATTGAAAGAACTCGGAGGAAACCCCCTTAAACTCTCTCCTTATATTCTTCGAATTGAAACAGCTGCCCTTGCGGGAATAATCTTTCTCTCCAATGTGCAAAAAATATAAAAAATTGTCATTCTACCCTAAATATGGCATAATTTTCTTCTTCCCAGATTTTTGTCAAAAATCTATCATCAATAAGTTTTCCTATACATTCCGCAATTTTTCTGCCTCTCCCAAGATAATATGGCAATCTATCAGGATCATAATTACTTAAACCAATAATAATATAATTAATTTTTTCCTCCTTGAGAATTGAAAGAACCTTTTTCTCATCAAAATTTTCTGGCGGAGTAAAATACTTTCCTTGAAAAAAAGGTGTTCCTATTTCATAATCACAGTTTAAATAAAGCCCTCTGTTTTCAAAAAGTAGAAGAACTTTTTTCCCTTTAATATCTATTTTGGAAGCAATTACATCACATAATTTTATGTATCCTGGCCCTGTCGCAGAATATACATAATCAATTCTTCTTACTTTACCCAAAACAGTTTTCCATGATATAACAATATCTTTCACAAATCGTTTTGGTATAGAAATTAATGAAAGAACTATTATAAAAAAATATATTGTCTTTCTGGTATATAATCGCGATATAAAATAAGATGATGAAATACATAATGCGAAAATCGCAGGAACATAAAATCTTGCTTGTTGTGATGAAATGAACCAGAAAAAGTGAAATATTAAAAATACCAGAAAAAATTTCAATGATAATGATGAGGAATTTTCTCGCAAGAGAATCCAAAAAGATAAAAACGAAAAAAATATTATGATGAAGAATTGCAATCCTATTGAACCATCATAGTTCCCGATTCCAAGACTCATGAAAAAAGGGGATAAAAAAAACGAAGAAAACGTATTTTCACCATATTTTTCAACAGCTATTGCGTGGTGATATCTGCTCATCTCTATCAAAGCAGAGTTCGAATTGAATATCCAGGCAAAATAAGGGTAAAAGGGATTTCCGGTATAAATATAAGGCCTTAAATAGAAAATAGATGAAAAAAATAAGGAAATAATTATAAAAAATAATATATTAATAAAATTCTGGGAAAAAGATAATTCTTTCCTAAATAACAATATAACTATTCCTACTATTAATATAAATCCAGTGAGTTTTACTGCCGACGCAGCACCAGCTAAAATCCCAATCAGAAAAAGAGCAGCAAAAAACATCTTTTTTCTCTCTATCCATCTTATCTCTTGAATAACAAGAGCTGCTGCTGCGAAATTCGCAACAATAAAAATATCAGAATAAGCCGAAGATGATATCATTAATGTAGGAAATGAGAGAGAAAAAGCAATGAGCAAAATAATTTTAAGGCTCTTTCCACATAAAGGAGATAACATCATGCTCAATGACAAATAAATAAGAAGAAATAAAAAAAGAACAAAAATTCTCGGAGCAAGAAAAGATGAATTCGAAATTAATAACCTGAAAACCATACCAGAAAGTGAAGGAAAAGCCGAGTATGGATTGTCTATAAAAATCTCATTACTACCTGCCGCAATCCATTTACAGGGAACAGTTATTTGATATACAAGTTCATCCCAGGATGTAGGTGGACACAATGCCCGACCTAAGAGAATAAGTGTAAGCATCAATAAAAATAAATACGAAAAATCAAAAATATAACTAAAAACTTTTAAGCCTTTTTTCTTCAATATGTTCAATATATTGACAAAGTCTACTCTATAAATACGCATTCTGGAAAATATAACAAAAAAGAGTAAGATAAAAACAAAGAAAGGAAAAATTTTATCAAATTTTACTCCTAAAACAAGTGAAAAAAAGGACAAAATATCAACTCCAAATATAGTAAAAACTATAAATTTCGTGAGGCTTCTTCTAAAACGGAAAGCAGGAAAGAGAATTTCCCCGGTAAGATATGAAGCTAAACAAAATAGTAAGACTGCGAAAATCGCAGGAAATATTTTACAATTTAATTCTATGAATTCTTGCACTATGAATGCCTAACATTTTATATTTGAACACTTACTATATTACAATAATTCTATTTTTCTTTATTATTGCAATGTTTTTTTGAAAATATAGTATTTTTAAACTATGTTATTAAAAAACAAAAAAAGGAGAAATGAAATGGCAGGAATATTCAAAGCCTATGATATTAGAGGAATATATCCGGAACAACTTAATGAGCAAATTGCAGAAAAGATTGGACGCGCTTTTACCATTTTTTTAAAAGCAAAGAAAATTGTTGTAGGTAGAGATGTTAGACCTCATTCAAAACCAATTTTTGAAGCACTCGCAAAAGGCATTACTGAACAAGGGGCTGATGTAATAGATCTTGGACTTTGTTCCACACCAATGTCATATTTTGCAAATGGAAAACTCTCCGCAGATGGTAGCATAATTATTACTGCTTCACATAACCCCGCTGAATGGAATGGTTTTAAATTATCCCGTAAAGAAGCAATACCAATTAGTGGAGCCACCGGGATAGCAGATATTGAAAAACTTGTTGAGAACTCAAAATGGCCTGTCTCCACGCAAAAGGGTACTGTCATTAAGTATGATATTTCGAAAGAATATGGCGAATTTTTGAGAAAACATGCAAAACTAAATAGAAAATTGAGAGTCGTAGTTGATTTTGCAAACGCCATGGGGTCTTTTGAAATTGCCGGAATAAGGGATATGTTTGAAATCATTCCACTTTATGAAGAACTCGATGGAAGCTTTCCAAATCACGAAGCAAACCCCCTAAAAACAGAAACTCTCGAAAACCTCCGCAAAAAAGTTGTAGAAACAGGTGCTGATTTCGGAGCCGGATTTGATGGCGACGCCGATAGGTGTGGTTTTGTAGACAACAAAGGAAATATTATCCCAATGGATCTTTTTACTGCATTAATAGCTCAAGATATACTTTCAAATGGTCCAGCAACCATTCTCTATGACCTCAGAAGTAGCTGGGCAGTAAAAGAATGCATCGAAGCGAACGGAGGAAAGGCTATTATGAGTCGTGTGGGACATGCATTCATAAAAGCACAAATGCGCGAATATGGTGCCGTTTTTGCGGGCGAATTGTCTGGACATTACTACTTTAAAGAAAACTTCACAGCGGAATCTCAAGGCCTCGCTTTTCTGATGTTTGCTAATTTAATCTGTAAAACAGGTAAAAGCGCAAGTGAGCTCGTTGCCCCATTAAAAAAATATTATTCAAGTGGAGAAATAAATTCAAAAGTTTTAGATGTAAAACAGATTCTTAACAAGATAAAAACAACATACAAAGATGGAAATCTCTTTGAATTAGACGGCGTTTCAGTTGAATATGATAATTGGTGGTTCAATGTGAGGGCTTCCAATACCGAACCTCTATTGCGCTTGATTGTTGAAGCAAAAACAAAAGAATTAATGGAAGAGAAAAAAAATGAGTTGTTAAGAATAATAAAAGGATAAAAAAATTGAAAAATGAAGTTTATCTGCCCGAAATGCGCAAGTGAATATGAAATAGAAGATGACGGCTCAGGAGGATCTTTTGTATGCTCAACATGTGGAAATGAAATAGTTATACCTCCATCAAATCATTATATTCGGGCAGAAGATCCGGACTTCGATAGAGTTATATGCAATTCCTGTGGCAAGAGGATAAATACCGAAGCTCTCACTCCAGGACAAGAATTTAATTGCCCCTTCTGTAAAACACTTAATAAAGTAGGACAAAATACAAAAAATGAAATATCTTTAAATACGCTCAATACAGAGGCAAAAATATCTGCTTCTGGCGCTGTATATGATGATAATTCTCAAACACAGGATTCAATCCCAACAATCTTGGGCAGATGTAAAATAGAAAAATTAATAGGCTATGGAGCAATGGGATACGTCTTCAAGGCCACACATACTACACTAAACATTCCTGTAGCAATAAAAGTATTAAGGCAGGAATATTCAAACATAAAGAATTACTCTGATAGATTTATAAGAGAAGCACAAACTGCCGCTAAACTGAATCATCAAAATATAATCCGTGTTTATGACTGCGGATATGAAAGTAATCTGCTATATATGATAATGGAATATGTAGACGGCGGATCTCTTGCTGATGAACTTGAAAAAAGAGGATATGCCTTTGAACCAGAAAAAGTTGTAGATATAGGAATCGCTATAGCACAAGCCCTCACCGAAGCTGAAAAATTCGGCATTATACATCGCGATATAAAACCAGCAAACATAATGAAAACAAAAGATGGTGTCATAAAACTTGCTGATCTGGGGCTTGCAAAACAAACAAAACCTATTTCCGGACAAAAACAACATACACTTACCATGGACATCGTTGCTATGGGAACTCCAGTTTATATGCCCCCTGAGCAAGCAATAGACGCAAGAAAATGCGATATAAGGGCTGATATTTATGCTCTTGGAATAACGCTCTATCATCTCCTGGTTGGTCGCCCCCCATTCCTTGCTCCTGAACCAAATGAATTATTTAAACAACATCAAACGATTTTCGCAGAACCTCCAAGTAAATTAAATCCGGCAACTCCAAAAGCTCTCGATGCAATAATTTTAAAATGCATAATGAAGCACCCAGATGAACGATATCAATCACCAAAAGAATTACTTGAAGATTTCAATCTACTCAAGAACGAAAAACCCCTGAAATATGCCATCCCCTCATCACAATCACTCCACACGATTAATTACTTCAAAAAATCTGATTCAATAGACACCACGAACTCTCACAGAATAATAGCTTCTAAAAAAAAGAAAAAATCACAAATTTTTTTACTCTCAGTTCTTGTCCTTGCAATAATTCTAATAGTAGGAATAAATTTAACTTTACTACTTCGACTGAATCAAAAAGCTGAAAATAATCAGATAAAAATCGAAGAAAAAACTTTCAATATAGAACAGGATGTCAATAAAAAAAATAAAATAGCCCCCCCCCTCCCCTTCTTGAAACTGAACAAGATATAACACCAACAACCTCCACGCAAAAAACAGAACCTTCACCCTCAATAATCCCACAACCCAAATCACAATTACAATATGAAGCTAAAATAGAGAATTTTAATAAAGATGGAGAAGCAATTACTTTCCCGGAAAAAACGAAAAGAAAAAATTATGATATAGAAAAAGAAAAAATAGAATTTATTCTTTCCGATTTAAGAGGTATTTACAATTTTGCTGACTTTATGCCTCGTGCTGAATTCAGAGGAAATAATAATGAAGAACCTCTAAAGCAAAAATTCTTTTCCCTTATATTCTTAAAAAGCTGGCAAGATAGAGCAGAACAACTTGCAAAGATAATACAAAATAAGAATCTCCCCCACCCCTTGATAAGAAAACTAAAATCAGTTCAACTCGCTTTCAGCTATATAGCCGAAACAAATTACGATGAATTTTCTTCACAACTTCCTCAAAATATCATCAAATTTGATAAACAAACAAATTATACGACATTACTGTATACTCCAGCCAATATTACACCAATCCCATTCGAAATATCAGGTGATTACAAAAGCTCAGAAAATTCTTTCATCCTCGGAAATAACAGTAGATTTTCTCTCTCAGTCCCATTTGTATATGATCCACACAATCCAGAAAAAACTCTCATTATCACAGAAATCAAAACAAATGAAATTACAGAAAAAACAGGAATATTGATAAAATTTAATGCATGTATGGAAATTGGCAGAATTGAAGAACTCCCGGACAATATAAAAATCTACTTTGTAATAGTCAAAAAAGATGGAAAAACCGTCGGTCGGCTAATTATAAAACAAATGCAAAATGAATTATTAAAAATTACAGAAATAATCCCCGAACAAATCATCAAAAATACAAATATCATCTCAACAGTAATTACTCCAAACTTCTTAACATTAAAGATTAACGATTATGAAGTTATCTCAAGAAAAATAAATAATGAATTTTTCCTCAAAAACATAGAATTAATGTATCCGGAATTAGTAGCCTATCAATTGAATCTAAATATTTCGGAAATAAATATTTCAGGCCAAATTGCACCTATATGGCTTGCTGCGAAATTCGCAATTTCTAATGATAACGCCGGCAATAATAATTTTGTAAAATGGATAAACAACCTGGATTAGAACAAATAATGAGTTCAGTTATCTCCGAAAAAATTGATTCTTTCCTTAATGAAAGAAATAAAAAAAACTCCCTCAGAAAACTAAAAAAATTAGAAAAAATTACAAGCAAGATTTATAGGTATAACAATTTAGAAGTGATAGACTTCTCCTCAAATGATTATCTTGCACTATCCGAAGAAAAATCCTTAAAATATGAAGCGGAAAAATGGCTAAAAAAATTCGGAACCTCTTTTTCTGCATCAAGACTTGTAAGCGGAAATGTAAAAGAAATTTTAGACCTTGAAAAAAAAATTGCTGAATGGAAAAACACAGAGTCCGCAATTATAATCGGTTCCGGCTTCCTCGCAAATTCATCAGTTATTCCAGCCCTTATAAGTAGAAAAGGAGTTATCTTCGCTGATAAACTAAATCACGCAAGCCTCAATCACGGATGCATTCAATCTCAAGCCGAATTTAAAAGGTATAAACACCTGGATTACTCCCACCTCGAATGGATGTTGCGAAATTCGCAAACCCCCGAAAAACTAATTGTAAGTGACAGCATTTTTAGCATGGATGGAGATTACGCCGACATAAAAAAACTATATGAACTGTCAAAAAAATATAACGCTTTTTTATATATTGATGATGCCCACGCTACAGGAGTTTTTGGAAAATATGGGGAAGGCTCGGAAATATCATTTATAGATGACTTATCAAATTTCATCATCATGGGAACATTTAGCAAGGGTATGGGCGCATATGGAGCATATATAGCAGGAACAAAGAAAAATATAGACTTCATCATAAATTCATGTTCATCATTTATCTATTCGACATCTCTTCCGCCCTCAGTTTACGGCTCTATATCAGGAGCAATTGACGCAGTACAAAGAAATGATATCAGGGAAAAAGTAAAACAAGTATTAGAAATGGCTGAAATTCTCAGATTAAAACTAAAAGAAATGAATTTTAATACAGGAAATAGTTCAACTCAAATAATACCAATAATTTTAGGAAACAATTTATCAACACTCAAACTATCTGAAAAACTCCTAAAAAAAGGATTCTATACTGTACCGATTCGTCCACCAACTGTCCCTGAAAATACTGCAAGGATAAGAATCTCCATCTCAGCAAAACATACAGAGGAAGATATTAAAAATTTCACAAAATCAATCGTGGATTCTTATATGGAAATATAAACAAAACGAAATATTTCTACATTAAAGATGAGCTTTAATCTCCTTCCAGGACTCAAAAGGCGAAAGATTGATCTGAAAATTTCCAGTGTTGATGTGAGCAGTAACAATGGAGTCCTTATTCTCAGAACTGATAGGAAGCCTGGTCCACTCAGTCTAGATATTGCAGATGAAAGTGGCCCCGCCTATCTTATCGGCAGGAAGCACGGAACTGAATCGAATTCCCCCCGCATTTTGCCTTTTGCCAGGGTAGGCAAAGCAGAAAAAGACGCTGATTTAGCAACTATTTTTTCTTGAGAGCATAAACATCGAGCTACAAAAGATCAGCGTTTTTTCTTTGAAAATACATGCCCCCCCTACCCCACTGTGAGTTCAAGAATACAAAATCAATCTACCTCTGTTTTGTATTTGCAATGTATCACGATAGGGATTGTTGTGCCTTTCTCATATGAGGAAAGCTCAACAGAGTTACAGAATTTTCTCGCTTCCAATGAGAGAGAAAAAGTATCCTCCGGCATTTTACTGGAATTTATCGAGGTCGTAATTTCTTCCGCGACCTGGTTTGAAGAAGGGAAAGTCCCACTAATCTCAAGAATCTGTGCATCCTTCTTGTAGACATATTTGAGACTCTTTACTCCAGACAGTTCGCTGATTGCTGAAATTTCCACCGGCTCAGCAAAAAGATGCCTATACTCAAAATATTTTCTCGGCTCACCAGTCAAAATAAATTTTATTCCTTTCTTGTCCGATATTATACGAGTGCTTTTCAAAGCGGCCTTTCCATACCGTGGATGACTGTCTCCTACAACGCAAAATCCATTTAACTCAAACGAAACTTTTGCTCCGTCTCTGTATTCAGGTAATTTAGGGTCGCCAACAATGCAGATTCGCCCACTTGATGCCAAGTTCAGCACCTTTGACGGCAAAATAACTCTCTGCCACTTTTCCAACTCAAGATCAAGAGCCAAAAAATGCTTCTTGTTATCGGTATCCTTGAAATATATCTGGAGTGTAGTTCTCTTAGCAGCTTTGCCTTTCCTTCCGGTGAAAATGCGCGGATAAATCCAGAATGAAAGCTCATCATAGTTTTCCGGGATTTTGTTGTAGAAGATATTCGCCCCCTCAGATGGAAATATCTTGCCGTCGGAATAGGAAATCTCCACAATATCGCTTTTCCCGTCAAATGGAACTATACCCTTCACTCCGGCAATGTCCGATTTCGTCGCATCGGACTTCATTATAGCATAATTTGGTGAAAGAACCCCTGATGCCCTGTCCGAACCACGAATGGCGATTCGAAACGGAGCCGATATGTCACCACGCTTCATATCACACCTGAGAATCCCCTTTTGAAATACCGCACGGGCTTTTTTCGGCGGAAGTTCTGTTATCGCCGGAGACGGCTCCGAAGCTCCGTCCTTGATAAGTCGTATCGTTATGCAGTTTGAAAGCTTCAGGCTTGTCTCAAAGATACCATTTGTTATTTCGATGATTTTTTCCTCGATTTTTAATAACTCTTCTCCGGAATAGACGGATGTCAAATCAGCAGGAACAACACCTCGCGAGATTCTACATTTTGTTTTAGCGCTCCATGGAATTGGGACAGATATTTTTACTCCTTCTCCACTATCCCGAACAGAAGAGATAAGAACACTTACGACTCCATCGGCATTATAAACCGCGACAGAGGCCGTTGAGGAAGCTGATAATATTCGCCCTCTTGTTTCCGAAGAAATCAAGACTGGCAGTAATCTCGGTTCACCATCGAAGATAATCGAAGCGGCTCGAAGATAAAACCACGGCATAGTCGCAGCACCAGAAACAGGGTCAAATAAGAGTTCTGATTTCAATACTGCTCCAATATCAAAACTTTTACCGTTAGATGCGATCTCCGCAACTTCATGTGGGATATATCTGGCCATTTTCCTCTGATGCACTGCATCAATATTCAAAAGCTCCTCGCGAAGAGATGGAAGCGATGATTTTAAAATAGGAAAATCCTTCAGAATTGGCGTAGTCTCAAAATCAAAATATTCTATTGAGAACAATTTAAACTTAATCGGCTCTAAACCATTATTGCGCAGTTCAAAAACATTCGCATTCTTCTCTAAAAAAACGCAAGGTATGAAAAATTCCAGCTCAGAATCTCCAGGACGATTACCCTCTGCAGAAAGAAAATTCCCATTAAAATAAAGCTCAAACCGCGTTGAAGAAGCAGAATTTTTTCTATCAAATTCCGCGAATTTCGCACGGACAAGCAGATGCTTGCCAACCTCAATATCGTATAGAAAAACAGCAACCCTCTGACCAGGACAGATCACCGATGGGAAATCACCCGCCTGACGAACCTGCACAGTCGAACCATCAACAAAGTCGCGCGAAAAATCGGATAGAAAAAACAAAAAATCACTCGACTTCAAAGAAAACGAAGTCAAAAAAATAAGAATTGAATTTCTTATACCCTTTCTCATAAATCGTAAAACAACCACTTATCATCTTCTTTTATAAGTCGAATATGAAATGTTTCTTCAAATACATGATTCTCTTCTTTGTCTTTATATTTGAAATCAAGTCTTAGTCTTATTACACTTTTGTCTTGTTTTCCATACTCTTGATCGGATATTTTAAAACTATCATAATACAATTCATATCCCTTGTAGGTCTCTGCAAGCTTTGGCAATGTATGTTGAAGAAAGTAATTACGATTCTCGGACACATATATAAAATCCTTGTGAAGGGCTCCCTTGCAAAAATCCAAATCTCCTTTTGACAAAGCGCTAAAGAAATTTTTCAAAAGCTTTAATAGCGTTTTACTGTCAAGTTCCGAGACCTCTTCTTCAATATCTTCCCACAGTTCATCCCGTTTCCAGCGCTCTTTAATCATCTGAGTTTGCATCTCTTCTAATTCTTCCTCTCTCCTCTTTTCCTCCGCAACCCCAGTATCAAGAGGTGTTCCAACTTTCTCTGGAAGCGGCTGATACTCATCTATCCGACGTTCCTCTAAATTTACTACTAAAAACTTCACCGGCTTTGTGCAAGTAACATCCCAGGGTATATTGTTGTATTTTTCATCATCAAAGCGAAAATGATATTCACCGGTAACCCTTAATTCAGGCTCAAATTCAACTGTCAATGCCCTGTAACGTGTCAAAATACAAAGGATATCATTCTTACAGCGTATATCAATTATAATCTCGTCCTGCGATATCTTATCACCTTTCTCTTCCTTTAATTGAATATCCTCACGCAATAGTTTAAAACCAGGTATCTGCAATAACTTAATCTCCGCCGTCTCCGGATTCAGCTCATATAACTTCTGATAACGATATTCCATCTCCCCCTTCTTAACCTTTTCCAACTCTTCATCCGTCATCTCCCCATCAAGAATAATTATATTCCCATTATCTCGAGATTCCATAGCCTTGATTGATTGCGGAAATTGATCGCCTTTGATAAATATTGGAGAAGGGAGAAGTTTGTCGCGGGCAGCAATACAGACGTTTGCATTGTCCGCAGAGTATTTCAAAAAACTAAGCATATGCTCTCCTTCCGCCCTTTTATTAGGATTATCAGAAGCCAAAAGCGCCTTGGTAAGCTCATCTGGTTCCCCTGGCTTCTCTATTCTCGATTCGTTAAAGATGCCTTTCACAACCAGCCTTTTGAGGATTTTCCCGTCCTGATCCCATTTCAAAAGCTCCCCTCTTTCTCCTCCAATAGAGGTGATGTTTCTTTTTTTATCAACACAAAATGGGACTCGAAAATGACTGCTTGCAGGCGGCCACCAGCTATACGCTACATCATTACTAAAATGATTGCAAGTTTTGAGAACTTTCATGTTTTTATCAACAAATTGCACAGAACGGACAAGATCATTATGTAAGAAAACCAATTCATTACCAAATGATTTAACGTTTGAGAGAAGAGAATATAGCATTGGTTCCTTTTCCATCCATGCCACAATCGCTTTCGCAATCCTTTCTTCTCTTTCTTCCAATGTTTCATTAGATATATAACTGTTAACCATCTTGAATACATTTTTAGCCTCTGATGAAAGATTTCTTTTACGATAACAGTTGGAGAATTGAAAGACTTTGACTTTCCCGTTTGGTTCAAGTCGGCGAATCCATCCGTCATTTACGCTAATGAAGAAAAATGCCCCGTTTTCAATTACACAAAAATAAATCTTGTCCTCTGTGTCCTTCGTAATCTCAATTAGAGTTTCTTCAGCAGATAAAGCCAGCAGCATAACAGACAGCATCCAATAAAATATTGATTTCAGCATAAGTTTACTCCTTGTTTTAAAATTATCTTAATGGAGGAAGGCATTTATCATAAAGATGGTCTCCCATTTCCTCACATGCAATACTACCGTGTGTCGTCCATTTGGGTTTCCCCTTCCACCAGTCACCCATTGGGATTGTATCCACCTTCGTTTACAATCTCTCCTTTGCGCAAGCCAGTATTATCTAGGATATTCTTAAGCATTCCTCCCTCCTATCGCAGTCGCACGGCTCCAGAACATCTTTCTCTTGAACTCAGCGCGTTGCAACTTCGACGCGATGTGTTGAATCTAATCATCTTAACTTGATTTTCTTCCGCATAAAGTATTGCTTTAAGACAGATATTTCAAGCAATTAGCAGAGATTCTTATAGATAAAAATTGACCGTTTTGAAGGCAGAACCCGTCGGCCGTTAATCGTTAATAACCAATTTTATAATTGTACTGGCACCGGTTTTTTCCATGCTAACCACGACTGTCCCCAGGAACGGCACCAATCCACATTTATGGATTCTACTTGTGTTTCAGTAGCGGAATTTCCTTGTCTTTTTTGCTCTGCTATTCTTCTCTTGCCTTTTTCTCGGCCTTCCATTTCTTATCAAATTCTTCAATCACTTCAATCTTCATCTTTTGCAACAGGGGTAACATTTCATCCATTCTTTTCTTGTCGTTTTCGTCACCAAGCTCTTTGATGGCGTAGCCGAGATCAAAACAGTCCGCAAAATTTCTCGCCTTGTAGCAGGCATCAAATTTTCTTTTCAGCAGTGGCAGAGCTTTTTTGTAGTTATGTTTTCGGAATATTTCGGAGCAACGCGCAGTACCAGTAAGTCCCTGTTCCTGCGAGTTTAGGTCAAACTCATCTGGATTTTTTTGGAGTACATCCTCGAAAACAGCAAAGAGTGAATCATCAAACCATTCATCCGGAAGCTGCTTTTCAAGGATCCAAGTCAGTTCATAAATGGTTCGCCTATCGTCGGCAATTTTCCAGAGGTATTCGATCACTGCCAGACGCGCCGCACGGTTCAATTCCTTTGCCCGAGCAACTTCCTCGTCGGTCTGGGTATACTTAACTACTTTAAGATCACCAAAATTTCCTGTGGCGCTTTCTGATTTGAAATACTCTTTTGTTTCAATCCCCTGCATCATGAAGTTTGCCGCCTCACACTTTATAAATGTATATGGACAGAAGCTTGTTCCAGCTAATAAACAATCCTTTCTGTAAGTTTCATACCCCTTCTTAATTACTTCAGGCAGCTTGATGAACAGTTCAGGATGCTTCTTGTGCTCACGGAGGATATCAAGCAGAATATGCATTCGTGGATTGGCGGACTTCATGTCCGGAATTTCTGCGTTGTTCTCAAGCATTTCATCCCTTGCTTGAATGTATTTCTCCCCTTGTAATTGGAGCAATTCCTCAAATCCTGAACAAAATGCTGACCTGACATGCAAAGCCACAAGACAGATTAGAAGATTTTTAATTGCTTTCATTATTCCTTCTCCTTATTTTTTAGGTGCTTCTTTTTCTGAATTGGTTGCACAGTGGGAACCACCACCTTCTTTAATAAACTCGAAGGTTTTTACTTGTTTCAGTTCAGAATCTTGATAGCCGATATTTTTCAATTTATCAACAATATCATTATAATGAGGAGCAAACAACGGATCAGGAATCGCCAGCCTTCTACCTTTGTCGTTTTTTACCACGGTCATGTTGACCATGTTGGGAAGGTAGTAGTAAGTTCTGTTGTAATTGGTTTGGGTTGGGTCGAAGCAGACTGGTACTTTTATGAATTCATTCTCTGGGATCTCGAGCGCTTTGGAAATGTCCTCTCTTATTGCTTTGAGTTTATTCTGTATTTTCTTTACAGACCTGGGATTGTCTTTGTAGCTCTTCAGCAATTCTACACGACTTGGGCCGCCTTTTGTAACGGCATCTGGATTTTTCTCAAGTAAATCTATTGCCAAGTCAAGGTCGGCAACAAGCACAGTAAATCCACGTTCATTTGAAGAGGGAACTATGCTAAATACCTCGTCCACGTGACCGACGGCAAGCCATTCAACCTCAAGTTTTACCGCTTTTTGTACTTTCTGTCTATTGAAAAAGGCTGGCTGTACAGTGTCTTGGGGATACTTGTTTCCTATAAAAACACGACCATATTTGAATTTTCCAAAAGCCGGTGTCGCTTCAATATCGCCGCACCTTCCAATTCCTCCTTTGTCATAATGACCATAACCATCCATAATTCCTTCAAGATAATTGAAGTAATCTCCTCCCCAACTAATGGCGATAGCTCTGTAGCCTGTTTTCGCCCCATTGCATGTATATCCGAATTCTCCACTGTCCTGAATGAATCCCCTGCCCTCCCAATTTACAGGAATTATCCCGGCCATTGCAGTATTCAGCGATGCCTTGAACTCTTCGGTATTCTCCGATGCATGCAATAATTTGGCATCCGCGCAGTTTGAGAGAACAAGGAATGGCGATGTAATCCCCCTCACCTCATCGGAGCCTAGACTATAGCCCGGGATTTTCCCAACGGCCTTGACTCGCCATTCGGCCCTGATGATGAATTCCTGAGAAAAATCCATACCCTCGCAAAGCATTAGAAGCTTATCATTTGCAATAAGATTAGTTAGCCATTTGGATCCTTTGCTTTCTTTAGTAGTGAAAACACCATTCTTGGTCAAATCATCAGGTTGCAGGAAAATGCGGACAACATTTTGTAACAGTTTGTCTGTTTCAGGAGATATGACGCTTAACTCCACCTCAATATTATTAAAGACAGCTTTGTGCTTTTTGACAAAATCCAGATTTCGAATATATATGTTCAACGGCGACATATCGAGCTTGTCATTAGCTCCATCTATAACTTCATTTTTATAATCCGGTGCTTTGTCACCTGAATCGTCATCGCAATTCACCAGAGCTACCATGCCCTTGTCATCCAAAAAGTTAACCGGCATGAATTTCTTTTTATCATCTGCAGGGTTGCCGTCACGGTTATAGTCTCCGTCTAATCCGATCATGACAACATTGGAGACAATCTGCCCCATTGACGGAAAATCTGGAAAATCTTTCCTGATTAATTTATATCGCTGGATAAAATCTTTTGTTTCACTCTTTCCAACCTGCCTACCCTTTTCATCGTAAAATATTCGGACAAGCTTACCATCACTGTATATATTGAAAACTAAATTCGTCGAGCCGCCTTTAAGATAAAACCAGCCATCCTTCTCCTCCAAATCAAAGGAGTACTCGTCATCAAGCTTGATGTTTAATTCATCAGCTTTTGAATATCCCTTTATCCTTACTAAGCTCGGTAGGTAAGAACTATTACTTCCTTTTCCATTGATGATTTTGTCAACATTCCATTTTGTTGTTGTCGTGGTGAATGCAACTGTCTGCCAGT
>CAYRRM010000036.1:0-3421 GCA_964426675.1 uncultured Lentisphaera sp.
TGGATTATAGGTTTACCATATTGGCAATTTTCAAAGAAATCAGCCGGAATAAATTTGCCTTTATCAGTCATTTCATAATATTCTTTCTCGTTGAGAGGGCTATTGCTTTTGTGATAAATCGAAAAAAGAGCTATCATTTCAAGAATAGAGAGCATTTTTTCCTTTGTCGCTGCTTCCAATATTAACTGAGTAACTGGCTTTTTTTCAGCCCCAACGGGGAAAGCAAGCCCTTTATAAATAGAATCATGTTCACAGGTAGCTATTCCAAAAGACTCAGGTAAAGAAATTAATATTTCTCCTGAGATAATCCCGTGGGTCTCTCTTATCATATGTGGCTCACCATATCTATGGGTACCCTTGTGGCCAATATCATGAAGCCATATAGCCATGCAAAAAGCGTAAATTAGTTCATCTCTTGTTATCTTTTTTTCTCCAAATATATACTCAGCCTGTAATAAATTTGTCCTTAAAAGAGGCACAAGAAGTTGATTGGTTGCCTCCCAGTCGTCAGCTATATGATCATAACTATGATCTATCATGTGAAAACATTTATCTCCAAACGATAGATAGTTTTTCTTGTATCTCCAGTACCTGATATTACCTAAAAGTGATTTTTGCAATGCTTCATCATTTATATGCTTTATTACCTCGCCCATTTCGTTAATATAAGCATCATAAAGAAAAGGAACTGAAAAGAGTTGGTTCTTCGTTATATAAAAATCTGCCCCCCTGTCGAATGCTTGTTGAACAACCCTATAGTCATTCGTAACGCTTAATATGAAGGTAGGGACATGAGGAACTATCTCACGCAAAACATTCACAAAATCGACCCCGTCAACTTTTTCGCCAAGAAATATATCTACTAAAATTAAATGCATGTTATCTATATTAACTGACAAATAATTGCTACTATCATTGGTCAACTTCTTGCAATTTATAACTGTCTTTTTCTGCTTCTTTTGTTTTGCTTTAAGGAATTGCTCATAAAGCTCATCAAATTTGTCATCTCGAATATAAATTATTGACTTGCCAAGTCTTCCGAATATAGCATTGAGTGCCTGTTTTAATGAAAAGTTATTCTTCTCTTTCAGAACATTATTAAATCTTTCATCTATTTCACTCAATAACCTTCCGGGTCTATTCTCTATTATAAGTACGTTCAATGGCTTATCATCCCTTAACAATATTGCTTTTAATAAATCCCATACCTGGAGACGCACATTTTCTTTAAATTCTCCCTCATGCCCGAGAATTTCCCTGGTGCGCCTTTCGTTCTCAAAACTTCCTACGTTCTGCAAAAAGTTAAACAAATCTATTTCCGGAAATACATCAGGGTTAAAGTAGTCCTTTATTTCTAGATAACTGTTTTCAATCTCTTTTATTTTGCTCATAGGCTTACCTACTAACTTTAAAATGACTCAATAGAGACTTCAATTTGTATTGAGTAGGATCCCAAGTTTGCCAGTTTGGCAGTTTTAATTTCAGAAAGTTTATAGCACCCTGGTTCTCCGCATCTGAAATGTTAATGAAAATAACGGCAGGGATTTTTTCTATTGTCTGGTCAATTATGGCCTCCCAAAACTTACTCACTCCGTCTGCAAAAAGTTCTGAAACAACATATAGTTCTATGCTATCAGTACAAAGTATATATTTAAGATATCTTAATAACGCTTGTCTCAATTCTTCTTGATCAGGTGGAAAAACTTTTACCCTACTATTGACATCGTTCATGATACCCCACCAAGGGCCTCTTCCAGTTCTGTTAAACATTTCATTAGCAAACAGAACCAATCAGGAAACAACATATCATCAATTATATTCGCGCCATTCGGCATCAAATTTTTTAACGTTTCACTTGCATCGCTGATTTTTATAATTCCGCGTATATCCAAAGGACCACTTTTATTGGGCTCCCCATTCTTTTTTAAGCTATCAAGCCTGCCCATAAATTTACAAATGGGCGCCTCGGGATTATGTTTAATGTCCTTAAACGGATCCGTGTCAGAGTAAGACAGCCCGCTTACATTTAAGAGGGATTTCCAGGCGTTTATTACTTTTTCTTCTGTTTTTCCACAAATTAATTCACTAATTGCTTTCTCTTTGTTTAATAGAATATCAATATTATGTGTTTTGTTTTGATCATCTGACTTAGCCTCCTTTTGGTTTTTTCCCTTTTTTCCTTTACCTAGTTGGTATTTGGCTAGAGCATACCATAAAGCCGCCAATTTCTCCTGATAGTTTCTATTTATATTCGGGTTTAAAATGTCTTTTAAATATTGTCTAGCCTCATCCTCCTTTTCTTGGTTTAGCAATTCAGATATTCCCTGAAAATCAATATCCATAGGCAAAAACCAGTGCATTATTCTGTGCTTAATAATTGAAAGTTTTCGTTTTTTCTCCTCATCAACTTTTTCTAGATGCAACTTCCAAAGCTCAATAAAAAGCTCTTGAAACCTGCCCGTATTTTCACCTTCAAGTTTTCCTCCTTGACAAATTCTTTTTATTTCCGTTAATATTGGCCATACATTATCAATATGTGAATAAAAGGCAATAGAATTTTTTATCTTATCATCTTTTATCCTGTCCAAAACATAATCATTACTAAACTGATGATGGATAAATATTCTTTTTCCATGGCCATTGCCAACTTCATTCCAAATTCCTACAAGTTTTTCGCTCGCATCTGTTAGGTTTCCCCCATCCCCAAACTCCTGAACACAGGCGAATAAAAGCTGCTTTTCATTGTCTATTGTTATTTTGATAGGTTCATCCACTTTTTGCACATTAAAACCTTCATAAGATGTTTCACAGTCGTTTGTAACTTCTGTACTAGCATATGTTACGAATATTAATGTTTGCATTAGCTTGCCTCCCGGTTAATTGCTCTGGCTAACTTCAACAGGCATTTTGTTAGCTTATATTTGCTAAGGTTTTCAACTAAAACCTCTTCCAAATAAGAATAAGGCAAAAATTTGACCTCATCAGGTATATCAACTTCGCCTCTACCGGAGTCAAGTACTACAAAGGGAATACGGCTTTCTAAGTCATTGATCCATTTTGATATATCTTTATTATTTAAACCCAGCGAACTGGTAAATTCTTTATTGGTTAATATTGTCTTATGAATTATGATAAAATCAATGTTATCACTAATAGGGCAGCCATTCAGGGATATGTTTTTATTTTTGTCGAATACTAACGTATTCGTCGTTTTTTTAACATTCTCAGAAACTTTGCAGCCATTGATATCAGAAATGATAAAAACCTTTTGCAGCTTTAACAATTGACAGAGATAGGGTTCCAAGTCCCCCAGAATCTTCTTACGCTTTTCTACGCATTTTTCCAGAATCCTTTCATCAATTACTATTATTCTTAGCAACCCCATCTCGACGAAGTCTATAAGTTTTTCCAATCGCTCGTC
>CAYRRM010000036.1:3521-23035 GCA_964426675.1 uncultured Lentisphaera sp.
TTGTAATATCCGAACCATGAAGAGTCGCTGATCTGAGCAAGCGAAAAAAATATTATTTTTTCCTTAAGTCCAGGTGCAAAATATAATGAGAAAAGGTCAGCAAAAGCTTCTTTTGAACTCTTATTATACTTATTAAACTTATCATAATTTTTTAATAGTAAATGATGAACAAGGTGTCCAACTTCATGTAAAAAGGTGATCTCATAAAGATCGTCGAATAATTCCCTGCTACAAATTGGCAAGAGCTCAATCTCATTCTCCAATTTCTTTTTGCCTTCTTCAAATTCCTCTATGCTATTCCAGAAAAAATATTCATAAATAAAATAATCACTCAGCTTTTTTATAAAAGACCGATAATTATAGCTTAAATTCAAGAGTTTTCTTATTACAAAGGTCTCCAATGGAAAATGTCTTCTATTTATAAACGATGGGAACGGCCTAACTGCGAGATGGCGAAGAATTAAAAGAATAATGCTCTTTAACTCCTTAGCTGTTTTTTGAATATTTTTTTCATATAAAACTATATTGTGAATTCCTTTCTCGAACTGATATTCTCCAAGAATATCACTTATGACTAATCCCACCTTTTCATTATCTTCGCCGAAGCCCTCTTGGCTCAAGTCGGGCTCTTTAGGCTCCTTATTCGAGCTTATCTTTAAAAAATCGTTATATCCCTGCCATCTGAGCTCATTAAACTCTTTCACGTATGGTTCTTTATCTCTATCTATGGTGATATCAACTCTCACCTCTTTTTGGTCACTCGCCAGCTTAAACTCATATAAAAGGCTATCAAGTTTATTTTTCTCAATAGTAATCCAATCAGCTGACATTTCCATTTTTCTTTCCCTCCATTTTTTCGCCTTTTAACCAGTCTTCCCATCCTTTACCTATAGTAATTCCTCTCATATATTTCTTCAAATAAAACTTATAACCTAATTTGTTGTCTTTTTGAATTACTTCAATACACTTTTTATAATTTTCATTCATTATGAGGAAATCAACATCTTTTAGAAGGGCAGCGCAGATTTTTAATTCGGCCGAACCCCAGTTCTCTCTATTAAGCTTGCCTTCTTCATCAATAATTTTGGCACTAAATTTCTTATCCATTTCTCCAACTAGATTATCCTTGACTTCCGAAATATCATCCCAGAGTTCGCAAACATAATGTTCTCCGTCTTCGCTCTCATGGACTGCTATATTAACAGTCAGAATAGGACAACATTTATTTTTTAGTCTGGCATCTATTTCCTTGGTATTATGTTTACAAGAATTTCTTATAAATCCCTCAAGAATATTATAAATTGCGAATTTCCCTAACGTCCCTGGCACCTCAATTAAAACGTCTTTGTCAGTATTTTTTATCTTTTGAGGATAGACAATTTGATTGCAATCCCTATCAAGACATATTTTATAGAAACCCTTATTACACGGCGAATGACCTTGCGCTTCGCCTACCTCGCATTGCCAGGAAGAAACCCCGATCTCATCATTATCAATGAATAACCTTATTCTAATTTGGTTAAAATCTTTTATTCCTTCATTCCGGCCAATAAATTCTTTAATTATTACTTGCCGGTCGAAAGGTAAGATTATATCTCTAAATAGCCAGGCCGGAATAAATGGTCTTTCCGGTTCTGTTGAAATCTCAGCTAAAAAATCACTTTTCTGCTGTAGATATTTATGGAATTCAGTAAAAATTTCCTGATAGATCTTTTCTCTTAAATCTGCCTTTAAAGAACATAACTTTCTTTTATAATCATCCATGTCGACTCTAGCCAGAATATGACTGCCAATGTTATGACTCATATTTCTAGCCATAATTGCAGCTACCGCTGAGCGTATAGCATATCGTTTTGTAGTTGAAATAACTAGATTTCTATGTTCAACAATTGACCTGCTTCTATTAACCATGTTCAATATTATCCTCAACAGGTCAAAGTGACATTTGGTCTTATTACCGCAATGGACTAAAACTCCGCCAGTAGAAATTTCCTTTATTTTTTGCTGCCCATTCTTTGCATCAACACTGAACTCGTCAAGTTCATAAGATGGGACATGAGCGAGACAATTGAACTTATCCTTAGCAAGATAGCCAGAGATACAAATCGATTTTGCTATGTTGTCAACATTACCGATTACATCTGACCACTGCGCTTCATATTCAATGATAGCTAATTTCTCGAATAGTGTTTTCAAGCTACTTTTAAATGAATTAAATTCCGGTGTATTAAAATCGATCTTGATCCTTTCTAAAAGTCCCTGGTCTTCTTCTACTGCTTTTGTTATCTTGTCATTATCAATAATATAGTATCCGGCATCGCCACAACTAAAGAACTCTTCTTTTAAGAACTCTTCTTGTAACATATTTTTGTTTTTGCGTTCCATTGAATAAGCCGAACTATCGTATCCTGTTCCCTCTATTTTTATTAGACTGGCTGGAATATCGCGTATCTTTATAAAATCCAACCTCCCATTTCGCCTTAAATGTACTTCAACTTTTGGCTTCTTAGATAATTCGCCATCACAAAAAGAATAACTTAATATTGTTTTAATAGGAAAATCTTTATAAATAGAGTCTGTAAGCTTATAATTGCCTAATTTTCGTGTGATAAAATAATAATTTAGTATATAATCCATAAACTTATCATAATATTTTTTGTTCACTAAAAAAGGGGTCTTAGGATACCATCGTCCCTTTACTAAATCCCAGCTAATAGTCAAAATAGCAATCGGATTTTCAATAATGCCATATGCAATAATATAATAAAATAATTTTTTCCAGAGAGCATAGAGCTCTTCTTCTGTGTCACCTTGTCTCCAGGCTACGGGTTCCGAGAATAGATTTATAATTCTCTTAATTTGGCCAGCCGAATTAATTCTTATTGACATTTTCTCAATATATGATAATTCATTTTGTCGAAAACTCTAATATCGGTATCTAACAGTTTATTAATATTATCAATATCATCGCCATATTCTTCATAAACCTTTTGTTTAAACTCTTGCCTTCTTTGATCTTTCACAAAAATAGGGAAGACAGATAGTGCGCGATCATAATAAGGTTTGCCCTGTACTTTTAGAATTCCACCTGCTGTTAGCCAATCAGCAAGCTTAATATCTTTATCATACGGCCGAGATACTTTTTTAATATATTTAAACTTATTTTCTTCTAGCCATTCTATTGCTTCGCTTATATTTGCTGCTGTAACAGGCATATAATTATACCAACAGTACTTGTCACAAATAAATTGAAAGACTCTTATAAATTTGAGGTATTTTAATCGGTTCTCGTCAGATTGCTCATTAATATTATAGACTTTATCAAACGATGCAGACCAAGCCGCTTGATCTCCCTCGACCTCTGAAATCACTATGGTGCCATTTTTAGATAATAACTTGGTTGCTTCTTTTAACGCTTTCTCCCAATTTTTTAAGTGATGTAATAAAAAGAAAATAAAAATAATATTAAATTTCCGAGAGCCTTTTCTATTGAGATTTTTCATGTAATCCAATGCTTCACCAGTCGCTAATGTTATGTTGATATTATCATCAACTTTAACTTTTATCTCTTTTATTTTATTAGATTCACTTTTACAATTATTAAGATCTGGTCTAGCACCAAACGTGTTTTTTAATGACTCCGTTAATTTCGCGAGCATATTTTGGCAGGTGTCGATTGCTGTTAACTCCACCTTTATAGTTTTATCTCTATTCTTTTTATTATTATTTTTTTGCACACATTCCAACAGGTTAAGCGTCAGCCACCCGCCACCTATACCTGGTTCAAAAATAACCCATTTTGTTTTTTTTGTTTTTTTACTTAAGAAATTAAATAAAGCTTTTGCTATAATGTTTCGCTCTGACAATATGGGGTGAACTATTTTCTCATATATATCAACATTGCTTTCTTCATGAACGGCAACTCCTCTTTGCCTTGCCTCCAAAAACCAGTCCCGCCACCGATAATACGATGCCTGGCTTATCTGATGTTCCCGACAGATCTCAGCCACCGATTTTTCTCCCTTTAACCCCTCCAGCACTATGGCCATCTTCTCCTCCGAACTCCATTTCCTTAGCTTCATTCTGACCCCTCCTTGCTCAGTATAATCTTTATCTCTCACAGGTGTCTACCTCCTCAGAGGGGTCAGTATAATACCTTATACGATGAACTCATCATTTTATGATACTTAGTCTTCCATCTTCAAACTTAGTTAAAAGCCAATCTGTCTGACAATTCCCATCTGGTAAAATTTTTATCTTGCCAGAGACCCCTTCAATTTCCATACCTATGATTGTTTCAGTAATTCTTTTTGTATCTATATAACCAGATTTTTTTATAGCTTCTGCAATAACCATCACCGAATCGTATCCATAAGCAGCATCATAAGTAGGCAAGCCATTAAATTGTGTCTTATATCTCGATATAAATTCTTTTGCTTCTATGCTGGTATAGCTATTGTCGTATGTATAAAACATGAACTTAGGAAGCACACAAACCACACCTTCTACCAACTCAAACGGAAAGTCTTGAACAGTAAAAGCGGCAACAGGAATATCTAACCCTCCTACTATCTGTGCAGAACTTTGTAAGTTAATAGTTTTTATGTCGCGCAATATCTGATGAACATAGCCATAATAACTTATAATAAAAAGAATATCTGGGTTAAAAAATCTAACTTTTTGGAGAGAAGTCTTTAGTCCTTCCAACTTATTTGAAACAAAAGTCTCTTTTATAATGTTGGTAACGCCAATTTGATTTAACCCCGGAAGTAACACATTTGAGACCAGATAATTATAAGCATCGTTATCAAGATAAAAAATAGCTACATTTTTCTTATTCGTCATTTTAACATAATCCAAAAATATTCTGCCTTCTTCAGATAGACCTGGATAGATCCTAAACACACCCGAAGGGCCATCAGCTAAATCATCAGTCATACCAAAAATGACTTGCAGAACATTTTCTTTTATCGCAAGTGGCTTAATAACTTTGCTGGGTCCTGTCATCGACGTGAACAGGATTTTTATACCCTGAGCGCGCAACTTTCGGTAAGCATTAAGAGCTTCTTGATTATTCCCCTTGCTATCTTCATAGACTATTTCTATCTGTTTTCCATTTATTCCCCCTGTTTCATTTATTTTTGCTGCTGCCATCATCATTCCTCTCTGTTCATATACTCCATAAGAAGCAGAGCTACCTGTCAACGGCAAAACGGCTCCGATTGTTATAGCATCTTTATTATTGCTACAGCTTATGAGTGATAGCAAAAAGCCCAATAATACTGCCAGGGTACATATTGTGATCCCCTTCTTATAGTTTTTCATACTTTTCTCCATAATATGTTCTAACTTTCTTTTTTTATTATGCATAATTTATGCCAAAATCTCAACTAATTCCTTCTTTTAATTGCTTTTATGGGCATGACTCAAAATTATATATAAAAACATTGAAAAGATTCTTGAAATTTTCCAATAAGGTTAAAATTCCATTAAAACACTTGGAAGCAAAATGTGATGAAAATATCACTTGACTTCCTTTCTTCAATATGTTTATTTTTTCATATGCGGAACATTTTGATAGTCGATGATGATATAACTTTCGTAAACTCACTAATTATGGTATTTGGAAGCGATTACCATATAGAAAAAGCATCAACTCCAGAAGACATGGAAAGAATTTTTGCACCTTTCAAATATGACGTTATCTTGCTCGACATACGCCTTGACAATAAGTCAATGGACAAACAAGGTATCGAGATTTTAAAAGAAGTTAAGGCACAAGACCCTGATATTCCTGTCATAATGATGACTGCTTATAGCGACATAGAAACGGCCGTAGAAGCCCTAAAGATAGGCGCCGAAGATTATATACAAAAAAACAAGGTTGCCCTCTCCGATTATAAACATATTGTTGATTCTCTTTTTAGAGAAGGGAAGCTAAGAAGGAGGATCTCGAAATTACAAAAAGAAGTAGAAAAATATGAACCAGGAGAAATAATTGGCAAAAATCGAAAAATTGAAGAAATAAGAAAACAAATTAGACTTGTCGCTGAAGAAGGTAAGACCACCGTGTTGATACTTGGAGAAACAGGTACAGGAAAAGAGCTTGTCGCAAAGGCCATACATCGATTAGGAATTAGAAGAGATGCCCCTTTTGTTACCGTGTCCTTGGCTGCCTTAAACAAAGACACTATAAATTCCGATTTATTCGGGCACGAAAAGGGTGCTTTTACTGGGGCAACATCTAGAAGAATCGGCTTTTTAGAAGAAGCTGATGGTGGGGTGCTTTTTTTAGATGAAATTGGCGACCTTGATAATGACGTCCAAGTAAAGCTTCTAAGGGTAATAGAAAATCGCGAGTTTATGCGGATGGGCAGCAATGTACCGATAAAGGTTGATATCCAACTCGTCGCTGCAACTCATAGAAATCTAAAAAAACTTATAGAAGAAAATAAATTTAGAGAAGATTTATACTATAGATTGAAGACCTATGTGATTGAATTGCCACCTTTGAGAGAAAGGAAGGACGATATTCCACTTCTAGCAGAATTTTTTTTAGACCAGCTTAAGAAGCAGGACCGGAGTACTCCAGATAGCCTCTCCGATGAGGCTTTGATAGCGCTGAAAAGGTATGCTTGGCCGGGAAACGTTCGGGAATTAAAACAGGCAATTGAGAATGCCGCATTAAATGCTAGATTATCAGGTGATAAGATAATCACATTAAAAGATCTGAAAGCCATCCCCAGAGAAGATCTTACAATGCTCTCTGGAAAAGGGGGGAACATACAAGCTGGGTTTTTGAATATTTTAAATAGAAATAATATTAGCATTGCTGAAAGGGTAGCATTATTTGAATTAAAGATGGTCAGAGAAACATTGATTGAATCAGGGATGAAAAAGCAAGAAGTTAGTAAGGTCCTTGGCTACAACGATAGATTTGCTTTAAGGAGACGTATTCTCGCAATTTTTAAGAAATTTCCATCTTTGAGAAACGAATTTGAAGATGTTTTCAATAAATTTGTAAAAAAATAAAAGCTGGCACGAATTTTGCTTATGAATGTGAGGATAATTGATGGAAAAGATATTGATTGTTGATGATATGGAAGAGTATCTTGAATCTCTCGAAAATGTGCTCAAGCAAGATTTTAAAGTTATAAAGGCAATGTCTCTATCTGAAGCAAAGGAAAAAATGGATCCCGCATTTAAAGTTGCTATAGTAGATATAAGGTTAAAAGAAGATGACCCTGAAAATAGAGATGGGTTGATTTTTTTGGAATGGCTCAAAATGAACTATCCGGGAACTAAAGTTATCATAATGAGCGCCTACAAAGAGTTCGATCGAGCAGTAGAAGCATTGAACCTTGGAGCTGAGTATTTTTTGAGGAAGCCAATAAATCTTGTAGAACTAAGGGGAACAATAAAGACGTTAATTGAATACTGATACGGTAGAAATAGCAATTTTTGTTAGCTATTTTTAGGCTTCGATATATGTAGGGTAGATTTCGATGGTTGCTCTGCAGTTTATTTCTTACGGCATTATTCAGGGTTGTATCTATGCATTGCTCGGTCTCGGTTTTGCTTTGATTTATCGTACTACAAGGGTATTCAATATTGCGCAAGGTGCTACCTATACCATTTCAGCTTACATTTTTTTTACATTTTATAACATGATTCATCTACCAGGTTACATTTGCCTGATATTGGCGGTTGTTTCCGGTATTATCTTTGTGGTCATCACTGAGGTCAGCATTTTTTACCCCTTATCTAAAAGAGAAACGCCCCCCAGTATTTCTTTTGTCGCTTCCCTAGGGATATATATCTTTATGATCAATCTTATAGCTCTTATTTATGGAAATGAAATAAAAATTTTAAGAGTTGGCGCAGAAAAAACCGCTTCATTTGGAGGAATAATTTTGAGTCGGATACAAATGGCACAAATTATAACATTTTTAATTGTGTTGCCTTTGTTTTTTATCTACATTAAGAAATCAAAGAATGGCATTGATATAAGAGCACTAATTGACAATCCGAAACTATGCCAGATATTGGGGATAAACGTTAAAAAAGTAAGGATAATTGCCTGTAGTATTGGTTCCGTTTTAATTTGCATTTCTTCATCATTAGTGGCCTTAGACATTGGTATTGATCCTCAGACAGGAATTGATGCCATAATGAATGGCGCAGTAGCGATGATAATTGGAGGCTCAGCTTCTTTTATAGGGACAGCAATCGGCGGATTACTACTAGGAATTATTCAAAGTTTGGCTGTATATCAGATTTCATCAAAATGGCAAAGTGCTATAACTTTTGCTCTTCTGATCATTTTCCTCGTATTCCGGCCAGAGGGGATATTTGGGGGTAAAAGGAGGGTAGAGGAATAAGAGTTATGGATGGTTATATATATAGCTTGCAGGTGATGCATAGATGAATTACTTATTTCATGTATTGATAATGATTTGTATATATCTTATTCTTTCACTTTCTATAAATCTGCTTGTTGGTTATATCGGGCTCCTTTCATTGTGTCATGCAGCTTTCTATGCTATTGGGGCTTATACGACTGCTATTTTGACGGTCGAGGCAGGAGCAAATTTTTATCTAACTCTGGTTTTAGGATTTTTCCTTTCGATCCTGCTTTCATTAGTCATCGCGGTTCCATCATTAAGATTAAAGGGTGATTATTTCTTATTGGCCTCTTTGGGTTTTCAGATAATAATGTTTAATATCCTCAATAATTGGGTAAAACTTACGAAAGGACCTTATGGCATTGCCGGCATACCGAAGCCAAACCTTTTTGGAATTTTGGTTAACTCCCAAGTACTTTTCTTTATTCTGGCACTCCTAATTTCTGGTGTAGTGCTTCTTTTTATGAATTTTACATATACTTCACCATTCGGGAGAGTTTTAAAAGCGATCAGAGAAGATGAAATTTTGATTTTATCACTCGGGAGAAATACATTTTTACTTAAAATATCCGCCTTTGCTTTATCAGCTGGAATAGCCTCTATAGCAGGTAGCATGTATTCTGTATATGCAACTTATATCGATCCAACTTGCTTTACTCTGGATGAATCAATATTTATTCTCTCAATCATTTTGGTAGGGGGATCTGGAAATTTTAGAGGACCCATAATTGGCACAATTTTTATGATTTTATTACCTGAAGTTTTGAGGTTCATTGGTATTCCAGATACAATTGCTCCGAATGTAAGGCAAATGATTTATGGCGCAATTCTGGTAATTTTAATGAATAAACGTCCACAAGGCATAGCTGGCGAATATAAGATGGAATAAATTATAAAGCGATGCTGAGAATTATTAATCTTACAAAATATTTTGGCGGTATTAAGGCTGTAGATAATGTAACAATAGATTTTAAGCCTGGGAAAATAACTAGCCTAATTGGCCCAAACGGTGCAGGAAAGTCGACAATTTTCAACTTGATAAATGGATTTTTGAGACCGGACCACGGCGAAGTAATTTTAGATAGCACAAGTATTTGCCCTACCGGCTCCAAAAATATAAGAGGAGAAATCAAGCTCCATAAAATGAAACCCTATGAAATCGCTCAGATAGGAATTGGCAGGCTTTTCCAAGATGTTAGAAATTTTAAAAAACTAAACTGCTTAGACAATCTCATATTGGGGTCCAGAGATATTAAAGGGGAAAAACTTATTGAGACGTTGATGCATTTTCAAATTTGCAAAAAAGTAGAGAGCGAATTAAAAAAAGAGGCAATTAGGTATCTCCAACTTTTAGGTTTAGAAGAACGTCAGAATGCATTCGCAGAAGACCTTTCTTTTGGAGAGCAAAAGTTGATATCACTGGCGAGGTTGTTATTAGGCAAATACGATGTGTTGCTTTTAGATGAGCCAACTGCGGGCATTAACCCCTTCATGATAGAAAGAATATTGGATTTGATAATAAAAGCCGCGAAGGAGATGCATAAGACCGTTATCCTTATTGAACACAATATGAATGTTGTTTATCGGGTATCAGATTGGATTTATTTTATCAATAACGGTGCACTTAGTGCCTTTGGCCTGCCGGATGAGGTGCTTAATGATCCCGAAGTCAGAAAAATTTATATCGGGCTCTAGGGGCAACAAACAACTGACATAAAAAAGGAGGAATTAAAACTTGAATCAATTTCTTTTGGCACAGAACATAAACGCTGCTTATATAAAAAGAGAAGTGCTGAAAAGCATTTCCATCGAAATAAGAAAAGGTGAAATCGTAGCTTTAATAGGGCCAAACGGGGCAGGGAAATCAACATTGCTAAAAGTTATTTCAGGCCTTCTAAAGCCATCAAGTGGAAAGCTTTTTTATAAGGGTATAGACATAACACATAAAGATATTTATGAACGTATTACAATGGGAATTGGTTATTTTGTTCAGGGAGGAGAAGTTTTCAAATCAATGACAGTCAAGGAAAACTTAAGATTAGCAAGCAGCGAAATCAGACATAAAAATAATGTAATAAACCTTTCTGAGAATGATATTTATTCTATATTTCCCAACCTTAAAGGCAAACAACAGATACTCGCATCACTCTTATCTGGAGGAGAAAAACAGGCGCTTGCTTTAGGAATGGTATTAATCACAAATCCAGACTTATTATTATTAGACGAGCCTTCGGCTGGTCTTGCTCCAATCTTCGTAAAAGATATTTTAGAAAAAATCAAAACGATAAACGGGAAATGGGGCATAACTGTTCTTATTATTGAGCAAAATGCCGGAGAGGTATTAAAGATAGCAGATAGGACTTATGTTATGAAACTCGGCAGCATTTATAAAGAGGGAAGGCCTGAAGAAATCATCCAAGAAAAGGTCTTAGAAAAGGCATTTTTGGAATAGAATATGTTAGAATACATTAATAGGCAAAGAAGAAACCTACCACAACTTGAGAGCATGAGCGAATTATATTCGGAACTATTTCGACTCACTAAGGATGATTTAATAATTTTTATCTTAAAGACATTTAACTCTCCAGTTCTATGAACGGCCAGAGGGCCCCCGCCCAAATAATAAATCTTTTCCTTGACTTCAAAAAAAGAAAGTTGTTAAAATTTTTTTTAATGGAAAGAAGAACCAATATAATTAGCTCGTTTAACGCGAAGATATGAGGCGAGCTCACATGAAATTTATGGCTTCGCACGGCACATTTCAAGAGGAAAAACTAAATTTAAAACCATGAGATACAAGATTATTAAACAGCTTTTTCTTATCGCTGGAATAACAGCTGCGTCATTTTTACTTCTCCAATCTGAACAACAGGTCACGGTTCCCAAGCCACTTGACATCTTTTTAGCCATAGATCAGTCAGGAAGTATGAAGTTAAGTGACCCAGACAATGTACGCCTCAATTCAGCTAAATATTTTATAGACTTTTTGGCTGCTCATAGAAGTGATTACTTTAATCATCGTATTGGGATCATTAATTTTGGAGACAAACCACCAGTAAATCCTGATGATGAAATGGTACTTTTAACCGATTTGAGTGCGGATAAGCTTGAACAGCTGAAAGCATTCATCAAAGCCATGAATTTAGGAGATACTAGCTTTATAAATGCCCTACGTAAAGCTCACGAGGGATTCTTAAAAGCTGGTGACCTGAAGGGAAGACAAAAGGTAATCATATTGTTCACCGATGGGGAACCCGATGACCCGAGAAAATGGTCAAAAGAAAAATATTTTGCCGAGATTAGTAATTTTGTCGCGAAAAATCTTAATGACTGCCAGTTAATTTTAATAGGAATTGATGCCCGAAGCGTATATTGGGAAAGCGATTCAAAATTCTGGTCAGAAATTACCAATGGCAAGCTTTATCGTCTATCAAAGATGGAAGAGAAAGAGTTGGATAAAATTTATAGTTCTATTGTTACACAATTGCTGAGGGTACCGGAAATAAGGTGGGACAATGTTCCACCCGAGGGCCTTAATGTAAGAATAGAACCTTACCTTGAAAAGGTGACTTTTTCTATCCTAAAAGAAAACCCTGAGGTAAAACTGGCAATCTACCAGGCAGATGGGAAAATAGTCTCATCAAAAAGCAAAGATGTTAAATATTTTTACCATGATTTTAGTGAAATCTATTCAATAAGTGACCCCGAGCCAGGGATCTGGACATATAAAATCGAAAAAGGAAAAGGAAAGGTTGAAGTAGGGAAAACTATAATTCCTATAGAAGTTAAACTGCTGTCACCTCAAATTCCTCACCCCTATGGAAAGCCGATTAAGATAAGAGCAAGTTTCTTAAAAAGAGATGGCAGTGCGGTAAGAGAACATCCCGGATATCGGCTCTGGCTTGGGGCAAAAGTTATTACTCCAAGAAGCACTGAAAACATTGAACTTATTCCTTTCTCCAAGGGAATATATGGAGTTAATAAGGAATTCAGCACTGAACAAGAAGGCGAATATTTCATTGAGTTGACGATGAAAGGAGGGAATTTAATAATCTCAGAAATCAAGGTTCCCATAGAAATGAAGCTCATGCCCTATATAAAAGTAGTTCGGCCAGAAGACAATAAGAAATTTTCATTACGCTCTGATATAGACATCGAAGTGAATTTGATGTTAAAAAACCAGGTGGTAGATCCGTCTAAACTATTTCAAGATGACCCCAATAGTATATTGTGGGCCCAAATATCACACGATAACAAGATAATTAAATCAATAAAACTATATCAGAATAGGGATAAAAAATGGGTTTTCGCAGGCAAAGTAGGAGGACTCCATCAATCCGGCCAATATAAATTGATTGTTCAGCTGGGTGGCAAGCTGATTGAAGGTGAACTGTTCGAATCGCCTGCACCGGAAGAAATAGTCTTCCAGAAAAAAATGAACATTAATGATTTTTTAATTTATAAATGGTATTTAGCGCTTCTGATTGTAGCTCTAATCGCTTTTATTATTGACTGGGCAATTATATTAACCGAAAATAAATGGCCGGGATGGCGGATAAGGTGCCCTCAACTCTTTGGTAACCTTGAAATCGTCAAGAGATATGATAAGGGCCGAGACCTAGAGTCGCATGAACTAAAGGAAGAAAGGGAAACAATTATACTAAAAGGAAGAAAAAAAAGGTTCAAGGAATTGGGAATCACTCTTGTTGCCAGGAAAGTAAAGGAAACACAAGAAGATGGAGAAATTTCTGCAGAGACCAAAATATTCGTAATCTGGAATAGAGTTGACAGGCCGGAAGAAGATTTGCTTCAAAATGAATCACTATCAATAGATGACAACGCTACTATTAGTTTTTATTATTGATTATGGATACCTAATGGATCTGCATTAGTTTAACAATGAATAAACTGTTTTGTCTAATAAAAATGTTCAATCAAAAATATGAAATGGAGAGAAAAAATGGATCGTAATTTATTAGTTGTTGGATTGGGGGGGTTCGGTAAGTGGGTGGTAACAAACTTTAAGTCCAGAATATTAGATACATATGGGGAAAAACCGGACAATATTGATTGGTTGTCGGCTGACCTGATAGGGGCTGAAGATCCATTGCCGAAGTATGTACGCTTCGAATTAGGGAAATTAAAAGAGGAAGTTCTCGATTACTCAAATAGAAGCTCCGAATTCGTCTTTTTTGGTGGCAATTTCGCTAATGAAATCAGAAAGGCTCGAGAAGGACAAACAGATTTGCGCTTTGCTAATAGGCTGTCTGCTGACGATGCTAACATGATACTTCTCGCACAAGAACAAGGTGTCCCTGCAGCCGAACGAAGACATGCCTCTATGATTCAATTTATATTGAACATCGAGAGTATTGAAAGAGTACTAAAATCTAAAATAACAAACGATCCAATAATTTTCTTAGTAAGCTCACTGGCAGGTGGCACTGGAACAGGTGTTTTCCTTGATTTTTTACTTTTGCTCCGTAAACTTTTATCATCTGTTCATGGCACCATAATTTCTGTACATCTCTTGCCTTATGGATTTGCAAAGGTAAAACAAAACGAGGACATGAACCCTCTCTTAGCAAATTGCTATGCCGCTTATCGGGAATTCCTGAGGCTTTACTATCCGGGAGGGAATGTTAAAGTCCATTACTCCTTATCAAATTTGTCTCTTCAAAATATTACCAAACCACAAAATGTAGATACCATTTCTGATCTTGTTTACGTAATTGATGGCTCGACTGTTGGAGGTATTGAAGGAAGCCAAATCGAATATTATAGAGGCATAGTTCCTTCAGTGGTTAGCTTCATTGAAAACTCTTTCCTGGCTATAAAGAATGAAGAAGCGACCCGGAGCTTATCATCAGGTGCTCGCACATCTACTTTTTTTGATAACGCTAAGGCTCATTCGACTGCCAATTTCTTGAATGAAAAGGTTAAGGAAATTCCATATGACGCTTTTTCCTTTGCCTCCTTTGGGACTTATCGTCTTTTATTCGATACAGAAGCTATAAAAACAGAATTTGCTCAGCGTATTGCCCTTAAAATCTTTAGCCAGGAACAATTTCTAGCTGCGTCCTGGCTTCCCGATACCGAGTTTTATGTTAAGAATTTCCTGTTGGCTCAGTCTGAATCCACAAAGTTTGATAAAGATATAGTCCATGATTGTTTGACTAAGCTCCATCAATTAGAAACTTTTGCCACATTCAGAAGTTTGAGAGCTAGGTTAGAAGACCAGGTGAAATTCCCGGCTCTTGATTTAGGCACTCTAAATCTAAAAGGCAAAATTAGCGAGATAAAAAAACTAATAGATCAAAGAGAAAACTCTAGATTTGGTAACCCTGGAGATCCTTATCAAGCCGGTAGGCCAAGCTTTTGGGCAGTTTATAATTACTATCACAAATACTACACTGAAAACTTTCAAGAATCAATCAGAAAAAAAGTTTTAGAAATATTAAATAAAAATAGCGGTACGGATAACTATGGAGCAGGAAACCTGTTTGCAGCCGAAGAATTTATAAATACATTAAAAAGATGGTATATAAAGTTTCTCAGAGGGTTTCCTGAACTAGGGCAACAATCTCAATTCACAATGGCCTGCAGCCAGGCTGACGCTACTGAGGGGACATATGAAGAGTGGTCCAGAAAGACGGACGAATTCTATTCAAATAATCAAAATAAGGGGAAAGGGGGAATATTTAGTGACCTTCGATCTGATTATTTAAATATGCGGATTAAGTTGAGCGATCTTAAAATGAGAGATACGCTGAGACAACTGGTCAATGAAATAGCATCAAACAACCTTGATTATCTAGATGCAATTCACAAAGACCTGCAGGAATGGATATATACATTTGAGAATTGTCAAAAAACAATTCAAATGGCTTTAAACAACCTCCTGGAGGTAAGAAATCGTAAGAAAAGTATTGTATGCGACGAATATTTGACCGAATCTCAAGATGAGATAGAAAAAAAGATTTTCGATCTAATAATTAATTATTCCGAATGGGAAAAAGTAAAATCAACCCCTACAACAGTTAAAGCAAACACGTTAGAGTCAAGATTCCAAGAAGTCATCGATAATATTCCCCACAATCGATGGTCTGAATTTTTGGAAGGATTTACGTGGGGATTTAACCTTCCTGATCGAAACGGGAAGCTACCTTCTGATAAACATGATGCGGGAGCACTAATGTGTTTTGTAAGCGCAGATCTCCCCGACTTTCCGGCTAAAAATGAATGGGAGAACAACGAGATTATCCAAAGTTGGAACTATAACCTTATTGAATGTTATCTAACCAAATACAAACTTAATAACCTTGATAAATTTTCGGCTTTCCAAATTCTTATGCTCAGACAAGATGAACCACAGTCGATTTTGAACAAACTCAGTTATAATTCGAAACTTATGCTTTTCTTAAATGAAACGAAACTTAATGCGCTAAGAGATCAAGGCTATAGCTCCTTTCCTCCAGAAGATCATTTTATTATTACCAGCTATTTTGGCTATCAGGAAAACCAACCACAATTAAAAAACTGGATTAACCTATTCGATAGCATGATGAATGTGGCAACACAAAAGGCCATAACTAAGGTCGATATAAAAGAAAAAGCCCATGAAATAGTATTTATCTCTTCCAGATATTGCCTGCCAGCTTCTGCCATGGAAAATCTTGTTAATACTGAAGATGTATATAGATATCGAATTGAAAATGAATTACCTCCTCCTCTCCATATCTTTATGGGCGAGAAAGTAGCAAGTAAATACGAACTGAAGATTTCAAACCAGTTTGATTCACCTTATGAGAGACTCCATCCACGATTAATATCCGTTATGGAAGATGAAAACCTTATTCTTATTAGGAGTTTTCTTTTCGCCAAAATGTTCGCGTTAATTACTGAGGAACGGAGATCAGACCCTGAGACTCTTGTCGCAAGAAATTATCTAAAGATAGGGGATATGGAATTTGTCGGCACGGATAATCGCCCCTGTTATTTCAGCGATTTAATGTATGGACTTCTGTACGATGCTGATAATATTAGAAGAAACAATAGGTTACTTCAGGACCTGAAAAGTGAGGTAAATAAGAAGTTGACAGAAACACCCGAGGCCGACAAAAGGGAATTAATAAATAAACAAATCAAAGAATTTAATGAAAAAGTTAACGATGCTAATATACCAAAACAAGAAAGAGATCTTTACAAAGTTTGGCTCGTTATGCTGAATGAAATGTTGCCCTAAATATCAGTATAATAAAGCTAAGATGAGCCCTTTTGATTAGATAGCATCGAAAAAAGTAATATAGTGCCTAATCTTGGGAAAAGAACTTAATAGCGCGGAGGAATACAAACTATGGAAGAAGAAAGAAATCTAAACGACTTTGATGATGAGTATCCATTAACCCCGCTACCAGATGATTCTTTAATGACAAAGATAGGAGAAGATTTAACCTTTATGGCTGGTCATGGCATGGTACCCGAGATTTATCAACGCGAAAAGGAAATTGAGCAAGTCATAAAAATTCTTGGCATGAGAAAAAAAGGGAATCCCGTGATCCTTGGCGAAGCCGGAGTTGGTAAGACCGCCCTGGTCAATTATCTGGCCCTTAAAATCGTCAGGAAAGAAGTTCCCGTATGGTTAAGAGGAAAGAAGATAATCAGGACATCTTTCTTGAACTTATGGTCTCTTGTTAGATCATCAGATTATCCCTGGCCAGAATATGGACGAATCCTAAAGTTCGTCATAGGTTTCTGTTCTACCAATCCCATAATTCTTTTTATGGATGAATTCCATACTATTTTTAGTCACTCTTATAGCATGGATTTTCTCAAGCCTGCCTTAGCCAGCGGGCAGCTAAGATTGATAGGGGCTACTACATCTCGAGACTATGAAAGATTCATTGCTCGGGACGAAGCTACAGCTAGAAGGTTCGAACCAGTTATTGTTCAGGAACCTTCCCTTGAGCTAACAAAGAAAATATTAAAAGAAATAAAACATGACTATGAAGAATATTATCAGACACAAATCTCAGATGAGATCATAGATTTTCTGGTAGTCTTGTCTAATGAATACATCCATAATCGTTTCCAACCGGACAAATCATTAACATTGCTGGAAAGAACTTTTATTAATTGTAGCACCAAAGGAAAAACTGAAGTTAAAAGGGAAGACGTTGAAGAAGCGCTATCTGAAATGACTGGCATCCCAAATCACGCCCTTAAGAAAGAATCCGCTCAAATTAGCGGCTTAGAGGCAGCACTAAATTATCATGTTTTAGGACAAGAAGAAGTAATTAAACAGATTACGAAAAGGCTCTTGATAACAATGACTAATTCTAGCGTTAACCCGAGCAGGCCTAAGGGTGTATTTCTATTAGTTGGGCCAAGTGGAGTCGGAAAAACTGAGTTAGCCAAGGCTATAGCTTTACATATGACCGGCAGTGATGCTAACCTGATCCGTCTTGATATGTCTCTTTATAATACAGCCGGATCTACTTATGCGCTTTTAGGTGCCTCTAATGATCCTAATCGGCCACAGATTCCATTCCTCACCTACCAAATTAAGAATAAGCCTAACGCTGTGCTCCTCTTAGATGAAGTAGAAAAAGCGGATCGGGAGGTTCTAATGCTCTTTTTGCAGGTTTTTGACTATGGCCGTCTTAGAGATTATCAAGGTAATGACTTATACTTTAATAATACCATCATAATAATGACTGCTAACATCGGTTTTGAAAAAGAAAGAGCTGTAATCGTTTTTCCAGAAGATGATCGATCTAAATGGCCAAATCTGAAGAAAAAGGCTTTGGAAGTGGTTAAGAGAACATTCCCCTTAGAGTTTCTTGGTAGAATTGATGAGGTTTTAGTATTTAAACCCTTATCAAAAGACATTATGAAAGGTTTTATCAACCAGAAAATAAATCAGCTAGAAAAAGCGGACGGGAAAAAAATCATTTTATCTAAGAGAGCCATCGAACTCATTATAAAGAACGGATTTGACTCAGAATATGGCGCCAGAAAATTAAATTATGCTATTGACGAATTAATTGGCCCCTTATTAGCGGAAGCGAAGATGTATCCAACATGGGATGAAATCAAAGAAATCCAGATTGACCTTGACAAAAAGGGAAAAAACTTAAAGATATCAAAACTGAATGACATAATATCAGATGTCAAAGAAAAGCAATAAAATCACTTGAGGTTTCCCTGGGTAAGATTTTTGTCTGAGCATAGGTAAGTACTTTATGGTATTCATATTTGAGAGGCAATGAAGCTAGAATCAGGAAATATGATATTTAAGGATATATTTGATAATTTCAGGCCAATAGGAGTTTTAAATGGATACCTATCTAAAAAGCCCTTATCACCTACTGCTTGATAACAGGATAATTTATCTTACCGGTAATATTGACACCAATTCCGCCGATTATGTAATTAGCAATATGCTAGTCATGAATAGCCTTGATAAAAAATCAGATATAAAACTTTACATTTCGAGCTATGGTGGTAGTGTCTATGCTGGGTTAGCCATATACGATTGCATGCAAATGATTGAAGCTCCGGTGACAACATTTTGTATTGGTCTGGCTTTTTCTATGGCGGCCTGGATACTCGCAGCTGGCTCAAAAGGTAAAAGATACACTACTCCCAACTCGAGAATGCTTCTTCATCAGGCCTGGCTTCAGACAGCAGGTACTACCACCGATATCAAAATCGCTGCTGAGAATATCATAGACATAGAAAAGAAAATGATAGACATACTCGCTTATCATACTCAAAAAACTCATGTTGAAATAGAGAGCAGCATCCAGAGAGATTTATGGCTAAGCCCTGAAGAAGCTAAAAATTTCGGTCTTATTGATCATGTTGTGAATCTTCCTAAATTAAAAGCAAAAACAAAATAAATATGATTTTATCTTGAGTCATTTCTTCTTTTTTTCATTAGAAGCACAATAACAGGAGATTTTCTCAGAGCTGAACCTATTTTAAAATGTTACCAGTATTTCATTATAGATTCTTTCTATCTTCGATAGCGGAATCCCCTTATAATTCGCTAATAATATCTGTTTTTGAACATCATTTATAAAAAGAATTCTGTCCAGATAATTT
>CAYRRM010000037.1:0-22914 GCA_964426675.1 uncultured Lentisphaera sp.
CCATATTAGATAATTGCACAATTTTTCCTTAATCTTTTTCTAAAGTAATAACCAACCACACAATTTCAATTCAAAATTGAAAAAAAAGTAGCAAATATATTTATTTTTTTTTTGCTATTATTTGATTTCACATTTTTACGTTTCTTATCTAATTAGATTTTGGATTTGTAATATTACTTTTAAGGATGTAGATTTATTTTTTAATATTTTTATCATTATCTCTTAGCCTATTTAAGAAAAAATGAGATACTTTAATATCTAAAAACCAGAGAAGATAAAAAGAAAATGAGTTCTAAACAATTAAAAGAAAGCCAGGTAAAATATAGTGAGATAAGTAAGTTTTATATTCCCCTTGCATTACAAGCGGTATCTCAGTCATTTACTTATCCGCTCGTTGCGATTGTTGCGGCAAGAGGAGAAGATGGTGCAATGAATATAGTTGCTCTGGGGCAAGCTCATGTAATACTTTTTTTTCTTTTGAGTTTTGGTGCTGGTCTTATTACTTCGGGGATGGTATATTGTGTTAATTCTGAGGGATACAAACGTTTTAATTTAATAAATAAATGTTTTATGTTTTTCATATTGATTGTTCAGGTTCTTGCCTGTATTCCACAGATTGCCGATATAATTTTTTCTTCAATAATGGGGCTTGAAGGGAAACTCTATAATTCTACGTATCTGGCTTTTTTACTATCGATACCATTCCCGATTATGTTCAATTTTCGAAATATTTCTCTTGTGGTTCTACTCAATCATAAAAAGACAGGCAAGGCTTTTTCAGCCACTCTTTCGCGAATATTATCTACAATTATTTTGTCATTCATTTTCACTTGTATTGGTCTTACTGGTATATTCTGGGCGGCTGTTTGCCAATCAATTCCTATTCTTTTTGAAGTTTTCCTTATGAATTTTTTTGCAAGGGAGACAATAAGGAAAGTAAAGTCTATTCGTGGAGATTCAGCGTCTTTGTCTGAGATGATAATACTTACTTTTAGTTTTTCTGCTGGGAAAATGTTAATGGCGTTTTCTGCATATGCTGTTGCTGCATTTGCGGCAAGGGCTCCAGATCCTACGATAATGTTACCGGCCTATTATGCAGCATCTGGAATTTGTAATCCGCTTGCATTTGCTGCAAGCCAAATACAGGCTACAGTAATATCATTTGCGGTAAAGTTTGTAAAAAATGTCAAGCTTTTTAATTTTAGTATAATTGTTGGATTAATTACCGGACTTATACCTCTTATTTTTACATTACCATTAATTTCTGATTGGTATTATGTGACATTACAGAAAATTCCATTTGAGAATATGAAATATGTTCGACAAACAGCATTTCTCCTTATTCTAATTCCATTTTCAGTAGCGTTGAGGTCCTATGTAGAAGGCTGGGCAGCTTTTCATCGAAAGCCCACATCTGTAATAGCTGGGCAAGGAGTTTATCTTGGTATGGTAGTCGCTGCTGCATTTTTTGCTTTTAATTTGGGATGTCAGGGCAATATGATAGGTCCTATTGCTTTGTTTATAGGTAATATATCAGCTGCGGGAATTCTTGCTTTAACGCTGAAAATAAACGAGGAGAAAGAAATAAAGCCCCAACCGTCCCAGTACTTAAATCAGATTTAATTTAAAATAGCGTTTTCACTTTTAAAACTTACGAAGAAGAATCTGCATTAAAATTATTTTCCCAGTATCTGAATTCGCAGATATCCCACCTATTAAAGACAAGTTCTGCAAGGTCGAATCTATATGGAAGATGCGGATTACCTATTTCGGATAAATAGTGTTTTGCGGCGCGTCTGATACGTTTTTTTTGCTCTTGACTTAATCCCCATGCAGGTCTGGTTTTTAGTGGAGCCATTCGAGTTTTTACCTCTACAAAACAAAGCACATTTCCATCCAGAGCGATGATATCTATTTCATCTTTAAATCTTCTATAATTTCGCTGGATAATAAGTCCTCCCCTGTTTTGTAAAAACTCACAGACTCTATCTTCGCCCTTCTTACCAAGTTTCAAATGCTTTGCTCTTAGAAAAGAAAATCTTATTTTCATTTACTTTTCAAAATAAGTATAGCCCCTCATACCATTTTCATAAGCATCCATAATTTCCTTACGTTCTTGAGCTGAAATGAGTCCTTTCTGAACGGCTTGTTCTGCTTTTTCTCTGAATTGTAATATCAAAGCCTTTGGATCATATTCTACATAGCTTATAACATCTGCTACGCTATCCCCTGGAAGTTCTCTAATAATCTCATAGCTTCCGCAATTTCCTTCCTTTGGTTTTATAGTAACAACATTAGTATCCCCCATTAGGTTATGCAAGTCTCCTAATGTTTCCTGATAAGCACCAACGAGGAAAACCCCCAGATAATAATCTTCCCCAGGTTTTAAGTCATGCAACAAAATAGAACTTTTTATCTCGTGGGTACCAATAAATTTATCTATTTTCCCATCACAATCGCAGGTAATATCGGAAAGGAGAGCCCTCCGTGTGGGTTCCTCATTCAACCTGTGAACTGGCATTATTGGAAATAACTGATTTATAGCCCATGAATCAGGCAAAGACTGAAATACACTGAAATTGCAATAATATATATCTGCAATGATATCTTCAAGATTTTCAAATTCATTTGGAATTATTTTTAGTTTATGTACTATGTCTCGAGAAATAGTAGTAACAATTTTCCAGAAGATGTTATCAGCAATTGCCCTTTCTCTCAATGAAACTTGACCATTCTTAAAAAGTTGCCTTATTTCATCTCTGTAAAAAAGTGCATCATGAAAATATTCCTGAACATTTCTTACATTAATTCCTTTTTGAACATCAAGAAGGTTCTGGATTAATTTATGAACTTTCTTTACTTCTCTTCTATCAGGAATTTCCTGAGGTTCATAAGTATTTCTGTCAAGGACATTAAACAAGAGAATCGAATAGTATGCTACTATTGCACGTCCGCATTCGGCGATAATTACGGGATGAGGAATATTTTTTTCATCAAATATTGACATAATAACCTCAACAATATCAGCGCAATATTCTTCCAGTGTATAGTTTCTACTGCTTGAAAAATTTGTATGAGAACCATCATAATCGACAGCAAGCCCTCCACCGACATCAAGGTATTTCATATTTGCGCCTTCTGCACAAAGCTCACAGTATATTCTACAAGCTTCAGAAGCTGCTGTTCTTATCTCTCTTATATTGGGAATTTGAGAACCAAGATGATAATGTAACAACTGAAAACAATCTAGAAAATTATTATTCTTTAATATATCAATAGCATCAACAAGTTGAGATACAGTCAAACCAAAAACGCTTCTATCTCCGCCGGAATCAGACCAATGCCCACCAGACTTAGATGATAATTTTATGCGAATACCAAGGTTCGGACGAACATTTAGTTTCTTTGACCTTTCGATTATAAGGGGAATCTCACTTGGCATTTCAACTACAATAAAACACTTAATACCAATCTTTACCGCATAAAGTGCAAGATCCACAAATTCCTCATCTTTGTAACCATTACATATCAAACATGCATCTGAAGATTTCAACATAGATAACGCTATTATCAGTTCGGCTTTACTACCGGCTTCAAGACCATGATTATATGCTGCACCAAAATGACAAAGTTCTTCAACAACCTGTTGTTGTTGGTTGACCTTAATCGGATAAACAGCATTGAAAGAACCTTTATATCCATGCGTTTCGATGGTATTTTTAAAACTTTCATGTAACTGTTTTATACGCGAGTCAAGAATATTTGCTATTCTTAGAAGAAGAGGTGTCTGCAACCCTCTCGCACTTACCCCATTTATTACATCTATTATGCTTATGGGATTGCCTGCACTCTTTCCATCAGGATATATAATTACATCTCCTTTTTCAGAAATGTCAAAGTAGCCTGCTCCCCAATTATATATGCCATACAATTCAGCTGATTTTTCACTTGTCCATCTTTCAAGACTATCCATTTTCAATGTTTATTTCCCCTCAATTAAGGATAAATTAACATAAATTTATATTTTTTTTAAAAAAAAACAAAAGATAAATTTAATTTTAGAGCAAATATAATGACAAAGTTTTTCTATAAAATTTTTAGTTTTAATATATTCACTTTTCTTTCAATTCAATAGAAATTTTTGGTTTTAGAGGTATAATATAAAAAAACTGCCTCGTAAAAGTAATAAGACGGAGAATGTAATTTGAATCGTAACTTAAATAAAAGTGATCTCGAAAATGGATTCATAAAATGCGAGTCTTGTTCTTTTCAGATCACATTAGCCAATTATGAACGCCTTAGCGTGCAAAAATGCCCATCATGCAGTGCTCCCAATTTTATACCAACTAAAATATCTTCATACTGGCTTTATCAACCACTTGGTGGAGGCGGAATGGGCAGAGTATACAAAGCCATATCTCTAGTAAAAGATGGTATTTTCGCTATAAAACTCCTACCCGCCACCAGGACACAAAGCTCTCAACTCGTTGAAAATCTTCAAAGAGAAGCTCAAGTTGGGAAAGCACTTGGAGAACATAAAAATATAATCCCAATAATAGAATATGGAGAGGATAAAGACGACTTTTTTATAGTGTCTGAATTTGCCGAAGGCGAAAGACTTGATAACCTGATCTCAGCCAAAAAACATTTTGAAGAAAATGAAACATGGTTAATTGCATTACAAATAATTGAAGCTGAAATGCATATTATATCAAGAGGATATCTTTTCAGAGACCTGAAACCAGAAAATATAATCATAGATAAAAATGGTAATCTAAAATTGTACGATTATGGCCTTTGTTTACCAATAGAACAAGCAAGTTCAGGTATGATACATTCAGAAAATATTGAAGGTTCTCCTTTTTACCTGCCTCCTGAAAGAGTGGTAGGTGCTCCAGAAGGCGAATATAGTGAAATATATAGTCTCGGAATGGTAATATTTCACATGCTGACAGGAAAAACTTATTATTCTGAAGCAGAAATAAAAGATCTCATAACGAAACACGTTACATCACTGAGAATTTCATCAACTGAAACGCATTTGAAACATTGCTCAAAGAGAACCATAGAAATTATTGATAAAATGATAAAGAGACGTCCTAACGACAGATACCATAGTTTCAGTATCTTAAAACAGGAAATAGAAACATTAATCACTCATCTTGAAGAAAAGGCAAAATCTACCTCAATCACAGTTCCACCTGAAATACTCCAAAAAAATTTAGAGCAGAGTCGTGCGAAAAAGGTAAGAGTCTCTATGCTAATATTGTTCACAATTTTCACTCTAATGATTATTATTTTATCTTTTAAGATTTATTCAAATGTAAAAAAAAGAAAAGCTATCACTGTAAAAGTCTCTGCAAAACTTGGAATCTCTCCTGATATTCCTCTCCCAACAATTCCATTACAGGAACTAAAAAAAGAGATAGAAAAGAGGGTAAAGGAAAAAATTGATGAAGAAAAAATAAAATTCCCTCAGTTTGATGAGAAAGGAGCAATAAGTCAAATTTTAAAAGAACTTTCCATCAAAGGAAATCCAAAATCACCATCATTATCGCTTGATGAACTGGAGAAAAAACGTAAGAATGAAATAAAAGAAAAAGAAAAAAAACTGGAAAATGAACTCTTAAAAAATCAAGAAGATGAAGAACATATCGTAGCAGAAATCACAAAAAAACTAAATTTAAATACTCCAATACCAAAAACAGATTGTTCCCTAACGCAGGCACTTAAAAAGTTTGAAGAATTCGTAAAAGAATCTTCGGATAAAAAATTCTCAAATAAGGAAAGGGCTCTACTTGAGATGAATATATACAATCAATATAGACCTTTCAGAAAGGGAGAATTTATAAAAACTATGGACGCATCAGGAAAAACTGTAAGTGGTACTTACGATGGAAAGTCCGGTGGAAAAGTTATAATAGGTGGTCGTGAGATTCTTTTAACTGATATTCCAGTTACACAAAGATTCAGATTTGATGAACCCCTTGCAGAAAAAAAGACTTCTGAAGCCATTGAAAGATTTAGAGAAAAATATGAAGAGGATAAGAAAAAATATGAAGAGGAAATAAGAAGAAATGAAAAAGATAAATTCCTCAAAAATTTAGGTTTTATTTCCTCTAATGGTAAATATACCACGATTGAAGATTATATTAGAGAACAAACTATAAAGATAAAGAAAAAAAATGAAGACGAAATTAAGAAAAAAATAGAAGAAAGAAAAAGTCTAATTTCAAATGAAATGTCTAAGGATAATTATTACAGACAAAATGGCTTCATAAAAATAAGAGATAAATGGTTACCTGAGAAAGAAGCTGTGACACAACTTCTCAGAGAAAAAAAGGAAAAATATGAAATTGAAAAGGAAAAAAAGTTGGAAGAGAAAAAACGAGCCTTCCAAAATGAATTAGAAAAAAAGATATATGAGAGTAATGGATATATAAAATATCAGGGAAACTGGCAGCCTGCTAAAGAAATCATGGAAAAATTAGTAGAAATAGAATTATCTGCAAAATGATTTATAGTACTAACTTTTAGAATATACAAACATATGAAAAAACTAAGAGAATATCTAAATTGAAAAAAAGCAGTATAAAAAAAATCAAAAAATACATATATCTAACAATAACATTGCTGATTTTATCAGTAATACTGGTAATATTTGCTATACAGTATCACTTTGGTAAAATTGCAAAATTCACAATAAGAAATACAATTCCTCAAATCACTGGGACAACAGCCGAAATTAATGACGCTTCTTTCAATATTCTTTCTGGGGAATTACGGCTGAATGGATTTACACTTGGAAACCCACAAGGCTTTCAAACTAATTCTGCTGTTAAAATAAAATCATTTAGAATAAAAATTAATCTCCTCTCTCTATTATCCAAAACAATACATATCGATCATATAATAATCGATGGAATGAAATTAACCTATGAAGCAGGTTTTCCAAGTAATATCGAAAAAATCAAGGAAAATATTGACAAAGCGAAAACAGAAGAAGGCCCACAGAACGATAACAAAAAGAAGTCCGCAAAAAAAATATATATCAAAGAATTACGCATAATAAATAGTCAAATAAATACAAGCGTAAAAGGCATCGGTGGAGTAGCTGTCACTCTGCCTGTACCATCAATCCTAATAACAGAGATTGGTTCGGAAAAAGAAGGTGTTACATTTATTGATACTCTTGATCGACTTTTTGGAAATCTGATTACAACAGTTCAGAGAACTGGTTCAAGCACTGGTTCATATCTAAAAGATAATTTAAAAGATGCATCTGAAAAAACAAAAGAAAAATTCAATAAACTAAAAAATATCTTAAAATGAAAAAAAAATTTGCAAAGATTTTTGTAATAGGATTCTTCATAACTGAGATTTTTACCGTATCTTCACAAGAATTCAATAAAATGTTAACAGTCACTTCGTCTATTGAATATTCAACATCTGGAGAAATACTCGTAAGGGCGGGAGAGTTAATTGTTCCTGAAGGTTATATAGCTGTTAATCTCAGATTTAAATATTACGATCCTCTTTCAGAAAAAACTATTGTAAAATTACATCATTCACATATAGTTAGAGAAAATAATAAACCACTAAAAAAAGAAGGAGAAATAAAAGTTATTCCAGAAGGAAAGTATAAGCTTCAAATAAATGGCTCACCAGGAGCATTTGCCGTCCTAATCTATGACTTAGAACATAAAAAAGAATAAAGAACTGTGTTAAATTTTGTTGAATTACCTCTATTAAATTCTCATAATAACCGAAAAAAATAAATAGGAAGATTTATTATGTTAAAAACTCTAAAACACTGGCTCTTAGTACTGAGTGTAAGCGTTATTTTTGTATTCAATATTACATCAGATGACAGCGCATTTTCAGAACAAGATTTGAATATAATAACAAAACTTGTTTCAAATATTCTCCTTAGAGAGCATTATTCTCAAAAAGTTTTTAATGATGAGTTCTCATCAAAAATTTTTGATGAATATTTAAAAATCCTTGATCCAAATAAGATTTATTTTACCAAAGAAGATATTGCTAAGTTAAGCAATTACAGAAATCAACTCGATGATATGGCGTTAAAAGGAGATTTCAGTTTTGCTTTTAATACTTATGACCTGCTTCTCGAAAAAATATCAGAATTTAATTCATATGCAGAAAAATTGGTAGCAGATGGGATAAATTTTAATGAAGATGAAGAATGGGAAGCAGACCGAACAGAAGCAGATTGGCCTAAAGACCAAAAAGAACAAAAAGTAATCTGGAAGAAAAAAATTAAAAATGACATCCTTATATATAAATTAATCCTAAAATCTGTAGAGAATGATAAGGAATTAAAAGAGAAAAAACAAGACGAAATCCAATGGATAAAAGCATTTAAACCAGAGGAGAGAGCTCTCAAACGATACTCTAATTACATTAGATATCTAAAAGATAATACTCCAATAGAAAAACTCGAACTTTTCCTGAATGCAGTCGCTTCTGTCTTTGATCCATACTCTGCATACATGGCTCCAAAAAGCATGGAAGACTTCAACATTCAAATGAGCCTCTCATTAACCGGAATAGGAGCAACTCTGACACAACAAGATGGATATACGAAAATTATAGATCTCGTCCCAGGGGGACCAGCTGAAAAGTCTGGAAAATTACACCCTGGAGATAGAATTATTGCAGTAGCTCAGGAGAATGAACCTCCCATAGATGTAATAGATATGCCTCTTACAAAAGTCGTAAGCCTTATAAGGGGAAAGAAAGATACCATTGTAAAACTTACCATACTCCCGGCAAAAAAAGGCCTCAATGCCCCCCCTGTAACAGTCGAAATAAGACGCGATAAAATTACATTAAAAGACCAGGAAGCTCAATATTCTTTAATACTTCATAAATTTCAAGAAAAAAAATATAAAATAGCAGTAATCAAACTTGATTCTTTTTATTTTGATTGGCACGCAATGGAAAATGGAGGAATACCAAAAAGCTCTACAACAGATGTAAAAAGAATACTTCAATCATTGGAAAAGGAAAATATCGATGGTCTAATAATGGATATGAGATCAAATGGTGGAGGAAGTCTCTATGAAGCAATCTCCTTAACTGGACTCTTTATCGAAAAAGGCCCTGTCGTATTGGTAAGATCAAGAGACGGAAAAATTGAAGAAAAGTCAGATACTGATACTGACGTAGTATATAAAGGACCAATGGCCGTGATGGTAAACAAACTAAGTGCCTCTGCAACTGAAATATTTGCCGGAGCTATTAGAGATTATAATAGAGGAGTCATAATAGGAGACAGTCAAACTCATGGAAAAGGCTCCGTTCAAACAATTGTTTCACTTAATGATTTCCTGAAATATTGGGGGCTATCAAGAGATTGCGGATCCGTAAAGGTAACAAACGCAAAATTCTACAGAATTAATGGGGAATCAACGCAGAAAAAAGGTGTGATTCCAGATTTAATCCTCCCCTCCATAACAGATTCCATGGATTTAGGAGAAGCCAAATTAAAAAACGCACTCGAATGGGATACTGTTACAGCACTCGAATATAAAAAATGGATGCCAGATAACACGTTTGAAAAAATTATCGCTAAGCTAAAAGAGGATTCAAATAAAAGAATATCAGAAGATATTGAGTTCAAAAACTTAAACGCCTTGATACAAAAATATAAAAATTTCAAAGATAGAAAAACTGTTTCTTTAAATCTTGAAAAACGATTAAAAACATATGAAGAAGACCTCAAAATAATTAAGGAACAGGAAAAATTATCAGGTATTGACGATACAGATGAATTAATCGATAAAAATAACTCAGAAAATAAAATAAATCCATCAAAAGATATTCATTTGAGAGAAGCTCTCAACATAACTTGTGATTTATGCGATACTTTAAAAATAAATAAAGTCAATAACAAATAAAAATATTCCACACTACACGATTTCATCTGACTCTTAATACGGGAATATCATTCAAATCATATTTTCCGTATTCCTCATCATTGTAATATACCTTCAATAAAAAAAGTCCATGAGGTGGAGCTGTATCAAATGCCTCTCTTCTGTCTTTCTTTAATAGAATATCTTTAAATTGTGAAGAATCAATTTTTCCTGCTCCAACAAATACCAATGATCCCACAATACTTCTAACCATCTTGTAAAGAAATCCTTCTCCAGTAAAGCACAAGAAATGGTAAGTTCCCCGTGATACGAGTTTTGCTTCTGTAATTACTCTTTCAGGATTATCAATTTCATTTCTTTCAACTGTAAACGATGAAAAATCCTGTTTGCCTTCAAGAATTTTTAGTGATTTACGAACTTCGTAAATATTCTTAAATCCATTATAATGCCAGCTGTATTTTGAATTAAAGGCATTTTCTATTCCTGAATTAATCACGTACACATATGTCTTACCAAGGACCGAAAATCTAGCATGAAAATCATCTGATACATCTTCAATTCTGATAATTCTAATATCACGTGGAAGCATTCTATTCATTGCCTTTAATATCTTTTCATTATTCAGATTGGGACAATCAGGTTCGTCATAATGCGCTGTCTGCGCAATAGCATGAACTCCTGCGTCAGTCCTTCCGCTAGCTTCAACTCTTATTTTCTGCCATGCATAGAGCATAGATAGTTTTTTTTCTATCTCCTCTTGTATCGTATTACGGTTTGGTTGAATCTGCCATCCGCCATAATTTGTGCCATCATAAGAAATTATAATCTTTTTTCTCACTTTTCTCTCTCTCAAACTTTGATGAAAATTCCACCTCGTTTACCGGTATGTCTTCCTTCACACCACGACAACACACCATTAACCCATACCATCTCAACACCTTCAGAAATAAGATGAGGATTTGCGAAATTCGCATTTGCTTTCAATCTTTCAGGATTAAGCAAAACAAGATCTGCCATAAAACCTTCTTTTATCAGCCCTCTTCCCCTCAATCCAAAAATCTTTGATGGCAATGAGGTTATCTTACGAATCACTTCTTCAAAAGGTATCTTCTTCGACGTGATATTTATAAACTCCGGAAAAGAGGCAAATCCACGCGGATGACTTCTTCCTAATTTGTAGTTACAATTCTTCGCACTCTCATCCGTTCCGCAACAAACATAAGGCAAAGTCAATATTTTCTTCATGTTTTCAAATGACATTCCACTCATTGCGACCAATGCTGATGGAGCGTCAGAAAGCAAATCAATACATATCTTTTGAGGACTGCACCCTTTTTTCTTCGCAATCTGGATAAAACTTTCCCCACAAAACACTGAATAATCTAAAATAGAACTATTAATAAGCCTCATAGCCTCCCAAAATTTATCATCAAGAACTGCAATAGTTTCTTCTACCTTTTGTTTAAATTCATGATTGCAAAGCAATTTACTTATTTGAACGTCTTCCATTTCTCTTATAAAACCAGGAAGATAAACACTCAAGTTAGTCATAGATTCCACATACGGATATCTATCTGCTGTTATAGTTAATTCTTTTTCTCCCTCTATTATATTCAAAACTTGTTCAAGCTTATTCCAATTGCTTCTTCCAGCTGTTTTTAAATGGCTTATATGAAACATTCTGCATCCAGAGACTTTACAATGCATTATGGACTCTCTTATGGACTCTAATAAAAAATCGCCTTCACTCCTGAGATGAGTAGCATATATTTTTGCGAATTTCGCATTCGTTTGAAGCAATGATAAAACCTCGTCATCTCCAGCAAAAATCCCGGGCACATAAAGAAATCCCGTCGAAAATCCAACGGCTCCCATTTTCAAGGAATCATATAGTAATTTTTTCATCTCTGACAGATCAGAATCTGAGATATTTTTCTTCTCATAACCTAAAACAGCTCCTCGCAAGGTATTATGTCCTATATGAGAGGCAATATTTATGGATGGATTTACATGATTAATAAAATCCGCATACTCATTAAGATTTCCCCATGAAATAGAAATTCCGTATCTTTTATATAAGTCTCTTATATGGGAAATATTTTTTTGCGAAATGGGAAAAACAGATAAACCACAATTACCAGCGATTTCAGTAGTTATCCCCTGTGAGATTTTACCTTCAGCTTCAGGAGCCGCAATTATGCTAATATCAGAATGACCGTGAGCATCAATGAAGCCGGGAACAAGATATTTTCCTTCAGCATCAATATGATTCTGGCAACGAGGTAATTCAGCTGAGTCTTGCGAAATTCGCAATATTTTACCATCTTTCACATATACTGAAGATCGCCTTGAAGGCCCACCTGTACCATCAATAAGTTCTACATTTTCTATAACAAATTCATTCATAGGATGAAAAAGATTTTTTGACAATTCCACAATTAACGTATAGTTTAGCAAAAGAAATTCAAAAATAAACTTTATAAATTAAATGAAAGATAAAAAATATAAAAATTTTTTTAAAGACATCACAAAAAAAGTAAAAAAAATTCTTACAAAATCCCCGGCCTGTCACGACTGGGATCATACAAAAAGAGTTTTGCGAAATTCGCAAATAATATGTAAATCTGAAAAAAAGGCAGACAGTCAAATTGTCGAAATAGCTTCACTACTTCACGATATTGCCCGAACAAATGATATGAACAGAGAAAAAAGAAAATGCCACGCCCAGAATGGTGCAATTATAGCAAAAAAAATCCTTTCCGAATACAATTTTCTCGATAGAAATTTTATCAATAAAGTAGTCTTATGCGTAAAAAGACATCGTTACAGAGGAAAAGAGCGTCCTCAATCAATAGAAGAAAAAATTGTCTATGACGCTGATAAACTTGATTCTCTCGGTGCAATAGGTATTGGCAGGGCTTTTCATTTTGCGGGAAGGATTGGAGCAAGACTTCACAACACCGAACAAGAAGCTCTATCCTCAAATTCTTATACTAAAGAAGACACCGCATATAGAGAATACCTCATAAAAATGCGCCATATCCCAGAAAAAATGTTAACAAAAACAGGAAAAAAAATAGCTCTTAAACGATTGAAATTCATGAAACTTTTCTTTGAGAAATTAAATAAAGAATTTTCAGGCAATGAAAAATAAACAACAAGAAAAAAGATTTTATTCAAAAAGAAAATTTATGCTCGAAGCGAGAAATGAAGCAATGAAAGCAGTCAAATCCGGCGATGGCGGACCGTTTGGGGCAATAATAGTAAAAAATGGAAAAATTATATCTAAAGCACACAATATGGTAATTGCACTTAATGATCCAACAGCACACGCAGAAGTTCTCGCAATAAGAAAAGCCTGCCAGAAACTTAAATCATATTCCCTAACCGAATGTGAAATTTTTTCCTCATGCGAACCATGCCCGATGTGCTTATCCGCCATTTATTGGGCAAGAATACCAAAACTCTACTATGGATGCACAAGAGACGACGCCGAAAAAATAGGCTTTGACGACAACTTTCTCTATAAAATTTTTCTCGGGAAGAGGACAAAAAAAAATATCAAAAAACAGAAAATTTACAGACGTGAAATCTTAAAAATTTTTAAATCATGGGAAAATAAAAAAGACAAAATACTTTATTAAGATAAGGACACAACATTTCCTTTTTTCGAAACATCTGTTTTTATTTTTTTTTAGATAATCTGCATAAACTTTATGCTTCAAGCGAAACATCCCCGGCATTATGCGCAAAAATTATATCACAAGGTAATTCAGCAACAACTTTTTGGAGATATTGATAATCAATACTCTGAGGATTATTATCTTTCAATTCTATTCCTACAAAAATTAAGGCCGAAGGATATATATTATTCCGTAATATTTCCAGAGGATTGTCTGTAGGAAGAATTAATATTTCAGCCTCTATACGTGCCTTTACAAGGATTTTATTCATTTCAAAAATCATTTTTTCTTTATCAGCCTTCATTGGAACTGTTCGTATAATGCGAATTTTACAGTCATTCCACTTTCTATGTTTTCTCAGAACAAACGCAAGAAGTAACATAAATTGCCCATTCAAATTGGATGTCCACCAAATATTTATATCTCCCTCAGAAACACGGGTTTCGTCTTCTTTTTGCTTAGTAGCAAGGATTAATAAACTACGCTTCATTTCAATAACTGTATTGATGATTTTCTTAAAAAAAATCGATTTAGATGGTTCAGGGCTCCAGCCCATTAACACGGTATTAGGCCGCATTCCTCCTATACCATGGCATTGGATAAGTGCTTTTGTAGCTGAATGGAGGTCATTTTCTACGAGAACGATTGGGAAAGCAGGAAGTTTTTCTTTTCGAAGAAATTTTCTAAGCAACGTTTCTGCTTCTTTACGATGAGAAATTAATTTTTCCAACTCTCCTAATATAATTTGAGCAACAGAAACAACTCCCACATCAGCAGTTAACCAGCATGAATATTCTACAAGATGAAGTCTGTTATATACTCCACCGCTAAGAGTTAATATTGAAGGTCTCCAATTTTTGGGATGATAACGTTCCTTTTCAAGTTTTAGCAACGCATTACGCGCACGCTGAAAAGCGAGCCCTGCTGAAAGATCTCCCCACTTAACCTGAATTTCAGCGCGAATGATTAAGAGATAAAATCCTCCCCCCAAAATTAAAGCAATAAAAGCCCATAATGGATTTATCAAAAACATCACGAGCAAACATCCAAGAGCACCAAATAATGAAAAAAACCAATGATTGTATTTAAAAGTAGGGCGAAAGCTGGGATTCTGAGTTCGTCCCTCATAAAAACAAGCAAGATTTACTGTCCCATATGTCATTAAAAAAAACATCGTTATTATAGGTGCTATACTATCAAGATCCCCAGCAAAAATGCATATTTGTGAAATTATAAAAGTAAGAATCGTTGCACGACGCGGCTCTCCTAACTTTCCACTTCCTTTGCCTAAAAAATTCATCCATTTAAACACTCTATCGCGCGCAAAAGCTTGAATAACACGCGGTGCCCCCATCATACTCCCAAGAGCAGAAGACAATGTAGCACAAAATACCCCTCCATATATTAAAAATGGTATAGCCGCGTATTCTTTCATAATAAAACCAGTTCCAAGAAGTTCATTCCGAGGAACAGCACCAGCAAGTAAAAAAATCAAAGAAGCATAAACCAGGGCTGACACGCCAATTGCCGCAAAAGTTCCATTAGGAATTGAACGAGCAGGATCTTTCAAATCACCAGACATGTTAACTCCAGCCATTATCCCCGTAACAGCAGGGAAAAAAAGTGCGAACATTTTAAATAATGAATGACCTGGAGCCCAACGAGGTAAAAGATTAGCTTTAAATATTTCAGGCGAAAAATTAAATCCAGCACCTATCGCAAATGATAATATTGAAAGTATCATTATTCCAAGAATAAAATATTGCACTCTGATTGTCCACGACGCCCCAATATAAACACATATAAAAACAAGAATATTGGTGATTGTCGCCACATCCCTGAATGAAATACCAATATCGGGAAAAGCACAGAAAATAACTTCTGTAAAACCGAAAACATACAGGCTCACTGCTACTGCTTGAGCAAAGAAAAAAAACATAGCTATAACGCTCCCAAATTCAACACCTAAACTACGACTGATAAGATAATACGCACCTCCCCCTTTTACCTCCATATTGGTGGCAATGGAAGAAATAGATAAAGCAGTAAATAAAGTTATAACTTTAGACACAATCAAAATCAAAAAAGCGTAGTAAAGTCCTGAATAACCAAGCACAGTAGAAAAACGTAAAAACATTATAACGCCAAGAATCGTTAACAAACTTGGAGTAAAAACGCCCCCAAAAGTCCCAAACTTCTCGACATTATTCTTTTTCTGAACCTGATTATTATCTTTATTCTTATTTTGCATATTATTAATTCTTTTTTATCTAATTTTTCATTCAGATATTTTTTGAAAAATTATTATTATTGAGTATAAATAGGAAAAACAAAAAAATACACTTTATTGGAAATATGGAAAATCATAATGTAGCATACAATTTTTTTAGAACAACTGAATTATTTTCAGACAACGATGCGCTGTTTTATACAAATAAATTTTCTTTAAGCAAATCTCTTTCTTTTGGAGAACTTGCGAAAATCGCAAACACCTATATTCGCGATTTTCGCAAAAACGGAGTAAAACGTGGAGATAAAGTTCTCTTTATGCTCCGATATTCTCCGGAATTTATATGCTCCGTCTTTGCGATTTTCGCAATAGGAGCGGTGCCTGTGTTAATAGATCCTGGCATGGGATTATCAAGGCTCCTGCATTGTATATCTCATACATCTCCAAAGGCCATGATAGGAATTCCCATCGTCCACTGGATAAGACTTTTTAAAAAATCTTATTTCAGGTCTTTAAACTTATCCTTTTCAACAAGAGGATTTATCCCGCCATTTTTAAATATAATATCTATTCCAGCTCCAGATGAAATTATAAAAGACGAAAAATCTTTTGGAGATGAAGTGGAATTTATGGAAGACACGGACCTTGCTGCAATAGTATTCACCACCGGTAGCACTGGACCAGCAAAAGGAGTAGAATATACCCATGGAATTTTTAACACACAACTCAATATGATAAAAAGATATTATGATGCCGGACCTCATCATAAAGATATGCCCTGTTTTCCCCTCTTTGCAATGTTCAGTATCTGTCTGGGAATGCCATGTGTAATACCAGATATTGACCCTTCTCGTCCGGCAAAAGCCAATCCGCAAAAAATTGCTGAAACAATAATAAAACATAATGTAACTTTTTCTTTTGCCTCCCCTACCCTCTGGCAAAATCTTGCAGATTACTGCATAAAAAATAAAATTAAACTCGATTCTTTAAAAAAAATCTTAATGGCTGGAGCCCCTGTTCCAGCTAAATTACACAGGGAGCTCAAAGAAATAATTTCAGAAGATGCAGAAACGCTCGTCCCTTACGGTGCAACAGAAGCACTTCCCATAGCTAATTTCACAGGCTCTGAAATGTTGCTCGAAACTGCTGACTTAACCCGAAGGGCAAAAGGTTACTGCGTCGGATATCCTTTTGAAGAATGCGAAATTCGCATAATAAAACCTGAAACAGGGAAAATTAATGATATCTCTGAAACAAAGCAATTAAAAACATATGAAATAGGAGAAATCATCGTAAAGGGCCCTGTGGTTACAAAGGCATATTATGGTCTCCAGGATGCAACTGAATTTGCGAAAATCGCAGATAAGAAAAAAGGGCAACTCTGGCATAGAATGGGAGATATGGGCTATTTTGATGAAAAGGGCAGATTATGGTTCTGTGGCAGAAAAAATCATATAGTAAATACAAAAAATGGAATAATCTACCCGGCTGCAATGGAAGCTCCATTCAATATCGCGATTGGTCGCAGAACTGCCATAGTAGGCTATTCAAAAAATGGCGAAGAGATAGCTATTCTGGTAGTAGAAGGAAAATATAGTCCTAATGAGTTAAAAGAAATCAGGGAAAAAGCCTTAAAAATCGCAGAAGAACTCAATATTGATTTGCGATTTTCGCAAATCCAGATTATGAAAAAATTTCCTGTAGATATCAGGCATAACGCAAAGATATCTCGTGAGAAGATAAGAGAATATATTTCAAAAATTAATATGAATTTTTAATCAATCCGTCTGTAATTTCATCTTTTTTAATTTTTTGAGTGAAATTTTAAAAATTCCTGATTTATGCTAATATACATTTCTTCTTTTCTCTTTTGCGCCCGTAGCTCAATTGGATAGAGCGACGGCCTCCGGAGCCGTAGGTTGTGGGTTCAAATCCCGCCGGGCGCACCATGGTATAAAAAAATAATGAGGCAAGAGGTTTAAATACAACGTTCACAACAATCAAGATTTAAGTGAACTTTTTTCCCCTCCGTTCCTTGAGTTTTTCAATTTACATGTTAAATTTCGCTTTTTCACAAAAAATAAACTCTAAAACAAAAAAAGGATTTTTTTGAAATGATAAATTCTATTTTGATGAGCCTTGGACAAACATCAACAAACAGTATTAAAGATTTATTTGCTTCTCCACTTGTCCCGATGTTGGTATTTATGCTTTTCATGATTTTCATAATGTATCGGAGTCAACAAAAAGAACAAAAAAAGAAACAAGAATTACTGAAAAATCTTAAGAGTGGCGATAAAGTAGTTACCACGAGCGGAATACACGGTATAATATCAAATGTAAAAGAAAAGACATTTATTTTGAAAATAGCTGATAATGTAAAAATTGAAATAAATAAAGCCAATATTGCTGGTCTGGAAGATAGCAAAGAAAAAAATTCAGAGGGGTAATTAATATATGAAAAAACCTATTTTGTTAAGAGCTCTTTTTGGAATTGCTGTAATAATTATTTTTTTCTGGTCAATGTTCCCATTAACCCAGCGGGATATGTTATCTGTTTTTGAAAAACTTGCCAGTAACAAAGACAAAAAATTTGAGGAATTAATTTCTTTAACAAGAAAGAAAATAGAAGAAAAGAAAATATTTGCCCAGGTTGCACTGGATGAAGCTGCAACGGAACTTAACGTTGACTTAACTAAATATATCCCGGTAAAAGGTGCTGTTGTAAATAAAGACGTCATAAGTTTTGTAAGAGAAAAAGCAAGCGGCTCGATTCGCCTCGGACTTGATTTAAGTGGAGGGGCAGAATTTATGCTTTTATTGAAACCGCAAAAACACGACGAAAGCGAAGAAGGCCTGAAAATAGCGAAAAGAGTTGAAGAAAACTTTGAACACTATCGCGATGTAGCTATCGAAATTCTAAGGGAACGCCTAGAATCTCAAAGAATCAACGAAACAGAAATATCTCCGATAGGCGACAAGTATATTTCTCTCAAGGTACCTACAGTCTCTCGTGAGGAAAAACATAAGCTACTCAATCTTATAAAAATGTCTGCAAGCTTACAATTCAGACTCGTACATAAAGATAATGATAGTCTTGTCGAACAATACCTGGCAAATCCGGAAAAATTCAAAGCCCCAAACGGGTATGAACTTATGAGCACAGTGGACCAGGCACAGGGCAAAAAACCGGTAAAAAAATTTTACATTGTGAAAAAGAGAGCCGAAATGAGCGGCAAAGGCATTGTTGATGCCGGGCCAAGGGTCGATCAATATGGACAACGCTATATCTTTCTCTCATTCAATGCAGAAGGAGCAAAGAATTTTGCGAAAGTTACCAGTGAAAATGTTGGGAGGCTTCTTGCCATTGTTCTTGATGGAAAACTTTATTCAGCACCTCAAATAAAACAACCTATTCTGGGAGGTGAAGCTCAAATTACTGGAAATTTCTCAAGGGAAGAGGCTCAAAACATCTCAAATGCCTTAATAAGTGGAAGTTTACCTGTGGATCTTGAGGTTGCAGGTGTTTTTGATACTGATCCAACCCTGGGTCTTGAATCAGTAAAGACTGGAAGTATTGCTTGTTCACTCGCATTAATCGTAGTTATGCTTTTCATGCTTTTCTATTACCGTATGGCAGGATTAATTGCTAATATAGCAATGATTGTTAATATTATATTGATACTCGGTTTTCTCTCTTCTTTTGGGGCAACATTAACTTTACCAGGCATTGCTGGTATAATACTTACAATTGGAATGTCTGTCGACGCTAATATTCTGATTTACGAAAGGATAAAAGAGGAATTAAGAAAAAACAAAACTCTTCAAAATGCTATTGAAAATGCATTTTCGAGAGTTTTTCTTACAATTATTGATTCCAACCTAACAACCTTATTCGTTGCACTTATTTTACTCGGATTAGGTTCTGGAGCAGTAAAGGGCTTTGGTATAACTCTTAGCATTGGCATTATATCAAGTATTTTTACTTCTCTATTTCTTTCGCATCTGCTTTTTGACATAGCAACAGGTTATCTCGGGATAAAAAAGTTAAAGATGTTAGAAATTTTCCCCGATACAAACTTTGATTTTCTAAAATATAAAAAACTAACTGCTCTCATATCGGTTATATTTGTGATTATATCAATCGCGACTTTCATAGTAAAAGGCAAAGAAAGTCTTGGAATTGATTTTCGTGGCGGTGTCCAAATCACAGCCTCTTATGCTGAAAGGATTCCAGAAGTTCAAATAGTAAAAAAACTCAATGAATCCGGTTTCGAGGGAGCAAGAGTTACTTATAAAACTAATATTTTTGACAAAGATTCAAAGCAAATAGAGATATTGCTCCCAATCGAAAAAGATGATTCCACATCAAATGTGAAAGATAAAATTTACGAAATACTAAACAAGGCTTTTCCAAATTTAAAAATTACCGGAGGAGATGAGATAGCCATAGGTGGATTAATCGGGTTTGAATTTACAAAAGCTGCTCTCAAAGCTCTAATTGTTTCTATAATTGGAATGGTTATATATATATCTTTCCGCTTTGAGTTTTCATATGGGATAGCAGCTATAATTGCACTCCTGCACGATATTATCATCTCCGCAGGATTATATGTCGCTCTAACTTATTTTGGAAACATTGGAGGAGAGCTATCCCTAACTGTCATAGCAGCATTAATGACTATACTTGGATACTCGATAAATGATACTATTGTAATTTTTGATAGAATACGTGAGGACATTGAATTGACAAAGAATAAAACATACGATCAGATTATAAATCTGAGCGTAAACCAAAATCTAAGCAGAACGTTTTTGACTTCATTTACGACCCTACTTTCAGTTTTATTTCTCTATCTTATACCGGATGGTTCCGTAAAAGCATTTGCAACTGTTATGGTTATAGGTATTTTCTTTGGAACTTATTCTTCAGTTTGTATAGCAAGTTCTCTTGTATCTTTATGGCATAAGCCATTAAAAGGTGAAAAATAAACTCAAGATATTTGAAAATAATCTACATAATAATATAAAAAACAATATAAACATATAAGAAAAAAGGAGGACTTTTATGTCTGGGTGGACATCTCCATATGGCTTACTAAAAGAAGAATTCTCGCAGCGTAAAGATGAAGGTGTAAAAATCCCAGAAAACCTAAAAAAACGATTCCTATCTCTTGATCCAGTGAGAGATGCATGGAATTTCAATCAAATAAATCCTATTTACAATGCCTTAATGGAACTACCAGCGGATAAATCCCTCCAGAAAGAAGAGCCCAATGAACTCGAAGATATAAGAAAATTACGTCCTGATGGGCCAAGAAATTTTAATTGGACTCCATCGCAGGATGAGTTAATCGATAAATTACATGGCGCATGGACTGGCAGAGCTGTTGGATGTGCTCTGGGAAAACCCGTTGAAGGACTTGGATTAGGACGGGATGAAAACGGAAAAATCAATGGTAGAAAAAAAATTAAGATCTATCTTCAGAATAGAGGTGATTGGCCACTGAAAGATTATTTTTCAATACGCAACGCTGAAGATGGAATAAAACTTGGTTGTCCTCTATCATGCCGTGAAAATATTTCATTCATGGAAGCTGATGATGATATTCATTACTCTATCACAGGACTGGCTGTATTAGAAGAAAAAGGAAGAAATTTCAAATGGGATGATATTGCTCGTTTCTGGCTATCTCATATTCCTATATCAGCAATATGTACTGCAGAAGCTCAGGCTATCTTGAATGTTCAGAATTGCTCAGAAAGAGGCAACTACCCGGCGCACACAATAGAATGGATAAGTACTTATCGTAATCCTTACAGAGAATGGATAGGAGCACAAATAAGGGCTGATGGTTGGGCTTTCTGCTGCGCAGGAAATCCAGAACTCGCCGCAGAGTTTGCGTGGCGCGATGCATCCTGGACGCATCGCAGGAATGGGATCTATGGGGAAATGATGTTTGCTGCTATTCAGGCTGCAGCCTTCTGTGTATCAGACCCAACGGAACTTGTCAAAATAGGACTCTCTGAAATTCCACGTAATTGCCGTCTTGCAATATGGGTAAAAAAATGCCTGGAATGGATTAAGTCATCAAATAACTTTGAAGAATGTATGGAAAAACTTGAGACTGAACTTCAGGATATGCATGTCGTTCATACAATAAATAATGCGCTTATATGCATCATAGCAATGTTTTACGGAAAATTAAATATAATAGATACACCTGCAATAGCCGTAATGTGTGGACTTGATACTGATTGCAATGGCGCCACAACAGGCTCAATTGTTGGAGCTATTCACGGAAGAAAGAATTTTAACTCAGCACTTGCTGACAGACTGAACGACACCATTAAACCCGCTATGGTTAGTTTCAATGAGTTAAAGATGATCGATCTTGCAAGACGTTGTGCGAAAGTCAGAAGCAATATTCTCAATTTATAAAATAATAAGGAAAAATCAAAATACTTCAGTAGATAAATCATTATTTCTTTCTTTTTGCCATTTCTTTCTAAGGTCAGACGCAATTTCTAAAAAAACTTTTATTTTATCAAAATCTTTATTTTCTATAGCATTGCGAATTTCGCAAATTTCATTTTCTAATTTAGTGAGAGATAATAATATATTGTCATAATTAAATTCTATAATTTCATTCCACATTTCTGGCGAAGAGATAGCTACTCTGGTACTATCGCGAAAACCACCTGCACACGCAAGTGATATTATCTTCTGTTCATCTGCGGATAAAATTGTTTTTGCTAGAACCGCTGCAGAAATATGTGGTAAATGACTGGCCATAGCAACTACTTCATCATGTTTTTCTGAGGATATATTAATTGTTTTTGCCCCTGTTGCTTCCCACATTGCAGACACAATTTGAAGAGAAAGATTATCTGTTCTTTCTGTTGGAGTAAGGAAAACTATTGCATTTTGATATATATCCTCCCTTGCTGCTTCTGCTCCGCTCTGTTCTGAACCTGCCATAGGGTGACTTCCTACAAATTTAATTCCTTTAGACAGAAAAAGTTCTTCTAACTCTCCTACAATTTTTCTTTTAACACTGCCAATATCAGTAACAATTATTCCTTCAGCGAAATGATG
>CAYRRM010000038.1:0-20727 GCA_964426675.1 uncultured Lentisphaera sp.
CAACTTTTCTAATTCCCTCAACCTTCTTCTACCTTTCCTTATTTTCACCTTCATTTTTCCCTCCTTTATTTTATTTTCAACACTATTATACCCCATTTTCAATACTTGCAAGCCCTATATTTACCACAACTTGACGTAAGTCCTTATAAATCATAGAGTTAAATATTGTAAATGCTTTACGTGGTTATCTCGCTAAAAATTTGGATTGGGTTATTTCTCTGTAATATATATAATTTAATTCGTGTATAGTAAGTAAAAGATAAATCATAGAGTTATACATGCATGATGTCTGGACACTATAGTTGAAAAAAATAATAATCATAGTATTAACAAAACGAAAGATTTGTGGTAAAATACAATAATATGGGAAAGAATATAAATTATTCTCGTTGGTTGAAGTTGAGGACAGGGAAAAGTATGTGGGATTTATTTGAGGAGGGTTATACGATAGGAAGTATAATTTCGTATGGTGCTGAAAACGGGATAACAATTCCAGAGAAATATATTTCAAACTATAGAAAGTATTGGGAAAAAAACAAGTTAAAAGGGACATCTAATACAGATGGTATGAAAAATAATACAGATACGGGAAATAACGAGACAATCAATACTGACACATCTAAAATGAAAGATAACACTTCTAATAATGAATTAGATATATTCTCAAGATTAAGTAATATACTTGATAAGTTGCTTGAGTTAGGGGTAGAGAGAATAAAATCTGGTGAGATTGTAATAACTGCCTCTGATATAGTAAGAGCAGTTGAGTTAAGGAAACAAATAGGAGAGGAAGGAAAAGATGTCCAACAAACAATTAATAAATTGCTTGGAGATTAAAGATGTAAGAAAAAGAAAATTTTTTGAATTAACTTCATATAAACCAATTGAAAAGGCAATACCTTTTCATAACTCTGATAAGAAGATAAAAATAATTCTTGGTGGTATGAGGGCAGGGAAATCATCCGCCTGTGTTCCAGAAGCATCGTATCTATTGACATTTCCAAATAAAAATATATGGGTAGTTGGGATTAACTATGATAAGACAGATAGGTTTATGGAAGGCGCAGGCAGAGTAAGAGGTGTCCTTGATTATATAAGAATATTTCCCGGGCTTTATAAAACAAAAAGAAAAAAAGAGCATATCATAGAGTTAAATAACGGCTCAAAGATTAAAGGTAAGTCAGTTAAAAACCCAGATGGTTTTGTTGCAGAGCCAGTTGACCTTATAGTATGTGAAGATGCCTCTACTTATCCAGATGGATTTTATGACTCTTATATAAGACCAAGAATTACAGACACGGGTGGTAAGATTATAATAAACTCAGTCCCTCCACTTAAAAATAACTGGTTGACAAAACTATATCAAGTAGAGAAAGACAACTTAGATGCATTCCACTGGACAATGGGGGACAATGTATATATCCCAAAAGAAGAGATTGAGCAACTATTACAGGACTTACCAGAGTTCCTTTCAAAATCAATAGTATATGGACAGTTACCACAGAGCGACTCGTCTATCTTTGGAGACATAACAAGAAACATAGGGAATTATGAAGTAATCCCATATGAGAAAGACCATAGATATCAAGGCGGTATTGATATAGGTAAAATACGGGATAGAACTGTCCTAACAATTACAGATTTAACAACTGGAATGGTTGTATATATAGATAGATTTCCAGAAAGGATGTTTGAGACGAAAACCGTTAGCGAAAGGTTACTATATGGATTAGAGAAATACAAATATCCAATCACTTATATTGATGTCTCTGGTATTGGTTCGGTTTATAATATGCTTGTTGAAAAACATAATTTTTTAATTCCTTTTACAATACCAAACATAAAGGTTAGAAACTCTCTTATAGAGAACCTTGCTGTTGCATTTCAAAGGGGTTTGACCATACCAAATAATAGAGACCTTATACTTGAAATACAGAACCTTGAAGCAGTAATAAGAAGCAGTTTCCATCTATACAGGCCAGCACATGGTTTTCATGATGATATGATTATTTCTCTTGCTTTGTCTGTTAGGGGATGGAGTGGAGTATCTATTGACAGCAAACCAAAAAGCCCGTATTATATTTTAGATAAGCCAAAAGTCCTGCTAAAAGAATTAGTTGATAACAATGAGACCGATTATGGTTTCGTTGAATTAACTGGAGATGTGATATGAAACAAACCGAAAATAGTCGAAATGAAGTAGTCGCAAAAATAATCCCAAGTGGTTATGAAAAAGAATATTCAAAACTTGATGTTGACTGGAATTCTATTGATAAGGTAACACAAACAAGAGGATATGAAGTATATAAAGACCTCAAGATAGATGAGCAGATAAAATTCTGCTTATTTATTAAAAAAATTCTTATTATAGGCAGAGATATTGAAATAAAGGCCGATAATGATGAGATAAAGAATTTCATAACAGAAAATATTGAGAGTTTAGAGCCATCATTTTTTACAACCATGTGGAATATAGCAACAGCGGTTGATTATGGTTTTTCCGTAAGTGAAATCTTGTGGGACAGAAAAAAGGATGGAAAAATCTGGTTAAAAGGTCTTAAAACAATACCGCCTTGGACTGTTGAGTTTGAATATAATGAATTTGGTCACCTAACAAAGATGACAATAAACTATGAGGAAATGCCACTCAATAAATTCCTGATAATCTCTTATTTTTCTGAGTTTGGCAACTTGAAAGGATTTCCAGAACTTGCTTCTGCTTGGAACCCTTACTTTTTTAAGAAGATGACACAAAAGTTTTGGCTAAAGCATCTTGAAAGATTTGGTTCCCCAATAGCAAAAGGATATTATCCAAAGGGCGCAAGTGATGAAGAGGTTGAAAAGTTTTTCCAGAATGTTAACAGAATATATTTCCAGGCGGGTATTTTACTACCAAGGAGCAGAGATAAAGCAGAGGACTTTGATATAGAATTTGTAGAAAGTAAACGTGAGGGTGGCTCACAATTCTATGATGCAATGGAATATTCTGATAATAGAATAGCAAAAGCATTTTTACTGCCAAATCTGTTTGGTGCTTCCAGCATAAGATTTGGGTCTTATGCACTTGCAGAGAAACAATTTGAGGTATTCTATAGGGTAACAAATATTTTACAAAGTAATATAGAACAAGCACTGAACAATAAGGTTATTAAGCCACTTATTCAATATAATTTTCCAAACGGAAGCGCCAAAGTAAATTTCAAACCATACTCGCTTCAGGAAGCAATTGAGTTAATAAAATCGGCAGTTCAGGAAATTGAAAAAGCAAAGGAGATATCCGATGAGCATCGAGAAATACCCTGAATTTGTATGGATACCAGATTTTATAATCCTAACAGGTTCTACAATATATGGTAAAGATGCACCGCATGATGTTGACATAGTAGTTAGAATACCAGAGCCAATATTCAGTTCTATCATGGAGCATTCCAGAGATATATTTGACGCATTATCGTTGAAACTTAGAAGAATATTTAATAGACCAGTTCATTTCGTCCCAACTTCAACTGGCAATAACTGGGATGGCATAGGGTTATACGACCTTGTTTTGAGAGCAAAAGAGCCCAATGGAATAAGCATAGATGAAGATGAGTTCAGGGATATTTTTTATTCAACTGATGATTTTGCAGAATATATACCCTCAAAAATTCCTTTCTGTTCATCTGCAGGGAAGTTTTTTTCCGCAAAATATATTATTCCGTATATTCCAGAACATGAAATTTATGTTGAACCATTTTGCGGTTCTGCTTCTGTTTTTTTTAAGAAACCGAGAAGTCTGGCTGAAGTTCTAAACGACATCAATAGTGGCATTACTTTCTCATTAAAATTTATACAAAAGATTACAGAAGAAGATATTGAGAAACTTAAAAAGTTTGACTGGGTCTTGAGAAGAAAAAAATTTTTTGATATATTAGACAGATTTAATAAGAATCAATTTAGTAAAGATGAACTTACAAGATTTTATGAATATTTATATCTTGTATTAGGTTCTTATTGCGGAAATTTGACAAGTATTGGTGTTAAAAGAATTGGTAAATCCATTAAGAGTGACTTTAACAAATTTTTGAAGTTAAAAGACAGGTTACAGGGTGTTAAGATAACATCAAAAGATTTTCGTGATGTAATAAAAGAATATGATACTAAAGATACATTCTTCTTTATAGATCCGCCATATGTTAATTCAACAAAAATGTCAATGTTTTCAAAAAAAATTCGCAATGAATTCACACAGGCAGACCTAAATGACTTAATTAAATTATGTAAAAACTTGAGAGGGAAATTTATATTGACACTTGAAAACTGTAAAAGTTCAAGGGATTTATGCAGTGGGTTTAATGTAAAAAAATTTGATAGATACACAATTTTTCAGGGTAGAGGAATTCGCTCAACAGAAGAGGAAATAATGGTTTCAAATTTTCCTTTTAAGAAAAATAATTGGGCTGGCATAGATGGCGATGACGAAGAGTTTTTAGAATTGCGTTCTGCTACTCCAGAAATAGAAGAGCAAGCAAAAATATCTATGTTAGAGGATAAGATTGAGTTTGGAAGGTTTTTTTATCCAGAGAAGACATCTCTGCCAGCAGTAATGTTGTTAAAAGGTAAAGGGATTGAACCAGCAATCGACTGGGTCGTTAAGAATAAGCCAGTTATTGTGAACAAAAAGTATGATGGAAACAGGTTAATAATAATGGTTGATAAAAAGAATAAAAAGATTGAAATTTATTCCGAAGATGGAAGAAAATTACCTGAAAACAAACTACCAGAGACAACCAAGCAGTTATTAGAACTCAATGGAGATAGTTTTATATTGGACTGCGAGTGTGAAATGTGGTTAAATGGCAAACATCAAAACAGAGAAGATGTCGCTGGTTTTTTACATAATAAGATAGATTTTGATGATAAAGGTATTGTCTTGAACGTTTTTGATATTCTTTATTATAACGGCAAGGATATTCATAAACTTTCCTACACTGACAGATTACATTATTTGTTCAAACTCAAAATAAAGCAGTCAACCTTAAATGAGCCCAAGCCAGAGTATCATATAAACCAAGTTCCATCCTTTGTTGCAGATACTAAAGAGAAAGCAATTGAACTAATAAACTTATGTGCCAATGCTCCTGCATCAGAGGGTGCAATGCTTAAAAAAGCGTTTTCTCCTTATTCAATCAACGGTTATAGTGATAACTGGCTGAAAGTAAAAAAATATGAGACGCTTAAGGTAATAGTCCTTAAAGTAAATTCCACAAAAGTTCCGAGTGTTGTTAATTTTGACATTGGTATCAGGTTTAGGGATAGAAACATAGCCCCAAACAGGATTGTTGAGTTAGATGGCAAGAAGTATATGAAAATTGGCAAGACGTTTAATACTACAAAGGACTATGCAAAAGTCGGTGATATTATTTCTGTTTTATTCCATACGGTTAACTGGTATAAAACAAAAGATGGTGAGTATCTCCATTTATATGAGCCAATAATAGATGAGAAACACCCAGAAGAAGCCGAGCCAGATTACTTTGAAAGTGTAGTTGAAAAAGCAAAGATAAGTAATTTACTTGTTGAAAAATTCATAGAAGACCTTAATAACTACAACCCTAAATCAGTTCCAGATGAGGTCTTGATTGATGATTACAGGTGGTTATTGGTGTTTATAAATAACGAAATCCACAAGTATAACTTAAAACTTATAAAAGACAAACTTGATGAGGTTATAGATGAAATTTTTAGAAGAGGAATAGCAACCCTACACCCAGATAGATATAATGATAAAATGCGTGAAATTGTCATTGATATAGTAAAGAAAAAAACAGAAGGTTTGAGAAGTATACCTTATTCCAGCATGCAGGAACTTTTAAGGAAAAATATATTGTTATCAAGGGCAAGTTTGGACACTGGCAGTATTATAAAAGTTGTTGGTGAAAATAAGTTAGTTATACTCAAAGTTTTGGAGGAGATTACAAATGAAGATTGAAAAAATCAGTAAACTTACTGGGATACCAGAAACAGAAATTAGAAATGAATTTGGGGAAAATGTTCACATTTATAAAGTAAAACCTCTTGTTGTCTTAAACCACGTAGAGAATTTTCAAGAAAACGTATTTATGCAAATTCCGCCAGAAAAAACAGATAAATCTTATAGGTATGTTATCCAAATGCATATTAGGGGTAAATCTGTCCATTTTGATTTAAGATTAGAAAGAGAAAATGACCTTATTGGCTGGACTTTGCTTGCCCAGCTGGAAGGATTACCAGATAAACCAATAACCACATTAAAAGAAGCCAAAGAATTTTTTGAGAAACATAAGAACGATTTTAAGATTGATTTCTCAACTGGTGAGTTTAAGAAAAAGAAAGATAAGGCGGGTAGAATTAGACCAACAGAGATACAGGTTATCCCGAAAGCAGTTGAACCACATGTCTGGCTGTTTGATGAGAACTTAAACAAAATTAACCAGTTGGATTATCTTTATTTGGTTGAGGGAGTTGCTCCGATTGGAACGCCTGGTTCTACTGCTGAATATCCAGGCGTATTCTTGATAGTTGATAAAGGATATGTGGAGTATGGTGCAACAAAGCCATATTTATTTGAATATTTCTTTAACTCTGGGATACTGAACGGGAGATACATTATAAGAACGCTTGCCCATTTCAACGAAGAAATACTCTCGCCATCAGAAGCCCCAGAAGAACACGAAATTAGGTCTGCGCATTTCTGGGTTATGATACAACCAGAAGATAAAAGACCATATGTAATTTCAGACAGAGCGGTTAAGTCGGGTTATATTCCAGATTATAATTATTCTGCTTTGCCTTATAAAATAAAAGAAAACATCCCAAGACAATACCAATACTGGAAAGAAAAAAACATTAAGAAACGGATTGAGTTAAGAAACAGGTTAATATCAGAAGTAGAAGAACTTGAAATTGACTTAGATAAACTTACAAAAATGACCGAAAACTCTGGTTTTGGTATCTGGAGAATATGGTGGAAAAGAACTAATAAAGAGGGTAAACCTGTCATAGTTATTAGATATACGCCATCAACAGAGTATTATTTATTAAAAATTGCTGACAGAGTATTTGAGAGTGGATATAATCCGCTTGAAACAGAAACTTTTTTGTATCCAAGAAATATAAGGGTAGACCTGACCAAATTTGACACTAAACATAAACTTGAAACTGGTTCTGAACTTAATCCAACTAAGGCAACTTCTGCTTGGATTGAACCAGTAATAATTGGAACTACCGATATTCTTACAAATTCCCCTACTTTTATAAAGTTCCAATTCAAGGGAAAGTTGTATATACTATATAAACCTGAAGGTGAAGAATTCTGGCTTTTTCAAGAGTCAGGGTTTCCATCTATTGAAGGTGTTGACAATTTGAAAAATTATAAGTAAAATATTCTTAAAACAAGTTAAAAGGAGGTAAAAATGGGACTTGTCAATATAATTGAAAGCAAGGCAATAAATTTTGACGATGCAATAAACATCGTAAAGGAGTTTGATGAGATTATAAATACCGACATAAAGGAGTTTTTAATTAAACTTAAAGAAAAAGAAAAAGAAGATGAAATAAAATCCGATTTGGATAAAACGATAAAAAAGATAGAGGATTATGGTGCTGAAAAAGTTTACGGGTATGGATACCAAGGCATTTCAATTATAGAAGAATTGAAAAAGATACTTGAAGCGAAAGATATAAAGAAAGCAATCAACGAGTTAATTGATAAACTTGAGAAAATAAAAGCAGGATATGGGTATCCCTCTGTGAATGGTTGCCTATCTGTCGATAAAAAACAAGAGGGAATGGCCGAGACAGTAAATTTGATGAACCAAGAAATCTGCTCGGTCGGAAACTTTACAGCAAGAGGTGTTAAGATAACCAAAGAAGACCTGAATGAAATTGCAGAGAACTGGGTGAAATTAAAAGACAGGGTTAAACCACCTATCAAGATTGGGCATTTTGGAGAAGGGTTTGGTATGCCCGCTGTTGGCTGGGTTGATAATATCAGAGTTGAGGGCGACAAACTCATTGCCGACTTCAGGGATGTCCCTAAAAAGGTTGCAGACCTCATAAGATACAAGGCATATAGAAGGGTTTCTCCAGAGTTATATGTAGATTTTGAAGAAGACGGCATGAAACATGGAAAGGTTCTCAAAGCCGTATCTATTCTCGGGGCTGATATACCACAGATAAAAACCCTCAAAGATTTAGAGGTTCTTTATAACACAGATGAAGCCAAATCAGTTGACTTCGTAATTGACGAGAAAGAAAAAGAAGATAATATAGATTCCCCAGTTAAAAAAATACTTGAAGAGAACATACGGCTTAAAATAGATAACTTCATTGAAAAAAACTCTAACAAGGTAATCCCTTCTATTGAGCCACTGGTTAGAGAAGTTCTAAAGGTTGCCTATATGCAGGAACTTGATGTCAAGTTTACAGAGAAGGAAAAAATAGTCAACATGTCTCTTGGTGATGCCATAAAAGAGATATTTAACAGGTTACCTGATATAGTTGACCTTGAGGAAAAAGCAAAGTCCATAGTTGATACACATATTGATGAGGAGGCATTGATAAAAGAAACGGCACAGAAATTCAATATATCCGAAACAGATGCAGTCAGGAAACTTATTAGGGAAGGTAAAATAAAATTCTTTATTGAAACAGAAAACAACGATAAAGAATAACCAACCATAAAAAAGGAGGTATAAGATGGAAAGATTAGAAAGAAGTTATATAAATGGATATGGTAATGACCTTTATCCGTTCAGGTTTGTAAAATTTTCAGACGAAGGAGAGGTCACGCTGTGTTCTGCGGGCGATTTGGCAATTGGAGTTACTCTTCGCAACTACAGATATACATCAAGTTCAAGTTCAACAATTGACTATGTGACTCCTGATGATGAACCCGTTCCAGTTGTCATATCTGGTATCACAGAGGTTGAATGCGGTGGAACTGTAAGCGCTGGGGATATAGTGGCTTCTGATGATGACGGAAAGGCGGTTGTGATGACCAATGGACAACACGGTAACGGTATAGCCCTTGAGGATGGGGAAGATGGTAGCAGGATAAAGATACTTATAACACATATTGCGTTGAATATTTCATAACGGGATAACCTTTACACACAAAAAGGAGGTATAAAATGGCTGAACTTATAAACAAGCAAATTCTTGAAAAAGCGTTTTTAAGTTATAACCCCAAGTTTAATTACATCGCAGATGAGATTTTGACACTTGTCAATGTATCTCAATCTGGTGAGAATTACAACATCTATGACTCGTTTTCTCTCAAACCCGAAGATGACATAGAGGGTAATTCTGGTGCTAAAATAGTTGAAGATACGGTTAGGGCAGTTCAGAGGGCTTCATACTCAACAATAAGCAGAGGTCTTAAATCTTTTATCAAGGATGAAGATAGAAAGAGTATGAACGATGCTGAGTTATTTGATTTGCTTCTTGACAAAATTGGGGCAATTAAAGAGAAACTCCTTCTTAATAAGGAAATCAGGGTTGCTAATTTAATAGAAAACAATGGAAACTCTACATCCCCTACAACCAAATGGGATGCCAGCAATCCGACTATAGAAAAAGATATAAGAGAGGCAATAGCCAGTTTTGAAGATTATGCTGGCATAACCCCTAACCTAATAATTATACCGAAGCCAGTTTGGGATACGATGGTGATGGACGAGACATTAAGAAATGTCTGGCTGTTAGTTCCATCAAGTGCAGATAAGAATAAAATTAAACTCTCGTCTCTCTTAAATATGCTGTTTGATAACTTTGAGAAGATAATTATTCCAAACGCAAAGAAAGATACAACCAAGAAAGGCAAGGCGCAGAGTTTGTCTTACGTATGGACTTCAGACACCGTGGCACTGCTTTACTATACTCCAATCGGAACAAGGGAGACATTCACTTGGGGAGCCAACTTCAAGTATCAGGATTTCAAAATCCGTCAGTGGAGAGAAGAAGACCCAGAAGGTGTGTGGGTTAAGGTTAGTTATCAAACAGATGAAAAAGTTGTCTGTAGTAATGCAATCTACAAACTGACAGATGTGTTAACATAAGAGCGTATCACTCTGTCGGGGCGGGTGAGATTACTTATCAATCCCGCCCCACTATGAAAGAACTAAAAGAGTTTTGGGACAATCTAACGCCATTTGATAAGCATATTTCTAACGATGATAACGATGTAAAGAGGTATATGCGCTGGGGTGATTTTATTCATTCAGATTTAATTTCCCGTATTAAAGAGCCGATAAAAACGGTGTTAGATTATGGTTGTGGTGGCGGATGGACACTATTAAACTTCCCTAATGATACAGAGTTTTATTTATTTGATATATGTCAGGAGTGTTTAGATATTGCAGAAAAAAGGTTAGTTGAAAATGGTAAAACAAAGATAAAGAAACACTTAATTAAGGGCATACCATCAGAGCAAGATATTACTGGCATACCACCGATAGATTTACTTTTATGCACATTAGTTATTAACCATATGCCCTCTTATGAATATTACCTTGGTGTTTCGGATTTATGGGTAAAGATTAACCCGAAATACATTATTTTGCATCAAAGGCACTCTGATATTACTGTTAAAGCAAGAAATTTTGATGAGTATAAAAAACGATACAGCAAGGGATTAATGATGTCAACTTATCACACAACCTTACCATTTGATAAATGGAAACTTCTTTACTGGACACTGGAAGATGCAAAATTTGGGCATTGGTGTGTTGATGGTTATGAATTTTTCATTTTAAGGAGAAAATGAAATGGCTTATTTAACTGTTGATGAAGTGAGAGAATTATATACTGGCATAGATGAAGCAATAACAAGGAGAACTCTAACAGAAGGCGTAGTTGAGAGATGGATTTCAAACTCGCAATCTATAATTGATGGGATGCTTTCTATTAGTTTTGAAGTGCCGTTCACCGAAGTTCCACCGCTTGTTAAAACATTAACTATTGAATTATTTGAGTATTTCTGGCAAAAGGCGGTATATACACCAACAAGCACTGGTGAGGAAGTTCCATGGCTCTATGCGAGATATGACAGAATAATGAACCTATTAGATAAAATAGCGGTTGGAGTAGTCAAGTTAGTTGATAGTGATGGAAATATAATAGAACCGATATACAAAGTTGCTAAACTGAAATCTAATTATGAAAACCAAGAACCAATATTTGACATAGAAAGAGAAGTTTACGAAAATGATGTTCCAGAGAATTATGGGAAAGCGGGGTTATAATGGACTACATAAAAAAGACAAATGAGATAAAAGCAAAAATAATAGAACTCTTAGAGAATGCCGAAATACAGAACTTAAAAGGTATTAAATTAAGGGTTGTTGATGTTGGATTGTCAAACAACATTGATACTGGAGAATGTCCTATACTTGCTGTATATAAATTAAATGTCTCTGGTGAACATATTAGGTCAGACCAGCCATCTGTGGATGTCCCAAGAATGCTTACAATAAATCTTGCACTTGCAGATTATTCGATTGTATCAGTAAATGAGGCAGAAAGTTTAACAGATGACCTATTAGAGAAGATACTGGGTGTTTTAATAGACAACCCAACCCTTGATGGGTTTGTTGACAAGTATATTGTATCAAACATAACTTTTGATGAGATAAGAGACAGAGGGGTTTTTTTCTCTATTCCTGAAATATCACTTGAAATATTACTTAAAGGAGTGTATTAATAATATGCCTAAAATAGACATTAACTATGAAATTACATCACATATTGGTGGTAGGAAGATTTTCAAAACACAAATGGAAGCAGTATTTGCAAGTTTCCTGTCATCGGAACTTAAAAGGAAATTTCTCAGACAAGGGGTAGAGATATTCCTTTACAAAACTGGCGATGTTGCTTTCAGCACTGCATCTGTATTCTCTTCATTAAAATCAAAAGATGTTTCCAATGAAGCACTCAAACATATAAATGTCCGTTTTAGTGAGTATTTACTTTCAGAGTGGAGTAAACGTGAAAGGCAATTCCCGCCATTAAAAAGTGCATCTGTTTCCCAAAGAAACATCAGGCGTCTCAATGGGTGGAAAGGTGGTGTATATAATCCTCCACTGACATTTACTGGTAGGTTCAAGAGTGCTTTTCTTGAAGCAATGATGATAGGAGAATTTGCCTTTTTTGATAGAACCAAATGGGATAAAAACAGGTTGGTATTTACAGAACCAGAAATAAAAATATACTGGAACCAGAACGAGAAAGTAGAAGGACTTGAGACATCTTTCCAGAAATACTTTTACCGTTCTACATTGATAAGCCCAAAGTTTTTCCATCTTGCTGTGGCACACGCAAAAATGGGAAGAGATGTCTTTCCATCAAGGTATCAAGATTTTTCGCTTGAGAAAAAGGGGGATAAGATTATTATGAAACCAAAGCAATGGTTCAAACAACCAATGTATAAAGGTATCATAAAACCGTTTATCAAACAGGATTTAAGAGAAATATTTAAGAAACTACGAGAAGGGACACCATCAACCGAAGACACTGAAAAGATAACAAAAGATATTTTCGGCCAAGCAATTGATATACTTGCCGACAGAGGATTATTAAAAGACCCGACATTAAAAGAACTTATTAATAGAGTTATACAAGACATTAAGAGTAAGAAAATAAAAGTGAATATTAAATTTGCTGGTGCATTAGCAAACTTTATACAGGAAAAAATTGGTGAATATTTATAATGATGTTGACTTTCTCTTATTATAGCGGTAAAACAATTAAAACAAACAAAACAAGGAGGTTAGAATGGATAAGACAAAGGTTTTGGCAAGTTCTGCCACATTGCTAATTGGTGAAAAAGGGAAGTCGGCAACGAACATCGGGTTTACTCAGGGGGGTGTAAGTATTACACCTTCAAGGGATACTACTGAAATAGTTGCCGACCAGACAAAGTATCCTCTCTATATTCTTACTACAAGAAGAGGCGCAGAAATCAATTTTAGGTTAATGGAAGTCACTCCAGCCAATATTAAACTTGGATGGGGCGAACCGGGTAAATCTGGTAATACTTCTAACGAGGTTTCTCTTGGGGCAGAAGAAACCACTCCGCCATCCTACACACTGAAAATTTATGGCACACGTATGGATGGTAAATATGTGGTGTTTACCTTCTATGATTGCACACCTTCTGGTGCTGGTGCTCTCAATTTCGCTAATGCGGAGGCCGCCTTAATAGAAGGAACCTTTACGGCTCTGTATGATGATACAGAGGACTGTATTGGGTTAATGGAGGGAATGGATACACCGCCTGCTTCATAAAAAACATTAAAGGAGGATTACGATGGAAATGAAAAAAGATTGGTTTTGGGGGAACAAGCGAGGAGTTAGGTTTGAAAAATCTACTATTAAATTAACAAATGATGGTGTGTATTTATCGGATCTTTATTTAACTGCTATGCTGTTATGTTGCGTTGATGGAACCTTATGTGAAAAAGCAGTTAAGATACCAGAGAGTCCTAATAAACTACATTTCTTTGTAAGAGGCAATCCCAATGATATAAGAGAGTTTCTTAACTATTTCTTTAATGGTCAAAAAGCGCAAAATATTTTGGTTCCCAAGGTTGATGAATTACGTGCTTTTACAAATAAGGTTTCATACCTGAAGGCGGTTCTTGACAGAAGCAAAGTAAACATAAAAAATGGATAAGACACAATTTCTTGTATTGAAAAACGGGTCAACTGTTTCTTTTAATGGAACTGAGTTGGGTTATACTAACGGGATAAGATTAACACCACAATTTACAGTTTTTGAGTTAGATAACCAGAAAATTGGAAAGGTATCAAGTGAGACACATATAACTTCAGTTGAAGTTGAAGTTAACATATATGAATGGAACACGAACAATATAGGACTTCTACAGGACGGAAACTTATCAGGTCAGTTAGTTATTTATGGTGAAACTTTTTCGTCCACTAATAAATACAGAAAAATTACGGTTTATAATGCTTATAGAACTAACATCGGCGCTGTAGAACTTGGTAAATTACCAGTTCCAACTACGTTGACTTTTACTGGATATGTAGATGAGACAACAGGAAAAGTTTATATAGTAGAAACAACTGGAAAATAACCAAAAGGAGGATTACGATGGAAGAGATAAAGAAACAAACAAGCAAAAACGATTTAAGAGAATTTATTGAAGCCAGTAGAGAACATGAGGCGGAATTTCAGGGTAAAAAGATTATATTCAAACCCCTAAACTCATCAGACGCTTTGATATTCCTTGATTTACTTATCAGTGGCAAACCCTTTACAGATATTATTCAAAATAATGAATTCATAAGGATTGCTTCTGTCTCGTTAGAGGTTGACCAAGATGATTTTAAGAAAACTTCCCCTGCCTTCAAAATATTTGTCCTTAACCAATTACTTGAAATCGGAGGATACGATTTTTTTTGGGAGCAGGTAAAAAAGACACAGGAGAAGGTCGCAGAAATGATGAAACGATTGGGGGTGGAGGTTTAACATTTCTCCCAATATATGAGGAATTGATACACAGAGGATTTGAACTTGAATATCTTCTTTACAGGGCTACATTAAAACAGGTATTATTACTATATAATGCTTCAAGGGCTAACCAGAAAGAAGAGAATAAAGAGAAAGCAGTCCTTGAATTTCTTATAACTGCTGGTGCTTTCGGTAGTAAGGTTGCTATTAGAGAACTCAAAAAGATACTTGGATATGAGAAGGATGAGATTGAATATATTTAATTGGAGGTTAATAAATGGCAAACTATGATGTAAAGATAAATCTAAAGGGGTTTGCTGACTTACAGGATATAGAAAAAAAATTACAAAAAATACAAGAGGTATCCTCTAATGCATTTAAGGGATTAAAAGAAGGTATTAGACCACAAAATGTTCAAGCAGTTATATCAAGATTAGAAGAGTTAAGGGAAGGTGCCTCCCCTTGGACTAAATTTTATAGAATTAACAGAGCAGACAAAGAGAATATAATAAATGAGGTAAACTCAATACTGCGTTTTGTAGGCGAGAAAGAAGTTAAACTACCAGCAAAACTATATTTCCCAGAACTACAGAAAACCCTTGATGAGGTATATGATAGAATTAAGTCAGTCCAAAACGAATTTCCCAAAATTGCAAAAATTAGTAGAGATAAAATAGTGTCAACAATGCGTTTAGGGGGCATAGAAGTAGCAACATCAACCATAAATATAGAGAAAGCACTTAGGGCAGAACAAGAAAGAAAAAAGGTAATTAAAGAAATAATTGACAGTTACAGAGAAATTGGATATACCACGCTTCAAATTGCAGAACAGAGCAAAATTATGCGTGGTAAAGAAACAAATGAATTAAAAGAACAGAGAAAAGTATTAGAGCAATTAGAATACCTCCAAAAAAGCCAGCCAGAACTTTACATTAAAATCAGAAACCAGATAAAGGACTTAAATGCCCAGTTAAATAAAAACCCAGAGGAGTTATCAAAAACAATTAGGTCAATACAGGCACTGAGTTCTCATTCTTACAGATTGCGTCTGGAATGGGACAGGATTGGAAACTCATTGAGGTTCTTTTCTTACTTAACGCTAACTTCGACTGGATATGCCATAAGACAGACAACTGACTGGATAAAGGGTTTAATGGAGTTACAGGGCTCACTTAAAACAAGTTCCAGAGAAACATTAGGGCTTGCCTATGTTTCTGGTGTCTTAGGTATTCAAGCAACATTTTTAGGAAAGACAATAAATAATGTTTATCAGGCCTTAATAAATGCCGGGCAAGGCACTTCTTTTGTAGCAGAACGGGTAAGAGAGGCGATACACTCTGTTGGATTATCCTCTTATAAACTTGGTGAGGATATGGGTGGCAGTGTAGAAGTTTTCTTTAGGGTTATAGGTGCGCTGCAAAAACTTGAACAACAATATGGTCGTGCTTGGGTAATGCAGAAACTTCTGGGTTCTAACGCAGAAAATGTAGCCCAGTTATTACAAATACCAGTTGAAAGATTGCGGGAATATTACAAAACAGGAACAGAACTTTATGACCATTTTGGTATATCTCTTAATGATGTGTATAATGCTGGTCTTAAAGTAAACGAGGTTTTTACAAGGTTCGGGATGTTATTAAAGGTTAAACTTGCAGAAGTTCTGCCAGGGCTTGCAGAAGGTTTTAGGGTAATCATAGAGACAATCACGAAATTACTTGAATTATTCACAAGGATACCAGACGGACTACAAAAAGGCCTTGCACAGTTTTTTATACTTGGCTCTGCTTTTACCTATGTTGCTGGAACAGGACTAAAGGTTTTTGATACAATTAAAAGAATATCCGAAGCATTATTGGTTGCAAGAACGGCAACTATTTCATTTATCTCATCGTTTGTCACAAATCCTATTCTGCTTGGTCTAACACTAATTGCTGGTGGACTAACATATATTGCACTGAAACTAAAACAATATAATAACCAGTTAAATGAATTAGCATTAAAACAACAAGTTAATATTAAGGAAGCATATGATACTTCAATGGAGTTAGGTGAAAGCATAACAAACAATATTGAACTTATAAAGATATATGGAACAGCAGAAGAGAAACAGAAACTTGATGTATTGATGTCTAATTTGAGAAAATACTATAATATCCTTATTGAATTATATGAGAAATTAAGACAGGGGAATTTTAAGACAAATGAAGAATACAAAGAAACTATTGATTTTTATGAAGTTACATATCAGATATATGCTAAAACACTTGAAAAAATAAGAAATATCGCAAGCACTGCGAAAATCAGAACAGAAAAAGAATATATTACAACAAAACAGATACAAGAGCAGGAAAACCTAATAAGAGAAAACAACTTAAATCTTAATGAACAATATGATATATGGACTAATCTCTTAAGGGTAGCAAAAGAGAATTCCAGAGAGTATGATACTATAAATAAAAAGATTGTAGATGTAGTTGGTGCTTCCAAGAGAGCCGTAAGCGAAACACTGAAATTTCTACAAGAGCAGTCAGAAATCATCCCGTCTTGGTTCAGTGGTATTGATACAATCACTGATAAGTTCAGAAACATTGAAAATGAAGTTAAGGTATTAATGAAGACAGGAACGCAAGAAAATTTACAACTTATAAAAGATATTCAGACAGAATATACAAAGGCATTGCTTGTAAACTATGATAAACTACTTGACGAACAAAGAGACAAGAGATTAAAATTAGAAAGTGAGTTATATGAAGAGAATATCAAAGCAGGAAGATTAAAAGAAGACAATCTACAGAAACAGTTATTAAATATCTATAATTCTTACAACATTGAAAAATTAAGAACCATCAAAAGCACAAGCAATGAAGTATCCTTTCTTGAAAAGAAGGCACAGGAAGCAATTCTGGAATATAAAAAATCTGGGGACTCTAAATATCTTGATATACATAATTCAGTTATAAACCTGATAAAAGAGAAACAGAACTCGCTCAGATTGGAACTTGGAAAGATAGAGTTAAAGAGCACAGAAGATAGGATATCAACTATAGATAAATTTTACGAGGAACATAAAAAGGGGACAGACAGTATTATAAGTTATTATAGCCGAGAGATTTCTAAACTATCCAAATTAGACAAACAGAGAATTTCAGACCAATTAAGAATAATAGATACTGTCAAGGGTGAGTTAAGTTATATAAACAACTTAATCAACAATTATGGAGCAACTAACAAACTATTAGAGCAACAGGTAGAAATACAGAACAAACTAAAAGAAGAGATTTTGAACTTTGCAAAAGTATCAGACGAATATCATCTTGAATATGCCAACAGATTAAAAGAAAATTTTGAAATAGAGAGGCATTCAGTATCCGAGAGAACCAAGTTTTATGATTGGTATTATAATTATCTCCTTGGTGCCTTAATAGAGGTTGACAACCGTGAGAAAATATCACTGGAAAATAAGAAAAGAATTTTTGATAGTGAGGCAGAAATTTATTCAGACAGGTTAAAAATCTTGTCTGAACTTCTTAATGCTCAAAAGTCATTTACTAGTATATCGCAAAAGATTATTGACCAATATCTTACACATTTAAGTAGTGGTTATAGTAAACACTATATCACAGATAAAGATTATGTTGATAACCTTGAAAAACTTATAGGTAGTTCTGTTAAACTGATAGGTAAATACTTTCAGGGGCTGTATAGTGAAAGCCCTGATAAATTATTAAGAAATTTCTACTATAACACTACACAGATAATTAGCAGGATTTCTAAAGAGATAAGCGGACTTGACTTAATGCCAGAAGAGAAAAAGAATTTATTTATTAGAAGCATCTACTCAATGTTAGAGGAAGTAAAATCAATGAAACTTTCAAAAGAGTTCTGGCAAGATATTCTACAAGGAAATCAATTCTCTGACACCATATCAAGATTAGGTGAACAGTTTGGACTCTCAAGAGACGAAATTAAGATAATACTGTCTGATATAGTAAACTCTACATATAACGATATAGACGCCATTTTAAGAAAACTTTACGAATTTGGATACAATATCAGTATATTTACCGACTTTACAACAGAGAAACTAAAATCTGCGTTTCAGTTAGATACTATTAAAAACGCATTTTTTGAGTTCTCGCAGTCAGTTCTTTCAGGAACTCAGACAATAGATGAGGCATTCAAAAACCTGAAAAAAGCCGTGTTTAATTATTTCCAGAACCTTTTTGTTACACTGATTATATCTACAAAGATTTTTACTTCAGAGGTTCAAAATGCAATACAAGAAGCAGTAGATTTGTTTCTTGCTGGCTATACAAACAGGGCAACTAATATGATAAATAATATCATAGGTTTGGTAGTTAACAGGACAAGAAAACTCTTGCCTTTTGTTCAGAGTGTTGCTGAAAATTTAAGACGGGCTTTTGGTGTGGTTGATATAGACAAAGAGATGGAAAAGACAACAGAAAACCTTGGGAAACTTGGAGAAAATATTGCAGAAGGCATTCATGCAAAAAAGACCGCTGGCTGGTTATTACCAAGCGAGACAGTTTTAGAGCCAGAAACCGCTGGTGTAGGCAATGTCTCTATCAATAAGCAACTAAGCGTGAATTTCCATGGTTTAGGTTTTAATGAGCAGAAAAAAGTATTTGACCTATGGCAGGATAAAGAAGAACTTTCTACTATATTAGGAGTATAGTATGAATAGAGTAAGTATAAATTCGGTAAAATACGGATTACAGTTTAAGTATAAGTATATTCCAAGCAAAAGATTAAGTATTGAGAAAACCATAAATAGTGTAATAATTCAGACACAGGACTATGTATTACTTGACACAAATATAGAGTTTGAATACCCAAGAGCAACAAGCACCGAAAGGTCTGCATTAAAAGACTTTTATGAGAAAGGGACTACTTTTACCTTTAGAGATTATGATGGCAATTCATATACCTGTTTAATGATTGAATACTCTGAAGAGGAAGTTTTATCAAAATATAACATCAAAGGAACAATGAAGATACTGGGGACGGTAGGATGAGAAGCAATAATAACATAACAACTGAATATGGAAAGGTTCCACATATACCCATATGGGACATTGTTTCAACTTCATTTCCTAAACCAAAAATCCCAATTATAGGAGACCCACCCGAACTTCTGGCACCATTGGATTCTACACTTGAAATATATTGTTGCCCTTCAACCTGTGACAATAAACCTGTATGTTCTAAAGTAAGATTTGAGTGGACTTCTGTTAAAAATGCTGTTTACTATGAACTCCAGATATGCGATGATAATTCTTTTTATGTTGTTGAACCACCATTTGAGTTAGGAAACTGCCTTGTCTCAAAAACTGTATATGGAACGCAAGTTGATATAGACCTTGCAAGGGACTGTTGCAGTTTGATTTATAAGAAAACAATCTACTGGAGAGTAAGGGCTGTATTTGACGCAAACTATAAGTCAAGATGGTCAGATATAGGCAGTTTTGAGTTAAATACTTCATTTTGCGAACTATGTATTACAAAAGAGGGCATCTGTGGCAATACAGAAGATTGTGGTTCTTGTGAAAGTTCAACTCAAGATTGTATCCCCTGTGAAAACTGCCAATCTGCTTGTCTGACTGCTTGTCAAGGATGCTTAACTCCTTGCGAGGATTGCGAAACTATTTGTATGTCTTATCTTGATGTTTGTAGCACTGGACAATGCGGGGTTAGTGAAGTTTGTGAGACGTGTGATGCATACTGTTTAACAAACTGTCTTGTATGTGAAACAAACACGCCTTGCACTACTTGTGAAAATTCTTGTGAGGCCTGCGAATATTGTCTAACTTGTCAGACATCGGCGCAACTATGCGAAACCTTAGATGTTTGTGCTAATTGTGAAAGATGCCAGAATTGTCTATATTGCCAAACTTGTCAGACCTGTGAATTTTGCGAATTTTGTCTAAGGTGTGAAAACTGCCAGAGTTGCGAAACCTGTGAAACCTGCCTTAATTGTGAAAACTGCCAGAGTTGTGAAATATGTGAAACCTGCCTTGTATGCGAGAATTGTCTATATTGCCAAACTTGTGAGACCTGCCTTAATTGTGAAAACTGCCAGAGTTGCGAAACCTGTGAAACCTGCCTTAATTGCGAAAACTGCCAGAGTTGCGAAACTTGTGAGACCTGCCTTAATTGTGAAAACTGCCAGAGTTGCGAAACTTGTGAGACCTGCCTTAATTGTGAAAACTGCC
>CAYRRM010000039.1:0-19927 GCA_964426675.1 uncultured Lentisphaera sp.
GCTCCGCACTGTCAGTTGCGAATTTCGCAAGCCAACAGTGGAATATTTCTTATCGTTTCTATAAGTAACGATACCATTGATTTCGATAATTTCAAGCTGGAAAATGATAATTTTTTATTTTTTTTATGGGAGGACATTAAAAAAATGGATAAAATAATTTATCGAAATTATTTCAATCTGATTGTTTTTGTTCAGAAATATCCTGGTAATATTTTATCATTTGTTTAATTCCTTCATCCAGGGAAATTTGAGCAGTAAATCCGAGAGATTTAAGTTTTGATACATCCATACATTTGCGAGGCATTCCATCTGGCATGGAACTATCCCATATAATTTTGCCTTTAAATCCTGCATAGCTTGCGATTTTTTCGGCAAGGTCTTTAATGCTTATATCTTCACCAGTACCAACATTTATAATTTCAGGGGAATTTAATTTTTGCATAAGTAGGATAGCGGCAGATGCAAAATCCTCAACGTTCATAAATTCGCGTCTGGCAGAACCTGTTCCCCATAGACAAACTTCTTTTTTTCCTTCTTTTACAGCATCGCAAAATCTCTTCACGAGTGAGGAAAAAACATGAGATGATTCAAGGTCAAAATTATCATTAATCCCATATAAATTACACGGCATTAAAGATATATTATTCATTCCGTATTGCTTTGAGTAATAGTAGGCCATTTTATATCCTGCGATTTTCGCAATAGCATATCCTTCGTTCGTAGGTTCGAGAGGACCTGTAAGGAGATAATCTTCTTTTATCGGTTGTGGACAGTTTTTCGGGTAAATACATGAACTTCCGAGATAGCATAGTTTTTTTACTGCGGAAAGTCTGGCGCATTCTATTACATTTGCTGCTATCATTAAGTTATCATAGAGGAACTCTGCTGGTCTGGTATTATTTGCTTTAATTCCACCGACTTTTGCTGCAGCGAGAAAAACAATTTCAGGTTTTTCTCTATTAAAAAAATCATAGACAGCTTGCGAATTTCGCAAATCAAGTTCGTTATGTGTGCGGGTGATAATATTTGAGTAATTTTCGCTCACAAGTTTACGGTAAATAGCAGAACCTACCATTCCGGTATGTCCGGCGATATAAATTTTTGATTTTTTATTCATAGTATTTTTGAGTTCTTTTTCAGAAAGAAGTTTTTTCTTTCTACTTTTTTTGTTTTTATTATTGGAGATGGCTTTTTACAGTTTTCCGTTATTATTTTCTATATTTAGCGACTTTTTATCATTTTTCATGAAGAGGTGTGGGAGAGCAATATTTTTTCTTTTTCAGCTATTTTCATATCAGAATCTATCATCATTTTAACGAGTTGTTTAAAATTGATTTTGGGTTGCCATCCTAAAATTTTTCTCGCTTTAGAACTATCGCCAAGTAATAAATCTACTTCTGCTGGGCGAAAATATCTTGGATCAATTTCCACATATTCTTTCCAATCAATATTTAATATTCCGAAAGCCTCATCTAAAAACTCTTTTATTGAATGTGTTTCACCAGTGGCTATTACGAAATCATCTGCTTTATCATGTTGAAGCATTAACCACATAGCTTCGACATAGTCTCCGGCAAATCCCCAATCGCGTTTGGCGTCAAGATTACCGAGATATAACTTTTTCTGCAGTCCCAATTTAATGCGGGTGGCGGCACGTGTAATTTTTCTTGTGACGAATGTTTCGCCTCGTCGTGGAGACTCGTGATTGAAGAGTATTCCGTTGCATGCAAATATATTATAGCTTTCACGGTAATTTACCGTTTGCCAATAAGCATAAACTTTTGCGCACGCATATGGGCTTCTTGGGTAAAATGGAGTTGTTTCGCGTTGAGGAGTTTCGATGACTTTTCCATACATTTCACTGCTTGAAGCCTGGTAGAAGCGAGCTTTACAACCTGTGCGTCTTATTGCCTCAAGGATTCTCAATGTGCCGATGCCAGTGATTTCACCAGTATATTCAGGGATATCGAAAGACACACGGACATGGCTTTGAGCAGCGAGGTTATAGATTTCATCAGGTTGAATTGAATGAATTATTTCAGCAAGACTGCTTGAATCGTTCAGGTCGCCATAAATCAATTCGAGTTGTCTTTTTTCGTGGACGTCTTTGTATAGGTGCTCAATTCTACTGGTATTAAATGAGGACGAGCGGCGAATAATACCATATAACTTATACCCTTTGGAAAGGAGGAACTCTGCAAGGTATGAACCGTCCTGTCCGGTAATGCCTGTGATGAGAGCTTTTTTCATAAAAAATTGATTCCTATTTTATTGTTTTATTGATCTTTTTCAAATTTAACTCTTTTTGATATGAATTTCCAAAAATCCAGATCATTTTAGGGAGTTTTTGGATATTATCTGGCAAATAATTAGTTAACAACGGATTTTTTTTCTCATAAAGACAAACTATTATGGCATCTGATATAGAATTGGGAATCGCTTCAATGGGCAAAACTTTATGTCCTAAGAAACTTTTATTATTTTCCTCATCAAATACTTCGACTAATTTGAGATTCCATTCTTTTACACCGAGAAATGCAATTTCTGCAAGATCATTTGTGCCCAGGAAAGCCACCTTTCTTTTTCCCTCTTCAGATAGTATTCGACAAATTTTTGAACTTTCCTTTCGAGCTTCTTTGTAAAAATGCATGGAAAAGTTAAGAAATTCATATGTGAGCCTTGCTTTCTCTGCGAGACCATGCGGCGTAATAAAATAGTCCCAACGGCGGGAGTGGAGTTTATTAACGTGAAGGAGGCCACGTTCTACCATTTTACGTAGGAGTTCATGGGCAAGTTTTACACTGCAACCTAATTTTGCGGCAGCCATTCTGTTATTGAGGCGTGGTGTTGTTTCTACATGCTTGAGAATTTCAAGTTCATATAGTTGATTTTTTTCAGGTGCCGATATTTTTATAGGCTCCGCAGTGTCAATATCATTAAAATTATTGACTTCGCTTTTGATAGAATTTTTTTTCAAATTCAAAGTAATTTTTTAGATTAACGATAAAATCAAGAAAAGAGGATAAATTCAGGAAAAATAGATTTATATCGTTACTTTTGGGAACGATAATTTCAAAAATGTTTTTTTCAAATGATATTGGATGTTTTTTTGTATTTTTTTAGATTTTGAGTTATTTTTTAAGCTTGAAGAGTTTTCATATTCGTGAAATAGGCGAAGTGATGATATTTTACGGTAAAAAAAGGGAATTCTGATTTGATATGAAATTTATAAAATTTTCGGTTATAATTTTATTATTATTATTTTTTGTATTTTTTTTAATTTTGCCTATTTACACTGTAATCTCTGAAGGATTAAAATTAGCTTATATTGTTGAAATAGTAAAAAATCCCATTTATCGGGATGGAATGCTCAATGCTTTTGCGATAGCATTTGTAACTACTGTGTTAGTGGCAATGATTGCGATTCCCCTTGCGGCATTAAATGAGTCTTTTGATTTTCCCGGTAAAAATCTTGTTGTGCCGTTTGTCCTCTTGCCGATGATTTTGCCGCCTTTTGTGGGGGCTATTGGTTTTAGCCAGATATTTAGTCGTTTTGGGGCTTTAAATTCGCTGCTTACGAGTCTTGGATTAATAGAGTTTGGCTATGGTCCAGATTGGCTTGGTGGTAATGGTCGTTTTTGGGCTGTATGTATTGTTGAGGCGCTGCATTTATATCCAATAATGTATCTTAATGTTTTGGCGTCTTTTGGGAATCTTGATCCTGCTTTAAATGAAGCGGCACGAAATCTTGGTTGCGGTAAGATACGTAGATTTTTCTACATAACCTTACCTTTGATACGTTCTGGTTTATTTGCTGGAACAAGTATCGTTTTTATATGGAGTTTCACTGAGCTTGGTGCTCCGCTTATGCTCGGTTTTAATCGTGTTAGTACTGTTCAGATATTCAATGGAATCACGGAGCTTGAGACAAATCCACTTCCTTACGCATTAGTTGTAGTGGTTCTTGCAACGGTATGTATAATTTATGCCTTTAGCAGATTCATTTTTGGAAAAAACAATAATGCATTGACGGTAAAAGGGATTGTTGCTTCAAGGAGCAGGAAAATAAGTGGCTTGCAAGGGATTTCGATAGCCTTATTGTTTATTATTGTGATAATTTTGGCGGCTCTTCCTCATATTGGGATAATTTTATTATCCATCTCTGGAGGATGGTATTGTACTTTTTTCCCTTCTTCATATACATTTGAACATTTTAGCAATGCGCTTTCACATCCTCTTGTAAGTTCTGGTATTGTTAATAGTTTGCGATATTCGCTAATTGCTACGATAATTTCTGGCACAATAGGACTTTTGGTGGCTTTTATTGTAGTTCGGTGGAAGAATTTTGCTTATCAAGTACTTGATGTTCTGGCTATGATGCCTCTTGCTGTGCCGGGGATTGTTTTAGCTGTCGGTTATCTTAGTATGGCAGTTAAGTACAAGTGGATCTCTTCATTTGCTGATCCAGTTAAAAATCCGACGATACTGCTTGTCTGCGCATATGCAATTAGAAGGCTTCCATATGTTTTACGTTCAATAGCTGCAGGATTACAGGAAGTCCCATTAGAGCTCGAAGATGCCGCACGCAATCTTGGGGCAAATCAATTACTTGCCATTCGAAAGATAACACTACCTCTAATTTCGGCAAATCTTGTGATAGGGGCTATTTTTGCTTTTAGTTTTTCAATGCTTGAAGTTTCTGATTCTTTGATTCTTGCGCAAAAGACAGAATTTTTTCCAATAACCCGTGTTATATATGAGTTATCTCAGGTACTTGGTTCTGGACCATATCTTGCCTGTGCTTTTGGAGTTTGGGCAATGGTGTTTTTAAGTGTTTCTTTATTAATTTCATCTATAATTATGGGGAAAACCTTTGGATCTCTTTTTAGACTTTAAATTTGATTTTTTTTGGAGTAAGAGTTATACTTTAAATTTCTATTGTTGACTAAAAATTGAAAGAAGTAAATGAATTGGAAATATTTTTATTTTTCTAAGAGATTTTTCTTTGTATTGTTATTCCAATTTTGTCTGTATGGCTCTGCGCAAGAATCTAATAAATTATCTCCTGGTCAAACCATTACAATAAAACTTGATTCTTTACCTCCGTGTTTGGTTGAGTTGAAATCCGGGAAAAAGGTAGAAGCTGTAATGACTGCTACATTGCCTGAAAATTACAATTCTGAAGGTAAATTTCCAGTTCTTCTATTTTTGCAGGGAGGTGAAGGGGGAAACGGTGGCAATAATAACGATGCCAGTTTTTTTTCGGATAACAAAGATTTTGTTGCTCTATCTCTTCCTTTATATAAGAAGACTCTTAACCCTTCTGGGATAGATATCTATATTAATCAAAATGATTTTAAATATCTTGCTGACATATATGAAAAAGCCTTTAATTTACTTAGAAAAGAAATCCCCAATTTATCTGATTCGGATTGGGTTGTTGGGGGGTTCTCTAATGGAGCTCATAGTATTGCTGGCATTTTAAAGAGTCAAAAATTGAGAAAGTTATTCAAATATTTTATTCTGGCAGAAGGTGGTTCTGAAATAAGTTCAATCCCAAATAAATGTAGGGCGATATTATTTGTTGGGGAAAATAGCATTTATGGAAAAGGAATGGTTGTTAAAGATGGAAAAGTGGTTGGGTTTCCTAATCAGTTTGGGAGTCTTAAAAAGAAAAATGTTGATTTTGTCCCGATGATTGGTATTGGACATGATTTCCCTGAAAAATATAAAATTGAAGCAAAAGAGTGGTTAAAAGCGCAACTCCAGAAAGACAATAATAAGGAGAAATAAAAAAAGGGGGCATTATTAAATTATGAGAAAAAGTTGGAGTATGTGAAAATTGCATGTTTTAGAAACCTTAATGCCTATATTTATACTTGTTACATTAGGCGCTATTTTAAAAAAAATTAATTTTTTACCTGAAGATTTTTTCAAAGGAATAAATAAAATTACTTTTTACATTGGGCTTCCTGCGTTGTTATTTCATCAGATAGCGCTTGCTAAAGTTGAGATTGGAGATGCCGGGAAAATTCTTGTTTCTGTAAGTTTTGGGATGACCATTGCCATACCATTGGGTTATTTTATTGCCAAGTTATTAGACTTACCATCTCGTTCGATTGGAACTTTTATTCAAGCTTGCTTTCGATGCAATATGGCCTATGTTGGTTTACCTGTTGTCTTATATGCTTTTTCCAATAACAATGATACGCAGGCTGGTCAACTGGCAACTCTGGCTATGGCGCCACTTATACCTTACACTAATATACTTTCGATATTTATTCTTGCTAAATCTACGGAAAAGAAAGAGAATATTTCATCTCTTATATGGAAATCGATTAAGAATCCAATTGTTGTATCCTGTATTATTGCTTTGCCTATTAGTTACTTCTCTTTACAACTTCCAAGATTTTTTTTAAGAAGTTGTGAGGCTCTCGGGAGAATGGCATTGCCTCTGGCACTTTTAAGTATAGGCTCTTCTTTGAATTTTGAAAAAATCAAAGGCAATATTAATGCTTCTATCATAGCATCTATTGTAAATGTTTTTGGTCTTCCTTTATTCGGTTGGATTGCGGCTAAATTTCTTAATATGAACAAGTTTGAAATTATGATTGCTCTTATACTGCTTGCGTGTCCTGCAGCATCTTCTTCTTACATTATGGTACAACAACTTGGTGGCGATGAATCGCTTGCGGGTAGTTCAATTGTTATCAGCACGATACTTTCAATTATTCCGCTTTCCTTAATAGTGGCTTTTTTTTCTTGAAAAAACGTATTTTTCTGTAAATTTTAATATTAAATTAGGGTCATTTTTAGAATTTTTCCGGGAGATATTTCCAATATCTTTGGGGTAAACATTGTTTTTGTAGCTTTGGATTTAATCTCTCAGGAATGGCAATTGAGTTGAAAAAGCTCTGCCATAATTTTCTGACTTCAATTTCACTTTTTGTGAAATTTGAGAAGGCAAAATTTGTCATTTTATCCTTTGAAAGTTCATAAATTTGATCTCCTTCATAAGCCACAGCTGTAAGTCTTTTTTCATCAAGGATTATCCATTTTTCTGATTTTAATCTCTCTTTAAAATATTTTGCAAGAGGAATTATTATGTTATAATCTGGCGATATTTTTGCAATATAGCTGCCATCAGGGAGTTGCGAAAATCGCAAAATCCCCTTAAAACGATGGATTTCCTTTGAAACTTTCCTGGCAACTTCATTTACTCTTCTAACGTTATCATTTCCCAGCCAATTAAGGATAGAGCATTGTTTTTTTAATGATTGAAATATTACCTGATAGAGGGTGTTTTCAACTCCTGGAAGTTCTGAAAGATGACATAAAATAACAATATGTATTAGAGAATGAGATATTGTTTTTAAACTATTGATTAAAGCGTCTGCATTATCTTCAATGGTTTCAACATAGACTTTATTTTCTATAAAGAGTTCTTCTGAAGATTCATCAGTTGTGAGAAAAATCCCATTGTCAATATTATTCTGAAAGGCTTTGTAAAAAGCACAAAATAATCCGAGTAGTGAAGCATCGTATACAAAAATCTTCATATTTTATCTTTTTCGTGAAATATATTTTTATTTTTGAAAAATCAAGTTTTGAAAAAAATGAATAAAAATGTAGATTACTCCGAATTCCCTTGATATTTTGCTAAAACCTCAAATACGATTCTGTTATTTTTAAAATAGGTGGCTTAATTGTAATTAAAAGGGAGAAAAGTGAAATTATGGAAGGAAAGAGAGAGCATTGGAGCGGGAATATCGGGTTTATTTTAGCCTCGGCAGGCTCTGCTATAGGGCTGGGTAATATATGGAAGTTTCCATACATTACCGGAGAAAATGGAGGAGGGGCGTTTGTTCTTATCTACTTATTTTGTATTTTACTCATCGGTATTCCAGTGATGCTATGTGAATTTACGATTGGCAGGCATACGCAAAAGGGACCTGTTGGTGCGTTCAACGCACTAAAACCAAAAAGTTGCAATTTAGCCCATACAATTGGGGCATTAATCGTAATAATAGCTCTGGCGTTGATGTGTTTTGGAAATTATGGTTGGGCTATCCTGTTTTTAATTATAGGAGGGATTATTTTCATAAGCGGCTGGACATTTGTTGGTATAATGGGGGTAGTTGCTGGATTTATAATTTTATCTTTCTACAGTGTGGTGGCAGGTTGGACTATTGGTTATATCTGGCATTCCCTTTCGGATTTTTGGGCAGGTGATAATTCTGTTTTTGCTGCATCTGATTCAACTGTAAAAACGTTCTTAACTTTCATAAATGGTAAAGAGTTAACAGCATCTGATGGAGCTATAATTGCAAAAAATTTACCATGGTATTCAATAATTTGTCACATTACTTTTATGATTATGTGTATGGCAATAGTTTATAAGGGAGTAAAAGAAGGGATAGAAAAATGGTCCAAGATTTTGATGCCATTTTTATTTGTTCTCTTGATTGCATTAATTTTAAGGGCATTGAGTTTACCAGGTTCAATAGAGGGTATTAAGTTTTATTTAACGCCCAGATTTGGGATGTTAGCAACAAAGACTTTCTGGACAAAGAGTTTTTTAATAGCCCTTGGGCATGCATTTTTTTCTTTGAGTCTTGGAATGGGGGTTATGATAACATATGGGAGTTATCTTTCAAAAAAGGAAAATATTTTTATCTCGACTCTTTCAGTTGCTGGACTTGATACTCTTGTGGCACTTATGGCCGGATTGGCTATCTTTCCCGCAGTTTTTGCGATGGGGATGCAACCTGATTCCGGGCCTGGACTTGTATTTTTAGTTCTGCCACAGGTTTTCCATAAGATGCCATTAGGACCGTTATGGGGGACATTATTTTTTGTTCTGTTATTGGTTGCCGCATTGACATCGGGGATAAGCATTCTTGAAGTTGTGGTTTCATACTTTATGGATGAACTGAAATTTCCTCGTCATACCGCAGTTATTTTTAGTGGAATAGTCATTGCTGCTCTTGGTTGCCTTTGTGCGGTAAGCGTTGGAGATTGGTCTAATCTCGAATGGTTGCACATATTACTTGTAAAGATTTTTGACATTAAAAAAGGGAATTTTTTTGATGTGATGGATAATATAGCGTCGAATTGGATGTTGCCGTTAGGAGGGATGTTTATTGCTATTTTTACCGGATGGATATGGGGAACCAGACATGCTCTTAATGAGATTAGACATGGTGCAAAGAATTTTGGGGATGTGCATCTTCTTTCCTTGCTTGCTGGTTTGAAGGATGACCCAAGTCACAATTCGGATGTTCACGTATTAACACTTGCTTCATTATGGGGGATATTTATTCGTTTCATAAGTCCTCTTGCTATACTTGTAGCGTTCTTACATTCAATCGGCTGGATAGAAGTTAAATGAACGACTTCAACTCCAGTTTTTTTCTTTCATTGCGCTATCTTCGTCCAAAGTTAAATACTGCTCTTTTTATAAATCTAATTTCAATTATCGGTGTTGCATTAGGTGTAGGGCTTTTAATAATTGTGATAGCAGTAATGACAGGATTTACAGATGAGTTTAAGACGAAACTTTTGAATACGACAGCTCATATTCATATTGTGAATCCCCGGGGTGAATACATTTCAAATCCTGAGAATATCGTTACTACTGCAAAATCCCTGGGATATAGTGCAGCTTCAGTACTTGTGAAGAATGCACTGATTCAACAAAAAGAACGCCTAATCCCCAAAATGATTATTGGTATTGATTCGGAAAAAATCAATAACGTAATAGCGGTCAAAAAATATTTAAAATATGGGACAGCAGATTTAAAAAGTAATCAGATTTTGATTAGCGATCTAACTGCTTCGGAGATGGGTTTGTGGTTGGGAGATAAACTAATTATTCATTCCCCTGTAAAATTAACAAAAATGGTTAAATATGATTCAGAAAAAGGTTTTGTCCCGGTAGAAAATAAAGTATATTTGCCATCGGAGTTTGAAATAGTTGGAATTTTTTCGTTTGATAAATATGATTTTGACAGTGCGGCAATGTTTATTGATCTTGAAACTGCAGATGAACTTTTTGATATGCCATGGGGAGCAGCAACAGCTGTTTATGTTACTATTCCAGATCCAATGAAACCTGAGCCAGCTCAGAAGGAACTCATCAAGGCAATTGGAGAGCAGTTTTCAGTGCTTAGCTGGAAGCAAATAAACGGTCAGTTTCTCGGCGTTCTTGCAGTTGAAAAGACTATGATGTATTTTTTACTTGTATTTGTGGTAATTGTTGCAACTTTCAGTATATCGGTTTCACTAATTACTTTCGTGATGAGGAAGATTAGAGAAATAGGCCTTTTGAAGGCTCTCGGAGCTTCGGACTTGACTGTAGCTATAGTCTTCACACTAAAAGGATTTATAATTGGAATTCTGGGGATTATTTCTGGAACAGTATTTGGCATATCTGCTATTACCTGGAGAAATGAGTTATTATTTGCATTGAGAAAATTTACTGGTATAGAAATATTTCCCAGGCAATTCTATTTTTTTAGCGAACTTCCAGCCACAGTAAAAATAAACGATCTTGTAATAATCTGCTTTCTCTCAATAATTCTTTGCATAATCGCTTCGCTTATACCATCAATTGTAGCTTCAAGAATACAACCAGCAAAGGCCCTGAAATATGAATGATTCAAGTAAAAATAATTTTGCCATATCAGCCTATGGAATAAAGAAAAATTATAAGTTGGGCACAACGATTATTGAAGTATTAAGAGGGATTGACTTAGAAATAGAAAAAGGATTATGGTGTGCATTACTTGGAAGTTCAGGAAGTGGGAAAACAACATTGCTCAATATAATTGCGGGAATAGAAAAACCAGATTCTGGAGAGTTATTAATAGACGGTCAGAACACCGTTAATAGAACAAAAAGAGAGCTAAACGAGTTCAGGAGGAGACATATAGGAATTATCTTTCAAGCTTATTACCTCATACCAGAACTTAATACTACTGAAAATGTTATGTTGCCAGCTATCATTAATGGTATAAAAAAGAAAGAAGCAAGAAAAATGGCAGAAGAATTACTCGAATTGGTAGGTTTAAAAAATAGGCTAAAACATAACCCTCTCGAACTATCTGGAGGAGAACAACAACGAGCTGCAATCGCAAGAGCCTTAATAAATAAACCATCACTTCTGCTTGCTGATGAACCAACTGGAAATTTAGATTCAAAAACTGGTGAACAAATAATCGCAACTATTTCGTCTCTCCGTAGAGAAGGCATTATACGAAATATTCTTATGGTAACTCATAATCCAGAACTTGCATCTATGGCAGATAAAATTATCTCACTTAAAGACGGAAAAATCGTAAATTAAAATAAGGATTTACTTCGATTATACATTGACAAAACGCCCTTTTAAAGCTATAATTAAGAGCTAAAGAAAGTGAAATAAAGGTGAAAAACATGCTCTGTGAAATTTGCGGAAAAAATCCTGCGACAATTCATATACAAGAAATAATCAATTCAGAGAAAAAAACTTTACATATATGCAAAGACTGCGCGAACAAAAAAGAGGCAGCCAAGGAGATGCTTAGTGGTCTTGATTTAGCCCAACTTATGTTTAACATAAATTCGGAAATTCCTACTAATATTGCAAGTCAAAATATGAAAATTGAAGTGCCGCCAGATATTAAATGCCCTGTTTGCGGGTGGAATTTCATTCAATTTACAAGTACTGGCAGATTAAGTTGCCCAGCTTGTTTTAAGACTTTTCGTCCTATACTGGATCAAGCTATAAAAAATATGCATAAAGGTTGTATGCATGTTGGCAAAAGGCCAAGGAGTTCCGCAAAAAGAGAAGACAAAACTGATGATGTAAAAACTATCTCAAACCGCATCAGTGAATTACAAAAAAAACTTGAGGATCATGTAAATAGAGAGGAATACGAGAAAGCCGCTCAGATAAGGGACTTAATTAATGATTTGAAAAAGGAACTCATTTCAAAAAGTAACGGAGGGAAAATTGATAAGAGAAAATCCAATTGATAAACTCATATCAAAGAGGGTAGGATGGCTGATTGATAGTGGTCCTGATGATGACATAGCAATAAGCTCCAGAATAAGACTTGCAAGGAATCTTGAAGGAATCAGGTTCCCACCTGGAGCCTCAGTCGATGAACTAAACAGCATTATTGAAAATGTAAAAACAGCATGTCAAAATATTAGCATTTTAGAGAAGTTTTTCTTCGTTGAACTCAAAGATTTATCTCATCTTGATAGGAGAATTCTTATAGAGAGAAGAATCGTAAGTAGAGATTTTGTTTCAAAACAAACGCCCTCGGCTCTCATTGTTTCAGAGGATGAGTCAGAATCCATAATGATAAATGAAGAAGATCATTTGAGGTTACAATGTGTCCAATCAGGCCTTCAACTTAATGAAATATGGAGCCGCATAAATAGCCTTGATGATATGCTATCTGAAAGATTGAATTTGGCTTATGACGATGAACTCGGATATTTAACTTCTTGCCCTACAAATATTGGAACTGGGATGAGAGCTTCGGTGATGCTGCACCTCCCCGGTCTTGTTCTATCTGAACAAATTCATCAGATGAAACAAGCAGTAAATAAACTTGGTCTTGCTGTGAGAGGCATTTTTGGAGAAGGCACTGATAATGTAGGGAATTTATTTCAAATATCTAATCAAAGTACTCTCGGTGAATCAGAGTCTCAAATCATAGAAAAAATAGATACTGTAATAAAACAAATAATAATCCACGAAAAACAATCACGGCTCGGAATCCTCGAAAAAAACAAAAGTTTCCTTATGAATCATGTAGGTAGAGCTTATGGAATTTTAAAACATGGATATATCATTTCAAGTGAAGAAGCATTAAATTCACTTTCAGCACTTCGTCTTGGAGTAGATATGGGAATGTTTTCTTCCATTGATATACATACTGTAAATGAACTCTTTGTTCTCGTTCAACCCGGACATCTTCAGCGATATGCTGGTAAAGAGATAAAAGAAGCTTCTGAACGCGATATCCTGCGTGCGTCAATAATACGAGAAAAAATAAAAGAAGCCAGAAAGTCAAAAGAAAAAAATTGAGTTATTTATAGTGGAATTGTTTTATACATTAACCCTTGCATTCCTCGAAATCACATTCGTATTCGTGGGATTGCTTATTTTACATGGACTTAGAAAAATAATCGGCTCAACGGCGTTTTTCATGGCTATAGGGATGTTATTTATTTTTACTCAATTCGTAACAGCTACTGAATTGAAGATTGTTACAGGAATTGATGGAGCTGATTTTTATATTGCACAGACTGTTCTTTTTCTCCCATATCTGGCAGCTATACTCGTAATTTATGTCTCTGAAGGCACCCTTGCTACCCAACGCCTTATTATAGGAGCAATGGCAGCCCTTGGTTTTTATGTTTATCTTTCACAAATTACAGTAGTTCAATGTTCGTGGAGTGGATTTTCTCTCTCTCAGGGAACATCATCAGACTCTTTTGAATATTTGCTTAAAAACAGTAGGCGTGTAATGACAGCATCTATAATTGCCCAAACGCTTGATCTCTTCCTGATTCCTATTTTTTTTCAACGACTTCGTAATATGAATTGTCGCATTTTCCTTTGTGTTACTTTTTCTTTACTACTTACACAAATAGCGGACAGCATTATCTTCAATACTATTTCTTTCTGGGGCTCTCCTCAATGGTGGATGCAAATGAGATCCTCCTATATTGCTAAGGCAATTTTCAGCATATGGTTATCTATAATTGCCACCATCTACCTCAAAAAGATTGAAATAGAAGTGCCGGGTGAAGGCAAAGGAGCTCTTGATATACTGCTGGCATTCATAGGAAATTATGGAAACTTTGAAAAATTAAAACAAAATCTACGCGAATGGGAAGGACGTTACAGAATGCTCGTTGAAAATGCTACAGATATGATTTTGTTAATGGATCAAGATGGAATGATCTTAGACGCAAATCCTATTGCAGCAAAAATGCTCGATATGGAAAGCCCTGAACAATTGATAGGAAAAAATGTGGGAGAATTTTTATCAGACTCTTATGGTAAAAATTTTACAGCTTCAGCAGCAATATCCTCCATAAAAACACCCAGTACTCCAATAGATTTAGTAATAAATAAAAAAAATGGTAAAAAAATAGAACTACAAGCCGCTGTAAATCTAATCACTCATCACGAAGAAAATGTAATAATACTTGTTGCAAGGGATATAACAGAACAAAATCGTCTAAACAGGGAAAAGGAGGAATTAAAAGAAGAACTCGCTCATGCTCAGAGACTTGAATCTATTGGGCAATTGGCAGGTGGTGTCGCACATGATTTTAATAATTACCTTCATGCTATTCAAGGGAATCTTGATATTTTGCTCTTAATGCACGACATAAAAGATGAAAAGATAATAAAACATCTTGAAAAAATAAACAATATAACAGAAAATGCTTCGCGTCTTACTCAACAATTGCTCGGTTTTGCAAGAAAAGGAAAATATAGGGTAGAAAAAATTGATATGAAAAAACTCGTATCGGAAACGGTCAGTCTCTTTGCACCCTCTTTCAACATGGAAAATAATAACGTAAAGCTTAAAATTTCTGAAGGTGAATATTTTGTAAAAGGAGACTTTGTCCAACTAAAACAGGTATTACTGAACCTTCTGCTTAATGCAAAAGATGCCTTTGAAGGAGTTAATAACAATCCAAATATCATAGAAGTTGAACTTGCTCCAGCAGTAAATTTTAAATCAATATTCAAAAGTAGTTCCAAAGATAAATACCTTGATATGTCAGATTATATAGGATTACTGGTAAGCGATAATGGCTGTGGGATGGATGAAGACTTGAAAAATCGTATATTCGAGCCTTTCTTTACAACAAAACCTACTGGAAAAGGAACGGGGATGGGACTGGCAATGGTGTATGGAACACTTAGTAACCATAATGGCTGGATCACATTGGAAAGTGCTCCCGGAAAAGGTTCAAAATTCTATATATTTTTACCTAAATACAAAGATTGAGTATGAGAAAGAATGTATTTAATCCATTTGAAAACTTTAAAGGGAAAATTTTTATCCTTTCTCCTGCAAGAGCGCCAAAAAAAGAAAAACTCAATAACGTTATAGGCATCTTCAGAAAATTAGGCATAGAATTTGAAATTTCAGACAGATTATTTGATAATTCAAAGTCACCTTTACCTGCAAATCCTGAATCCAGAGCAAAGGAATTTAATCAAGCATTAAAAGATGACAAAATAACTATGCTTCTATGTGCCAGAGGAGGATTTGGAAGTTCAGATATCCTTCCGTTGATAAACTGGAATTTATTGAAAGAAAAAAAGAAAATTATAATGGGGTTTAGCGATATAAGCGCTATACTCCTGGCAATGTTAAAAAAAAATGCAGGAATTCCCATTTCTGGACCAATGTTGTCTGACCTTCCACAATCTTTTGAAAATAATTTTGCAGGTGTAAGCTTAAAAAAAGCTTTAGAAAATGACTCTTCTCCTCTTAGAATATCTGATTTTTGCGAAATTCGCAGTTACAGAGAAGGAAAGGCTGAAGGGAAAATTTGTGCATCAAATCTTACCATCCTTTGTTCTCTTATTGGAACACCGTTTATAGCTCCATTGAAAAATAAAGTACTTCTTATAGAAGATATAAATGAGCCATACCATCAGATTTATCGTTGTCTATCTCAACTTGAGCTATCCGGAATAACAGAGAATTTATCAGCCTTGCTTATTGGAAATTTAAAAAATTGCGGTAGAGAAAGATATCTTAACGAGGTATTTGCGAATTTCGCAAAAAAACATAAATATCCAGTCCTTTCTGGGATCCCTTTTGGTCATATAAGGAAGATTATGTCTTTTAACCTGAACTCTCGAGCAATTATTTACGGAAAAAATATAATTATCATTTGATTTTCCCTTTATAATTATTATTTTTAATAACCTTAACTCCCTTATAATTTTTTTTATCTTTTTAGTGAGAATGATTTCTAATGCTAATGAAAAAAAACGATGCTGAATCTGGAGAACGGCAACGGATTACCATAAGGCTAATAAAACTGAGCTGGAAATATAAGGCAGGTTGTTTCAAAACTATTTTTATACAAATTTTACTACTTGTTACAGCTCTTTCAGGATTAAAATTTACTGGTCTTGGGATTGACTTCATTCGCAAAAATTATGATCCAAAGGCGCCGGAACCAGTCTGGCCATTTGGCTTAAGTTTACCACAGAATTGGTCTTTCTTAGAGTCGCTTCTCTTTATAACAGGTTTGGCTATAGCATTTTCGCTGATACAATATTTATTAAACTACTATGATAAAATGAATCGTGCAAGATTCTTGCAGAAGGGACTCGTAGTAGACTTACGCTCTGCAGTTTTCAGCAAATTACAAAGATTAAGTTTTCGTTTTTATGATTCAAATGAAAGCGCTGCTTTAATCAATCGTGTAACAAGCGATGTACAATCTGTAAGGCTTTTTGTGGACGGAGTTATAATTCAAGCTGTATCAATTATTATTTCCTTATCTGTTTATCTGACTTATATGATTTCTATGAATATTCGACTTTCACTTGCTGGACTCAGCACTCTTCCATTAATATTTTTCACTTCGTACTATTTTTCGAAGCGTTTGAAACCGGAGTATCAAGAGGGACGTAAACTTATGGATGAACTCATAATGAAAGTAATAGAGTTTATCAATGGTATTCACGTTATAAAAGGATTTGCACGGGAAGATTACGAGTTAAAAAAACTCAAAAACGTTAATGAAGCTGTAAAAAAACAAAAGTATAATATATTCTTTTTAACGTCTATATTTGGACCAATTGTTGGATCTCTAAGTCAGCTCAATATAGCAATAATACTTCTTTATGGCGGTTATCTTGTGGCAAAAGGCTCCCTACCACTTGGCAGTGGACTTATTGTATTCATAGGACTTATGCATAGACTTTCAGAGCAAATAAATGCAAGTGTAGGGATCATTGATAATATTCAACAAAGCATTGTAGCTGCAAATAGGGTATTTGAAATTATAGATTCAGATGAGACGATAAAAAGTCCTAAAAAACCAATCAGAATAAATAGAGCAAAAGGATGCATCACATTTAGAAATGTCTATTTTGAATATAATCCAGGGGAAAAAATACTTGAAGATATTTCCTTTGAAATTAAACACGGGCAATTCGTAGGAATATTAGGTTCTGTTGGTTCTGGAAAAAGTACCCTCCTGAGTCTAATCCCAAGATTCTACGACCCTTCTATGGGAGCAGTGCTACTCGATGGCTACGATCTTCGTTCCCTATCTCTTGAGGATCTCAGACGGCAAGTTGGTGTTGTCTTTCAGGAAAGCTTTCTATTCAGTAAAACCATTGCTGATAATATTGCTTTTGGTAAGCCTGATGCAACGATTGAGGAAATTCAAAAAGCAGCAAAACTTGCAGCAGTCGACAACTTTATTTCACAGCTTCCAGACAAATATGATACTATTATTAAAGAATCAGGTTCTGATCTATCGGGCGGTCAGAGACAACGCCTTGCTCTCGCGCGCGCAATAATTCTCGATCCTCCAATTCTTCTTCTCGACGATCCTACCGCTGCTGTTGATTCCCAAACAGAAAAAGAGATTTTTACAGGAATTGAAGGTGCAATGAGAGGGCGCACAACAATACTTGTAAGCAATAGAATTTCATCACTAAAAAATGCAGATATAATATATGTGCTCCAAAAAGGCCGAATAACTCAACACGGTACCCATTCTGAATTATTGAAACAAAAAGGTTTTTACAGGAAAACAGCTGAAATACAAGAAACAGGAATTGAAGATATTTAATTATGAAACATTTTAGAGTAAAAAATAATTTCAATGAAGATATTCCTTCAGAAATAAGTTTAAAATTATTCTGGCGAATATTCAAATACACAGCTCCGTATGCACGCAAGAGAAATATCCTCTTTATCCTCGTAATTCTAAGGTCAATCCAATTGCTTGTAATCACATGGATGATTGGTAAAATTATAAACGGTCCCATAAGCTCAGGAAATTTTAGAGATATATTATTGTCTGTAATAGGATTTTTTGCTTTCGTTATATTTACTCAATTTTGCTTTATTTTTCGGAGTAAACTTGCAATGGAGCTTGGAGAGTCTGTAATATTTGACCTCAGGAAAGAAGTCTTAGAACATCTTGCAGAAATGAGAATGAGCTACTTTACAAAGACAAAAGTAGGGAGAATTATAAGCAGATTTACATCAGATGCCGAAGCTTTGAGGTCAGGAATACAAAATGTAGTGTTTGTCTCTCTTGTGCAGTTTGGTGGAATGTTGGTTGCATCTATTTTAATGTGTTATTATGATTGGCAATTGTTTATGTGTGTTCTTGCATTGGGTCCTGTTGTTCTATTGTTGGATAGATATTTTCGAAAACGCCTTATGAAAGCATACAGGGATGTACAGGAAAGTTTTTCCAGAGTTACAAGTAATGTTGTTGAATCTATCAGAGGAATAAAAGTTGTTCAGGGATTTTCAAGGGAAAAACTCAACTCCAAACAGTTTTCTAAATTGGTTGACACACATGCTGACTATAATATCAAAGTAGCTGAAAATGAATCTGTATTTTTACCGCTTCTCGAACTAAATAGTCAGGTCTTTATTGCTATTTTGCTTCTTATAGCAGGAATCAGAGTACATAATGGAACTCTTGAACTTTCCACTCTTATTCAATTCTTTTTCCTTTCAAATTTTTTCTTTTCTCCTATTAATGTTATAGCAGGGCAATTTAACATGGCGCTCACTGCCATTGCTGGTGCTGAAAGACTATTCAACTTTTTAGATGAAAAACCTGATTGGGTTGACCGACCAACCGCCACATACATAGAAATAAAAGGAAAAGTCGAATTTAAAAAAGTCAATTTCAGCTATAAAAAAGGCACTCCAATATTAAAAGATATTTCTTTTTCTGCTGAACCAGGAATGACAATTGCCCTTGTTGGGCATACTGGAAGCGGAAAATCCACTATAACAAATCTCATTGCAAAGTTTTATCTACCTGATTCTGGGGAAATATTAATTGATGGTAAAAATATTCTCGACATTCAAACTTCGTGTATAAGAAAAAAAATGGGCATTGTTCTTCAATCAAATTTTCTCTTTAATGGCAGTGTAATGGAAAATATCCTTCTTGGAAAAGAAAATTCCTCAGAAAACGATGCTATCGAAGCTGCAGAAAAACTCGAATGCAGAGATATAATTGAGGCCCTTCCGGAAGGATTTAACACAATTGTCGGTGAAAATGGTGTGGGGTTATCTTTAGGCCAACGCCAGATAATATGTTTCTGCAGGGCTATGCTTGCAAATCCAAAAATCTTCATACTCGACGAAGCAACAAGCTCTGTTGATTCAATAACTGAAGAAAAAATACAAAATGCCCTTTCAAAATTGCTAAAAGATAGAACAAGCTTTGTTATTGCTCATAGACTCAGCATCGTACGGAAAGCAGATCTTATCTTAATGATGGAAAATGGAGAAATTGTAGAAAGGGGTAATCACCATCAGCTCCTTAAACAAAGGGGTAAATATGCAAAGCTTTACCGTGAATTTCAACTTGCAAAGTAAAAAAAGTGAAAATACTATATTCTCTGTATTTTGCGTTTAACCAGTATAGTAACCCGATATGGCGCAGTTGACTCAAGAAGCCAGATACAAACCGTGCGCGAGTTTTCAGATTAAATAGGGTCTGCTGAAAAAAGATTTTTGAGTTTTTGGGTGAAAAGTTTTTCTGCATATCCCATATATTTTCTGAAAAATTCTCTGACTTCGCCGTCTTTTTTTCTTGTTTTTCTCAGTTTTAAGCTCGCGATGCTGCCGTTTTCAGGTTCATTCCGAGAAGCCCCAGCCTGATCCAGATTTCC
>CAYRRM010000040.1:0-18956 GCA_964426675.1 uncultured Lentisphaera sp.
TTTAGGCTCAAGTACAAGGATTTTGAAGGGACATCTTGATATTCCTTGCAATTTAGACAATTTTGTTGAGGGATGTTATACAACATAACCACATACTTATCAAAAAATTATATAATATTTTTGAACTTTTGAGAGAAGCCTAATTTAAAATGTGCGAAACTCATACTCAATCTTCAACTCTCTTTACGTGGCTGTATCTGGTATATAGCGACTCTCCGTATTATCAGAATACCAGTCACCTTCCCAGTTAATGTCCGTTTTGTCATTCTTTTTTTTGTGTATTTAAGAATTCAAAATTGGCTGAACAATCGCACTTCCAGCTATTCTCCCGGAACACGATCCGCATAACCGGCTGGCAATGAAGCGCGGCGGAATTACCCTTCGGTGCAACGCCTTATTTGGCATTTTGGTTGCTACTTTTTTCCATAAGAAACCAAGTAACGTCATCCTGTGGGAAATTCGGATCTCGATGATAAATAAAACCATAATCAATCAGTGACAAGTCGGAGAATTTATCGAGTATCTCACCGGCAAAATCTCGCTTAAATAGTTTGCCCGCATGCCCTCGATACGTGATTTCGGTCGGTTTCGGGTTATAGTATTCGGAGACAAGCAGATATCGAGAAGATGCTCGATACATGAGTTCGTATACGATCGGCAACTTATCAGGATTGATGTGGATTAGAACGCCTTTGGTGAACACTAGATCCCAAGTTGCTTCAGGCTGAAAGTCAAGGATTGAGCAAACATGTAGATCAACATCTGGAAGGTTAGATTGCAATTCCGAAGCAGCTTTCTTGTTTATTTCAACCGCCGAGAGCTTCGCTTTGGGGAGCAAATGACGGAGCGCCATCAAGTTAAGGCCGATATTTGAGCCGAGTTCTAATACCCTTTGCACAAGCTGTGTGCGGGCGAGAACTTTACTGAAAAATACCGCATTGGCAGCAACCCGGTCCGCCCCCCAGTTGCGGTCAGTGTATTCGTTTCCAAAGTCGCCTTCCCAAAAGGCTTCCTGCTCTGTGGTAGTTGTCATTCTGTTTTCCTTTGTTAATATCCTGATGCTGAACTGTTAATAGTTGGAAATCCCTTTCTTGAAATAGTGTATCGCGATATTCGCAAAACTCAAGCTTGAAATCCTTGGAACTATTAATGTCCTGAGTCAATTCCTAATTTACGACGTTAAAGTAGACCAGGACGCTTAAAAGTCAAGGGTGCCATAAAAAAAAAGTCAAAAAAAAGCTTTTTTAAAGCTTTATAAGATGTTTTATTTAATATTTTACAATATAAATTCGGGGATGATGATTGACGGGAACTGGTGTTTCTTCAGTACCATCAAGAGATGATTGTTCCCAACTCTTGAATAGGAGCCTGAGAAGTTGAACTGGGAGCAGGATGAGGGAAGGAAGAAAGAATTCGCCCCCCCGAAACGAAGTTTTGCAATCGACTCAATATTCTTTCCATAATAAAAATGCATCAAAAACATTGACATTTGTTCCGTAAAATGAGCGTTCCAGAAGTTTTTTGACTTATAAAAATCATTTTATTTATTTTAAATTTAGTTAGGATAGTGTGCGGTATATTTTAATTAAAGAATTTGACTTTGTGGTAAGATGTAATATTTTTTTACACTTTATTTACTTGGATAATTTTTCTGCGAGATATCAAAGAGTATTTTTTGATAAAATTGGCTTGAATTTTTTATAAAACTAAAGTGTATACATTAAAAATAGTGAGGATTAATTGCGGTGAAAGATATTAATTGCATTTTCTGTAAAATTGTCTCAGGGCAAATCCCATCTACAAAAATCTATGAAGATGAACTTGTCCTGGCATTCCTTGACATATCACCAATTACTAAAGGACATACTTTAGTTATTCCTAAAATTCACTATCAAAGTATATCAACAGTTCCACAGGAAACAGCTGGTAAAATCACATATCTGGCAGGACGAATAGGAGTAGCTTTTAAACGAGCTCTTGATGTTGATGGTTTTAATCTGCATTTATCTGATGGGACCTGTGCTGGACAGGTAGTTATGCATGTACATATGCATGTTGTTCCACGCCATCCGGAAGATGGTTTCCATTGGAATTGGAGACAACTCAAATATGATTCAGACATTGAAAAGAATGAGTTTGCGGAAAAAATAAAGGCCAAGTTAAAATTATGAAAGAATATCGCTCTATTAGAGAACCAGCTGTAGCTGGACAATTCTACGATTATGAGCCCAAACGACTAAAAAATCAAATATTAACCTTCCTCAAGGATGCGAAAGAAAAGAAAAAGACAGATTTAAAAACAAGGGCGATAATTGTTCCACATGCAGGTTATATTTACTCAGGAAAAACTGCCGCAAAGGCATTCTCTCTACTCGAAGAAAAAAGCTATGAAAGAGCTTTAATAATTGCGCCTTCTCATAGATATCGTTTTTATGGTCTGGCATACAGTAATTTTGATAGTTTTGCCACACCTTTGGGAGAAATTGAAACAGATAAGGATTCTCTTGCAAAAATAGCAAAAAAATCAAATTATATTCAATCTCTTGAACGCGCACATGCTAACGAACATTCTCTTGAAGTGGAACTGCCTTTTCTCCAGGTAGTTCAACCAAAAATACGAATCATTCCATTAATTTGCGGAATGATTGATGATCACATTACAGATGAGATTGCAAATATATTGTCAACCTTCTGGAATGAAGAAACAATCTGGATTATAAGTTCGGATTTCACGCATTATGGTCTTTCCTTTGGTTACCTTCCATTTTCTACAGGAAATATAATTGAAAAAATAAAAAAACTTGATTTAGGAGCTGTAGAGAAGATTTTAGACATAAATTATACAGCTTTTTCTAATTATATTGAAGAAACTGAAGCTACCATTTGTGGTGAAAAACCAATAAAAATTCTGCTCAAAACACTTGAAAAAAGTGTTGACAGGCAAAAAATAAAAACCGAATTAATCGATTATACGAATTCTGCAGACATCAGCGGAGATATTTCACATTGCGTTAGCTATGTTTCAATAGCGTTTTTCTCAAAATGACAACGCAAAATCATACAGAAGAAAACTGGCAGGACCGAACTATCCTTCTCTTAGGCAAAGATAGAGTTGCGAAACTCGCAAATTCCTCTGTTCTGATAGTAGGGCTTGGAGGTGTTGGTTCTTTTTGCGTTGAATTTCTCTGCAGAGCTGGGATTGGGAAAATTGCCATATGCGATTATGATAGAATCAGACCAAGCAATCGTAATAGACAAATCCCTTCTCTTATTTCAACGGAAGGAAAACAAAAAACTGAAGTAATGAAGGAGAGGCTTTTAGAAATAAATCCAGAATTATTTTTAAAGGTTTTCCAATTAAAATTCAATGAACATAGTTCTAATGAAATTCTATCCGAAGATTATAATTATGTAGTAGATGCAATAGATACACTTTCGCCCAAAGTTTTTTTGATAGAAAATTGTGTGAGAAGAAAAATCAGAATAGTAAGTTCTATGGGAGCTGGAGAAAAAATATCCCCTTCCCTTGTTCGCTGTTGCGATATCGAAGAAAGTTTTCAGTGCCCACTTGCACGACTTGTAAGAAAACGCCTTCATAAATTCGGCATAAGAGGCGGAGTAAAAGTCGTTTTCTCTCCTGAAAAAAATATAATTCCATACAAGAAAATAAAAGCAGGTTCTCCTATAGGTTCCATATCCTATATGCCGGCTATATTTGCTGTATATTGTGCATCAACAGTAATAACAGATATCATTCAGGGATAAGCTTCCCTTTAAATTGCTTTTTTTTTGTACAAGATTTTTTTAAATTTTTTTCAAAAAAAAATTTGCCAACGTTGGCAAATATGCTATTATTATCAATAAAATTCAATAAATAAGGTAGAAGAAATGGCGTCCCTTAAAGAAATTGCAAAACACGCAGGAACTTCAATTCGCACGGTATCACGCGTTATAAGAAAACAAAAAAATGTATCAGAAATGACACGAAAAAAAGTAGAAAAAGTTCTTGAGAAATTAAATTACGTGCCAAATATTGCCGCCAGAACATTAAAAACCGGTAAAACCTATGATATTGCCGTAATAATTGGGAGTTATGATGAATTGCATATAGAGAAATTGGCTTCATTTGAAAAAAAGACAAGAGAATTTGGTTACAGGGTTAATGTATTATTTTCCCATTATGGAGAGAATGAAGTAAAAATTATTGAACATATAAAAGAGTTAAGGCCAGCAGGTATTGCAATTTTTTCAGGAGGGATTTTTCCTTCAGAACTTTTAAAATATCCATCTATCGGGGTGGGGATTAGAGATAAAAGAATAACATGTGTGGAGCTTGATAGGGCAAAAGGGATTTATGATGCTGTGGATTACCTTTTTTCAAAAGGGATAAAAAAAATTGCTTACCTTGGTCCTGAAGGTGCTGCATCACAAGAAAGACTTCAAGGGTATTATACTGCATTAAAGGCCCATAAAATCAAACCATTAATTTATGAAACTCCAGAAAAAGTTCTAAATGATATAGCTAAAAATCCTGGCATAATTGTTTTTAGTGATGCATGGGCTATGGAGTTATTACAGATTTTAAATGCAAATGCGGTAAAAATTCCTGATGAGATTTCTGTTATAGGCTTTGATGACAGAGCGTTCGCGAAACTTGCGTCGCCTCCGCTGACTACACTTGCCCAACCGAATGCGGCGATTGGTGAACTGGCAGCTAAAATTTTAAATGAAAAAATAAATAATAAAAGAGAAATACATAAAAAATTAATCTTATTGCCAATGAAATTAGTAATAAGAAAGTCAGCTTAAAAAGCTAACAAATATAATTATTCAACAAAAAAAAGGAGTAAAAATGAAAAAAAAGTACGCAATTATAGGTCTCGGTGCAAGGCATAACATGTATCTATCAGCTATATGCAAAACATATAGGGAAAAATGTGAAATAGCTCTCGTATCTGATATTAATGAAGGAAGAATAGAAAAAGCGAAAATGCAGGCGAAAGAATGGGCTGGTTATGAACCAGAAGGATGTCATCCAAAAGAATTAATCTCCAGAATGACAGCCCTTTCAGTATCCGAACTAATCGTTACAACGATAGACTCTTTTCACGATGAATATATTTGTATGGCTCTCGAAAATGGATTTGATGTAATAACAGAAAAGCCAATGACTATCGATGAAAAAAAATGTAAACGCATACTTGAAACACAAAAAAAAACCGGTAGGAAAGTGCGTGTAACTTTTAATTATCGCTACGCTCCAGTTCGAAGTCAAGTGAAGGAACTGCTTATGACAGGAATCATAGGCGATATTTTGTCTGTAGATTTTCACTGGATGCTAAATCTCAGTCATGGTGCTGATTACTTTCGCAGATGGCATAGATGGAAAAAAAATTCGGGAGGTTTAATGGTTCACAAGGCCACTCATCACTTTGATCTGGTTAACTGGTGGTTGAACACAGTACCAGAACGAGTATTTGCAAGTGGGGATCGTAAGTTTTATCGTCCTGAAACCGCAGGATTCTATGGTTTGAAGAATCGTTCGGAACGTTGCCTTGACTGCCCGGAAAAGAAAAAATGTAATTTCTATTTTGACCTTAACAAAACGGCATCTTTAAGAGAACTATATCTAAAAAATGAGAAATTTGATGGATATTTCAGAGATCGATGTGTTTTTAGTTCCGATATGGATATAGAAGATTGCATGAACGTAATTGTTGATTATAAAAATGGAACAAAAATGTCATATTCTTTAAATGCATTCGTATCATGGGAGGGATATATAATTTCATTTAATGGTACCAGAGGAAGACTCGAACATAAATGCGAAGAATCAGTATACACAAGTGGAGATGAATCAGTACAAGGGGCTCTTCGCCCGGAAGGCACATGGATAAAAATATATCCAAACTGGAAGCCTGCATATAGTGTTGAAATAAAAAAATCAGAAGGAGGGCATGGAGGTGGGGATCCAATAATGCTATCAGATATCTTCGAACCTGAAAAACAATCCGAAGACAAACTAAAAAGAGCTGCTGATCATCGCAGTGGTGCATGGTCTATTTTAACCGGAATAGCAGCAAACCACTCGATGAAAAAGCATATTCCAATAAAGATTGAAGAACTCGTTGACAATCTTGAATTGCCTTGAATTTAGAGAGAAGATGATAATTTTTTATCTCTCCAGAAAAATGGACTAATACCTGTAATGTTCTGGCTTATATGGGCCATCAACAGGAACCCCAATGTATTCTGCTTGACTTTTTGTCAATCTGGTAAGTTTTACTCCAAGTTTATCGAGATGAAGCCTTGCTACTTCTTCATCTAATTTCTTAGATAATCTGTATACGCCAGGGGCTCTCTTATTCTGAGCTAAATCTATTTGTGCAAGAGTTTGATTTGTAAAAGAGTTGCTCATCACGAAACTCGGATGACCTGTGGCACATCCCAGATTAACAAGGCGACCTTCTGCAAGAATATAAATGCAATGTCCATCAGGAAAAATATATTTATCAACCTGTGGTTTTATATTAACCTTTTTCACCTCTTTACAATTTTCGAGCCTTGAAACCTGAATTTCATTATCAAAGTGTCCGATATTGCAGACAATTGCTTGATCCTTCATCCTCTTCATATGTTCAAATGTAATCACATCTTTATTACCAGTAGCAGTAACAAAGATATCAACATCTTCAACAACATCTTCAACTCTTGCCACCTGATAACCAGCCATAGCTGCTTGTAATGCGCAAATAGGGTCTATTTCACTTACAATAACTCGAGCGCCAAAACCACGCATTGATTGAGCGGATCCCTTTCCTACATCTCCATAACCACATATCATGCAGAGTTTTCCTGCAATCATAACATCTGTTGCCCTTTTTATCCCATCTGCAAGGGATTCACGACAACCGTATAAATTATCGAACTTTGATTTAGTTACTGAATCATTCACGTTGATAGCAGGAACAAGTAACTTTCCTTCTGCCATCATCTGGTAAAGTCTGTTAACCCCGGTAGTAGTTTCCTCGGAAACTCCTTCCCATTCTTTTACATATCTATGCCATCTGCCAGGATCGGCCTTCAATATCTTCTTTAAAGCGTTGTTTAATTCGATCTCATCTTCACCTGAAGCCTTTTTATCAAGGATTTCGGGATTTTCTTCTGCATAATATCCACGATGAATCATCAATGTAACATCCCCTCCATCATCTACCACCAATTGAGGTCCTTTATTACCAGGAAAGCTTAAAGCCTGCTCAGTGCACCACCAATACTCAGAAAGCGTTTCTCCCTTCCATGCAAAAACAGGAATACCTTTTGCCGCAATAGCTGCGGCAGCTTCATCTTGCGTTGAAAATATGTTGCATGAACACCAACGTACATCTGCACCGAGTTCTACTAATGTCTCAATCAAAACCGCTGTTTCTACTGTCATATGAAGGCTTCCGGTAATTCTTTTTCCCTTTAAGGGTTTTGCTTTTTTATATTTTTCACGTGTTGCCATAAGCCCTGGCATTTCTTTTTCAGCCATTTCAATTTTTCTTCTACCAAGCTCAGCTAATTTAATATCAGCAACTTTATAATCAGCTTTCATTTTTTACCTCAAATTATTGGATTTTTTTCGAAATCTAACTTAAATCTCATTTTTTGCAAGAAGTTTATATTTATTTTTTTTTAATTCGTTATATATTATCAAAAAATAGCAAAATAAACTACGACAGCCTTGTGAAAATATCAGATAAAACCGCGTATAATTTATTTCTTAAGTCAGCAGATAGCTCTCGAGAATTATCTCTCAGCAAAGAAATTCAAAGAAATGTTTTTTACTTTGTAATTATTGGACATATTTTTTTCTTTCTATTACCCTTCTTTTTCGACTATCTCCAAAAATTTTTTAAACCTAAAAGAGAACCGATAATCACGGTAAAACTCATTGAAGAATCCAAAAATATAGAAAAAGCATCTAATCTCTTTGAAGAAAAAAAGACTCCACCAACTCCACCAACACCAAAACCACCTGTTCATAATCAAATTGAAAAGCCAGAGCCAAAAGTTGAAGAACCAAAACCGCTCAAAAAAATCGTTGAAAAACCTGTTCAAAAACAGAAAAAAGAGATAAAAAAACCTTTAAAACCTATTGAGAAACCAAAATGGACCCCAATTGATCCAAAGAATATAACAAAATCTAAAGAGATAGTAAAAAGAGAAGCTCAAAAAATTCCAACTATTGACCCAAATAAGATAAAGGAATCTCTAACAAAGATAAATAATCAAATAAAAACAAGTTCCAGGCAAAGTCCTCAGAATTCAAATTCACAGGTATTGGATTATTATGATAAAGTCTCAGCTTATCTCTATGATTTATGGGCTCAACCTTCAAAAACTGAGCTTAAAGGTGAGCGGCCATTTGTGTTGGTCACAATATCTGTTGACGTCTCCGGACGTGTATTACATTCATCTATAAAATCAAGGAGCAACAATACAGCAATGGATGCATCAATTGAGGACCTGTTAAAAAAATTAACAAACCTTCCTCCTCCGCCTTCAGGCCCAATGGACTTTGATGTTTCCCTTGAAATCAGCGATTAATTAATCATCATTTTTTATAATTATAATATCATGAAAGAAAGTAGCCATCATCAACTAATACAAAGAATTGAGCACTTAAATAAGGTCCTTCGTGGAATTAGAAATGTCAATCAGATGATTGTGATTGAAGAGGATTCATTTAATATCATAGAAAAAGCTTGCGTCAACCTTACTGAAAGCATGGGATACGAATTAGCATGGATAATATTATTCGAAGAAGATAATCCACAAAAAATACAACACGTTGCAGTTTCGAGCAAAAATAGTAACATTACGCCTTTGTTAAAAAAATTTTTATTATCAGGGAATGCTATTTGCCTTAAAGAATCTCTGAGAACAGGAGATATTATAATTACAAATACTTCTCAAGAGCAGTGTAAAGAATGCCCTTTAAAAGAATATAGCAATACATCTTCTTTTTCTATTGCTCTAAAATTTCAAAGTAAGATTTATGGAGTTATTTCCGTTCTCCTATCTAAGGAATATTCAGAAGATTTAGAAGAACAAAATCTTTTCAAAGAACTTGCAGGAGATATAGCTTTTGCCTTGCATAAAATCCAACTCAACAAATTATTAAATTCATTATCTGAAAATTATAAGTTACTTTTTAGAGAAATGATGGATGCCTTTGCTCTTCACGAAATAATAACAGATGAAAATGGCACGCCGATTAATTACAGATTTCTCGATGTCAACCCATCATTTGAAAAGATGACAGGACTGAGAAAAGAAGATATTTTAGGAAAAACGATACTTGAAATCTTCCCGAAACTTGAAAAGATATGGATAGAACGCTATGGGGAAGTTGCATTAACAGGTAAACCACAACTTTTTGAGGAGTATTCTGGAGTGTTGAACAAGTGGTTCATAGTAAATGCATTTTCACCAAAACCAATGCACTTTGCATGTATATTTTCAGATATTACAGAGAAAAAAAATTATGAAAAAAAAATATTAGAAGAGAAAGAATGGGCTGAAAAAATAATTTCATCTGCACCAGTTATAATCGTCGCTCTTGGAGAAAATTCAAAAATTATCATATTTAATAAATTTGCCGAAAAAATTACTGGTTATATGGCTAATGAAGTCATAGGAAAACCCTGGATAGACATCTTTATTCCTGAAAATCAAAAAAAGCAATTATGGGAGGTCTGGAATCAGGTTGTTCAAGAAAAGGCTATCTCTCATAATTATGAAAATCCTATCTTAACCAAAAATGCCTCAGAAAAACTCATTAGATGGTCAAATACCGTAATCCAGGAAAACAACAAATTCAAAATGGTCCTTTCAATTGGTGAAGATATTACAGAAGCGAAGAGACTTGAAGAGGAAAAATTAACGCTCATAAAACAACTTCACCAGACACAAAAGATGGAAACTATCGGCAAACTCGCCGGCGGAATTGCACATGATATTAACAATATGTTGAGCGTTATCATCGGATTTTGCGAACTTGCTATGGAGGAAACCAAAAATAACCAAAGTATTCAAAATAATCTTAACGAAATCTTTAAAGCCGCAAAAAAATCCGCTGACATAACTAAACAACTCCTAACTTTTGCAAGAAAACAACCAATATCTCCAAAAATCGTTAATCCTAATGAAGAAATTGAAAATATATTGAAAATGTTAAAAAGATTAATTGGTGAAAACATAAAAATTATATGGAAGCCATCATCCTCATGGAATATTTATGCAGACTCATCCCAAATTGACCAGATTATTACAAATTTATGTGTAAACGCAAAAGATGCAATAGGGAATAGCAATGGAGAAATCCTAATACAAACAGAGAATATTACAGTTGATGAGCTTTACTGTCGCGGAATAGATGGAGCAACCCCAGGAGACTACGTCGCAATATCAATTACAGACAATGGCTGTGGTATCCCTGAAAATATAATTGATAAAATATTTGACCCGTTCTTTACCACAAAAGATATTGGAAAAGGAACTGGGCTCGGTTTATCCATTGTTTATGGTATTGTGAGGCAGAATAATGCTTTCATAACAGTATATAGCAAGCCAGGAAGAGGTTCTTCTTTTAAAGTCTTTTTTCCAAGAATAGAAAAAATCGAAAAAACAACAGATGAAAACATATCTATAAAGCCAGGTGAAGAAGAAACTGTTTTTGTTGTAGAAGATGAGCCAGCGATAGTTGAATTTATAAAGCTTACTCTTGAAAATCTAAACTATAAAGTATTTTCCTCAAATTCACCGCGTAATGCTCTGGAAATCATCGAAGAAAAGAAAAAAAAGATACAACTATTAATAACTGATGTAATTATGCCGGAAATGAATGGACAGGAGCTTGTCAACGAAATACGTAAAATTTATCCAGATTTAAAAGTTCTATTTATATCAGGCTACTCAAATGATGAAACAAATAATTTTCAAAATCTCTTAAAAGATAATAGAAATGATTTCCTGACAAAACCATTTACAAAAAACGAGCTCATACAAAAGATAAATAATATCTTTGTTAAAAATGAAAAAAAGAACTAATTTGTACTGAATACGAAAAAATATTTAATAGTGTTTTCCATTCTACCACTTTTTAAAAACAAAAAATACAGCAAGCAAAATAAACAGAAATCCGACTATGTAATTCCATCTAAGGTCCTCTTTTAAGTAGAGCACAGAGAAAGCACAAAAAACAATCAATGTAATTACTTCCTGTAAAGTTTTAAGTTGTGCAGCCGTAAAATAAGCATGCCCACTTCTATTCGCCGGAACTTGAAAACAATATTCTATCAACGCTATACCCCAACTTGCGAAAATCGCAACCAATAATGGAGTATTCTTATATTTAAGATGACCATACCAGGCAAAAGTCATAAAAATATTTGAAAATAAGAGCAATAAAATTACTTTCATATTTGAGTTTTCAGGAAATAAGCTGAATAATACATTAAAAATAATAAAAATCAATTTTCTTTTTTACAAAGATGAATCATATACAAACATTCTATCAGGTATATAAACATTTCTCTGTATTTTTCTACTCACTTATTTTTCTTTACTTTTCTTTATATTTAAAGAAATTCTTTTTTCTACCATTCTCTATTGTGCAATACATTTATATCATTCCATACGCTATGATTTTTCTCTCATCTTATGAATTTTATTGTTTTTTAAGAAAAAACACAACAAATGGAAATTTTATTTTTTATTCCTACATGTGCTCTCTATTTTCATTAATCTTGCTTTTTCTTGCCCCCTTTATGCAATGGTGGCTTACTTTTCCTGAGAATATGTATTTTTATATAATCTTTAACCTATTTATTTTCTCAAATATTTTTTATTTAATAAATTTTTCAGGCTTACTTATACAAACTGCATCATTAATAAATTCTGAAAAACTTCATTTTTTAGCCAAATATGCACGGTTAATATCTCTATATGGCTTATTTGCCCCTATAACAGCGTTTATATTTGCGTCGTTTTATGGAAAAAGTGATAGCTATGGTGTATATTTCTACTTTTTAAAACTCTCTGACTGGCAAAAAATCTTATTATTAATGCCGATATTTTATATTTCTGTGCTGGCAGATATTATGAGAGATCGAATTCAAAAGATGAGGTTTTATGAAAATAAAAAAGAAAACTAATTTTATCAAAGTCTTTCGTCTCTTAACTTTCTATCCTTTCCTCTTACCGATATGGCAAGAAAGTTATTTTACCACAGAAAATACTGCATATAATGTTCCAACTTTTATAACTAACGAACAATTGACAGAACAACGAGACTTTTATTTGCAAATTCAAGACCCTAATATACGTTCAAGAATTGTAAAATCATTCTATCAATGTGAAAACCCATCAATGGAAAAAGTCCTAACCTTGATGGCGGAAAAAGAAAAAGATCCTATCGTCCTTTCCGATATATTACACGCCTTTTATACGAAATCACTCAAATTTTCAAACATCCCATTATTAAAAGAAATGATGAAGTCAGAGATTCCGTCCTTAAGAGGCTATTCTGCTTATCTATATCTCGATTCTGCATCTTCTACTGATGACGTTTTTGATTTTTTAAAGAGAGAACAAGACGAATTCGTTGCACGAATCGTATGGAATAAATTATCCTCTCTCAGGAAGGATTTATGCAAAAAAGACAAATTAAACTCGTTGATAAACAATATTCCATCTTTCCAAAAACAGTTCGTTCTTGCTTTATTGACAGATATAACAGAAAAACCAGATGAGGAAATATTGATAATAGAAACTCTAAAAAAAGGAACTATTGAAGAAAAAATCTCAATTGCAGGCGCTTTAGCCAGACGTACTGATGCTGGTCATTCACTACTTGCAAAGCTTTCTGAAGATCCTGATACAAGAATTAGACACACTGTTGCTGGCTCAAAATTTTCAACAGAGAGATTGTCTTATTTGCTCAAACTCGCATCGGATCCTGTTCCAGCGATAAGATATCTTGCGGTGAAGTCACTTTCGGAATCACCTTCTTTACCAGATGCTGTAAATGCTATAATCTCAAGATTAGGGGATGAAGATTATCTCGTAAGAACAGAAGCCGAAAATGGCTTAATAGCTTTAAATATAGGAGATGAATATCTTTCTAAAGTTTTAGACAAACTCAATGACAATAATGCTACTGCTTCAGCAATTCGCGTTTTAGGAGAATTAAAATATCAGCCATCGGCTGAGAAAATTAGAAAAATTATTTTAGAAACTAATATACCGGAAATAAGGAGGAGATCCGCAATTGCGCTTGGAAGGCTCAAATATAAAGAAGCCGCTGATGAAATTGCGAAATTCGCAAAAGATAATGATAAGTCTGTAAGAACTGCAGTGGCGTATGCCCTGGGACAAATAAAGGTACAAAATACTTTTAATATAATTGCGGATTTGGCTCTCGATAAAGAACCTGAAGTTTCAGCAGAAGCATCAATGGCTATATATGAGATCGGTGATAGTTTCTTTATAAAAACAATCGTTGAAAATTTAAAAAGAGTTAAAGAAAATTATCTCATACGTTCAGCAGCCGTAAAGGCTGCATCAGCCCAAATTACAGCTCCTAACGAAATAGTAAAAGCCCTGAAAAAAGCTGCCCTTGAAAAAACTATTCCAACCGAAATGGGACCTGTATTCGATATGGATCAAGTAAGAGGTGGTGCAGCATGGGCACTGGTTGAAATCACTAAAAAAAATAAAGATATCATAGAAGAAACAAAACAGGTTCTAAAAATGCTACAAACCCCTCCAGAAAAACAAGATGATCGTTTTGTTTCATCAGAATTTCTTATAGACTGCGCAAAACAAGCACAAGCGTACATGGAAGATAAAGAGCCAACACAATCAGAAATAACACCCTCATCTCCAGTTTTAATAATCAGAAAAATAAAGGGAGAATAAAAATGCCTGAACTCATAATAGCATTGGATATGGAAAATTTAGATGATTGTAAATCCCTCTGCGATAAGCTCGAAAATACGGTAAGATGGTATAAAATCGGAAGTGTATTATTTACAAAATATGGCCCTCCTTGCATAAATTTTCTGAAGAAAAAAGAAAAGAAAGTATTTCTGGATTTAAAATACCATGACATTCCAAATACTGTAAAAGAAGCGGTAAAGAATGCCATGAATATGGGAGTTGATATGTTAAATATTCATGCATCAGGCGGCGTGAATATGATGAAAGCAGCAGTTGAAGAAGCAAAAACAAGAAATCCTGAAGCAATTGTAATAGCAGTAACTGTCCTAACAAGTTTCGACCAATCCTCATTTTCAAATGCTATGAATAGAAATGATGATTATAAAATATCAGAACACGTTATCCATCTGGCAAAAATCAGCTATCAATCTGGAATAGATGGAGTCGTTTGTTCTTCACATGAAATTTCAATGATAAAAAAACAATTTGGGAAAGCTTTTCTCACAGTCGTACCAGGAATAAGGCCATCATGGGAATTATCTAAGGATGATCAAAAAAGGATAATGTCTCCAGCACAGGCAGTAAAAGAAGGTGCCGATTATTTAGTCGTTGGCAGACCTATAATAAAATCCAATAACCCAGCTGAATCGGCTTTGAAAATAATTTCAGAATTTTCTATACACTAATCAAAATATGAATTATATAATCTTTCATATTTTTCTTGCTTTTATTTTTGTTTTTTTTTCCGCTTTTTTTTCCGGAGCCGAGACAGCGCTTTTTTCATTAAACAGGGCACGCATACTTGATTATTCAAGTCAAGATGATTATACGCGTAAATGTATTGTTGAACTCATGAATGACTACCAGCGAACTCTTATTGCAATAGTACTTGGCAATATGTTTATGAATGCTTCTCTAAGCATTTGTATAAACGGAATAATTATGCATTTTAGTAAATCCCCTATTTTATCTCTTATTATTTCTCTTTTTATATCCTTAATTATTCTATTACTTGGAGGTGAAGTTACTCCGAAAGCACTCGCTATACTAAATGCAGAAAAGATATCAAATATAGTAGCTTTACCCTTATGGTACTACAAAAAAACTGTTATGCCTTTAATCATTCTGGTAGAAAAATTTCACTCTCTTATATGGAATAAGATTGGAAGAAAACAACAACCCCCATTATCACATGAAGAATATTATTCCTTCATAGAGATGGCTGCAGATATTGATGCATTCAGCGATTCTGAAAAAAAAATCATTGAAAAAATACTTGATTTCAATGAATTCAGAATATCAAAATTAGTAAACAACAGAATGGAAATACATTGCATCAAAAAAACAATGACTATAGAGGAAGTAAAAGAAATAATAAGAAAATCAAGACAAAAATTCATTCCAGTTGTAAACAGTTCCATTGATGATGCAGAAATGATCCTATCATCAAAACGATTTTTCCTTAATCTTGCAAATAATAATTTGAATTGGCTTCAAAGTGACTCTTGTTTCAATGTAACATATATTCCAGAAGGGACGACTTTAAAAAAGGCTTTGCCTATTTTCTTTCAAAAAAGAGTTCCTGCGGCACTTGCAATAGATGAATTTGGAGGCGTAACAGGGATTATTTCCAAAAAAGATATTTATGAAAGAATTTTTGGTGAAATAAGTGAAGAATTTGAAAAATCAAATTTTCTTATAAAAAAGATAAATAATTCTACATGGGAATTGAAAGGAAACATCTTATTGGAAGACTTAAAAGAGAAAATACCGTCTTTATCCATACCAACCTTAGAAGCAAGTACTTTAAATGGCGCCATTATTGAGATTTTATCAGATTTCCCTTCCGAAGGCGATGAAGTCCAATTAGGTAATGCAACTGTAAAAATCAAAGAAATAAGCAAAAAACATATAACTCGATTTGAAATAAATATACAGAAAAAAAAGAAATAATATAATTATGATGATATATCTATTTACAACTATCTTTTTTATTTTACTTCAGGGGTTCTTCAGTGGTATGGAGACTGGCCTTATTTCTCTTTTAAAGCCACGCGTAAAACACGGCGTTGAAAACGGAGAAAAATCTGCGAAAATACTAATGTTTTTCATTAATAATCCATCATTATTACTTGCTACAACGCTTTTAGGCACAAATATTTGTGTTGTATGCTCATCAAATATGGCAAAAAAAACTGTAGTGAGTTTCGGTTTTGATGGTGAATTCGCATTTTTCCTCACAGGACTATTTATGTCTCTAATACTTCTCAATGCAGAAATTATTCCAAAAGATTGGTTCCGTCAATTCCCATACCCAAGAACACGAAGATTTGCAGTTATATTTTATTTAACTTATTGCATCTTCTACATCCCAGCTCACATTCTCTCATGGTATACAATGTGGATTAACAGGTTAGCGATGAAAAAAAACATAGCTCAAGATAATAAGTCCATCATCAGAAAAGATTTTTTACTTTTATTAAGAGAAAGTGAAAAATCAGGATTACTTGATAAATCAATAGCAAGAATCATTGATAGTTCATTGTATATTCAGAATCTGAAGGCTATAAATTTTATGATAAAAAGAGAAAATATTGTAGAAATCGACGAAAATAAAACCTTAAAAGATGCATATCTTTTGTCCCAAAAAACAAGGCTTTCAAGAATTTTAGTAAAAAAAACTCAGGATAAATCAGAAAACTGGATTGGTTTTATTTCTATCTACGATATAATCTTTGATATTGATGAAAAAGACTGGGAAAAAATGAAGGTCTTAGATATTCTTAGACCTTTAAAAGAAATAAAATCTGAAGAAAAAGTTATCAACTTAATTCAAAATCCATTGAAAATATCGTCTCCATTGGTGGCAGTAAAAGAAAGTAGAACAAACTCTCACATAGGAGTAATTGATATCTTCGATATTTGTCAAAAGTTATTTGGCTTTTAATACAAACAAATCATATAAAAATATAAAAATTATGCCTGAACATACCATTACATCTCTATTAAAAAACATAAAAATAGAATATTCTAAGATTACATCAGTTCAAAATTTTCCCTCTACTGTTATTGAAAACAAAGAGAAAAATACTGTGATTAACTTGCCACCAAGAACAGTCGTAAAACTTCTAATTCAACCAGAAGAAAAATCAAATATTCAAGTTGAGCTATCTTTGCCAGATCCCCGAAACTGGAATAAAAAATTTCTTGGACTTGGAAATGGCGGAGCCGCAGGAAATATCAATACTGAAGTTTTTTTGGAGCCTCTGAGTCGTGGGTTTGCTGCTGCCACAACTGACATGGGAACTGCTCCATCACCGGATTCAGGAATACAGAATATCGCCGTCTGGAAAGATTTCGGTTATCGCGCCACCCATTTGATGACCGTCGTATCCAAACAAATTATTGAAATCTACTACGGTATCCTACCGGAATTTTCCTATTTTAGCGGGGTTTCAACAGGAGGACAACAGGCTCTTCAGGAAGCCCAACGTTATCCAGAAGACTACGATGGAATTATAGCAGGTCTACCAGCCCACTCTCGCGTGCCTTTACATGCATACTTTCTATGGAATGAGCAGATATTAAATAAATGTCCTTTTTCTGAACAACAACAAAAAAACATAATAGCAGGAGCAAATGAATATATGGCTCCAAAAGAGTTACCGCAAATTGCAGGTAAATTCATATCTGATCCCAGATGTAGCACAGATGATTTAAAAACCATTATAAAAATTGCAAAGAAAAGAGATAATTCTCTAACCAGAAAACACATAAATGCCCTATGGAAATTATTCGATGGCCCTACACATAAATTGACAGGAGAACGTATATTCAATGGTATACCGCCTGGTAGTTCTTTTGATATCGCACACGGGCATCTATATTTATTTAAATGGGTTTTTGGTAAAGATAAATCCATAATGGATATTAATTTTGCGGAAGATATAGATTTTTACGCTGAATCTCTTGTATCTTACTTAAACGCAGAAAATCATAATATAAGTAAATTCAAAAAAAATTCAGGCAAATTAATAATATTTTCAGGTTCCGCAGATTCATGTGTGCCATATCACGCAACTTTGGATTATTATGAAAGAGTTATTGAACACTGTGGTTCTCTTGAGGAAGCAAAATCATTTTCAAGATTTTATATAATACCTGGAGCAAGCCATGGTAGTTCAAGTCCAGGAATAAATAAGATTCCTGATTTTCTTGAGCTTTTAATTCAATGGAGAGAAAAAGAAATAGCTCCTGATTTCATTAAAGGTTTACGTATTATCGGTAATGAAGTTGAGATGGAAATCCCAATATACCCGTACCCTCTAAAACCGCTCTGGGACCCAAAAAGCAAAACATTTAAATCTTTCTATGGTTCGCGTGGAGGTATCGAAAGAATATCTAAACGATTTAGAATTTAACCTAAATTTTGCAGTTCAATCAGTCAACAAGACTTTAATCTAAATTAAACAGTTGGGCACATTTGCCGTAGATATAACAGGCAACGAGTCGAAGCTGTAGCAACTATTAGTCGAAGTTAATGAAGTAGAGACGATAAATGCGGACAATCCCTCGCAGCTTGAAAATCCGTAAAAATCGTCAACCTAAAAGCTTAATGGAGCATAATCTATAACAACCTTCATCTGCGTAAAAATAAAAACAATTTTCAATTGCTCTTTTTAGGATAAACAAAGCGAAATATTTCTACATTACAGATGAGCATTAATCTAATCTTTTTTCAGCCCTAAAAGGCGAAAGATTGACTTGAGAATTTCCATCTAAGCCCGACTTTCTTGATCTTCGCCTCAGAATAGTTCAAAAAAGAAGCAATCCCTCGTCTCCAAGTCAACAATGGGGCTAACCTGTCAAAATCATCTATTTACAGGCATCTTAACAAGATAAATTCAAAATCGCATCTCAAAAATAAGAAATTTACCAAATCCTACGTTCATGAAATAAGCAAAAAA